>JACZKP010000071.1 GCA_014860005.1 Verrucomicrobiota bacterium | reverse complement strand
CCCCCTCCGAGGGGGAGAGGGAACAGCAATGGGTGTCTCTCGGAAATTCCCAGGTCGCCCGTACAATCCGCCGTTGCAGGTTCACGGTTTGACGGCGAACGATTCTCCCTCTCCCCTTCGGAAGGGGAGGGGGCCGGGGTGAGGGGATTCAGCGTCGCACTCGACCACGTCACCACTTTGCCCCATCGCGCAAACACATCACCGATGAGATCACGCATGAACGGTTCGCCGCGTTTCTCAAAGGCCATGTGCGGGCCGAGGTAATGCGGGTTGCGGAACAGCGCGAGCACCTGCTTGTGGCTATACCCCATCCGCATGAACTCTTCGGCGAAACACTCGGCCATGTCGTTGGTCGTGTCTTCGTGCGTCATGAACGCCATGCCGTTTAGTTCAAACGGATCTTCAAAATCGAATTCGTCTTTGGGCATAGGTCAAATGGCGTTTGCCAGAGCAGATTCCGGGATGGTATGATTCCGCGTGTTATGAGCTACAAAGGAACTGTCAAGAACGGGGTCATTGTGCTTGAAGCCGGAGTCAAACTCGCTGAGGGGACGGATGTGCGCATTGAAGCCGAGGTTGCTGCCGTGACCAAAGGCCGCGAACTCGATCCGATCTGGACCATTGGCGAACTTGCCGTCCCGACTGGAATTTCCGACCTCGCCACGAATGTTGACCATTACCTTTACGGGCATCCCAAAGTCACCAATGGCAAGTAAGCGGGTATTTGTGGATACGAGCGGGCTCGTGGCTTTGCTGAACGAAGATGACTCCCTGCATCCCGCCGCCATTTCATTGTGGCGGGAACTTGCGCGGATCGGAAGCAAGGTAATTCTCACGGACTGGGTTATTGCCGAAACGGGTAACGGCCTGGCTCGCACAAAAGCTCGTTCGGCGTTTGTTGAAACCGTCCGGCGCCTCACCGCCAGCACGGACGGCTTGGTTGTTTCGGTCGGGCCGGATTTCTTGAGTAAAGCGCTCCAACTGTACTCAGAACGTCCCGACAAGAACTGGGGACTGGTTGACTGCGCCAGCTTTGTTGTAATGTCACAAGAAGGAATCTTCGACGCTTTCACAAATGATCGCCACTTCGAGCAAGCGGGATTCATCTGCCTCCTGCCAGCGGCGGCTGTTTGAGTCACTTCTCCGTTTGCCGGGATGACGTCTCCCCGATTCCGCGCCTTTCCTGGAGCGCAGGTTTCCAACCTGCTGTCTCGCCGACGTCCAGTCGGCTGGGCGTTGGATTGCTCGGCGACGCTGAATGTTCGCTGCGTTTGCGGATCGGAAATCCGCGATACAGCAGATTGGAAGTCTGCGCTACGACGGAATGGCGTGCCGACTGTCTCGGATTTTGGATTTCGGATTTCTTTCGGCATTCGGATTTCTCGTTTCGGATTGCCTCAGCGGTTTTACTCAAACGTCGCCGCGCCGCCGCCTTCACCTTTGCCGCTGAATTCACCGGCGATGTATTTCTTCATCGGTTTGCCTTCGGCATCCGGCGACATGCCGTTCAGGCCGGGTTTCCACGGGCCTTTGCCGCCGAGGCCGCCGTCCTCCGCTTTAGTGATGCGGATCAAACATTCTTTCGGCACAGTGTTGACGGCGTGATTGTCCGCCTCGCCGCCGAAGATGAAACTCATGAACGCTTTCGATTTGTGGAACAGGGTGTCGGTCTGGTGCATGGGCATGTGCCAGTTGCGCGTGACCGATTGCTGCGAGCCGAACCGGAAGTTCGAGATGTAACCTTCCTCCGTGAGCGAAAGACCGTCGGGTCGCGTCTGCTGCGCCTTCACGGTCTTTTCCGTCGCGATGAACGAGCCGTGTTTCATCATCACCACGTTGTAGGGATAGGCGGTGTTGTAAGTCAGACGCAGCATGAGGCGGCTCACCTTGTAGAACGGATCACTCGGGGTCGCGCCGAGATACGGACGGTCGGCGGGGTTGGCGTCCACATAGACGTAATCGCCATCCGCGATGCCGAGATCGCGCGCGGCCTGCGGGTTCATGTGGATCTGATGCTCGCCCACATTCGGCAGGCGCTTGTCCACGCGATACGGGTCGCCGAAGTTCGAGTTCCAGATGAGATGCCAATCCACGTTCGCCCATGACGAGTGGACGCTGTGGCGCGACTTGGGGGTGAGGCAGTAGAACTGAAAACCCTTTTGCCAAAGGAAATTCTTTGAGTTCTTCGTGTCCGCCCAACTCATCTTCACGTTGCGCACCGTGCGTTCGTCCCAATGCTCGGCATCGAGCGGGATGCCATAATCGTTCGGACGCACGAGCGGATTCGAACTGACGATCACGTTGGGCAGATAGGGCGTTGCCTCCGGGCCTTCGCGGTGAACGATGAAATTTTCGCCACACGCCAACGCGGTCGGATCGTCCGAGTAGGAGTGCAACCGGCCCGTGTCCGTGTAGAACGGATAGTTGTCGTGAATCTGCTCGTAGAACGGAATGCGCGGATAGCTGCGGAACAACATCAGCGCGCCGCCGGGCGGACCGTATTTGCCAGCCATGATGTCGGCAACCTTGTAGCCCGCTGTCGTGGTGCAGGTGTCCAGCAGGCGCTGGATGTAAATGCTGCGCTTGCCCTCGTGCTCGAACTTAAAGTGCGTGTGGAATCGCTTGTCGCCGGTGAGTTTTCCCAGCGCCGCACCGATGCCGGCGAGAATCGTGAGGTCGTCCTTCGAGTCGTACAGCGGTTTGATGCCGCCCTTCCAGATTTGCAGGAATGGATTTGAGCAGCTCGCGGTGATTTCCAGATCTTCGAACTCGACCCACGAATTTGCCGGCAGGCCGAAATCGGAATACTCCACGCTGGCCGTCATCTGCGTGTCCATCGTCACGATCAACTCCACGTTGGGGTTGACGTTCTTGATCATGCCGTAGGCCCACTTGGCATTGTTGATCAGGTTCACGTTGGTCGTGAAGATCGCCTTGGTCGGCGACGGCATGTGGGATTTGCCGGTGAACACTTTGCGGCCTTCCTTGGGCGTCTCGACGATCAGGGGTCGGTCGCCGTGATTCCAGTAAGCCGGCTCTTCATCCTTGGTGTAACCGTGGGCGTGGATTTCCTTGCCGTGCGCTTTGGGATCAAGATTTTGCTCGAACGGATCTTCGGCGACCCAGCCCTTAAAGCCTGGACCGGTGAGCTTGCTGCCTTGGAAGAGCGCGGCCTTGTAATTGCCCGCCCAGCCATGACAGCCCGCGCCCGGCTTGCCGATGTTCCCGGTGAGCATGAGCGGCAGATACGCGGCGCGATTCGCCTCGGTCGCGTGAAACCAATGGTTGATGCCTTCGCCCTGATGCAACGAAGTCGGCGTGGTGGTCGCGATGTCCTTCGCGAGCCGCTCAATCAATTCCTTCGGCGAGGAAGTAATTTCGGAAACGGTGTCGAGGTCGTAGTCCTTGAGGTGAACCTGGTAGAGATTCCACGACGTGGCGACTTCCACTTCGCTGCCATCGGTGAGCTTGATCTTGCCATTCCAATCGAGCGTCGGATCAATGCCGCTCTTGGTCAGCGTCTCGCCAACCATGTCGCGGGTGAGCGCCTTCGGTGAATTCGACTTCGCGTCCCATACCACAAAATCGCCGAGTTGCTGGTGCTGTTCGTCGGTGATGCCTTGAACTTTTTTGCTTGGGCTGTCTTCGGGTAATGTGAACGTGTAATTTGGAAAAACTTCGGCAGCGCGCAGCCGCTTGCCGTTGTCGGTGCGGACCAGCAAGGGAAAATCCGTGAACTGCTTCACGAACTTCTCGTCATACCACTTGTTGTCAATCATCAGCCGCGTGACGCCGAGCCACAGCGCCGCATCGGTGGACGGACGCACGGGAATCCAGTAATCGGCCTTCGTCGAGGGCGCGCCGTATTCGGGCGCGATGACGACAATCTTGCAGCCGCGCTCCATCGCCTCGACGAACCAATGGGCATCGGCCATTTTGTTTTCGACGAGATTTTTCCCGTTCATGATGATGAGCTTGGAATTGCGGAGATCATTGAAGTCCGACTCCGAATTTTGCAAGCCATGCACCCACGGATGGCCGGGCGCTTGATCGCCGTGCCAGGTGTAATTCGACCAGATGCGTCCCGCCTTCGCGTCCTCGGGCTTCACGCCACGGATGTTCACGTCGAGCAACGCAAGGGAATTGCACAGGCGGTACATCCCGTATTTGCCGAGCACGCCGAGCAGGCCCATGCCGCCGCGCATCTTGATGGTGCGTGTGCCTGCGCCGCCCATATCGTCAATCATCTCTTTCGGATAGCCCTGCGATTCGAGCAGTTTCGCGCCCGCCTCGCCGCTGTAGCGAGTGGCAATGGCTTTGGTGGCTTTGGCGATGTAGGTGAATGCGTCGTCCCACGAGATGCGCTCGAACTTGTCCGTGCCGCGCGTGTCGAATTTGTATTTCGCCTTCACCTCGGGCGTGAGCGTGGGAAAGCCATCGTCGGCCCAGCGCTTCCAGCCGCGACGCACGATGGGATGTTTCAGCCGATACGGCCCGTAAAGGATGCGATGGAAGGTGTAGCCTTTCGCGCAATGACGATTGCCCCAAGCAGCGGAGGCGTGTTTGCCATAAAGATCGGTGTAGGTGTGGACGTCGTATTGTTCGCCCAGCCGGACGATGACGCCGTTGCGCACATGAGCGGTGATGCGGCAATTGTGCGTATCGTTCGGCGCGCAGACCCAGGAGAACTCGCGGTCGTAAGCGTATTGATTGCGATAGAGCTGTTCCCAATCGCGATTCGGATAATGCGCGAGCGGATTGAGCACGTCGTCCACCGCCGGCTGCGCTTGGAGAAAGCGAAGCGGAAGAAATTGCGCGGCAGTGATGCCCGCGCCGACGAGGCCGCTGCGTTGGAGGAAGGAGCGACGGCTGAGATTATCCTTCATGATTTTTCTTCGTTGAACCGTTGAATCGTTGAATCGTTAAAGCGTGGAATCGGCGAATGACCGAGCTTGCTCCGAGCGCGGTTTGGGCATAGGGTTTGTCGCATGAAGACGCTGACAACGCGGGAGTTTTTCGAGTCGCCTTCCATCGTCGAGAGACTGGCGTTGGGCGAGACCGTCGAAGTCACAGATGACGGTAAGACCAGTTTGCTGGTCACCAAGCGCGTAAAGCCGCCGCGCAAGACTCGAGAACAGCTTGAACGCGAAGCTCGCGAAATCTGCCCGAATCCCCGTCCACACAAAGTGAATTTCACCGAAGCGATCCGTGAATTGAAAGGGCGATGATCTACGCCGACAGCACGTTCACCGTTGCCTGCAAAGTGCGGGATGACACCTTTCACGCGATTGCAGAGCGTTTCTACGAAGAGCGTCAAACAGAAACCTGGCTGTGGTCGCCCTGGCATCGGATCGAAGTCTTCAACACCATCCGACATCTGACCCGGCATCCAGACGCCGCGCGTCGCCTGCATTTGTCCGAGGCCAAAGCTCTGATTCATCGGCTCGAAGAAGATGTGCGCGTCGGCTACTTCAAGCACGAAGAAGCTGACTGGCGTGACGTGATGAGAGCCGCCAACCTCATCAGCGCAGCCCACGCTTTTTCGCTGCCGTGTCGCTCGGCGGATTTGCTGCACGTGGCCTATGCGCGGGAACTGTCCGCTGAAATGTTCGTGAGTTTCGACGATGATCAATTGGCGTTGGCGGATGCCGTCGGATTGAAAACAGTCCGACCGAAAGCCTAACGAGCCTTCTCCTTCGAGCTTCGGATTTCGAGTTTCTTTCGTCATTCGAATTTCGGCGTTCGGATTTGATCAGCGTTGCGCGGTCCGGCCTTTGCTGTCGTCCAGAATGAGTTGATACCAGTTGCTGACCATCTTGCGACCGTTGCGGTCGCCTTGTTCACCGTTCCAGATGGCGAACGCCACCGGCACGGATTTGCCCGGGATAAACTTTACATCATCCGCATCCTTGGATTTCAGATCGCGGATGAAAACCACATTCCAAAAGCCATCGTGCCATACGCCCCGCCCTTGAACGTTCTGCTGTTTGATTGGCTGCGATTTGAACGAACCAAATCCGCGGGCATTGGCATCCTCGATCGGAGTTTTGTGCGGGAGCGAGGTAATGTTGCCGGCGTCATGGGCGGTGCTGTAGTTGGTGAACGTCCACGCATCCGTGTGCATGGATTGATAGACCGAATCCATGTCCGGCGGGCCGCCGCCCTCGGCCTCCGCCTGCCAACCGGCCTTCCAATTCCAGAGATTGACGGGATTCTGTGCATCGCCCATGCCCAGGAAGCCGTAGCTGCCAGTCATGGAAAATTGCAGCGCTGCACCGTCCTGAAAATCCTGCACACGAATGGCGCTGTTCTGCGGCAACTCGTCGCGCCACTGAAGCAACACGGCGAGTTTCTTGCCGTCGGTCACGGCAGACACGGCAACGGCGTAAACCTGATTCGGCTCCGGCCAGAGCGGATTGAGCGGCACGCGCACGAGATCGAGCGACTCCCAAAACTTTTCCATCGGCTCAACCGGCAGCCGCGCCACGCGACGCACATGGATCGAGCCATCTTCTGGTGTGAGCAGATCGTTCACGGCCACGTCCGTGCGCCGGAGCGACTGTACGTAATGCACGAGCGCCCAGCGCTCCGCGGGTTTCAAGACCTCTTCGCCATAGGGAATCATCGGCGTGCCCGGCATGCCGTTATGAATCCGCAAATACAAATCGCGCCCCGTGTGACCGCCGCGAAACAGGCCGGTGTTGAAATCGCGCGGACGCACGGGCAGACCGGCGGTGTCCTTGAGCGTAGGCACTTGGGCACCATCGCCCGCGCCCGTTTCGCCGTGACACAGCGCGCACTGCATTTTCTGGTAAACCTCCCGACCCAGCGTGAGTTCCTGGACTGTGGCGGCCGGTTCGGGCGGCACAGCAACCGATCCGATGGTGGCGTCACCCGCCGCCGCTTCCTCGAAACGATTGATGCGCTGGCCGGCGTTGTTGATGTAAGCGGTGAGGTGTTTGACGTATTGCACCACGTCACGCAGGTCGGCTTCGTCCAGATACGCAAAGCCCGGCATGGAACTGCCCGGCAAACCGCGGGTGACGGATCGCAGCAAATCGTCATCGGTCGGCAGCGACTGGCCGGGTGTGGATTTGATTTTGAACTGGCCGAGGCTGAAATCGCGCGGCTTGGGATACAACCACACCGCCGCCGCGCCGTTGCCATCGCCGTTCCCGCCGTGGCACGCCGCACACTGCTGGTCGTAAACGGTCTTTCCGCGCGCGAGCGAAGGGGACAGGTTGCTCTCGGCAGCGGACATCCCGCCGGCGCTCATCAGGACCGCCGCAGCCATGCAAACTCCAAAACCAGAAAACGCGGTAACAGGCTTCATTGGGATTAAGAATAAGTCCAGCCGCCCAACAAAACTTTGATACAAATCAATTCAGTTTCAGATAGCGCGGGACGGGATCAGCTGACGCAATGCGCCGGGGAAGGCGGGCGCAAGCCCGCGGTAACAAGGGAAAAGCAACGCCGCGCAAACCTCCGCCGCGCAGCCGACGGCAGGCTGGCGAACGAGTCACTCGCCGAGGTTCTGGCGCAACAACGCCTTGAGTCGCGCCGGCGATAACACCGTCAAGGTCTTGCCCTTGACCTGAATCAGTTGCTGCTCCCGGAACTTGGCGAGCGTGCGCGAAAACGTTTCGCTCACCGTACCGAGTTCGGCGGCAAGCACGCGCTTGGTGGTGCGCAGTTCGATGGAGGTCGGCTTCGTGCTGTTCGGATCGGGACAGCGTTTGACGAGCCAGTTGGCGAGGCGCGTTTCCACGTCCTTGAGCGTCATGTCTTCCAGTTGGCCCACCAACACGCGCAGGTGCATGCTCATCGAACCGAGCATCCGGAGCGCGAGTTCCGGCTGACGCTTGAGCAAGCCGAGAAAGCCGCTCTTCTGCACCAGCAACACCTGCGACGATTCCACCGCCCGCGCATCCGCCGGATAACCGATCATGGTGGCAAGGGTGGCTTCCGCAAACGATTCGCCCGCGCGGAAGATGTGAATCACCTGCTCCTTGCCCGCGGCGCTGACGCGATGGACGTTGATCGCGCCTTTCTGCACGATGTAAAATCCGTGCGCCGAGTCGCCCTCGCGAAACAGGTAGTCGCCCTTGTCGAGCGATTTTACGACGGTGATTTCGGCAATGGCGTTCAAGTCTGCCGGCGACAGCCCGACGAAAAGCTGGCAACCGCGCAACGTGTTGGCAATCGCCGCTTGTTTGAATTCCGCGAGTGACATGGTTTTTAGGTTTTTGCTGGTTTACTGGATTCCGCGCACGATGCAATCCGCGCCCGCACGCTCTGCTCTGCCCTTTCCTTGCACTGGCCCGATTCCTGCAAAAAATGTCCAATTTTTGACAAGCCGGGTGTAGAGCAATAAGCCCCGCCTGCTTAACGTGAACATGCTAATTGTGATAGAAGTCACTGACAAGACCTCAGAGATGATTCCTCCCGCGGAACGGAAGAAGTCCGCCGCGACGCGCGAGGGGAACGCTCACGAAACGGCGTTCGGCAGCCCGCGTGATTTTTTGGAGAACCGCTTTGTCTATCTGGTCGTCTCGCCCCGCGCCCGCGGACTGTCCATCGGGGTGAACATGAACCCCGACAAGCAATGCAACTTTGACTGCATCTATTGCGAGGTCAACCGCACGGCGCCAGCACGCGAAACGGTGCTGGACGTGGACGCCATGGCCGGAGAACTGACGACGACGCTGGAGTTTGCCCGCTCGGGCCGATTGCGCGAACGGCCCTGGTATCGGGCCATGCCGGACGATTTGCTCCAATTGCGTCATGTGGCGTTGAGTGGTGACGGCGAACCGACCCTCGCTCCCAATTTCGACGAAGCGTTGCAGGAGATCATCCACGTTCGCGCGCTGACCCACGCGTCCTTCTTCAAACTGGTGCTCATCACCAACTCCATGGGCCTGGACCGCCCGGAGGTGCAGGAAGCCTTGAAACATTTTACCAAGCTGGACGAAGTGTGGGCCAAGCTGGATGGCGGAACGCAGTTGTACCTGAACCGCGTGAACAAAGGCGAGGTTTCGCTTCCGAAAATCCTGTCGAACATTCTGCTCACCGCGCGGGAACGGCCGGTAGTAATCCAAAGCCTCTTCCCGGCGATTCACGGTGAGGAACCGCCGCTGGAGGAAATTGACCAATACGCCCGCCGCTTGCTGGAACTCAAGAAGGCTGGCGCGCAGATTTCGCTGGTTCAAATTTACTCCGCCACCCGGCCCACCACGCGGTCCGAGTTCAGCCATCTGCCCCTCAAGTGTCTTTCCCGCATCGCGCAAACCGTGCGGCAGATTACGGGCCTGAAGGCGGAGGTTTTTTAGTTCCTGTTGGTTGGTCCTCTGTGTTGGAAGAAACCCGGTTGCTTCGGCAGCCGGGTTTCTTTCTTTGCCGTTCATTGCCAGCCCACCGGGCTGTCGGCAGCACCGCCGCAAGGAAGCCAGACTAACAGTGCGCCAGCCAGCGAACGCCGAACTCGTCTGGCCAATGAAAAAGCGGCTCGCTCGTCGGCCTAAGACTTGCCCACTGGAAATGGGTAGGTCGAAATCGCGCGCATGTACTGAGCGCGTTCATAGGCACTCGGATCTTCGCAGTTCTTCTGGCTCAGGCTGCCTTTGAGTTGCTCGAGTGATTCGTATTCATGCTTCTCCAGCCACGCGCTCAACTCGTGTTCGATCGTGGAAATCTGCTTGATGCCGTGGCGCATCAACACCGAGCACAGTTCCGTGACGTCCGCGCCCACCATCAGCATCTTCACGACATCGGAAGCGCGGTGGATGCCACTGGTGGCGGCGATGCTGCATTTCACACGGCCATGCAGAATGGCCACCCAGCGCAACGGCAGCCGCATCGCCATCGGCGTGCTGAACAACACGTTCGGCGTCACTTCGAGGGCTTCAAGATCAATGTCCGGTTGGTAGAACCGGTTGAAGAGCACGAGGCCATCTGCGCCCACGTCCACCAAGCGTTTGGCCACATTCGCGAAGTTGGTGAAGAACGGGCTGAGTTTCACGGCCACGGGGATCGTGATCGCGGATTTCACCGCTTTGACGATTTGGACGTATTCGCTTTCGATTTGTGCCGCCGTGGTTTCCAGTCCGGTCGGGATGCTGTAGATGTTCAGTTCCAGGGCGTCCGCGCCGGCCTGCTGGATTTTCCGGGCATAATCCGTCCAGCCGCCGGGAGTCGAGCCATTGAGGCTGGCAATGATGGGAATGTTCACCGCCGCCTTGGCCTTGGCGATGTGCTTCAGGTATTGCTCCGGGCCAATGTTGAATTCCACCGGTTCGGGAAAATACGACAGCGCTTCGGGAAAGCTCTCCGTGCCCTGCGTGAGGTGATGATGCAATTCGCGTCGCTCCAGGCGCAGTTGCTCCTCGAACAACGAATACAACACGACGGCTGGCGCTCCGGCGTCTTCCATGAGTTTAATGTTGGCGATGTCGTCCGAAAGCGGCGCCGCGGCAGACGGCACCAGCGGCGAACGCAGTTTCAATCCCAGATAAGTAGTGCTCAGGTCCATGACGATTCTTTCACGTTGAGGGTTGGGGTCACGGGTGTTCCGAAACGGTCGAGGGCGTGGGTTTCGTCACGGTTTCCTTCGGCTTGAAGTCCCGCGCCGCCAGCGATTCGTAAAGCCGCCAGCGCACGTCGGCGTCCGTTTGCGATTTGGCGAAGAGCAGTTTGGCCTCCTCCGGCTTGCTCTTGGTCAACATTTTGAAGCGGTTCTCCATGCCCAGGTATTGCTCCACCTTCATCCGCGGCGCGCCGGAATCGAGTTGCAACGGATTCAGACCGTCCTTCAAGCGGTCGGGGTTGTAGCGGTAGAGGACCCATTGACCGGACTGCACGGCGGCTTTCTGATTCTGCATGCCGGTCGTCATGTTGATGCCGTGGGCAATGCAATGACTGTAGGCGATGATCAGCGCCGGGCCGTCATACGCTTCCGCTTCGATAAACGCTTTCAAGGTCTGTTCGTCCTTCGCGCCCATCGCCACCGTGGCCACGTAGATGTTGCCATAAGTCATCGCGATCAGGCCGAGGTCCTTCTTCGCTGCGGCTTTGCCGCCGGAAGCGAATTTGGCCACCGCGCCGCGCGGCGTGGATTTCGAGCACTGGCCGCCGGTGTTGGAATAAACCTCGGTGTCGAGCACGAGCACCTTGACGTTGCGCCCGCTGGCCAGCACGTGATCCAGACCGCCGTAGCCGATGTCGTAGGCCCAGCCGTCGCCCCCGAGAATCCAGACACTCTTGCGAACCAGTTGATCCGCCAGCGTGCGGAGTTGCGTGGCGACCGGAGAACTCAAGCCCTTCAACTTCTCCTTCAAACCCTCGACCAGTTCGCGTTGATCAAAAATGTCGGCCTCATCCTTTTGCGGATTACCGAGAATCTTCGTGACCAGTTCGTCGCCGACCTGGGGCGCGAGTTGCTTGAGCAATTCTCCGGCAAACTCTTTCTGTTTGTCCACGGACACGCGGAAGCCCAACCCGAACTCGGCGTTGTCTTCGAACAGCGAATTTGCCCACGTCGGGCCGCGCCCGGCTGCGTTTTTCGCCCACGGCGTCGTGGGCAGGTTGCCGCCGTAAATCGAGGAACAACCCGTAGCGTTGGCCACGATCAAACGGTCGCCGTAGAGGGCGGACAGAAGCCGGACGTAAGGTGTCTCGCCGCAGCCGGCGCACGCGCCCGAGAACTCGAACAAGGGCCGCAAAGGTTGCACGGAACGCACATTGTCCAGCGGGATGGATCGCCGGTCCATTTCAGGGAGGTTGACGAAGAAATCCCAGTTCTTCACCTCGGCGTCGCGCAACGGCGCCACGGACCGCATGTTGATGGCCTTAAGTTTCGCCTCGGACTTGTTGCGCGCCGGGCAGACGTCCACGCACACGCCGCAGCCGGTGCAATCTTCGGGCGCAACCTGAAGGGTGTACTTCCGGCCCTTCCACTCCGGCAGGCGCGCTTCGGTGGACTTAAAGTCCGCCGGCGCATTCGCCACCGCTGCGGCCTCATAAACCTTGCTGCGAATCGTGGCGTGTGGACAGACGAACACGCATTTGCCGCACTGGATGCAAACGTTCGGATCCCACACCGGAATCTCCAGCGCGATATTGCGCTTCTCCCAACGGGTCGTCGCGGTGGGATACGTGCCGTCCACCGGCAATGCGCTCACCGGCAGATCGTCGCCGTCACCTGTCATCATCTTGGCCAGCACCTCGCGCACGAACTGCGGGGATTTCTCGGGCACGGTGGGCCGCGCAACAACTCCAGGCACAACCGCCGCCGGCACTTTGACTTCATGCAGGAAAGCCAGCGCCGCGTCCACGGCCTTGATGTTCATGGCCACGATCTCCTCGCCCTTCTTCCCGTAAGATTTCTTGATCGAATCTTTGATGTGCGCGATGGCCTCATCCCGGGGCAGCACGCCGGATAACGCAAAGAAACAAACCTGCATGATCGTGTTGATGCGCCCGCCCATGCCGCTTTCTTTGGCGACCTTGAACGCATTGATCACAAAAAACTTGAGCCGTTTCTCGATGATCTGCCGCTGCATGACCTCCGGCAGTTGACTGAAAACCTCCTCCGGCGCGTGCGCCGTATTCATCAGGAAGGTGCCGCCCGATTGCGCGTATTTCAGCACATCATAGCGGTCTAGGAGGGTTGGCTGGTGGCAGGCGACGAAATTCGCGTGCGAAATCAGATAGGTCGAACGGATATGCCGCGGGCCGAACCGCAGATGCGACACCGTTGCCGCGCCCGATTTCTTCGAGTCATACACGAAATAACCCTGCGCCCAGTTCGGCGTGTATTCGCCAATGATCTTGATCGAATCCTTGTTCGCGCCCACCGTGCCGTCCGCACCCAATCCAAAGAACACCGCACGCACCACGTCTTTTGCCTCGGTGGAAAAAATGGGATCATACCGCAGGCTCAGGCCGAGCACGTCGTCGTGAATGCCGATGGTGAAATGATTCCGGGGTTGGGCCTGGGAAAGGTTGTCAAACACACCCTTGACCATCGCCGGTGTGAATTCCTTGGAGGACAAGCCATAGCGCCCGCCCACGACCAGGGGCATTTGCGCAAACTGCTTGCCGTTCGAGGCGGCAAATTCATAGACCGCCTGGATGACGTCGAGATAGAGCGGTTCACCGGCGCTGCCCGGCTCTTTCGTGCGGTCCAGCACCGCAATGGTTTTCACGGTGTCAGGCAATGCCGCAAGCAGGAGCTTGCTCTCGAATGGCCGGAACAAGCGCACTTTGAGCACGCCGACTTTCTCGCCCTGCGCCGCCAGATAGTCCACCGTCTCATGCACCGCCTCGCAACCCGAACCCATGAGGATGATCACCCGCTCCGCATCCGGCGCGCCGTGATACTCATAAAGCTGGTACTTGCGCCCCGTCAGTTCCGCAAACTGGTCCATCGCCTTTTGCACCACACTGGCGATGGGCAGATAAAACTGGTTCGCCGCCTCGCGCGCCTGGAAATAGACGTCCGGGTTCTGGGCGGTGCCGCGCAACACGGGCCGATCGGGCGTCATCGCCCGCGCCCGACAATCGAACACGCGTTCCTCGCTGATCATGGCGCGCAACAGGTCGTTGGGAATTTCCGCAATTTTGCCAACCTCGTGAGACGTGCGGAAACCGTCGAAGAAATGGAGGAATGGCACGCGCGTTTCGAGCGTGGCCGCGTGGGAGATCAACGCGAAGTCCGCCGTTTCCTGCACCGACGCCGAGCACAACATCGCCCAACCCGTGGCCCGCGCCGCCATGACGTCGCTGTGATCGCCAAAGATGGAAAGTCCCTGCGCCGCGAGGGAGCGCGCGGCAATGTGGAACACCACCGGCGTCAACTCACCGGCCATCTTGTACATATTGGGGATCATCAACAGGAGTCCCTGCGACGCCGTGAACGTGGTGCTGAGCGAACCGGTTTGCAGCGCGCCGTGGATCGTGCCCGCGGCGCCGCCTTCGCTTTGCAGTTCGATGACCGAGGGCACCGTGCCCCACAGATTCTTCATCCCCCGCGCGGCCCAGTCATCCGCCCACTCGCCCATCGGCGAGGAAGGGGTGATGGGATAGATGGCGATGACTTCACTGAGGCGGTAGGCGACCGACGCCACGGCTTCATTGGCATCAATGGTTTTGAATTCGTGACCGTTGACTTGTGTGCTCATGCGATTCTCCAGAAACGAAAGTGACCGTCGGGTTCCCGTCTAAGTCTGCCGTCGCGATAAAAACGCCACCGCAGTGCATCAACGCCCGGACGAGTTTAGAATTCGCGTTTTCCCGTCTGCTTGCTCCACATCGCTTGCCCATTGCTGTGCATATTTTGCGATGCTGCTGAAAGTCCAATACGCACCCCACACAAACATGGAGCGATCAGACGCCAAACTGGAGACGGCACAGTTCTCCAGCCGCCAACGTGAGGAAGCGGATGGCAGCCAATGAACAATTCCATCAGTGTGAAATTTTTGGACCGGAATGCTGGTGTTTGCCGTTGCCTCGGGTAATCTCCCCCGGTCAGGCGACCAGGCGGGCTTTGCGCACGGGCTTGTCCCGTTTCAACAAAATACGTAAAGGGCTTGCCAACCGTTGGTGAGCAAAGATCGCCGGTCCAAGGTATTTTGCAGCAGAAGAGTCTATGCTCGAATCACTGATTTATCCTCAGACCGTGGCCGTATTGGGCGCGTCCCGCAATCCCGCCAAAGTCGGCCACGCCGTCGTCGCCAATCTGATCGCCAGCGGTTTCGCCGGCAACATCGTCCCGGTGAATCCCGAAGCCGCGGAAGTGCTCGGCCTCAAATGTTACCGCGCCCTGAATGAATTCAGTGGCCAGGTGGACCTCGGCGTCATTGTCGTGCCGCCCAAATTCGTCAAGGATGCCGTTCAAAGTTGCATTGATGCCGGGGCCAAGGTGGTCACGATCATCACCGCCGGCTTTAAGGAAGTGGGCGCGGATGGCGCGGCGTTGGAGCAGGAGCTGGTGGAATTATGCCGGTCGCAGGACGTGCGGCTCATGGGTCCGAACTGCCTGGGCATTCTCAACACGCATCATCGGATGAACGCGACGTTCGCGCCTGCGATGCCGCAGCCGGGGCGAATTTCGGTGATCTCGCAATCCGGCGCGTTGTGCGTGGCGATTTTGGATTGGGCCACGCAACAGAAGCTCGGTTTGGGCAAAGTCATCAGCATCGGCAACAAGGCCGATCTCAACGAAGCGGATTTTCTCCAGGCGCTCGCCGAGGACAAGGAAACCGCCGTCATCGCCAGCTACCTCGAAAATATCAAGGATGGTAACAAGTTTTTGCGCATCGCCGAGGAAGCCGCCGCCGTCAAGCCGGTGGTCATCCTGAAAGTAGGCATTACGCAGGCCGGTGCGAAAGCCGCCTCCTCGCACACCGGGAGTCTGGCCGGCGCGGACATCGCCTATGGCGCGGCGTTCAAGCGCGCGGGCGTCATCCGGGCGGAGAACTTTGAAGCCTTGTTCGATTACGCCCAGGCGTTCGCCGCGCAACCACTGCCGCGTGGCAAACGCGTGGCCGTCATCACCAACGCCGGCGGCCCGGGTATCATGGCCGCTGATGCCGCGGAAACGCTGGGTTTGAAAATGATGACGCCCAGCGACGCCACCAAGGCCAAACTCCGCCCCCTGCTGCCCGCCGCCGCTTCGGTCGGCAATCCCGTGGATGTGATCGGCGACGCCGCTCCGGAGCTTTACATCAATTCCCTGCAAGTGCTTCAGGATGACGACGACGTGGATGCCATTGTGGTGGTGGTCACGCCGCAGAACATGACCCAGCCGCTGCGCCTGGCTGAAATGCTCGCCGCCACCCACAACAAAAAGAAACCGCTGCTCACCACGTTTATGGGCGGCGAAGCAGTCGAAGGGGCCAAAGAAAAGCTCATGGCCGCCGGCATTCCGAATTATCCGTCGCCCGAGCGCGCGATGGATTCGTTGCGCGCCATGTGCGATTACGCCGCCTGGCGCCGTCGGCCGCCGCGCATTGTCACGCGCTTCCCCGTCAACCGCCGGCGCGTGGACCGCGTGTTGCAGATGCACGTGCGCAGCAGCCAGCCGCAGATTGGCGAAGTGGATGCCAAAGAAATCCTGCGCGCCTACGAATTCAACATCCTCGACGGCTACATTGCCCGCACCGCCGACGAGGCCGTGGACATCGCCGAGCGCATCGGCTATCCGGTGGTGCTCAAGATTTCCTCGCCCGACATCATCCACAAATCCGACTTCGGCGGCGTGCGCATCAATCTCGCCAACGCCGAGCAGGTGCGCGATGCGTTTGACTTGATGATGCTGCGCATCCACCGCCGCGCGCCCAACGCCAATTTGCGCGGGGTGTTCGTCGAAAAAATGGGTCATCGCGGACGCGAGGTGATTCTGGGCATGACGCGCGACCCGCAATTCGGCCCCATGTTGATGTTCGGTCTGGGCGGCATTTTCGTAGAGGTGATGAAGGACGTGACCTTCCATCTCGCGCCCATCACCGCGGAAGAGGCAATGCAGATGTTGAAGGGCACGCGCTCCTACGCGCTGCTTCAGGGCGCCCGCGGCCAGGCACCGGTGGATCTGGAAGCCATTGCCGGCGCGCTGCAACGCATCAGCCAGTTGGCGACCGATTACCCGGAGATCACGGAACTTGACATCAATCCGTTCATCGTCGGCCCGGTCGGGACCGAGCCGTACGTGGCTGACGCGCGGATGACTCTTTCAAGCGGTGGTGACCAACATGAGTAAAACAAAACCCACTTTCGATCCCGACTGGCAGCAGAACTACCAGTCCGAAATCCTCACGGCAGAGGCTGCGGTCAAACGCATCCGGCCCGGACAGCGTGTCTTCATCGGCACGGGCTGCGGCGAGCCGCTGCAACTTGTCCACGCCCTGGCCCAGCGCGCGTTCGACCTCCCCGACACGGAAATCGTCCACCTGCTGACATTCGGCGAAGCGCCGTACGCGCACCGCGAACTGGCTCAGTATTTCCGCGTGAACAGCTTTTTCATTGCCGAGAACGTGCGCGGCATCATTCAGGAGGGCCTGGGTGATTACACGCCAATTTTTCTCTCCGACATTCCGCGGCTGTTCAACTCGGGCCGTCTTCCGCTCGACGTGGCGCTGATCCAGGTTTCCCCGCCGGATAAGAACGGCATGTGCAGCCTCGGCGTGTCCGTGGACATCGTGAAAAGCGCCGCCGACAACGCCTCACTTGTCATCGCGCAGGTAAACCCAAACATGCCGCGCACCCACGGGGACACGCTGATTGACGCACTGGAAATTGACATCCTCGTGCCGAGCGACGAGGAAATTCTCGAAGTGCCGCCCGCCGAAGTCACGGATGTGACCCGCCAGATTGCCGAATATGTCGCCGCGCTGGTGGACGACGGCGCCACGTTGGAACTGGGCATCGGCAAGATTCCCCACTCGCTGCTCGGCTTCCTGACGCACAAGAAAGACCTCGGCATCCACACCGAGATGGTCACCGACGACATCATTCCACTGATCGAGGAAGGCGTGGTCACGGGCGCGCGCAAAACCCTGGACCGCGGCAAGGTCGTGGCCAGCTTCTGTCTCGGCACCAAGAAGCTCTACGATTACGTTCACAACAATCCGTTGTTCTCCTTCCGCCCGACCGAATACGTCAACGACCCGAACGTCATCAGCCAGCAGCACAAGATGACGGCCATCAATACGGCGCTGGAAATTGATCTTACCGGTCAGGTGTGTTCCGATTCCATCGGCGACAAATTTTATTCCGGCGTGGGCGGCGCGGTGGATTTCAACCGCGGCGCGGCGCACGCCAAGGACGGCAAAGCCATCATCGCCCTGCCCTCCACCGCCAAGGGCGGCGCGGTGTCGCGCATCGTCACACGGCTCGCGCCGGGCGCGGGAGTGGTGACCACGCGGGCGGACGTTCACTACATCGTCACCGAATACGGCGCGGCGTATCTGCACGGCAAGAGCGTGGCCGAACGCGCACTGGCGCTCATCAGCATCGCGCACCCGAAATTCCGCGCCGACCTCCTGCGCGAAGCCATCGAAGCCCGCTACCTCTCCGCCGAACTCGCGGACAAGGAAGGCAAAATCGTGGTGGGCCCGAAAGAACTGCGCACGACCTATCTGGTCAACGACGGCACGCTGCTCAACTTTCGCCCCATTCATCCGACCGACGAACCGCGGATGCGCGACCTGTTCTACAAACTGTCCGAAGCGACCATTTATTATCGCTTCATGGGCTACCAGAAGATCGTGCCGCGCCGACAGATTCAGGACTTCGTCTATATTGACCATCGCAATGACGTGACTATTGTCGGCACGCTGCCCGAAGCCTCGGGCGAGGAGATCATGGCCATCGGCAGTTATTATCTCGATCCCAAGACCAACCTGGCGGAAGTGGCGTTTGTCGTGTCGGACAAGTGGCAGAATAAAGGTATCGGCACGTTCCTGCTCAGGCATCTCATGCGCATTGCGCGGCGCAACGGCATCCGCGGCTTCACGGCCGAGGTGCTCGTGGACAACAAAGCGATGCAGGCCGTCATCAACAAATCCAACACCAAGGTCAAGAGCAAGGTGGGCACGGGCGTGATCAGTTTCGAGATGGATTTTGAGTAATCCCAGTGCTTTCTACCGGTCGCGCCTTGGCGGGGTAATCCCTCGGTTGCCGGAAAGGTCGCCATTCGCCTGAAGCTCATCTGAGATTGTCGAGGCGCATTTCGAATGCCATCAAACAGTTGGCAGCCAAAGGTCTGCGCTCTGCATGACGGTCGTCAACGGTCGTCCTCCATCCGCCTGCCACACGCGAGCGGCCGGACCTTCACTGCAGCATTTGCAGCCAGGGAATTTGTGCGGCCCGAACGGTGAGGAGTTTTCCCTTGCCTTCCACGCCGAGCATTCTATGTTCTGCCCCGCCTGAACGCCGCGTGTGCGGTGGTTCGTTAAGGCTGAGAAACGACAGTCAACAAACAACCTAACCATCCCGAAAATCTTCGGGGTCAACCTCCGTTGCCACCGCAACGTCTGGTCCGTTAGGCAATGGAGTCTTCGCTGTCCCGCCCCCGCGGGACGACCTAGCCTCCCGCAGTCAGAGAAAGCAGCAGTCATCATTATGCTCACGATGGAAGAAGCCCTGAAGCAAAGCAGTGCCATCCGCTTTGCCGCCGGGGAAATTGTCACAGGTAAAGTCATTGAAGTCCGCCCCAAGGAAGTCCTGGTGGACATCGGTTACAAGAGTGAAGGCGTCATTTCCGGCGGCGAATTTGAAGACATCAAACTCGTCAAAGTCGGCGATGAAGTGGACGTGTTGATCGAACGGCTCGAGGACAAGGAAGGCATGGTGGTCTTGTCCAAGGAGAAGGCCGAGTTCAAACAGAATTGGGAGAAGATTCTCACCATTTGCAACGAGGGCGGCACGATCAGCGGCAAGGTCAAATCCATCGTCAAGGGCGGCCTGATCGTTCACATCGGCGTCGAGGCGTTTTTGCCCGCTTCCCAGATTGACATCATTACCCCCAAGAATCTCGCCCAATACGTGGGCAACACCTACGATTTCAAGGTCGTCAAGATCAACCAGGAGCGGCAGAACATCGTTCTCTCCCGGCGCGAACTCATCGAACAGGAACGCACCGAACGCCGCCAGAAGCTCCTCACCGACATGGTGCCCGGCGACATCCGCAAAGGCACGGTCAAGAACATCACCGATTTCGGCGCGTTCATTGATCTCAACGGCATTGACGGCTTGCTGCATATCACGGACATGAGTTGGGGCCGCATCGGCCATCCATCCGAACTCCTCAAAGTAGGCCAGGACCTCGACGTGGTTGTGCTCGATGTCAACAAGGAGAAGGAGCGCGTCAGTCTCGGCTTGAAGCAGAAGATGACCAATCCGTGGAGCACCATCGAAACCAAGTTCCCGGTGGGCGCAAAGGTCAAAGGCAAGGTCGTCAACCTCGTGCCTTACGGTGCGTTTGTGGAACTCGAACCCGGAGTCGAGGGCCTGGTGCATGTCACCGAACTCTCCTGGACCAAGCGCGTGGCCAAACCCAGTGATGTGCTCAAGCCGGACCAAGAAATCGAGGCCGTGGTGCTCGGCATCAACCGCGATGAACAGAAGATCAGCCTGGGCATACGTCAACTTGAGGCCAATCCGTGGGACAACGCCGAGCAGAAATACGCTCCCGGCACCCACGTCAAAGGCAAGATTCGCAACCTCACCAGCTACGGCGCGTTTATCGAGTTGGAGGAAGGCTTGGATGGCATGATCCACGTGTCCGACATCTCCTGGACGCGCAAGATCAATCACCCCAGCGAGGTGCTGAAGAAAGGCGACGAAGTCGAAGCCGTCGTCCTCGAAGTGGACAAGGCCAACCAGCGTATCGCCGTTGGCGTCAAACAACTCTCGCAAGACCCCTGGGAGAACATTGACCATTACTACAAGGTCGGCGACCTCGTCACCGGCAATGTCACGAAGCTTGCCAGTTTCGGCGCATTTATCGGCCTGCAGCACGATATTGACGGTCTGGTTCACATCTCGCAGGTCAGCGAAGAGCGCGTGGACAAGATCAAGAACGTGCTCAAGGTGGGCCAGGAAGTCACCGCGCGCGTCATCAAGATTGACAGAAGTGACCGGCGCATCGGACTGTCCATCAAGGCGGCGAACTACTCGCAGGAACAACTCAAGGCCGAACAGGCTGTGCTCGATGCGTTGAAGCCAGGCGAGGACCTCGTGGCGCTGCAACACGCCTTCGACGCCGCGGACGAAGCCAAGCAGGACTGAGCCGCACAGCAGTTCTTAATTCAGAAATCGCGAATCTCGGATTCACCACAGGCGGGCTGGCAACGGCCCGCCTGTTTGCTTGCCACGGTTCAAGCACCTCCGCCGGCAAGTCCACCGAGGAGGCCGGCGCAAGGTTCACTGCCAACAGCGCTAACGGCAGCCGGCCCTTCTCCGGTCCTTTTCTGGCTCGCCAAATATCGGGAACTGCAGCAACTTTGCGGCGATGCCATGAGCGAACTTCAGTTCATCAAGACCACGCTCGAACAAACGGCGCGGCGTCGCCGGCTGGCCCGCGCCTTGCGCGGCTTGTGGATGGGATTGCTCGCCGGCAGCACACTCTGTCTGCTGGTCCTCGCCGTTTACAAACTCGCGCCCATTCCCGTGGCATGGTTGCTCGGGACCGGAATTGTGGCGGTGTTGTGCGCGCTCATCGGGTTTATTCTGGGCGGCTGGCACAAAGCTTCGTTAAACGAAACCGCACGTTGGGTGGATCTGCGGCAGAATCTCAAGGAACGCCTAAGCACGGCGCTTGAAGTTTCCTCCCAAACCGGCGGCTCGCGCTGGGTACAACTCATTGTCGCCGATGCCGCCGGAAGCGTGCGGGGAATGGACCCGCGCCGGCTGGTGCGTTTCACGCTGCCGGTGACTGCGCGCTGGGCATTGTTACTCTTGCTGGTGGGCGCGGGGCTGGGATTCGTTCCCGAATATCGCACGCCGAAATTCCTCCAACAGCAGGCGGACGCAAAGCACATCCAGGAAACCGGCCGCCAGCTTGCCGAGTTGACCCGCCATGAACTCCAACAACGCCCGCCAGCACTCGAAGTCACGCGCAAGTCCCTGGAAGGGATTGCGGAACTGGGAGACGAACTCGCAAAGGAAACCCTCACCCGGAGCGAGGCGCTTCGCGATCTCGTCAGTGCCGCCGAGCAATTGAAGGAACAACTGCGGGAATTGAGCAGGAATCCTGGCCTGAAAAAACTGGAGCAAGCCACCCGCGCATCCGGCAAAGGAGAAACGCAATCCGCAGCCAAAGTTCAGCAGGAGATTGAAGAGCTGCAAAAGAAATTGGGCGACCAAGCGGGCCAGCCGGAAGTGTTGGAGAGGTTGCAGCAGAACCTGGCGAAGCTCCAGCAGGCGGCCAAAGCAATGAAAGACCAGTCTCCCGCCGGCAATGGAGCCGCGCAGGAACAGTTGTCTGCATCGCTCGCCGCGCTGGCGCAGGAAGCACAGCAGGCAGGTGTGAGTCTGCCTCAACTGGAGGAAGCCCTCGCCGCGCTGACCGCGAATCAGGCTGATTCCGTGATGCAGGAACTCGAAGCGGCTCTCAATGATCTGGAGAAATTGCGCGACCTGGCTGAACAGCTTCAACAACTTCAGGCGCAGGCACAGAAACTGGGCAAGGACCTCGCTGAGCAGCTCCAGCAAGGTCAGGTGGCTGCTGCCGCACAGTCTTTGAAGAAACTGGCCGAACAATTGCAGTCGGCGGGTCTTTCGACCGAACAACTTCAGAGGATTCTTCAGGAAGTATCAGACGCAGTCGCGCCCGCGGAAGAGTATGGCCGGCTCGCTGAGTTGCTAAAGCAGGGTGTGAAGCAGTTGCAGCAGAGTGACAAGCCGACGGCCGCGCAATCCCTCACCGCTGCGGCGAAGGAACTGGAAGACCTCATTCAGCAACTGGCTGATGCCGGGGCCTTGATGGCGGCGCTGGAGAATCTGGAGACAGCGTCCCTGTGCATTGGCACGGGTCAGGGCTGGAAATTGGGCCAGTTACCCGCTCCCGGCCGGGGCAACGCGAGAGGCCTGGGAAATTGGGCGAATGAAAACAATGACTGGAGCGAACCGCGCACCTGGTCGGGAGGCGGAGGCAGTTCCGGCACGGCGGGAACAGGGATCGGCTCACGCCACTTCCCCGACGGCGATCCCTCGCTCAAAGACCCGCTCACACCCACCAAGGCGAAAGGACAATTCTCACCGGGCGCTCCAATGCCGGGCATCACGCTCAAGGGCGTGAGCCTGAGAGGTCAGAGCACGGTCCAGTTTGCAGAGGCGGTCGCTGCCGCCCAGGCCGACGCGCAAGCTGCCTTGAGCCAGGAAAAAGTCCCGCGCGCGTATCAAGGCACGGTGAAAGAGTATTTTGATGATTTGAAGAAGTGACTTGACCACGCATGAACACGGACAAACAAGGATGAATGGCTGGCCCGACACGAATTTCACGAATCAACACGAATCGAAACTGCCCCGGTTGATTCGCGATAATTCGCAAAATTCGCATCAAACTCCTTCCCGGTATTGATCCGTAATAAAATATGACGCAACTTGGTGCAGAGAAGGCCACGATTTCATCTGACATCCACCTAGGCTCTCCCTCTCCCAGCGGGAGAGGGATTAAGGGTGAGGGAGAGCGCCTCGGCCTACGGGAGGCCTATGCGTTTGCTGGATGTACCGCAATTTCGATGTACTCTCCCTCACCCCGGCCCTCTCCCGCTGGGAGAGGGAGATTGCGGTCCACACCTGCGGCGTTGGTTACGTGCCTCGGTTGCGGCATAAACCGCTCTGGGTTCCTCTGTGTCAGTCTGTGGTCGCACACTAACAATCCATGAGTACCGAATCCCAAATCCAATCCTTCCGCACCGCCTACACCGCCCTGCGCGAGGAAATCAGCAAAGCGATCGTCGGCCACACCGCCATCGTCGAGCACACCCTCATTGCCCTGTTTGGCGGCGGACACGTGTTGCTCGAAGGCGTGCCCGGCCTCGGCAAGACGCTTCTCATCCGCACGCTCGGCGAGGTGCTCGACATGCCGTTCAATCGCATCCAGTTCACGCCCGACCTCATGCCCGCCGACATTCTCGGAACGAATCTCGTCATGGACACCGACGCGGGCAAACGCGCCTTCGAGTTCCAGCGCGGCCCGATCTTCGCGCACCTGATTCTCGCCGACGAAATCAACCGTGCTACCCCCAAGACCCAGTCCGCCATGCTCGAAGCCATGCAGGAAAAACAAGTCACCGCCGGCGGCGAACTCCGCAAACTCGGCGAACCGTTCTTCGTCATGGCCACGCAAAACCCGATTGATCAGGAAGGCACGTATCCGCTCCCCGAAGCACAACTGGATCGCTTCTTCTTCAAAATCATCGTCGGCTATCCGAACGCCGATGAATTGACCGAAGTCATCAACCGCACGACGACCGGATCCAAAACCGAGGTGAACAAAGTCCTGTCCCGCGAAGCTCTCAGCGAACTCATGAAACTCGTGGGCGAAGTCCCCGTCGCGTCGCACGTGAAGGATTACGCCGTGCGTCTCGTGCTCGCCACGCATCCCAAGACCGACACCGCTGCGCCCATTGCGAATCAGTATCTGCGTTTCGGCAGCAGCCCGCGCGGCGCACAAACGCTCATCCTCGCCGGCAAAGTCCGCGCGCTGGCACAAGGCCGCTTCAACGTCAGTTTCGAGGACCTCCAATCCGCCGCGCTGCCCGCGTTGCGCCACCGTCTCATCCCCAACTTCGAAGCCGAAGCCGAAGGCATCACCACCGATCACATCATCGCCCAAATCCTCCGCGACGTGCCGGTCACGGCCGAAACGGTGGATGCGTGAAAAAATGAAGCCAAGGGAACGCAAGCTGGTGTTTGCTCTAGCCCTGATCGTATGCGTCAGCGCGGGAGTGCTGGGTGCATCCATCGCGATCAAGAGGTATCGGGAATGGCTGGATGCGCGGTGGCATTATGCATACCGAGAGGAAATCGAAGCGCGCGAGGCTCTCAAGACGCCTCCGGTTCTCGTACTGAACGGAACCGTGGACGGTAGGAGGTTTGAAATCGTCATGCGAGGATTCACAAATTACTTCCGAAAAGAAACATGGGGCGCACCGAAGGGTGAGCAAACCTTGCTCGGTGGTCAGAAGGCGGGCGGCTACGCAGTAGAGATTCGCACGGCAGATTTTCACGGCCAAAGGCAATATGGATGGCGAGGCACGCACGGCGGTGGGGGTGGTGGCGGATCAGAAGGCTACGTTGATGATCTCGTACCCGGTCGAAATCTTTGGAGTAGTCGTGGTTTTGTCGGGGTTGACCACAAGTACGAGCGGCATCAATACACTTGGAAGCAAGAATTTCACTTCATGAAATGGGAAGAAGATTGTGAAGACTGGATGCAAGATGGCGAAATTCGGATACCTAGGAAGATTTCGTTAAAACAAAGCGGAAGAAACTATACGAGTAAATGGACGCGCCCCACGCGCGAATTTAGAGTTCAACGCTTTAAGTTCCAGGATGAGCCATCGCCAGAATGGTATGAAGCGCAGGTCAAAGCGCATTTTCCTCCTAATTGGATTCAAAAGAGAACAAACGCCCCGACTGATGTTGCCACTGGGATCTCTACGAACAAATAACGATGTCATCCTTCCTCAACCCTGAACTTCTCCGCTGGCTGGAGCCATTCCAATTGCTCGCGACGCGCCGCGTTGAGTTTTTTGCCACGCCCGCCCTCACCCCGGCCCTCTCCCTCAGGAGAGGGAGAATCCTTCGCCACGTGTTGAGCCAGCGCCAGCCGTCCGCCCTGCGGCCGCTTTCTCTCGCGAACCACCCATCAGCGGCGACAGGCAATTCGACTTCCGAATCATCCCAGCGCGTCCGCTCGCTTTCCCCTCTCCCCGGGTGAGAGGGTCAGGGTGAGGGCGAGCGTCACACAGACTTTGATCTCCAGAACATTGAACAAATTTGCCACTGATCAATCCAGCTTCGAGGCAGATTTCGAAAGCGGCGAGGCTTCAAACATGCAGGCTGGATAATTTCCGCTGCACCTCGCCCAACCACGTCTCGTCCGGCAGCGCATAAGGCCGGAACGTTTCCATCCAACCCTGCTGGCCGTTGTAGAGAATCGCCCGATGCAGGCCCAGGTTGTTGGCTGCGGGCGATTCGATCAGGCTGGCTGAATCGTTCGCGCTCATCTGGAAAACGACGCGCATTTCAAATTCACTGAGCGCCTTGCGGCTCAACATCCGCATCATGTTGTTGTAAGTGTCGCACGTGGCCAGGACGTGGAAACCCAGTCCCGCGCCCTCGCAAATCAGTTTGTTGAGTTGCAGGCCCGGATGCGCGCCCGCATCCGCGTCCAGCGAGAAACTCATCTCTTCGTCAAAGCGCAGCCGCTTGTTCTGCTGCAATCCGTGTATCAGCAAATAGGTCGCCGCGTCACTGCCGGCCGGCTCCTCGGCGCGTCGTTGCTGTTCGGTGGCGAGTTCCGACATTACTTCCTCCACTTCGCCAGGACGAATGAGCCTGACCGAGTGCGGAATCGTATGAACAACATTCTCCAGGAACTTCGCAAAGGCCGAATCCGGCGGGCTACAGTCGAAAACGAAAAAGCGCGAGTTGTCTTTGGCGCGCTGCGCAGCAAGCGAGACTAACGAAACCGCCACCATGCCCAGCGCCGCTTCCTCGCGTTGGCCGACAATGAGCAGATGATTTCCGCTTTGACGATGGAACACGGCTTCCGTAGGGCCTTTGATCGAATTCGGCGCTCCAAGAAAAACGCGCGGGCTGGCGGTTGGTTTCAGTTTGTCCGCATCGAGCAACGCGCGGAGCACCGCGTTGTCGCGCACATGCGCGGGCGCATTGCCCTCGAAGACGATGGGTTCGCGAGGAGCGCCGGTCTCCGATCCGGCGCGTCCGGTTGCGTCGGGCGAAATGCGCCGGGTTGGAGATCGGCGCTCCTCTTGCGCACGCACTTTCACCAGCCATTCATCGCGCACCTGGTCCGGCAGCCAGACGACCTGAAACGGGCTGTTGCCCTGAATGGCCCCGCCATCATCGTTGTAAATCGCCTCACCCGGCCGCGACAGCAGCCGCGGCGCGGGATTGTCTTCGCTCATGATGAGGTAGGCGTCGGCCTCGTTGCATTGCAGCGCCACGCGCACAACCATCTGCCCGATGGTGGCGCGAGCGAGCGTGTAGGCGCCGCCCAGTGTTTGCGAACCGAGCAATACATGAATGCCGAACGCGCGACCCTGGCGTACGATGCGGTCCAGCAGCAGCGCCGCGCCCTGCGAGATGCGGTCGTCCTCCACGAACAATTCCTGAAATTCGTCAATCAACAGCAGCACGCGCGGCATCGGTTCGTTGCCGCCAGCACGCTTGTAACCGGCGATGTCCTGGGCGCCGAGTTTGCGGAACAAATCGCCGCGCCGCTTGAGTTCCTCGTCCACACGCTGGAGCACGCTCAGGCCGAACTCGCGATCGCTCTCGATCGCCACCACGCGCGCATGCGGCAGCTTGTGCGTGGCGTAGCACTTGAACTCGACACCCTTCTTGAAGTCCACGAGGTAAAACTCCACCTGGTCCGGACTGCACCAGAGTGACAGGTTCGTGATGATGACGTGAAACAACGTGGACTTGCCGGAACCGGTCTTGCCCGCGATCAAACCGTGCTGTCGCGTGCCCTGACCCAGCGCGAGGTATTGCAGTTTGGTGGCGCCCGTGCGGCCAATCGGCACGCGCAATTCGTTCGTCGTGTCGAGCGACCACAACTGCCCTTCCGTCGGGACGACCTCCGCAAACGGCATTTCGACGCGGTAAGAGTCCGTGCTGTCGCGGCCAATCTGATGCAACAACTCCGTGGCAAGGTCCGGATTCGGCGGGGCGTCCAAGGTCAGCTTTACCCCTTCCCACGCGGCTTTCCCCACGGCAAAGTCGTCACCGCGCGGCACGAGGCAAAGACTGTTCTTGCGCAATTCCTCGGGCACCAATTCCACCGGTGGCGGACGGCGTTGATCCCAATGAATGAACGTATGCACACCGCAGCGCGGCCCGCTGGCGACGATGCTCAACAACCGTTTCACCGCCGCGTCGCTGAAATTGGCCGGGAAGTCCGCAATGACGAGGAAATGATATTTCTCCGCGAGCCGGCCCGCCTGGGCATTGTATTCGGCGAGCGTGGCATATTCGTTGCGCAGATACATCTGCGTGACTTTCTCGAGATGGTCGTTCAGTTCAGCCAGCCGTTGCTCGATCTGCGCCGGCTGGGTCCAGATGCGGCTGTTGATGACGCGTTCCTCGTAATCCGCCAGGTGCATGATGCCGGCGAAATTCTGACCCAGTGCGACCGGATCAAAAATCGTGAAGCTGACCCGACCGGGCGGCGCACTGGTGAGGAGGCGCAGCACGAGGCTGTTCAAAGCACCAATGACCTGCGTGTGGCCGGAATTCTTGGTCTCGAAAAGAATTGAGGCCGCACCCGGCACGGACAACAGCAGCGGCAGCGTGAGGGTTGGCTCGCCCGGCAGTTTCAAGCCTTTGTCTTCGAACGTCACGCCGCAGAATTTCTCCACGTCCACACTCAATTCGGCGAATCTCGCCGCGTGCAGGAATTCCTCCGGCAGCGTGAAGTCGCGCCAAAGTTCCTCGCGCCACGGCGCAAAAAGTTCGTCAGTGGCGGCGCGCGCGGCGTGGAAAGTATCCAGCAGCGGTAGCACGCTGCTTTGCCAATCAGCCTCAATCGCCTGACGCCCCGCAGCACGCGCGGTGTTGAGCCGGGCGAGATTCTCAGCGTGCGATGTTTCGAGTTGCGCCTTGCGGTTCACGGCTTCCCGGGTCAGCCGCGCAATCGTTTCCGCATGATGTTCCGTGAGGTGCAACAGCTTGAGCCGTTTCCGCTCCTCGTTCACGGTGTTCAACTTGCGCGCCTGATCCTCGAGCCTTCCGCTCCACTCTTTGCGCAGCGTGCGTCCTTCGGCTTGAATCTGCTTCCAGTTGTTGTTCAGCATCCGCGTCGTGCTGGTGAACTTGAGCCGCGCCTGTTCCGTGGTCTGCTGGTGGCTGGCTTGGACTTTGGCAGCACAGGCGTCGTGAAGTTTGCGCGCCTCGTCCAGGGCACACGCGGCGTCCCGGGCGGAGGGTGACGCAAGCCGCCCGCTCAGGAGATAAAGGATCACCACGCCAGCCAGCGACGCGGCGACGATGCCCCACACGTTTGCGGGGACGGCCTGAAAGTTGAACTGCCGCAGTTCGGCCACGAAGGCGAAGGGTGTCGCGAGCACCAATATCAACCACACCCAGACCGGGACCACGCGAAATACGATTGGCAGCACAAATCGCCGGCAACGCGACAAGCTGCCTACCGCCTGCTTCAGCCGGACACCGAATTGTTGGATAAGCTGGCTCTCGTCAGTGGACAAGTCGGGCTTGGACTCCGGTGGATGCTGAAGCAGGCGGGCCAGCGAACGATGTCCGCCCAATGTGAAGCGGGCGCGGGCTTCGGATTGCGCCAACGCATCGGCGGCCACCATCAGGCGGGTGTTGAACTCTTCAAGGGTCGCGCTGGCCTGCTGAAGGTCCGTGTCTCGCTGGCGTTCGGCCTGGAGCAAATCGCGCTGGATTTCAAATGTGCGGCGGCCTTCCTCGCTCTCGATTTCCGCCTGCCGCCGTTCGCGGGCAGTGTGCGCGGCCTTCATGATGCGGGCCTGACGCGTGGAGAAATGGGCTTCAATTCGCGTGCGCTCCCCCGCCTCGTTCTGCCTTTCCGTTTCGACACGGGCCAGGGCCTCGGCGCGCTCGCGCTCGGCGGCTTGATCAAACTGGGCCTGCAACTTCGCGCCGCGGGCCGTGAAATCGCGCTCGTGTTCCGAGGCGCGGGTCGCGATGTCGCGGATCGCGGCACGCAGGCGTTCGAGTGCGTCCAGCGTCTGCGGCGCGCTCAGGAGCTTACTCGCAGTCGTCGTGGATTCGGTTGAGGATACGTTCAAGGGATTCAATGTTGGTGACGGCGTGATTCACTCCCGCCATGAGTTCTTCCAGAAAACGTTTTTCAAACTCCCGGCTCTTCGCATCATTCCAGTAATGCTTGGTATTTGCCCACTCGGCGGCAAGTTCCTTTGTGAGCGCCATCAGACGATTCTGACTGCCGGTCATGATCTGGCGTCTCCAGTTGTTGGCGGTTCACTGGAGTCCGGCTCGCGTTCCGGCGCGGTGGCGGTCTGCGCCCCGGTGGCCGGAGACAATTCAGCGTAATCGGCGAGCGTCTTGGTCGCTTCATTCAGCCACGCCACTGCGTGGCCAAGGTCTGTGCCCAGAATGTGACGCAGCTTCTCAACGTGCCGGGCCAACGGTTCGACCCGGTGATCAAACTGCCGGCTCCACTCTTTGACGGTTTGCAGATGCGCTTCCGCGTCGCGCACGGCGCGGCGGGCTTTCTGCACGGCCAATTGCTGGATGTAGGAAGCTTCGCGGAGACCGGAAAGCTGGGCGCTGAACAACTCCTGCTGGCGTTGCTCCAAGTCGCGCGTGCGCCGTTCGATCTGCGCCTGCCAGTGGGTTCGACGATCGTTTTGCAGCCACAGGCGGGTGCGCACCACGTCTTCACTAACCTCGTCGAGCACCCGCCCGGCCTTGTCACGATAGATGATAAGTTTGGCCCGGAAGTTTTCGATGGCTTCCAGCGAAGTGACCCTGGCGCGTTCAGGCATGGGCTTAGAAAACTCCAAATACCAAACGCCAAACGCCAAGGAAATGCCTAACTCCAAACGCCAGAAGACGCAGACGAGCTTCGGTGTTTGGTGTTTGGTGCTTGGTGTTTCGGTCCATGCTTGGTGGCTTAATGTTGATCCAAATACTCCTCGATACGCTGCGCCTTGCGCAGGAGGAAGGGCGTGTGCTGGTTCGAGGACTCGATGAATCTTTTCAGCACCTTCATTGTGTCGCGAAACTCCTCGGAAAACTTGGCGTGTTCCTGGTCCTGCCAGGTGTCGCCCAGCGCGGCGAAGCGCGCCTGAAGGAGCGCCATGCGATTCTGCAGTTCAAGATTGAACCGCTTGAGTTCTTCGGCAAACCGGCGGACTTCGCCGGGGTCCATGACGGCCTGGGGCATGTTGTTCCTCTGGTTTCAGATTGTTCGTTGCCGGAAACGTAACAGAGCGCGCCGCAGGCTTCCAATGGGAATTGCGCCTTTGGTCTTAACTTCCTCTTAATCGTAATCCTAACCTCATCGCGTCAGCCGGATCGCGAGTTGTTCGTAAAGTTGGACAGACTTCGCGCCCACTGCTCACGAGGGAAAGCTCCCTTCCGGCCACAATCACCCGGAATCGCCGCGGAGATTAAGAGCTGGATTACGATTAAGATTAAGAGGCCCTGGCCGGCGGCAAAATCTCCACGATCTCGGAAAGCGGTTTGCCATTCAGGTCGGAGATCACCGCCTTGCGGCCATAGAGCGTGGCGGACTGTTCCAGTTCAAACGCTCCCGCAATGAGTTGGTCCGGGCTCACCCGCAGAAAAGCCCGCGCTTCCGTCTGATGCCGGACGCCACATTCCTGGAGGATGCTGCCAAGGGGCGCTTGTTCGAGCAGGATCAATTCCTGCGCCTCCTCGGGGAACATGCCGAGGAAAATCTTGTTCGCGCCGAACTCGACCGGTTGCTCGTCATGATTCAGCCGCAATACCACTTCGCGGAAGTAGAATCCGCCCCGGCGCTCGCTGCTGAGGATTTCGAGATGGATCTTGGACTTGTGAAACGCCTCCAGCGTGGGCGTCATGTCGTTTTGGTGAACCAGCAGCGTGCGATACGGCTCGGGCACGGCGTCGCCGGGAATGGTTTCGATGCCCGGCAACGGCAGCTTGGCGCGGGAATAGAATTCCGAGAGTGGGTAGGTAAAGGAGTCAGGCATAGCGTCCCGTGTTGTGTTCCGGTTTGAAGAATTCGTGAAGCAGGCGGTCAATTTGCAGCAAGCCCTCGCGGGTGACGCCAATGCGGTCGCCGCCGTTGGTGAGAAACCCCCAGGCTTTGAGCGTGGCGAGCGGGCCGGCAAACTTTTCGCGCGGATCCTTGCCAAACTTGCGCGCGTAATGACCAGCGCTCACGCTGCCCAGCTTCAGGCCAAGCATGAACTCGCGGATGTAGCGCTCGTCCGCGTCAGGCGTGAGCGCACGATAGACGGGCAGCCGGCCGGTGTTCACCGCGTCCACGTAGGGCTGGAACTCGTGATGGTTCTGGTAATGTACGCCGCTCAAATGCCCGAAGCTGGCCACCCCGACAGACAAAATGTCCGCGCCGGAGAACAACCCTTCGCGGTAAATGAATTTCACTTTCGTCGCATCGCGCACGACGGTGGTGCCGCTCGTAACCGTGTAACCAATTTTCTCAAACTCACGATACGCGTAATCCACCCAGGTGCGTTTCGTTTCCCAATCGGCCACGGGGGCGACGAGTTTGCCTTCGGTTTTCATCTGCTGGTAGATGCCGGTGTTGAACGGCACTTCCATCTGGTAAATCGTCACCGAGTCGGGGCGCAACTCCACGGCTTTAGCCACCGTCTCGCGCCATTTCTCCTCCGTCTCCTCGACCATGCCGGCGATAAGATCAATGTTGATCTGCGGGAAGCCGATTTCGCGCGCGTAGGCGTAGGCGCGGGCGATTTCTTTCGAGCGATGCGCGCGGCCGTTGATCTCAAGGATGTGATCGTCAAAATGTTCGATGCCCAACGAGAGCCGCGTGACGCCAAGATCGCGAATCGCTTGGAGCTTATGGTCCGTGAGCGTTCCCGGTTCAGCCTCAAAAGTGACTTCCTCGACTTCGTCCCAAGGCAGCAGCCGCTTCATGCCGTCCGTTAGAAACTTCAATTGATCCGGCGAAAGGTAACTCGGCGTGCCGCCGCCAAAATAGACAAACCGGGGCTTGCGTCCACCGATGACCGGTTTGCCGGCGTAAACCGTCAACTCCTTGAGCAAGGCGTCAAGGTAGCCGCGCACTTCGGATGAATCCTTGTCCGTATAGACTTTGAAATAACAGAAATGACATCGCTTGCGGCAAAAGGGAATGTGGGTGTAAAGACCGAGAGGCGTGCGGCGTGACTCGTGCTCCGTGAGGGGAGGGCGTTCGAGCGCGGCTTCGAATTGCGGCACGAATTCCGGCTTCCAGAATGCGAAGGGCGGATAGTTGGACACGAAATAGTTGCCCGCCGTGGTCGCATGTTGCAGCGGCGGGGATTTCGTCACTGGAATGGTGGGATCAGATTTGGCGGTCATCACACTGATTCAATCGGGCAGGAAGCTCACCTTGATAACCCGGTCGTGGCTAAATTCCACAACGCCCCAATCGGAATTGAAACGCCCATCGTCCGGGTTGTGGCGGAACACAATGGAGTTCTGAATTTCCATTTCGCCAGCGGTGTTAGCTTCGATTTGAAATTCCCGGTCGGTGCCGGCTTCCTGGAGCACTCCCCCGCCATCCTCCGAGAAGGGATTGGCCGGCCAGCCCGTGCCTTCGACATAACGCGCCATCACGGAGCGCACCTCTTCGACGGACATGCCGGGCTTGATATTGGCCAGGTCGCGCAGAAATGGTTTGCGAGAGGACCAAGGCACGAGATGGAGGCAACCAAGCAGGAGGGCGCTGGCCAGAACCGCCAGCTTTGCCTGGGTTGTGCGCAACAGCAACCCGGCGCCGGCGACAACAATAATGCACAGGAGATAGAACCAACCTGGCAGGGGCATTAATGCCAGAATCTCGAAGAGCGCGGCTAAAAGGACTGTGATCGCCACGAATGCCCAAAGCAGATATTGCAGCACGTTTTTCATACGCGGGTTCGGTTGGAATTGAGTTTGGCGCAGCCGTCGTAGCTCCGCGAGCGCCCCGTTTGGGTGTTTTCTTGACTCATCGCATAATTGACAATGTGACCGTCCAAGAATTCAAACAAGGCGGCGTTCGTCCGGGCAAAAGCGGCTGGGTTAAAGGATTCACAGGGATCCGGTTACGCGGGATTAGTTTGGTTTGGCGCCAAAGCAATAAACACTTCCGTCATCTGAGCCAATGACGATTTTCCCGCCCGCCACAGCCGGCGAACTGCCCACCGCCCGTCCGATTTCGTAAGACCAGAGTTCCTTGCCGGTGTCCAAGGTCACGATATAAACCCGGCCGTCATCCGAGCCTACGACGACCTTATCGCCACAAACCACGGGAGAACTATCCACCTTGCCGCGGGTCGGAAACGTCCAGACGCGCGTGCCGTCGTCGCGCTTCACGCAATGCAACTGCTTGTCGCGTCCGCCAAACAGCACGCGCTCGCGGCTGATTGCCGCGGAGGAAAAATAGGGAAAACTCCGGTCACGATAACTCCAGATCTGACGCCCCTCCTTGAGGTCAAAGCAAAGGAATTGGTTTTCAAAATGCCCGAAGTAGGCCCGTCCGTCGGCCACCGCGACCGAAGCGGCCACGTAGGCGCCCGCTTCGATTTCTTTCGTCTTCGTGCCGTCCGCCACGGAGATCAAGTGGAGCACCGCGTCGCAACCACCAAAGATCGTCAGGCCATCCGCCAGTGCGGGCGAGCCGTTGATGTAATTGCCGGACTCATAAACCCAGTTGCTCCGGCCGGTGTTTGCGTCCACGGAGTGCAGATTGTAATCGTAACTGCCGACCAGAATGTTCGTGGTGTTACCGGTGGCCACCCAGTTGGGGCCGCCGAGGATTTTATCCCCGGTTTCATATTTCCACAGCAACTTGCCGTCGGCGGCGCCCAGGCAATAAAGATGGGCATCCCCACTGCCCACGAACACGCGTCCGCCGAGGACCAGCGGCGAGGATTCTACCGGGCCATCGGTCTTGAACGACCACAGCTTCTTTCCCGTGCGAAGGTCCAGCGCGTAAATGTGACCGTCATCTGATCCGATGAACACCCGCCCGCCGCTGATGGCAGCGGAAGATTTGACCGCTCGTTCGGTTTTGAATGACCACAACAACGCGGGTTTGTCCGGCAGCGTGCCGGACGCCACGCCCGTCAGCGACGGGCCGCCGCGAAACATGGGCCAGTCCGCCGCCGGTGACGTTACCACCGTCAGACCCAGCATCAAGGTTGCGAACTTTACCGCGTTCATTGGTTTTGCCGAGGGTGTCAAACGCAGAAAGTATCGTTAAGGATGTCGCCTCGCGCAAATTGTATTTGCGGGCGAGCGAGATTGCGGAACAAGTCTTGGACGCGCGGTGCGGCTTGTGGACGGTTGCAGATTGCTCCGCACTGTCATGATAATGTTGCTGAATTGTTGATAACTTTGCCGTGGTAACACTTGCATTTTGGGGGATGCGTCCTAAAGTTCAGCCGGCTGAATCGAAGCTCGATGGAAGACCCGAACAGAGAGGCTGGCTCGCGTTACTTGAAGTCAGGATAGCTCTTGTTCCAGCCGATGACCAAACCGTAAGAAGTGTATGAAAAAGACGTTGCTCACTGCCCTGCTGACCTGCCTGGCCATTTTTTCCGTCCGCGCCGATCTGATCTGGTATGAGGACTTCAATTATCCCGACGGGCCGATCATCGAGACTTCCACCAACGTGTCCGGCACGATAACGAATTGGTCGCGGCACAGCGGTTCGGCAGCACCGAGCGATGCCATGGTACGGGCAAGCCAGTTGGAGATCTCCACCTCGGGGGTGGGGCTGGCCCGCACGGATGATGTGAACCGCCTGCTGGCCACGGCTGCGGACAGCCCGTATACCAACAGCCCGATCTTGCTGTATGCCAGTTTCACGATCAACTTTACCAACCTACCCTCCGCCAATGGCGCCTATTTCGCGCACTTTTTTGTAACCAACAATGTTTTCCAGGGCCGAGTCTGGGCGCTGACCGGCAATCCGAACGGCACGAGCAACGTTTTCTCCGCGCTGCCCGGCACTTTTCGACTCGGAGTGTCAGCCGCCAGCAGCACCACTCCCAGTGCGATTCTTCCTGTGGATCTTGCCACCAATACCACGTATCAAGTCGTCATCGGCTGGGACCCGATTTCCCTCTATGCCATTACGCTGTGGGTCAACCCGCTTTCGGCATCAGACCCCTCGGTAATTTCCAGCGACGTGGTGACACCTGGCACGGCGACGGCCTTTGCTTTCCGGCAGGCGAGCGGCTTTGGCGGGTTCCTGACCGTCAGCAATCTTGCCGTGGCCACCACGTTTGAAGAAGCTGCGACCGCGGTTTGGCCCACCACCCCCGTGCCACCGGGGATTGCGTACCAACCTCAGAGCGCCACCAATTTTGCCGGCAGCACCGCTCTTCTCTCAGTGGTGGCGGCGGGCCAAAACCTGGCCAGTCTGAATTATCAATGGCGTAAGAATGGTGCTGACTTCAGCAATCCCTACGGGAACACCAATGTGCTGGCGTTTCCCGGTGCAATTGAAAGTGACAGTGGCTCCTACGAGGTTGTCGTGAGCAATCCCTTTACCGGCCTGTCGGTGACCAGCGCGGCGGCTTCACTCTGGGTTACCAATCCGCCCGTGTCGCCCACAATCACGGTTCATCCCACCAACACAGCGGTCTTTGCCGGCCAGACCGCCACCCTGGCACTCAGCGCGACCGGGCCCGGCACGATCACCTACCAATGGAATCGCAACGGCGCACCCGTGCCCGGCGGTAACAGCCCCGTCCTGCAAATTCCCAACGTGCAAAACAACAATGACACCACCGGGACATACACCTGCGGCGTGACAAATGAATTTGGCGGCGTGCGAAGCTCCAACGCCGTAGTGTCCGTGGCCGTGCCCCCGGTTGTCACCATTGGCCATCTGCGCACGTTGGTTGACCCGGTCTTCTTCCTGCCTACGAACACGACGGCGCTTTACACCGCCACGGGCGTCGTGACCACGCACACCAACATCAGCACCGCGGCCAACACCAGTCTCTACATGGAGGATCAAACAGGCGGCATCAATGTGTTCTTCGCCGGCAACAACACCGTCCGCCCGCTGGCAGGCGATAGCGTGACTGTCACCGGCCCGTTGGGACAGTTCAACAGCCTGTTAGAGTTGAACCTGACAGCATCCGATCCTTCGCACAGCATTGTGATCAACAGCAGCGGCAACCTCCTGCCTCCGGGCCAGGTGCTACCGCTTGGTTTCACCAACAGTGCGGCGTTCGGCGGCGTGGGCGAGGCCATCCGCAAATATCAGGGCGCTTTCATCACGTTGACCAACGTCTATTTTGTCAATGCCGGCGGCACCTTTGGCAGCGGTCAAAACTACGTCATCACCAACCAGGCTGGCGAACGATTCAGTTTCCGGGTTGATTCCCGGGTGTTTGACATTATCGGCAAGCCGATTCCCGCGTTTGCCTGGACAGTGACTGGTCCCATGGCTTTCTTTCTCAACACCAGCGCCGCTAACCGGAGCGCAGGGTATCAGATCTTGCCGACGCGTTACGCCGACATCGTCACGGAGCCGCCGCCTGCGGTGACCGGAATCATCGCCTTGAGCAGCGGCAACGCACAGATTACCTGGACCGCTCAACCGCACATGTCCTACAGCATCATGCGGGCAACCGACGTGAACGGCCCGTATCTGCCGCTGACTAGCGGGCTGACCTTCAACACCACGGCAGGCCAATACACCGACGCGAATTCTTCGCCGGCCACGCGGTTTTACAAAATTGTCAGTCCATGAAGTGGTCGCGCAAATGTCACAATTTAGAAACGGATTTACCGGCATCTGCCGAATGCCAGCGTAAACTGAATAATCAGGCGACTATGCCGTTCATCTGGTTTCATCCTCGAAGTTCCTCCCCTGCCTCGGGGAAGTTGCTCATCCCGACCCCGCGCCGATCATGGGCGTTCACCTTGATTGAATTGCTCGTCGTTATTGCCATCATTGCCATCCTGGCGGCGATGTTGCTCCCGGCACTGGCCAACGCCAAGGCGAAGGCGCAAAGAATCAATTGCGTCTCCAATCTCAAGCAATGGGGGCTGGCCCAGGGAATTTACGCCGCGGACAACAGCGACGGTATTCCCCGCGACGGCATGGGACGAACCGGCACGTATCCCGGCACTGCGCCCGAAGGCACGCCGCATGATTTGAATGCGTGGTTCAATTTGCTGCCGCCCAATGTCGCTGAGCGGCGACTAACCGATTACGCCAGCGATCCGGGCGGGAATGTCCGGGCCAAGCTGCCGTTCCCGGGGGGCAAGGGAAAAATCTGGCATTGTCCCAGCGCCACCATGAGTGATTCCGAATACGCCGTGTTGAGCGGCGGCGGCGCGAACGGCTTCTTCAGCTATGCCTTCAACATTGACCTGAAGCGACCCTACAATAACGCGGCGGACTACCCCAAGATGCCCCGCATGAGCCAACTGAAGAAACCAACCGCCACCGTATTGATGTTTGATGTCGTGTTCAACCCGGTGAAGGAAGTCGTCAACAGTTCGCCTCAGTTCAACTCGGTGAACCCGGCCAACCGTTTCCGCAGCATTGGCACCCGCCACAATGTGGGCACGGTCATCAATTTCGCCGACGGTCACGCCCAGTACTTCAAGATCAACGCCGTCACCAACAACCCCACGGGCGCCAGCGAACCGCAGAATCCCGCCATCATCTGGGACTGGACGGCGCGTTAGTAAACCGCCCGCCTTTGCTTGCCGTCACAGCCGTGGCACGAATCCCATGTCCGCCAGGATTTTCTGCCCGCGCGGTGATTGGACGAACCGGATGAAATCGAGCGTCACCGGGGATTCATTCGTTTTGTTGGTGTAGAGCCGCAGAACCCGCGCAATCGGATACTGGCCTTCGTTCACCGTGACGGCCGTGGGCGGCACGCCGCGAATGGAAACGGCATTCACGCCCGCCAGCTTCGCCAGGTCCAGGCCCACATAACCGATGCCGCCGGCATCCTTCGCCACAGCCGCTTCAATTCCCGCGTAATTGGTGAAGGCGCTCGCGTCCGTTGCGTAGGGCTGGTTCTCCATTGCCAACTCTTGGAAACCCAGCGGCGTCCCGGAGATTGCATCACGAATAAACAACCGGATGGGTATAGCGGCTCCGCCCAACTCCTGCCAGTTGCGGACTTTGCCGGTAAAAATATCGCGCACCTGATCGCGCGACAAGTTGCTGACCGGGTTGCCCGCGTTCACAATCACCGCCACGCTGTAGCTGCCGATCGTGTGCAAGTTCAACTCGACGCCTTGATTGCGGGCCTGCGTAAGTTCGTCCTGGCTCGCCACGCGCGAAGCCGCCGCAATGTCGCACTCGCTGGCCAGCAGCGCCGCAAATCCTGAACCGGTGCCCTTCGATTCCAGTTCAAACGTTACTTCCGGCTGGTCCTTGCGGTACTCCTCGATGAGCCGCGGGGCTAATTCTTCGCCAATCGTGTTTGAACCTTTGATCGCGATTTTGCCTTTCAGCGCCGGGCCGCGGCTGGACGTGCCGGCGGGGCAGCCCGTCAGCAGAATTCCAAGCACCAGGAGCAGCAGGTTGCCAACCCACACTCGCGGTTTTGCTTTCAAGCATCTACGGCATGGTGCTGTTTTCATGGCATGTCCTTTCGTCCACCGGTAAATTGAGTTTCGGCGGCATCTTCAGTGTCGCCGCCAGTGATTTCAAGGTGGAAAAACGATTACTCCCGCATCCTGCCATCGTCGCCGTTCGTGGCGGCAACCGGGCAGTTCATTTGGCAAAAGGCCTTTTTGGTTTTGCTTCCCAGGAACGCTCCGTGACAATCTCCAGCGACATGAATATGGCTGTGTTCCTGGATCGCGACGGCACTCTGATTCAGGAAAAGGACTACCTGTGCGACCCGGATCAAGTCATCGTGCTCCCCGGCGCCATGACTGCTCTGCACCGATTGCAGCAGGCCGGATTCAAACTCATCATTGTGACGAACCAGTCTGGCGTGGGGCGCGGCTACTTCACGTTGGCTGATGTGGAAGCCGTCAACGCCCGCGTCGTGCGGGAATTTGGCCGGCAGGGTGTCAACTTCCAGAAAATCTACCTCGCGCCTGAAGCCCCGGAGCAACCCAGCCGCGGTCGCAAACCTTCGCCGCAATTTCTGTTCGAGGCGCGCGATGAATTTGGCCTCGACCTGGCGCGGAGCTACATGATCGGCGACAAGTTGATTGACCTGGAGTGTGGCTGGAACGCGGGGGTCAATCAATGCCTCCTGGTGCGCACGGGTTACGGTGCGGAACAGGAACGGAAATACCCTGGACCGGTCAGTCGTGCCGTGGTGGTTGACAATCTGCCGGCGGCGGCGGATTGGATTCTTCAGTCGCGGTCTCGCTAAAACGATTACAGCTTCAGAAGTCTGACCGCGTCGTCCGCCAGATTCAAGACCGTGCCCGGAAACAGCCCGAGCCAGAACATGCCGGCGATGCAAACGCCGATCGCGCATTGAATGGGCCGTGACATTCGGATCGGTGAAAGGTCCGCCGCCTCCTGGCTCCAGTAAATCGCGCGCACTACGCCAAAGTAATAGTAAATGGAAATGACCACCCCCACGAGCGCCGTAAAGGCGAGACAATAGTAACCGGGATTCACCGCGCCCTGCTCGATGACTGCCTTAAGCAAAAGAAACTTTCCGAAGAAACCCGCCAGTGGCGGAAGACCCGCCAGCGACACCATCGCCAGTGTCAGGGTGGCTGCGAGCAGCGGCGAACGCTGGTTCAAACCCGCCAGACCGCTGATGTCCTCCGAATCCAGGTGCCGCAGCACCAGCGCAATCACCACGAACGCCGCTACCGTCGTGAACAGGTAACCGCCCAGATAGTAAAGCACCGCCGACTGACCGGCACTCGTCAACGCCGCCACTCCCAGCAGCAGATAGCCCGCGTGCGCGATGCTCGAGTAACCAAGCAACCGCTTCAGATTGCGCTGTGGTATCGCGCACAAATTACCGTACAGAATCGTTACCGCCGAAATCACGATCAACAGATTCGCCCACTGCGCCGTCACTTCGGGAATCGCCGAGAACAGAAAACGCAGCAGCAGCACAAACCCCGCTGCTTTTGAGCCCACCGCCAGAAACGCCGTCGTCGGCGTCGGCGCGCCCTGGTAAACATCCGGCGTCCACATCTGAAGCGGGAACGCCGCGATCTTGAAGCCCAACCCGACGAGAATAAACAACACCCCGAACAGAAACACTTTGTTGTCCGTGAAGCCTCCGGCAACTGCCGCCAACTCGTTAAAGTTGAACTGCCCGCTCGTGCCCCACACCAGCGCAATGCCGTAAATCATGAACGCCGACGCCAGCGCGCCAAGGATGAGATATTTCACCCCGGCCTCCAACGCCACGACTTTGCCCCGCGTGAAACTCGTCAGCACATAGAATGTGATCGTGATGAGTTCGATGGAGACGAATAGCATCGCAAAGTCATTTGCCGAAGCGGCGAACAACATCCCCGCCAGCGCGAACACGATGAGCGAATAATACTCCGAAACTCCCGTGGCAATCCGATCCGAAAACTCCACTGCCAGCACCAACACCAGCACGGCCGCCAGCAGGAAGAAGCGCTTAAAGAACACCGACAAGCCATCCTGGACAAACATTCCACCGAAAGCCGACTCACCAATCGAAGCGCAACTGCAATGGCTGGTAAACGTGTTAAGAAACAACAACCCGAGCACGGCTGCGGCGGCGTAGCCAAGCATCTTCTTGCGTTCGGCCGGCAGCCAGAGGTCCGCCAGCAGCACCAGAATTCCCAGCGCCACCACAGACATTTCCAATGAGATCAAGGAAAGGTTCATGCAAATGAAAGTCCCGCAGGGACGACCGATGATAGCCCAAGGCTTGAGCCTTGGGACGACGAACAAAAATCTAGCAAGCCCCATCGGGGCGGCAGAATGTTCCTTTCGCCACTTCGCGGCTTGAGTTCGTTTGACGTGCTAACCCAGGACTTAAGCCCTGGGCTACTGCCTTCCGCCTGTACGAGGCCAAATTTACACGTTGTGGGTTTCATTACTTTTCGACCGCTACCACGGCTGTTCCCGCCACTGGCTTCGCCGTTGCCATCTTCACAATCTGCTCTGTCACCGGCTTGACCTTGTCCGTCAGCAGGCGCGGGAAGAATCCAAACACCAGCAGACTCGCCAGCAGCACCAGGTAAGGCACGCGCCGCCAAGCATTGGCATCCACCGCATCCGTCGTTTGCGTCCGATAGCTCCCATGCAGCACCCCCCGCACGGCCCGCAGCATATAGACCGCCCCAATGATCAACGCCCCCCAAACCGCCAGCACCGTCACTACGCGCAACGCCGGCACCTGCCACGCGCCGAAGAACACCGTGACTTCGCCGACGAAATTCAAGAATCCCGGCAGACCACAGCCGGCCAGCGCCGCCATGGTGAGCGCCACGCCAATGAAGCGCAGCTTCTTCGCCAGTCCGCCCAACTCACTCATTTCGAGCGTGCCGGTCTGGTTGTAGATGTAGCCGCTCAAGCCGAATGTCAGTGCCGCGAGGAAGCCGTGCGCGACCATGATGACCACCGCGCCGGTGACGCCGATGAGATTCAAGCTCGCGATGCCAAGGAAGATAAAGCCCATGTGCGCCACGCTGGAATTGCCGATGAGCAGGTTCAAATCCTTCTGCCGCATCGTCACCCAACCGACGTAAAGAATGTTGCCCAGGCAGAGCCACGCGAGAATCTGCATCCAGCTTTGCGCCGCATCCGGCATCATCGGCAATGCCACGCGGATCAAACCGTAAAGCCCGAACTTCTTCAGCACGCCCGCGTGCAACATCGCCGTCGCGCTCGGCGCCGAACCGTAGCCCAGCGCCGCCCACGAATGGAACGGCCAGAGCGAAACAAGGATTCCGAATCCGAATAACAACAGCGGGAAGATGAAATTCTGCGCGCTCGCCGCCATCGTGTTCTCGGCGAAATACTTCGTCAGGGTCGGGATGTCGAACGTGCGGACGTCTGCTGGGACTTGCAGGTAAAGCGCGATAAGGCCGATCAGTGCGAGGAACGCACCGACGCTCAGATAGAGCGTGATCTGAAACGTGGCGTAGTTCTTTTTCTCCCCACGCCCCCACACGCCGATCATGATGAACGTCGGCACGAGCGCGAGTTCGTGGAAGAAGTAGAAGAAAAACAGGTCGAGCGACATGAACGCGCCGAGAATGCCGCCCGTCATCACGAGCAGTAGGATGTAAAACTCCTTCTCGCGCGTCTTGATCTCAAATGAGCAGCACGCCGCCGCAAACGCCACGATCGCACCCATCAAGACGAGCCCGACGTTCAAGCCATCCACGCCCATTTTGCAGACGATGCCCAGCGATTCCGCGCCCAGCCAGGGAATCGTGCTGACAAACTTGTAGCCATTGGCATCCGCCGCCGCGCCATTGAACTGCCAGAACATGAGCACCCCAAGCAGCATCGTGACAAACGTCACGCCCACCGCCACGGCGCGCATGATGACGGCAAAGCTGCGCGGCACAAACGCCAGCGCAATTGCCGCGAGCAACGGGAGCAAGAAAATTAGCGTTAGGGTTGTCATTATTTTTAACGCAAAGGCGCAAAGACGCAAAGGCGCAAAGGAAGATCATTTCGTATTTGCATGCTTTTCAATCCAAGCTTCGGGTTTCTCGCCCAGGTCCTCTCCGGTTTTCTGGCGGAGCTGCGCAATGATGTCACGAATCGCGCAACTCCTCATTCGTTCCACCACACTGTCTAACCGTGAACCTTCACGTTGCTTTGTGCCGGATGGGTAATAGTTCACCACATACGCGAGCGATTCAGCCACGCCAGAAGCACTGTCCCCAATTGCCTGCTGGCGCATTTGTTCAAAGATTCGCGTCTGTTCTTCTGCAAACGCCACTTCAATCTTCAAGCGGGCATGATTCCACGACTGCCAACCCAAAAGAATCGCCAGCAGCAAGGCAAAGAACGCCAGTAAAGCTATCAAGCTATCTGAGAAACTTTTCTTCATTTCTCCTCCGCGTCTTTGCGCCTTTGCGTCTTTGCGTTGAAATCCGTGTCTTCAGGCAATCCATTCACCACCCGATGGACTCCGTTCCTAACAAACTGCTCACCAAAGTTGATGACCAAACCCAGCTTGAGCTTCGTCAGTCGCAGATACGTCAGCATCTGCGCTTCAAAAATGGGATTCCACTCCGTAACGGCTTTGTTATCCACGAGGACCAAGCCTTCAACTTTCATATCGAGCCGGAGCGGTTTACTCAGAATGCGGCCCTTGTAGTTGATCCGAACTGGAAGTTGCCGCTCCACCTTCAACCCGCGCAGCCGCAACTCTTCCGCCAGCGCTTCCTCGTAAACAACTTCCAGTAATCCCGGCCCGCCGAGTTCTCGATGCACTTCAATCACGGCGTCCACAACGACCCTGGCAATTTCGTTCTCGGTCATGCCAGACCACCTTTCCTAAACTCATTTAACGCAAAGACGCAAAGACGCAAAGACGCTAAGGAAAAGCAAATTCTCCCCTCATTGCGCCCTTGCGCCTTTGCGTCTTTGCGTTGAAACTTCATCGTCATTTTCCAAGCACGAACCACAGCACCACGGCCACGCCGAGCACGAACAGGAAGGCGTAGGTCTGGAGGTTGCCGGTCTGGACCAGGCGCAACGCGCGGCCCGTCAAATCCGTTCCGCCGCGCACGAGGCCGATGCAAAAGCCCTCCACAATCCAGCGGTCAATCCAGTCGGAGATCGCGGCGATGGCGTCGTGGATGCGGATGACTGTGGCTTCGTATATCTCGTCGAAGTAAAAGCGGTTACGCATGGCCCGGGACAGCGCACCGAGTTTCTCAGGTAATGGATCAGACTTGGCGTTCGCGTAAAATTTCCACGCGGCGAACAAACCAACTGCAAACGCCGCCAATCCGCTCAAAGCTGCCACGGGCGCGTGTTGGAATGGATAAACCAGTTGCGCCAGCAAGCCGTGCGGATGTTCGGCGTCCGGCTTGAACATCCCGCCGAAGAGCGCTTCGATGCCGATCACTCCGCCGACAACGCTGGCCACCGCGAGAATTCGCAAGGGCCAGATGACCACGCCAGGCGATTCATGCGGTTCGTGGGACAGGCGTCGCGCCTGTCTCAATCTTTCATGTCCCGCCTGAGCGGTTTCCTTGGAGTCAGAGACAGGCGCGACGCCTGTCCTACGCTCACCAAGAAACGCCACGAACACGAGCCGGAACATGTAGAATGTAGTCAACGCCGCCACGGCCACGCCCAGAATGAACAGCAGCAGGTTGTGTTCGTGCGCAGCGGCGAGGATGGCGTCCTTGCTGAAGAATCCACTCAATGGCCAGACGCCCGCGAGCGCCAACGTGCCGACCATGAACGTCCAGAACGTCACCGGCATTTTCTTGCGCAGACCGCCCATCTTCCAGATGTCTTGCTCATGGTGCAACGCGATGATGACTGAACCTGCCCCGAGGAACAGCAGCGCCTTGAAGAAAGCGTGTGTAGTCAGATGGAACATGCCTGCTTCCGGCGCGGTCAAGCCAACGGCCATGACCATGTAGCCGAGTTGCGACAGCGTCGAGTAGGCGAGGATGCGCTTGATGTCGTTTTGCTGGATGGCAATGAGCGCGGCGAGCAACGCGGTGATGCCCCCGATCCACGCGATGACGGCCAGCGCGTCCGGCGTGAAGATGAAGAACACGCGGCAAAGCATGTAAACCCCAGCAGCCACCATCGTCGCGGCGTGGATGAGCGCGCTGACGGGCGTTGGGCCTTCCATCGCGTCGGGCAACCAGACGTGCAGCGGGAATTGGGCGGACTTGCCCATCGCACCGCAGAAGATCAACAACCCGCCAAGCGTCGCCATTCCGCCCAAAGTCGCAATGACATTGGCCGACTCAAGCATCGTGAAATTCAGAGAGCCAAGCGTGGTGAAGATGATCAGAATTCCCAGCATGAATCCGAAATCACCCAGCCGGTTCGTGATGAACGCCTTCTTCGCCGCGTCCGCCGCGCTGGCTTTTTCAAACCAGAACCCGATGAGCAGGTAGGAGGAAACACCGACGAGTTCCCAGAAGATGAACATCTGGAGGAAATTGTTCGAGAGCACGATGCCAAGCATCGAAAACGTGAACAGGCTCATGCATGCATAGAATCGCGAGAAGCCCGGATCGTCGCGCATGTAGCCCAGCGAGTAGATGTGAATGGCGCCGCCCACCCCGGTGACGATAAGCAGCATCATCAGGCTCAACGAATCCAGCTTGAGGCCGAAGTCCACGTTCAGCCCGCCGATGGACAGCCAGTTGACCGAAAGTTCGCGCGCTTCCCAGCCGCCGAACTTGATGACCGCAAGTGAGAGGACGAAGCCAGCGACCACCGCGCCGATGGACAGCGTGGCGCTGACCGCCTTGTTGCGCAGGGTGAACAGCGTGATGATGCCCGCCGCGAGCAGCGGCAGGAACAGGATCAGCCAGATTAACGCTTCGAGTTTCATCCGGGTTCCTAAAGCAAAGGCGTAAAGGCGCAAAGGCGCGGGGAGCGCACGCCGCTGGCGGGCAGTTTTTGGCGGCCCGCCAAAAACTTCGTTGAACTGATTTCTCTTCGCGCCGCTTCAAACAAAAATGGTTGGACGTAGGTTTGGGCGGGCCGCCCGAACCGGCCCGCGGGCCGCGGGCGCTCCCCACAGCAATTCCCTTTGCGTCTTTGTGTCTTTGCAGTGCTATCTCCCACCATCGCGCAATTCTGAGAAGATTTTTTAACGCAGAGGACGCGGAGGTTGGCGCAGAGGAACGCCGAGGTGAATCGCTTTGCGCCCTCTGCGTTAAGTCGGGCGGCGTGGGTTTGGTTGCGGCTCTGCCGCGCTGCGTCTTTGCGCTGAATTCTTTCGCCCTTCATAGTCAAAGTTTCATGCTCGTCAGGTCTTCGACGTGCGCGGTCTGACGTTTGCGGTAGAGCGCCACGATCAGTGCGAGGCCCACGGCCACTTCCGCCGCCGCCACAGTGATGATGAAGAACACCATCACCTGTCCATTGAGGTTGTCGTTGAACCGCGAAAAAGAGACGAGCGCGAGGTTCGCCGAGTTGAGCATCAACTCCAGCGACATGTACATCACGAGCAGGTTGCGCCGCGTGATGACGCCGAGCAGACCGAGCGCAAAGAGCAATGCACTCACGACCAGGTAATGTTCCAAGCCTACATTCATTCTTTTCCCAGTGAGGATAGAGGATGGTGGATAGAGGATGGCAAAGACGGCTTGCGTTCGACGCCATCTTCCATCTTCCATCTTCCATCATCGTTTCTCATTTAAGGTCCTTTTTGCTGAGCAAAATCACGCCCACCATCGCCACGAGGAGCAGGAGCGAGACGATTTCAAACGGCAACAGGTAATTCGTGAACAGCATCTTGCCAAGCGCGGCGGTATCACCAACAGCGGTCGGCACGGGCAAATCCTTGCCCGGCTGCGTGACGAACAATGAGCGTGCGAAGATGGCGACGATGGCGCCCACGGAAATCAATCCGGCGACGAGGCCGAGCTTTTTGACTTTGCGGCGCTCTTCTTCTTTCAAATCCAAGAGCATGATGACAAACAGAAACAGCACCATGACCGCGCCCGCATAGACGAGCACCTGCACCGCCGCGAGGAAGAACGCGTGCAACAAGACGAACAGTCCCGCCATCGAGATGATCGTGAGCACGAGGAACATCGCGCTGGTGACGGGGTTGCGGCTGAACGGATTCGCGACGACGAGCACGCCGCACGCGAGCGTCAGGAACGCGAAGATGTAGAAAAGCACTTGCTCCATAGCTTACTAGCTTCCCTCCCGCCGGGCTTCATTTTCAAAAAAAGTTTTTGGCAGAATGTTGAACTCGCTGGTTTTGCGGTTTGGATTGCTCAACGCTTCTTTGATTATGGAGCAGGAAATCCTCAGTATTTCGCGGTCATTGGGCGAGAACTCGATTTCAGCTTCGATTCCCAAATAGGGATACAAATAGTCCGGGAACTTCTCCGGGTTCTCCGCGTCTGGCTCGGCATCGTAGCAAAGCCGGGCTTGCCGAATTGTGACCTTCTTGATGTCAGCAACCCTGATCCAACGTTGGCCCGTCGTTTCCATCGGGTGCGCCCGCGCTCGCCCTTCCTTGATCCAAGATATGATTTGGTCGGGATTGGCAACTACGCAGTTCTTGTCGGCTTGCACGCCAATCCACCTGACTTCCAACTGCGTGATTGCCTCCTGGCTTTCAAATTGAATGCGGACTTCCTGGCCGAAACATTCGATGCCATCAAGCATGCGCCGAAAATGAACTCCCACCATGCATGGTTCTGTTATCATCTTGCGAGTGGCCTTGTCCATGTGACCGCGCGTGCCTGGAGAATACCCAGCCACCGGCTTTCCACCCTCTGACATCAACTCACCAACTGGAATCTCCAATTCTGCCAGCAAGCGCATCCCAAGTTCATAGGCTCTTGCTTTGTCGGGGACTTTCTCCAACGGCAAGCGACCATCAGTTGGTTTGTAAAGGTTCATTTGCCCGCGCTTTGGATTGGCCGAACCACCCAAGACCGTAAGATTTGAAATGGCGGCGGCAGAAAAATTCGCTGGGATAACTTTGAAAACTCGGACATTCCCTGGCAGCGAGTTCGTTGCCCCCCAAATGATCTCCATCTTTGGCGCGTAGAACGGCTCAACAAATTCCTGCTCAAATGGCAATGTCACTGCCTCTGCGCACAAGGCGCACAGGCTTTGAACGATTGTCATTATGATAACGGTTCGTCGCATCGCTAAACCTTAACCGGAAAATTTTCCTGCGCCTTCGCTTCTTCAGCTTTGTGCTTCCACTTTTGAACGCCGGCGTGGACCCCGCCGAGAGCAAGGAGCTTCTCTTTGTTGTAAATCATTTCCGCGCGGCTCGTGCCGGTGAGAGAGTAATCCTTTTGCAGGAAGATCGCTTCCTCGGGGCAGACTTCCTGGCAGAAGCCGCAGAAGATGCAGCGGAGCATGTTGATCTCGAATTCCTTCGGCATCTTTTCCGCGTTCGGACGATCCGCGAGCTGGCCGGCGGGACCAGGCGGAATGATCTTGATCGCCTTGGGCGGGCAGACAAATTCGCAGAGCTGGCAGCTCACGCACTTGGTGTTGCCCTCCTGATCTTTCACCAGATACGGCGCGCCGCGATAACCCTCGGGCACGACCCATTTCTCTTCGGGATACTGCATCGTCACCTTCTTGCTGAAGAAGTGGCGCAGCGTGACTTTGAACCCGCCGATGATGGCCGGCAGGTAAAGCCGCTCGAACAGATTCAGGGGTTTGCGTTTGACGATCATGGGGCGCTCCTCCACCACAACCAGACCGCCGTGATCACAATGTTCGCCAGCGCGAGCGGAATGAATCGCAGCCAGCCCAGGTTCATCAACTGATCATACCGGAAACGCGGCCACATCCAGCGCACCCAGACGAACATCAGCAGGAACAAAAACACTTTGCCGAGGAAAATGCCGATGTGCAGCACCCCGCCCACCAGCGTTGTCGCCGTTTGATCCAGCCCGAACCACGGCAGCGTCCAGCCGCCGAAGAACAATGTGACCATCAGGCACGAGGCGATGATCATGGCCGCGTATTCACCCATGAAAAACAGCGCAAACTTGATCGAACTGTATTCGATATTGTAGCCGCCGGCGAGTTCCTGCTCGGCCTCGGGCAGATCGAAAGGCGTGCGGTTCGTTTCGGCAAAGGCCGCGCCGAGAAACAGGCAAAACGCCAGGAAAGTCATCGGCGTTTGAAACACAAGCCAGTTCGGCAGCGGCAGCCAAGCCGGCAGCCAGCCGACCGTGCCAGTCTGATAGTGGATGATTTGGCCCAGGTTCAAGCTGCCCACGAGCAGGAAGATCGGGATCACGCTCATGCCCATCGCGATTTCGTAGGAGATCATCTGCGCCGTGGACCGGATACCGCCGAGGAAGGGATATTTTGAGTTGGCGGCATAACCGGCCAACACGATGCCGTACACGCCCAGCGACACGATGCCGAACACGTAGAGGATGCCGACATTCAGGTCGGCAAGAACCATCGGCTGTTCGCCCAGATTCGAGCCGAACGGGATCACCGCCAGATTGAGAATGGCCGGGGCCAGCACAATGGCTGGCGCGAGAATGTAAAGCGCCTTGCGCACGTGGGCGGGAACAACTTCCTCCTTGAAAAATGCCTTCACCGCGTCGCAAGCCGGCTGCAGCAGGCCAAATGGCCCGGCGCGGTTCGGCCCAATCCGGTCTTGAATGAACGCGCACACGCGCCGCTCGACGAGCACGACGTAGGCGACCATGAACATCAGCACGGAAAACGCCGCCACCGCCTTCACCGCGGTGAATAGCGCGAATTGCGTCGTCGGATCCAAATTGTTCAGCCAGTCAGTCATTTCAAATCTTCACCGTCACACCCGATTCCCCAAGCGCCGCCCACGTGAGGCCGTTAAACGCCGGAATGTCCTTCGCCATCTCGTTGAACAGCCCCTCGATGGTCAGGAACCCGTTCTTGCCGGCAACGTTGTAAACCAGGTCGTGCAGGAAATCCCATTCGGCACGCGCTTCCCCCGACGGCTGGATCGCCTGCATGAACTTCTGCACGCGGCCCTTCGTGTTCGTGAACGAACCGCGCTTCTCGGCATGCGCGCAACCGGGCAGAACGTAGTGCGCCAGCTTGGTCGTCACGTTTGGCAAGATGTCGCTGATGATGAGCGTGTCCAGTTTGCCGAGCAATTCCGCGCTGATGCCGTGCTTCGTGACGTCTTCACCGAAGACGATGAGCGTCTTGATCGTGCCCTTCGCGATGCCGTCCGCGATCTTGGGCAGGTTGATGCCCATCTCGCTGAAACAAATGCCGGTGAGCCGCGCGCCGTTCGTGTTCGGACTCTTGTCCGCGCTGACGAGCAATTTGTCGGGCTCACCAACGCGTTCAATGGAATCACTGATCGCGCCGAGCTTCGTCTTGAGTTTGCTCAACAGCCAAAGCTCCTCGTTAGTCTGGCGAGCGGATGCGACAATGGCCACCGAGCCTGCCTGAGCTTGCTTGAGCTTATCGGCGATTTCGCTGAGCGCCGCGGTCCATGTGGTCTTGCGTAGGACTGGCATCGCGCCTGTCTCTAACTTTTCTTGAGATGGAGACAGGCGCGACGCCTGTCCTACGTCACGCAGCAAAACATCCTTCAACCGATCCGCGCGATGAATCCATTTGTAGTTCAGGCGACCGGCGTCACACATCCATGGACCATTGACTGCGTCGTTGTCCCGCGGCGTGTAGCGGTAAATCTTTTCCTCGCGCGAGCTGATAAGGATGTTGCAGCCCGTCGCGCAACTCGTGCAGACGCTTTTGGTTTCCTTGAGAAACCACACGCGCATCTGAAAACGAAAATCCTTCGATGTCAACGCGCCCACGGGACAGATGTCCACCGTGTTCAACGTGTAGTTGTTGTCGAACGGCATCCCGGGATACGTCGCAATCGTGTTGTAACTGCCCCGATTCACAATGCCGAGGGCATCGTCGCCCGCCACGTCCTTGGTGAAACGAATGCAACGCGTGCAAAGAATGCAACGCTCGGCGTCGAGCATGATGCGCGGTCCAAGATCAACGACCTTGGGCTTGTGGACCTTCGCTTCGACGAAGCGGCTCGCGCTCTGGCCGTAGTCCACGGAATATTCCTGGAGCTTGCATTCCCCGGCCTGGTCGCAGATCGGGCAATCAAGCGGGTGATTGATGAGCAGCGATTCCAACACGCCCTCGCGCATCTGTTTCACGCTCGGCGTTTTGGTGTAAATCTCCATGCCGGGCGAAATCGGCGTGGCGCAGGCGATGGCCGGGCGCGGCGACTTCGCGATCTTCGGCGTGCCATCGGGATTCATCACCGGCTTGCGATCCGGCCCGAGCGCGGGCGTGCCGAATTCGACGAGGCACATGCGGCAGTTGCCAGAGACAGGGAGCTTCGGATGATAGCAATAATGCGGCACGTCGGTGCGCGCGGCGTCGCAGGCCTGAATCATCGTCGTGGGCACGAGCTTGCTGGCGTGATCCGGCGAGAGCTTCGGCACTTCGATTTCGCGCCCGTCCACCTTCACCTTGATCTTTTCGATCCCGGGCGGCGCGGGCTTCACTTCAGTTGTAGCGACGGTTGGCATTTTCTTAACTCAGGCGATCCCTCCAGCTCTGGGGGCGGCGGCTGAGGTGAAAAATGGAAATGATCTGGATGTGATTGGGCAATTCACGATAAAGCAGCCGATAAGGAAATGGCGCGACGCGGCAGCCACGAACCGGTCTTTCAAAGACAGGCCACCACTCCGGATGCTGGCAAATGCGTTCACCAGATTCCCGAACGGCGTCGAGAAACAATCTTCCCAAACCTGGCTGTCTTTCATCATAAAACTCTGCGGCTTCGGCCAACTCGATCTCGGCAATGCTGAGATAGGTCAACCGTTTCATTTCACTTTCCGATACGCATCCTTCAAAACATCTGCGGCCTCGCGCTCGGTCAACTTCCCGGCGTCATAAGCCGCGCAACGATCCAATGCCTCGCGCTTCCACGCCGCGTCAATCTCCGGCGAACCTTCCTCGGGTTCGAGGCTGAGCAACAACTTTTGCACCAGTACCGCGCGTTCTTTCGTCGGCAGTGAAAGCGCCTCAATAAAAACTGATTCAGTCATGACACTCATGGCGATTCCTTTCTCAGTGTGCGGCAGCGGCCAATTCTCTTGTTTTGCCGGGTGCGGCTTTCTCCTTCGCCCGAGGCTCTTCATCCGCTGCGCCTTTGGCGACGAACTCATCTTTGAACTTCGCGACAAAGCTCTGCACGGGCCACGAGCAAGCTTCGCCAAACGCGCAAATCGTGCGACCGCCGGGAATGTTGTTCGCGATCTTTTCGAGATAATCAGCGTCGCTCTTGCGGCCTTCACCGTGCGTGAGGCGATGCAACGCCTTGCTCATCCAGAGCGAGCCTTCGCGGCAGGGCGTGCATTGGCCGCAGCTTTCGTGCGCGTAGAATTCGCTGATGTTCGCCAGCGCCTCGACGATGTCCACGCTGTCGTCCATCACGATGATTGCGCTCGAACCGCTCATCGTGCCGGCTTGCAGCAGCGAATCGAAGTCGTAAGGCAAGTCGAGCATGTCCACTTCCTGTTCTACGTCTTTGCCATCCACCTTGCGTTTGAGTTTGAACTTCTCGCCGGCTTTCAGAACTTTTGCCGATGAACCGCCGGGGATGACGGCCTTTAGTTTTCTTGGTGGTCGGCCCGGCTCGGGCTCGCGCAACCCGCCGCCGAACGCAGGATCGTTGATGAGTTCGCCAATGGTGGCTTTGCCGGTTTCAATCTCGTAGTAGCCGGGCCGCTTGACGTGGCCGCTGAGGCTGACGATGCGCGTGCCGGTATTGTTGGGCGTGCCGAGCTTGGCGTATTCCGCGCCGCCCATCGCAACGATGTGCTTCACGTTGCAGAGCGTCTCGACGTTGTTGACGATGGTCGGGCACATGTAGAGGCCGAGCACCGCCGGGAAATACGGCGGCTTGATCCGCGGATACGGCCGCTTGCCTTCGAGCGATTCGATGAGGCCGGTTTCCTCACCGCAGATGTAAGCACCCGCACCACGATGAACGTACATCTCCAGATTGTAACCGCTGCCAAGAATGTTCTCCCCAAGAAAATTCTGCGCGCGCGCTTCGGCCAGCGCCTTGTTCAGCAGCTTCGCGCCGAGCGGCATCTCGCCGCGGATGTAGATGTAGGCGAGCTTCACGTCGTTCGCGAAGCACGAGATGATTATGCCCTCGATGAGTTGGTGCGGGTCTTTGTGGATGATCTGGCGATCCTTGAATGTGCCCGGTTCGGATTCGTCGGCGTTGCAAATGAGATAAATCGGCTTGCCGCTGCGACGATCAACAAAGCTCCACTTGAGTCCGCATGAGAAACCCGCGCCGCCGCGACCGCGCAGTCCGGACTTCATCACCTCATCGCGGATTTGTTCTTGCGGCGATTTCTTTTTGCCGTCGGACAAATCGAGCGGCTGCATCGCGAGCGCCTTCTTGAGCACCTCGTAGCCGCCGTGCTGCAAATAGCACTCGATGTCGGGCGTGTAACCCGGATGATCGGCGTATTTGAGAACGAGCTTGTATTCGGACGGCATGTTAACGTGACGCGTGACTTGTGATTCGTGGAACCAAAAAGTTTGTTGTGACGACCGCCCTCACCCCGGCCCTCTCCCCCAGGAGAGCAAGAATCATTCGCCGGTTATTAGCGATGCGAACATTGCAGATTGTCGTACGACTCTCGAAACGAACAGCAGAGAAGTGGCGACGGCAATTGTAACGATCAAGTTTTCGCGAGACGCCGCGAGCTTCTCCCTCTCCCCGGGGGAGAGGGCTGGGGTGAGGGCGAGCGTAAGCACCATTCAATTCCCCTACTAATCCGGTCTGCTCGCTTGACTCCGCAAACGAAAGATTTACGATGCTGCACGCTACGGACTGCCCGATGGTGTAACGGTAGCACAGCAGACTCTGGATCTGTTTGTCATGGTTCAAATCCATGTCGGGCAGCCAACTTCCATTTGTGATTTTCGATTTCCGATTCACGATTTGCGTCCCTTGCTGACTTTTGCCGTGACCGAGCGACGCCGCGCGTGCGGCTTCCGCTTGGCGGATAAGTCCACGAACTTCTGTCCTGCTCGCCGCGCGGCGGCCTCCTGTTTTATCCAGTCCGCTGCAATGGCGTCGAAGTCGTAATTGAACTTCGCCGCGTGCGCCTCGCGGATTTTGCGAAGCTCTGCAATGATGGGTTCTTTCATAACTCAAATTCGAATCAACTCGTCCGGCGTGCAAATCACCGGACATGCATAGCCGTGATGCTCGCAAACTTCCCGAATCTCATCAATCGTGGCAACGTTGTTGATATGTGTGCAGTTCCACGTCAACAGGAAGTGGAGGCCATGCACTGCCGCCAGCGCAATATGCAGCGCGTCATCGACCGCCTTTGGCGGGACGCAACCAAGTTTTCCGAAATCACGAGCCAGCGCCGCGACTTCGCGATTGATCGGCAACATCGGCAACGGTTTCAGAATCTTCAGCCGACGCCGCGCAACTTCCGCATCACCCGCTGCCGCTTCCTTGGCCACCACTTTCGAAATGTAGATGTTGAAGTTCTTGTGCTTCGTGTCCCACCATTCTGCGGTGATCTGCTGGTGCGCCGCCGTGTTCAAGTCCTTTGCCGGCCGCGCAGTGAGATAACTCACGATCGAGGTTTCGAGATAAAGGCCGGGTTTCTTCATTTACACCCGCCCATGATTTCGTCGGCCTTCGCCAAGCCGACACCCTCGTAAAACGCGTCGTTGCACATCATCACCGGCGCGGTACCGCAACTGGCGAGGCACTCGACAAATTCGACCGTGAACTCGCCGTTCTTCGTCGTTTGCGGGCCGTGCGCGTGGGCGTCGAGGCCGAGTTTCTCGCAAAAATGTTTGTGCAACGCATACGAGCCGCCCAGCGCGCAACTCAACGTGCGGCAGACTTTGATCTGATATTTCCCCACTGGCTGCTGCCGGAACATCGGGTAGAACGTGACGAGTTCGTAAACGTTGATCGGTTGCAGGCCGAGCTTCTTCGCGGTCCACTCAACGGCTTCCTGCGAAATCCAGCCGAAGTGCTCCTGGATGGCGTGCAGCAACATGAGCGACGCGCTGCGCTTCACGGGATAATGCGTGATCAACTCGTCAATCTCGGCTTCGAGCGCGGGCGGAACTGCGAAGCCGGACTGGCGTTGCAACGGATTTGGGATTGGCTCGGTTAAAGTCATTTCAGTTTTTAACGCAAAGACGCAAAGGCGCAAAGACGGCAAGGAAGTAGCGCAGACTTCCAAGTCTGCTGTATCGCAACGCGCCTCGCTCAAGAAACTCCTTGCGCCTTTGCGCCTTTGCGCCTTTGCGTTGAATTCTTCGACATGCGTTCATCGGTCACACTCCCCCATCACGAAGTCGAACGAGCCGAGAATCGTTGTGACGTCACTCATCAGATGGCCCGGCAACAGGTGCGACAGAATGCTCAGGTTGCAGAACGACGGCGAACGGATCTTCAGCCGGTACGGCGTGCCGCCGCCCCGGCTGTTGATGTAAAAGCCCAGTTCACCTTTCGGATTCTCATGGCCGAAATAGATTTCGCCGGGCGGACAATTCACGCCCTGCGTCACGAGCATGAATTGATGGATCAATTCCTCCATGCTCGACATGACTTTGTGCTTCGGCGGCAAAACGATTTTACCATCCGCCACATTGACCGGCTCTTTCGTCTTGTTCTCGAAGCCGCCGGGAATTTTGTCGAGACACTGGTGAACCAGGCGCACGCTCTGGCGCATTTCTTCCATGCGCACGAGATAGCGATCGTAGCAATCGCCAACTTCGCCGAGCGGCACGTCGAATTCCAAATCCTTGTAGCAAAGATACGGCTGATCCTTGCGCAAATCGTAGTTTACGCCGCTGCCGCGGAGATTAGGGCCGCTCAAACCGTAGTCCAGCGCCGTCTCCCTGGAAATCACGCCGACCTCGCGCGTGCGGTCCACCCAGATCTTGTTGCGCGTGAGCAACGTTTCGACCTCGGCGATGTTGACGACAACTTCGTTGAGAAACTTGCGCACTGCGTCACACCAACCGGGCGGCGTGTCGCGCGAAACGCCACCGATGCGTGTGTAACTGGTCGTGAACCGCGCGCCGGTGAGCGATTCGCAGAGGTTGTAGATTTTTTCGCGCTCGGTGAACGTGAGGAGAAAAACTGTCATCGCGCCCACGTCCATCGCGAAACAGCCGACGCCGAGCAAGTGCGACGAAATGCGCGCCAGTTCCGCACAAATCACCCGGATGTACTGGCAACGCGGCGGGAGTTTGTCGTGGATGCCGAGAAGTTTTTCCACCGCGAGCGCGTAGGCCACGTTGTTCGCCAGCGGCGCGAGGTAATCCAGCCGATCCGTGTAGGGGATGAACTGGGTGTAGGTCATGTTCTCGGCGATTTTTTCGTCGCCGCGATGCAAGTAGCCCACGTCCGGCACAGCCTTGGTGATGATCTCGCCGTCCAGCTCCAAAATGATGCGCAACACGCCGTGCGTGGACGGATGCGACGGCCCCATGTTGAGGACCATTTTTTCGCCCTGCATGTCCTGCAAATCCTCGGCGGGCGGCAGCGATTGCGCCGCCGTCTGCGCCTGCGCAGCGGTGTCGCGAATCGTGATTTCTTGGACTTCAGCCATGGAGATCAGCTTCCAAAAGTCTTTACCCGCGGCTCGCGTTCAATCGCATCCTTGCCGCCCGGCTCAGTAACGAACGGCCCGCCTTCAATTGGAGCAGGTTTCGAGAATGCCACGTCCGGCATTTCACTCGGCTTGCCAACCAGCGGAAAATCTTTGCGCAGCGGGAAGTAAGGATAGCCTTCCCACATGATGATGCGCCGCAGGTCCTGATGCCCGCGAAAGCGGATGCCCATCATGTCGTAAATCTCGCGCTCATGCCAATCCGCCGTGCGCCAAACCGTCGTGACCGTCGGAAGTTCGGACTTCTCCTCGCTCACGTTCGTGATGAGCCGGAGGTATTGTTTGTGGGCGATCCCGTAGAGGTGATAAACCACTGTCCAGCGCGGGTCTTCGCCGTAGTTATCAATGCTCGACACATCCACGAGATAATCGAAACCCAGTTCCTTCTTCGCGAACGCACAAACCTCCACGATGCGCTCGGCATCGGCGATCCTGAGCGAGAGTTCGCCACGAAACTCGGCGGGCGTGGACACAAGTTCCCCGAATTTGTCGCGGAGTTTATTGGCGAGTTCCCTGGCGTTCACTTCGAGGAAATCAGGCTGGGGCCAGTGCCGGGCCGGGTTTCTTCAAAGTGGCCAGTAGTGGCTCACGTTGAACCTTGTTTTGCAGCTTTATCAGTGCGTCGAGCAGCGCCTCAGGTCGGGGCGGGCAACCCGCCACATAGAAATCCACGGGAATGATGTTGTCCACGCCCTGCAACACCGCGTAACTGCGATACATGCCACCGGTGGAAGCACACGCCCCCATGGCGATGACCCATTTCGGCTCGGCCATCTGGTCGTAAATGCGCTTCACCGACATGGCCATCTTGTAGGTCACCGTGCCGGCCACGATCATCACGTCCGATTGGCGCGGCGAAAACCGCATCACTTCCATGCCGAAGCGCGAAATGTCGTAGCGGCTCGCGCCCGTGCCCATGAGTTCGATGGCGCAACAGGCCAACCCCATCGGCATGGGCCAGATGGAATTCTTACGAAACCAATTCAGCGCGGCATCGAGGCGGGTGTGAACCACGTCGCCCTCCACGCGTGAATCGTAGCCAAAATCCGTGGTGGTTTTCATTACAGCCTTCGAGCAAGTGCAACCTAGCCACGCGCTTCCGACGAGGCAAGCGGTTTTGTGATTTTTTTCACAAACTGGCCAGTAAATGAAGAGGAGCCCGTTCCGCGCCAACGCGAATGAACCGTATCTGAGACAAAGATTGCACTGAAGTCTCCCTTGAGCCAGACTGCGTCCGGACGAAACCACAACTCCTTCAGCCTATGAAACGAAGAACCTTCCTAAAAACTGTGGGCGCCGCCGGTGCCGCCGCCCTCAGCGCGCCCAGCCTGCTCGCCGCTGATCAGCCAATGGAAAAAATCGCCGGCCTGCCGCGGCGCGTGTTGGGCCGCACGGGCCAGAAGCTCTCCGTGGTGGGCTTCCCGGGACTGGCGCTCACTCACTACGATCAGGAGAAAGGCACGGCTGCCATCCACGATGCCTTCAAGCGCGGGGTGAATTATTTCGACGTCGCCCCCGCCTACGGCAACGGCCAGTGCGAAACCAAAATGGGCATCAGCCTCCAGGGCCTCGACCGCAGCCAGTATTTCCTCTCGTGCAAAACCAAGAAGCGCGACAAGGAAGGCGCACGGCAGGAACTGGAGAATTCATTGAAGCAGCTCAAAACGGATTACTTCGACCTCTACCAGTTGCACCACTTGGTGAAACCTGCCGAAGTCAAGGAAGCGCTCGGCCAGGGCGGTGCGATGGAAGCGATCCTTGAAGCCAAGAAGGAGGGCAAGGTCAAGTGGATCGGTTTTTCCGCGCACACCACCAAGGGCGCGCTCGAAGCCATGAAGGCGTTCAAGTTCGACACGGTGATGTTCCCCATCAACTTCGTGGAATACTACACGCGCGATTTCGGCAAGGATGTGCTGGCGCTGGCGCAGGAGCAGGGCGCGGCGGTGCTGGCCATCAAACCGCTCTCCTGGGGCACGTGGCCCGCCGACACCAAACGCACCCGCCAATGGTGGTATCGCTCGGTGGAAGAACTGGCGGACATCGAGTTGGCCATGCGCTTCGCACTGTCGCAACCGGGCGTGGTCACCGGCATCCCGCCGTCGTTCCTCGATTTGCTGGACCGCACCATCGAAGCGGCCAAAGCCTTCAAACCGCTGGATGAACCGGCCATCGCGAAGCTGAAAGAGATGGCGGCAAACCAAGGCTCGATCTTCCTGCGCGAAGAAAAAATGGTCGCCCTTAACCAAACGCCTTGGAGTCCGTATCCGCACAGTCCGCACGAGTGTGCTTAAGCAATGCCTATTCGCGTAGGACAGGCGTCGCGCCTGTCTCTATTTTGGAGGGCATGGCTTTGCAATCGTGCCAAATTGCGCAAGCTTGACCGGCTCCGTCGGAGGAACCTATGGCGATGGAGACAGGCGCGACGCCTGTCCTACGCGAATCACCTTGGACCGTTGCCAGGAGCCCGCAACCAACTCAGCAAATCCGCCATGTCCTGCGGCTTCAAAGCCGATTCAAATCCCGTAGGCATGAGCGAAAGCTTCGACGGCTCCATCGCGGCGATGTCGCTACGCAAGACCGCGTGGTCCACGCCGCCCGCCACGCGGATGACGATGTTGTTGGCCGTTTCGGCGGAGATCAGCCCGGACAATTCTTCGGCGGACTTGAGCGTGATCGTCCACGCGCGGTAGCGGGCTTCGACCGCCTGGCTCGGATCGAGGATGGCAGTCAGCAGCCAGTCCACCGGCTTGGTCGCAACCATTCCCAGGTCCGCGCCGACTTCGTGGCCTTCGCCGCGCAAACGATGGCAGGTCGCGCACAGATTTTGAAAATGCTGCCGCCCACGAGCCGGGTGGCCCGTCAACTTTTCCACATCCGCAAAATCGGCAATCACCTGGGCGCGATCCGCTGACGAGGGCGTTAACGAAACCATCGTTGCCGGCTTGGGAATGGGCGTCTTCTGGTTCAACTGCCCGAACAACGCGCTCTCCGGTCGTAGCGATGACATGATGGCGATGCGCATCAGTTCATCGGCATCATCGCGCGCGGCCAGTTCGCGCAAGAAGGGTTCACTTTTTTCTGCTGGCCATGCGCCCAGTGAAAACGCCGCCTGCAAGCGCACCGCCGCGTCGCCATCCGAGGCCAGCGCCCCGACAGCTTGGAAAAGGATATCGCTCTTGCCGGCCATCGCTTCACTCTGCCGCAACGCCTCGCAGCGAACGCCGGGATGCGGCTCCGCCAGCGCCGCGATCAGTGTCTCGGATTTCAGGACGCCAAGCATACCCAGTGTGGCGAGGGCTTGCAGCCGGACCTGCGGCGCGTGAGTAACGGTCAACAGATTTTGGAGTGGCTCGGTCACAGATTTGGCCGCTCTCTCGAACAGCAGGCGTTGCGCGGTGTCGCGCTGCCAGCCATTCGGGCTGTTCATCGCCGCAACAAGCTCGTACGACTTCAACTTGACCAGATTTGGTATCGGCCGCTGCGGTTTGCCTTCCGGCACAACGCGATAAATGCGTCCCTTGTCCTCGCCCGCCCTGAGATCAAGCCGCGCCTGCATCTCAGGGGAAATCCATTCGGGATGTTCGAGCACGAAGCGATACATGTCGGCAATGTAAAGCGCGCCGTCCGGTCCGGTCTTGAGCGTGACGGGTCGAAACCAATTGTCCGTGCTCGAGAGAAATTCGCTCTGCTCTTCGCCCGGCGCGCGATGGCTCTTGAATCCAGCGCCATCCCGCTCCAGCACTTCGCGATGGATCGCATTGTGTACGGGTTCGCTGATGAAAACGCTGGCCGCAAATTCTGGCCCAAACAGTTCATCGCGATACGGGCACGGGCTGCACGCACTGGTGACGTGGTTCAACGACCACGGCTGGTTCGGTCGTACCATCGGCGCGCTGGCCGGAAAGACGCGGGTCGAGTCGTCGTAATTGGCCAGCACGTGCAGGACGCTTTTAACCGCGAGCCGGGGATTCCGCCGGAGGTAATGCTCGGGCAGCGTCACGTGCCAGAGCCAGGTGGGATTGTTGTTGCCGAACCAGTTTCCCCAATCATCCCGCCGCCGGCCGTATTGTGTTTGCGCGGAGACGGTTTCGATCTCGCCCGTGTCCGGGCGGAAACGCACGTCGCGGCCACTGATGGAAATGACCTTGCCGGTGGCCAGCGATTTTACCTTGCCGCCGCTGTCGCCGTTTGCGGCGTAAATCCAGCCATCGAGTCCCCACTCGAAGCCGTTCAAGCGATGCTGTTGGTTGCCGGGATTGAAGCCGGTGAACAAGACCTTCCGCACATCCGCGCGACCATCGCCATCGGTGTCCTCGGCGTAGAACAAGTCCGGCGCGGCAGCAACGAGCACACCCTTTCGCCACGGCATCACGCTGGTTGGAAATGGCACGTCTTCGAGAAACGGCGTGGCTTTGTCGTAACGGCCATCGCCATCGGTGTCGTCGAGCACCTTCACGACACCGCCGGGTTTTCCCTTGCCGTCCATGCCCAACGGATAATCTCGAATCTCGACGACCCAGAGCCGCCCATCCGCGCCCCAATCCAGGTAAACCGGGTCAACCACCACAGGTTCGGAGGCGACCAGTTCAATCCGAAAACCAGGACGCACCTGGAAACTCGCCAGCGCATCCTCGGGCGACCTGGGCGGCGGCATGTCGAAAGCGATCAGTTGCCTGGCAAAAATACGTTCGATGGAAGCCGGTTGCCCTCCGCCCGCTGGCCGCGCGATGATCAATTCGCCGTCCACGATACGCACCTCAGCACCGACGACAGAGGGCGGTTCGCCTTTGGCACCGGTCCGCTTGCCTTCCTTCACGAACTGCGACCAGCCGCGCGTCCAGCCGAGATGGGGCTGAACGTCCTTGTTCCACAGATGAATCGCGTAGCGTTCGGCGTTCGCGAACAGAATGTCGTCAAAGCCATCGCCATTCAGGTCCACGAAACGCAGCCCGGCATCGCGGCCTTCCTTGTCAACCAACGTCACACCATCAGGAAGCGTCCAGTCGGCTTTCTCCCAAGAGTCAGTTTGACGATTTCTTTGCTGGACCTCGACCCCTGACGCAGTGCTGACAATCCTCTCCTCCACACCGTCCCTATCGAAATCACGAAGCAATGTGGTTGGCGCAGTCGGTTGCGCGGAGGCGTTCACGATCACCAACCCCAAAACTGCAAATGACTGTTTTAACGCAAAGAACGCAAAGGTTCTCGCAGAGGGACGCAGAGAATGAGCCTCCGCGTCCTTTGCGGAAACCTTTGCGCCCTCTGCGTTAAAATCTGTGGCAATTGCTTTGTCGGGAGTCTGAATACTCGTGGCGGTCATTTCGGATTTCGGGAATTCGCACTTCTGGTTTTTTGCTACGCTCACTTCCCCAACCGCTCCAGCACATTGCGCGTGATTCGCTCAACGACCGGATCACCGCCGCGCAGACCGTGCGCCCAATCCGTGCTGCCACACGTAAAGACCGTGCCGCCGCGCGTGTAAACGCCAAGCACCGCATTGCCTTTGCGGCCATTCTCCCACTGCTCGTACCATTGGCAATCGTCGGGATGCCATTGCGCGGGCGCAGTGGCGAGGACCTCGAAAGTCTTGGGCGTGCCGTCGCGATGCGTCGGATACGGCAGACCGTCCCGCCATTCCAGTTCGCAGCCGTCACATTCGTAGCCCACGATGGTGTCCTTGCCGCCGAACTCGTCGCCGCGCTTGAGTCCGGTGCCGGCGAAGAGCCAATGCTCGGGCCGATGAACGGTGAACGCGCCGCTGCCATCCATGAGTTGCCCATGGCTTTTGTGATAACCGCCCCACAGGAAGCCGACCCCCGTTAGTTGATTCTCCGGTCGCTTCACGAGGTGATGACTCCACAGCGTGGACAATGTGGCGTAGCTCTCCCGCGCGCCGTAAACCGGATCCCAGAGATAATTCTGTTTCCAACAGACGAGCGCCTGACCGTTGTCCTCGCTGCGAACCTGCCAGCAACAGGTGTTGCCGCTGAAAAACGCCACATTCCCGCCGTCCGCAATGAACTTCTCCAGATGGTCACGCATCGGCGCGGACCAATACTCATCATGCCCGACGCTGAGGACCAGGCGATACGCCTTCAGCATTTCCGGATGAACCTCCAAATCCCCGTTGGCGGCGAAGTCGAGCACCATGCCATTGCGCTCGGCCCATTCGACGAAGGGTTGCTCCCAGTTGCCAAACTGGCTGGCGGGCGGCCGTTGGTTCGAAACGCGATGTCCCTGGTTTCCACCGCGGCCGTGAAACGCGTAGAGGCTGAACCCGCCCCAGTTGTTGTAAGCGTTGTAAGTGTGCGTGGCGAGTTGCAGCAGGATTTTGGTTTCCTTGCCCGGTTCAGCGGGCCGCACGATGAAGTAGCAACTGCCCTCCGCCGTGCGCGAATTGCGCTGGACGTATTTCCCTCCGCCATCACGCGCCCGCAGCGTGACGTGGTAATAACCGCTGCGCCACGTCTCGGGAATCTTCATGGTCACCGCCGCCGGCCAGCGGCAACCGTGCGACGAAGCGTTTTCCGGCACGGGATGCTCGCCTCCCTTGATCGAGACTGAGGACCATACCGTTTCCCGTTTCACCCCCAGTCTGGTGATCTCGACGGCGAACCTTGCCGCGCTGGTGGCGACATGCAAAGTCAGTTCCTCGCCCGGCGCGTAGCTTACTTGGCCCGCGTATCCTTCAACGAACAGGGAACTTGATTGCTCGGCAGCGGCAACGTCACCCACGACCAGCAGCGCCAGCACGCCCGCAAACATCCGCGAGGAGAAACAAATGGTCATGCCACGATTTCATTCGGCGGCCCCGCCCTTGGCAAGCGCAAAGACAGGCGTGCGCCCGGACACCCGTTATGCCGGTACTGAATTGTGGCACGTCGTCAATCCCATCGCGGACCGACTGCCAGGGACGAACGGCTGCAAAGGGGTTCGGAATGGCAGTTAACTAAGACCCAGAACTTTCTTGGAAAGGCGCTCGTGCCTCCAGGTATCGGGCGCGAAAGTGAAGATGATCTGGCGTGAAACGCGCTCCATCTCTTGAATGATCTTCCACAGTTGGCGTTCGTTGGCCACCGCGTGCGGATCGTGCGGCTCACCGCCCTCTGCCGGGGGTTCCGCGCCCCGCGCTCACACTGGTCACCGCCCTGCTCGATGCGCAATAGTCTCCGGCGGCGGAACTGATCGCGCGCTAACCCAAATTTCATGGATGCGAGGTGATTTTCACTTTTTTTGGCCGTTCGCGCGGCGCAACTGATTGCACGACAAGCCCCGCGTTTTCCAAAACCCGCAAGTGGAGACCCCGCCCCTTCCACGCCGCCCTCCGGCCATGATACGCTCGCGCCCAAAAC
>JACZKP010000070.1 GCA_014860005.1 Verrucomicrobiota bacterium | reverse complement strand
CAAAAAGCCAACCGGAGCGGCCGGGAATGCCAGCAGCGGCCCGGCGAGCGGGCCGCAGACCCTCGGTATTAGCAGCGACCGGGGACCGCAATAGTTTCCACTCCTTCAATCGGTTTTCTAAGTCCGACAAATTCCTAGGCTCACGGCCCATGCCTCACACAACCCGAAGCAGCCTCGGCCCATCCATCATCATCGCCGCTGCGGTCGTGGGCACTGGGGAACTTGTGGTGGCGCCGCGCCTGGGTGCCACGGTGGGGTTGAGCGCGTTGTGGCTGATCGTGCTCGGCTGTGTCATCAAAGTCTTCATCCAGGAAGAATTTGGCCGTCACACGATCCTCACGGGCGAAACCACCCTGGAGGCGCTGAATCGTGTGCCGGGCCGCATCGGGCCGATGTCGTGGGCGGCGTGGTGCTGGCTGCCGCTGTTGCTGGCCGGGACGTTGTCCATGGGCGGGGTGCTGGCGGCGGCGGTGCAGGCGTTGCATCTGATGCATGTGCCGCTGCAAGGTTGGCTCCTTGCTGCCATTGTTACGGTGACGACCGGCGCGGTATTGATCGCGGGACGCTACGGGTTGATTGAGAAATCATCGGCCATCATGGTCGCGGCTTTTACCATCATGACGGTGGTGGCGCTGGTGTTGTTGCAGGGAACGGAGTTCCGAGTTTCCTTCGATCAGATCCTCGGCGGACTTCAGTTCAAAATGCCGGAAAGCGGTTTTGCCGATGCCGTGGCGGTGTTCGGCGTGACCGGCATTGGCACTTCGGAACTGGTGTTCTACGCCTATTGGTGTCTGGAGAAGGGTTACGCAAAGGATCTCGGCACGGGCGTGCCGCGCGATCCCGCGGTGCTGGCGGCGCGGATTCGCGGGATGCGCCTGGACATCTCGGTGGCCTTGGTGGTGTACACTTTCTCCACCATCGCGTTCTTCATTCTGGGAGCGACCATTTTGCACGGGGCGAAAGAAGTGCCGCAGGGCATGGACATGATCCGCACGCTGTCGCAGATGTACACGAAGACATTTGGGCCCTGGGTGTTTTACCTGTTCGTGATCGGCGCGTTTATCGTGTTGTACTCGACGTTCTTTGTCGCGATGGCCACGTGGTCGCGGATGATCGCGGACAACTTGCGCCTGTTGTCGCGCGAAGGAACGAAGTTCAATCCCCGGCGCGCCACCAACTGGATCATCGGAGTTCTCTCGGTCCTGTATCTGGTGCTGTTCGTTTCGTTTAGACAAACCCCGCAATGGCTGATCGTGAGCGGCGCGGCGATTCAGACCCTGTTGCTGCCGGTGTTCGCCATCGCCGTGCTGATCATCCGGCGGCAGCGGTCGGATGCGTTTCGACCGGGACGCTGGTATGATGTCGTGTTGTATCTGACGGTGGGTGTCATTACCTGCGCGGCGCTGTACAGCTTGTGGGGATTGATTCCGAAGGCATAGAGCCCACCGATGGCATTCCGAGCAGGTCGAATTGGCCTTACCTATTACCTCGGATTCGATTGCGAAGACCAATTCTGTCCCGGTCGTAGGGGCATTATCTTCACGTACCCCGCAGTGAGGGCAAATCAATCCTGCCGGACACGGAAAAACTGTTGTGGTGGCGGATCGGGCAGGGCGATGGTCCGCACGCTGGATGTGTTCGTGGCGGTGAATTGATCAATGACCGTGGACCAATCAGTGAAGTCTGAGGAAGCCAGGATGGAATAGGATCGGCCCGGTGTCGTGTCCAGGTTGAACTCAAGTTGCCCCGCCGACCATTCAAACGAGGCAATACGCAGCGGCACCGGCATTGAAGCGCGGGCCACAAGTTGGCCCCGCAACTGGTATTGCAGATCGTCGGGATTGATGGCGGAGGCTGACCCGCTGATGTCCACCGGGATGGTGAGCACGAGTTCCTCACCCTGAACTCGCAGCGTGGCATTCGTGCTCATCATGTTCGTGGATGTCCCCGTCAACGGCTGGCTGCCGCTGCCAGTGCCTGCCAGTCCGCTGTAGTTGTAATCGAACCGGGTGGCGACAGTGGGCGGAAAAGTGAATTCGAGTCCCTGGCTTGCGAATTCCCCATTCACCAACGCCAGCGGCCCGCTGGTCAGATCCAACACCACTTCGCGCACGGCAGCTTTGCCATTGATGACAAATATAATCACCACCTGCCCGCCATAATTTGCAGGCGCACTGCCGGCTTCGCCGCCGGGTGCGGGTTGCCAGTTTCCGTTGGTGAGGGCGGTGATCGCCGATCCGCCCACAAAGGTAATGGCGGTATCGGTCAAATCGGTTTCCAGGTTGCCGGTGTAACGCGTGGTGAGGCTGCCCGGTCCCTGTTGCTGAATGGTGACACCCGCGAAGCTGCCCGAAATAGTCAGCGTGGATTGCGCCTGGTCAATCGTGAAGGTCCTGGGCTCCGCGCGAAGGGTGAGCGAAGGCAAACTGCACCCGAGGACAAGCAGTAATGGGAGAGTCAAGTTAGCCGGCAGAGGTTTCATGGTGCGTTTGTGCTTAGGCCAATCGCGATGGAAAGGCAATCCGTAATCCGGGGAAATTTGCGGACGCTCAACCTCAACACTCCTCAAAATCACATACCATCCAGTTCACGCCGGTGTGATACTACCCAAGACAACCGCCTTCTTTGCGCCGGTGGCGGCCGGCACGTTGGCGGGCTGCCCGCGCAGGGTTTCGTGCGCGAGGATGGCAAACGCGAGCGGCTCCTTGGCGGAACTGGAGATTCCAAAGTCTTCGTGCGTGGACAACTTCTCCGCGTCGAGGCGCTCCCGCAACAGGCGCAAAAGCGTCGGATTCCTGGCACCGCCGCCGCCCACGATGATCTGCAATTGCGCCCGCTGTCGGGCAGAGAGCTTTGGAAACACAAAACGGCGATAAGCCAGCGCGATGCTCTCCGCCGTGAATGCAGTAACCGTGGCCACCACGTCATCGTCCGGCAAATCCAGTTGGCGCGCGGTGTTGAGCACGGATCGCACAAATACCTCACCGAATTCCTCCCGTCCGGTGGTTTTGGGAGGACGTCGTGTGAGAAACGGGTGCGCCATCATTTCCGCCAGCAAGGCAGGACAGACGCGTCCTCGCGCCGCCCGGTGTCCGCCGCGATCGAAGCCCTCGCGTCCGTTGGTGAGCGCGGTGATGACGGCATCCAATATCATATTGCCCGGGCCGGTGTCGAACGCGATGACTTCCTCCAGTACTGCGCGCGGACGCAGAAAAGTCAGATTCCCGATGCCGCCGATGTTCTGTACGATGCGCGGCTGGGTGGGGTGTGTGAACAAAGCCCAATCGGCATAAGGGACAAGCGGAGCGCCCTGACCTCCGGCCGCCATGTCACGAACGCGAAAGTTAGCCACTGTGGTAATACCCGTGCGCTCGGCAATGACGGCTGGCTCACCGATTTGCAGCGTGGACGGAGACTTCGCGTTGGGCAAATGATGAATGGTCTGACCGTGCGAGCCGATGGCGGCGATGTCGAACGGCTTGAGTCCGGCCCGGCGGATGGCGGCCAGCGCGGCACGGGCGAACTGTTCACCCAGGACAAAATTCAACTCGCAGATTTCCGCGACGGTACCATGGAGACAAGCGTGGAGCACGCGCTGGCGAAATGCTGGAGGAAATTCATGGTGCGTGTGCGCCCGCAACCGCGCCCGCAAGCCGCGCCCGCCCCCGGTGATTTCCGCGACCACCGCATCAATCCCATCGGCCGACGTGCCAGACATGAGGCCGACGAGGATATTTCCAGGCTTCGAGGTCCTGACTTTTCGTTGCACGAACCAACGCTAGAGAAAATGGCGCCGCCGGAAAAGGCGAATTGCAGATTGCCAAGTTGGCCGGCTTGCGCTCGCGATCCCGCTCGCAACTCAGGAACGCAGGTTGAAGCGAAAGCGGCCACTTTGCGCTTTGAACTTACGTTTTCGGATTCTAGCTTTAGGCGATGTTTCGTCCTTGCATTGATCTGCATGAAGGTCGGGTGAAACAAATTGTCGGCGGCACGTTGAGCGATGAAGCCGGCGGTTTGCGCACCAACTTCGTCTCTGATCGTCCGGCGGCCTGGTACGCCGAACTGTATCGGCGGGACGGACTGGCCGGGGGACATGTCATTATGCTCGGACCGGGTAACGAAACGGCGGCCCGTGCCGCGCTGGCGGCATATCCGGGTGGACTGCAAATCGGCGGCGGGGTGAACGCTGATAATGCTCCTGCCTGGCTTGAAGCGGGGGCGTCGCATGTCATTGTTACCTCGTGGATGTTTCGCGAAGGCCAGGTGGATTGGGCACGACTGCAGCAGTTGGTCGCGGCGGTTGGGAAAGAGCGGTTGGTGCTCGATTTGAGCTGTCGCTGTCGCGGAGAGAAGTACTTTGTCGTCACGGATCGCTGGCAGAAGTTCACCGAATTGCAGGTCAGCCCGGACGCGCTGCAATCGTTGGCCGCTTCTTGTGCGGAGTTTTTGATTCATGCCGTGGACGTGGAGGGATTATGCCGCGGCATTGATCGTGAACTGGTCGAGAACCTGGGCCAGTGGTCGCCGATTCCGACGACTTATGCGGGCGGTGCGAGTTCCCTCGCTGATCTGGAGGAAGTCACGCGGCTGGGGCAGGGAAAAATTGACCTGTCCATCGGTTCTGCCTTGGACATCTTCGGCGGACGAGGAATTTGCTATGCAGACGCAGTCGCGTTCAATCGGCAGCGGGCTGGTGTGCGGCAGCCATAGGAATCATCCGGGGAATTGCCCCGGACATTGCCAGTGACGCGGGCTGCGTAGCAGGGCAAAAGCAACCAAGTGAAGCATTTCTCCATCTGCGCTGAAAGCCACCGGTTGACACTGGATAGTCGGCTTTGCCAATCTCCCACCCACAAATGAAAACGCCTCCTCCTATCAACTCTTTGTTTCTTGTGGTCGTTTTGCTGAGCTCTTCGCTCCACGCCCAGACATCTGCAACTCAAACGGCGAGCACCAGTGTCCTGGCCACCGTCCGCACCAACACGGCCATTGTGCCGGTGCCCCGGCCGGACGAACGCGCCAAGGCGCGCACCGACGTGGTGTTGCAGCGCGCCAAGGACAACCCCGGCACGTGCGACATCGCGTTCATCGGTGACTCGATCACCCAAGGCTGGGAAGGCGCGGGCAAGAACGTGTGGCAAAAGTTTTATGGCGGGCGCAAGTGCCTGAATTTTGGTGTGGGCGGCGATCGCACGCAGCATGTCCTTTGGCGTTTTGAAAATGGGCAACTTGACGGCATCAAACCCAAGGTGGCCGTGCTCATGATTGGGACGAACAATTCCAATCGTGATGACAACACTGAGGCGGAGATTCTGGAGGGCGTGCAAGTAATCGTGAAGCAAATCCGCGAGCAGTTGCCCGAAACGAAGATTCTCGTGGTCGGTATTTTTCCGCGCGGCCAGACGTTCAGCTCGCAGCGCGGCAAGATTCTTCAGGTGAATCAGGCACTGGCGAAACTGGCCGACGACAAGATGATTCACTTCCTTGATTTCGGTTCCCAACTGATCGAAGCCGATGGCTCGATTGCCAAGGACATCATGCCGGATTACCTGCATCTCTCGGAGCGTGGCTATCAGGTTTGGGCGGAAGCCATCGCACCGGTCTTGAATACGTGGCTGGGGGAATAACGTCTTTCGTATGTTCGTATCGCAGCATCCGAAAACCAACATGAATCACCAAGTATGAAAACCGTGAACTTCCTGGCCCTTGCCCTCTTGAGCCTGATGCTCAACACAGGTTGTGTCGTCAGCATCGGAGGACGCAGTCATGCCCACGTGCCACCTCCGCCGCCACCCGCGCCGCCGCCCGTGGTGGTGACCAACCCCGGTGACGCCGCTACGGTTGCCGAAATAGACGCTGCCGCCCGGCTCAACATGGATTCCGCCCGCACCCAGGCGTTGTCACAAATCGCCGGGCGACCGTCGCTTGGAGTCCCGGTGCAGGTGCATTTAATCAATGTGACGTATCGCTGCCTGAATTTTGAGAGCAGCAAGATGCAGGTGCTGCAGCAGATCATTGCCCGCCCGGATTTCTGCGATGGCACGCGCCACGCCATTGTATCCCAACTGAACACTTTGAGCTTCGATTCCAACCGGCAGGCAATCCTTGGCCAGATCAACTCCCGGATGGCGACGATGCCTCCATCGTAGTTGAGGTTGAAAAATTCTCCCGCTCTCGGCGGAGCACTTACGATTACCGGAGTTGTTCCGCGGAAACCTTGATCGGCGGCAGGGGGAAATCGAGGTAATCGTTTAGCAGCGGACGTTTGACCGCCAGTTGGCGGGCGCGAGTCTCCCACTCTGGATCAGTTCCGCGCTCACGCAGCAAGCTGAGCATCTGCACGGCAATTACATCGTCCGCTTCAGCGACTGCCTGCCATTGGCGATCCACCTGCCCGCCGGCTCGGTCCACAAACTGGCGAGCGGTTTCTCGCGGACTGCTGTATTGCCCGTCACCATCCGCATCGAGAAACACCGGGTTTGTGGCGGCAAGGGTGAATCTTTCGGAAGTGCGCCAACTGGGATGCGATACGCCGTCGCCCAACACCACACAGACCAGATGAGCATCGTACTTTGGTGCCTTGATCGCGAAATCAATAAGCACGTTCGTCGGGCGCCGCGGCGAACCGGTGAGCACCGGTTTCTCCGCCACTTGGCGCCCGTTCAGGAAAACCAAAGCCCGGCGCGGGGTGATCCAGGACGGGGCCGCTACACGCAACCGTACTCGCACGGAGTCACCTTGCACGGGGACGGTGTGCCCCATTTTGTAGCGACCATCCACGAGCAGATCGGTGAAAATACCAAGACTGATGGAAGCTTCGCCGCGGAGGAATCGGTCGCAGGCGTTGTCCACATCAATCTTTGCGGGATTATCCGTGAGGCTGGGAATGTAAGTGCGACCCTGCCCCACCGGCTGGCCGACGGTGTGGGAGTCAGACGAGCCAACCGCCGCAACTTTGTGTCCGCGATTTAACAGCGCAAACCAGTCCTGGAAGAGGAACAACGGATCCGGCTGGGGAGTCAAGGCATTCGCCAGTTCCATGCCGTCAAAAGGAAACGGCACCTCGGAGCGGAAGTCACCGGAAGCGCGATTCAGACCGAATTGGGTAAGCGGACTGCGGGGCAGAGTGGGCCAGCGTGGATGATTGAGAATGACGACCTTTGCCCCTTTGGCGCGGATGCCGTCCACTATCTGCACCCAGTCGTTGAGTTTGTGGTTGGGCGGCGTTTCCTTTGCATCGAGCGGAAAGGCGTTGATGTGACCGATTGCGGTGGTGACTTCGTTGCCGACAACGGGGGTAAAATAATCCGTGAGGCCCATCTTCTCCTGGTAGGGGGCGTAATCAGTGTTGTGATTGTGGTCAGTCGCCACGGCCAGTTCCACACCTTCACCAGCCAGGGTCAACATGCGTTCCTCAAGATTTGAATCGCCGTGGCCGCTGAACGTGAGCGTGTGAATATGCGTGTCCGCGGCAATAAAACCCCTGGTATCCACTTCGCGTTCGATGCGCAAAGCAACGTTGGCGGCTGCGCCCGGACGCGCTGAAATTTTCACCCGAGGGCGGCTCCATTCCATGCCGCGCGTGGCATAAACGTTATACTCACCGCGCGGGAGTTCCACCCAGGTCTCGGTGCCTGCCGTGTAAACCACGCCCAGTCGCACCGCGGTTTCATTCTTGATGGCATTGAAGATTTCAACCGGCTCGTCCTGCAGGTCGGTGATGGTGATGCGCGCGGGTACGGCTTGGCCGGAACGCGCGTCCGTCACGTTCAAAGTCACCAGGGAGAGTTCGAGCACCTCACGCAAAGGACGCTGATGCAGCGCGACCGGGCCGACGACAATGTTGTCCTTGCCGGTCCTGGATTCGATCACCAGCGTGTTTTCGCCGTCGCGTAGTGCGCCGGCCGGAACGGCGTAATAGGAAACCTTCGGGTCGCGATGACGTTTAAGTGTGGCGATCTGTTTTCCGTTGAGTCGCAAACCCCACGAATCAGACACATCCCGCTGCCGCAGGCCCAACACCACTTCGCCGGCATTTGGCGCCGACTTGAATTTCAATTCGAGGCGCGTGCCTTCCGGCTTGGCGGTGGTTTCAGACCAGTCCGCAACCTCCGCCATGCCGAGATGATGATGCTGCGAGGAGAGCACGCGGGCATTCGGGTCGGGTTGAGCGTTGAGGAAAGGCATTAAACCAACCACGCAGAGCAACGCCAGCCACACGCGGCGGCGACCGGTTGGTCGAGAGCAAATCAATCTCTTGGTTTTCATCGGAATACTTCGCTGACGGATTCTTCCAGGGCCGCAATCATCTTTCTGGCCTGCGCCGTTGTGGTGCAGTAAGGCGGCATGAGGACGATGACGTTCCCGACGGGCCGTGTCAACACGCCGCGCCGGGCCATGGCTTCGCACACGCGGAGGCCGGCGCGTTCCCGCAGGGCAAATGGTTCGCGCGTGCGCCAGTCGCGGACCAGTTCGATGCCGGCCACCAAACCCACTTGGCGAATGTCACCGATTTGGGGGAGTGACCAGAGCGACGGCAGTTCCGCAGCCAGCGTGCGTTCCAGTGTGGCGCGGTTGTTTAGCGACACCTTGCCTTGCAGGATTTCCAGCGACGCAAGTGCCGCAGCGGCCCCGAGTTGGTTGCCAGTGTAACTGTGGCCATGAAAGAACGTTTTGAACTCATGATATTCGCCCAGGAAGGCATCAAACACTTGCTGAGTCGTGAGGGTCGCTGCCATCGGCAGGTAGCCGCCAGTCAGACCCTTGGCAAGACAAAGAAAATCGGTCTGCACGCCTTCGCGGTGGCAGGCGAGCAACGTAGGACAGGCGTCGCGCCTGTCTCCAACTTTTCCTGAGAATGGAGACAGGCGCGACGCCTGTCCTACGCGGCCAAACGCCGTCATGACTTCATCGGCAATCAACAACGCGCCGTGTCCACGCGCGATCTCCGCGACGCGGCGCAACCAGCCGGGCGGTTGTGGAATCATTCCCGCCGCCCCTTGCATCAGCGGCTCGAAGACAAACGCGGCATAAGGATTGCCGCGTTTCATTTGGGCGCGAAATTTCTGCTCCACCTTGCCGACACATTCCCAATTGCACTTGCGGTACTCGCGAGCATCGGCGCGCTCGGGTTTGGCGCGGTTGAAGGGACACCGATAGCAATACGGCGACATCACCTTGTCTGTTTTGAACAACATGCCGCCGTAGGCTTTGTGGAACAGATCAATGTGCCCAAGGGAAACCGCGCCGACCGTGTCGCCGTGATACGCACCCTCCAGGGAGAGGAAACGGGGTCTGGCCTTCGGCTCGCGGGTGCGGCGCGTGAATTCGTAAGCGAGCTTGAGGGCGACTTCCAGCGCGGTGGAGCCGTCGTCAGAGAAGAACACTTTATTCAGGTGGGGCGAGGCTGCTGACAAGCCGGCTCGCGAGGACGCTCGCCCCACCGTGTTGGGGTTGGAGACGCGGACTAACTCTGCGGCCAGCAGGCTGGCTGGTTCGTTCGCAAAGCCGAGAGCCGAGCTGTGGGCCACACTTTTCAACTGCCGCGCAATGGCGGCGTTGATCTTCGGATGCTTATGTCCGTGGAGATTTGTCCAGATCGAGGAATTGGCGTCGAGGTATTCCCGGCCGTAAACGTCGCGCAGCAGCGCGCCTTTGCCTTCGACAATCACAATTGGCTCGCGCTTGAGCCAATCGCGCATTTGGGTGAACGGATGCCAGACGTGGGCGTGGTCGAGTTGGGCGAGCCGGTGCATTTACGATTTACGATTGATGATTTACGATTTCCGACAACGCGCGGGTTAGTTGGGCAACGTCCGCAGCGGTGTGCGTGGCGGTGAGCGTGATTCGCAATCGGGCGGCGCCGCGGGCAACGGTCGGATGGCGGATGGCGGGAACAAAGAAACCTTGCGCGCGGAGTTTTGTGGCGGCAGCAACAGCGGCGGATTCATGGCCAATAATAACAGGGATGATCGCGCTGGGCTTCGCTTCGATTGTAGGAGACGACGTAAGGAGTCTCTCACTTTGCGTGGTGTTGAGTGTGAGACTCCTTACGTCGTCTCCTACAACTTGGACGTGTTGCCAGAGTTGTTCGCAGCGCATTGCGCCTTCGCGGGATTGGACGAGGTGAACGCCCGCTCTGGCCGCCGCGGCAGCGGCGGGAACGGGCGCAGTGCTGAAAATGAAACTGCGGGCGCGGTTGATGAGCAGATCAACGAGCGCCCGGCTGCCGCAAATATAGCCACCACTCGCACCAAGTGCCTTGCCCAGTGTGCCCATCTGGATTTCAATGCGGTCACTGACGGCGAGTTCCTCAGCCAGCCCGCGGCGATTTGGCCCGTAAAGTCCGGTGGCGTGCGCTTCGTCCACCATCAGCCAGGCGCCGTATTTCTCCTTGAGCGCAACGATCTCGCGCAGTGGCGCCGTGTCACCGTCCATCGAAAAAACGGATTCAGTGACCACGAGAACATTCCTTGGGTGTTGGATGTTGAATGCCGGATGTTGGATGTTGCCTCTTGCCCATTTCAGGATGTCCTCCAGATCATTCGGATCATTGTGGGCAAACACGCGGAGTTTCGCGCCGCTCAATCTGGCCGCATCCACGATGCAGGCGTGAACGAGTTTGTCCACGATGACGACGTCATCCTTGCTCAACAGCGCAGGGATGGTGCCCAGCGCGGCGGCATAGCCGGTGGAGAAAGTCAGGGCGGCTTCTGTGCCTTTGAAGGCGGCCAATGCTTCTTCAAGCTCATGATGCGGCGCAAGCGAACCGCAGATCAAACGTGACGCACCGCTGCCCGCGCCGAACTGCTCCACGGACTTGATGGCCGCCTCCTTGAGCGCCGGGTGATTAGCCAGCCCCAGGTAATCGTTCGATGAAAAATTGATCAACTCCCTTCCACCGTGCTGGAGACGCGGCCCTTGCGCGCTGTCCACGCGGCGCAGTTCGCGAAACAATCCTTGCTGACGGATCGAATCGAGGCGTTGCTTGAGTTCGGCGTCGAATGAAAGCACCCGGGGAATTTACGATTTACGATTGATGATTTACGAGTCCAAATGCCCGAGAACACAAACCGCGAGAAGGTTCTCCCTTCAGTGCGGCGGAATTGCCCAATGCCCATCAATCATGCTGGCGGAAACACCGCCGCGATGTTCCAGCACGGCATCGTAGCTTTGTCCAACGCTTCCGCTGAAGGGCAGCGCGATCACATCGGCCCATGCGTGCTTGGCCAATTCGCCGATTTCTCCGCGAAGTCCGAGGGCGCGGGCGCCATTGATCGTGACCATCTGGAGGATGCGTTCCGAAGCCAGACGCGAATGACGGGCGGCAAATGCCCGCATCTCATGGAACAGGTTCAACTCCAGATCGCGCCGGGGATGCTTGCGCACGGTGGCCAGACTGTCCGTGCCCAGACAGATGTTCACGCCGGCCCTGGCCAGTGTGCCATAAGGAAACACTCGGTGTCGGAAATAATCATGGCTGCGCGGGCAATGCACCACGCTGACACGTTTGCCCGCCAGCAACGACGCATCCCCCGGCGCGAGGTAATTCACATGCGTGGCAATCAAGTTGGCGCCCAGCAAACCCGTCGCGGCCAAATGTTGCACCGGGGAAATCCCGCCGCAGTCTGACATCTCGCGCTCGTTGCGCCGCAACCAGTCGAACATCTCGCCGCGGGCGTGCCGGAACATTTCAAACTCCGTGGCGGACTCCGCCAAATGGGTGGCGACAAGCCAGCGACGACGGCGGGCAATGACCCCGCAGCGATTCATCAGGCGCGGCAGGGTGGAATAGGGTGCGTGTGGTGAGAGTCCGGCGAAGCAACGTCCGCGCGGCAGGGAATCAATCTTGGTCGCCGCCTCGCCCAAAACGGAATCGGGATCGCGCCGGCTGCGAATGCCGGTCATCTCAAGCAATGAAATGACGCGCAGTGGCGTGCGCTGCCAGGCTTTCGGCAGCAGTTGCGGCATGGCTTCGATGTCGGCCACGGTGGTCGTGCCGCTGCGCAATAGCATTGCCGCGCCGTCACGCCAAGAGACGGCGAAATCAGCATCGCTCCACAGGGACTTCTCCGTGGTGATGGTTTTGATCCAGTCGCAGAAACCGCGCGGTGGCGGAAACATTCCCGCCATCCGGGTGTAATCGAGATGACAATGCGCGTTGACCAGTCCCGGCAGGAGAATGACTTCTCCGAGATCCAGTGTCCTGCCGGAGTGTCGTCGTCGAATCGAAGTCCAACTTCCCACCGCGGCGATACGCCTCCCCGAAATCACCACCGCGCCATTCTCGATGAGTGGCCGCCGGATCGGCAGCACGACGCGCGCGCGCAGGACGAGGAGAGCGGACGCGCCCATCAGAGGCCGCGTTCCTTGAGCGTCTGTTTGCCGCGAGCGGCTTGTTTGTGTTTGCGGGCTTTGCGTTTGTTCTGACGCTTGCGGATCTGCTGCTCAATTTTCTTGGCCACCCTGTCTATGGCCGCATAGAGGTCTTCATCTGCGTGGTCGGCGAATAAATCCGGCCCGCGCACTCCCAGGCGAATGGAACAGACGAATTGCTTTTCCGGCAGACGCTTGTGATCGTGCTCCAGGGTCACGCGGGCATCCACGGCCCAGCGGTCCAGGTGGTCCAGCTTGTCGAGCTTGTCCAGCACGTGATCTTCAATGGCCTTGGTCAAGGTCACGTTGTGCGTCGAGAGAATCAATTTCATGCCGGCATCATGCGACTGGCGCGCAATAAAATCCAGCGAAACTCTAAGGTCACGTCGAACCTCCATGGTTTGCAGTGTTCCTGCCATAACTGCCGAAAGCCTTGAAGTGCCAACGGAAATTCACTTTAATCCCCGCAGTGCCAACCAAAATCATCGCGGTCGCCAATCAGAAGGGCGGAGTGGGAAAAACCACCACGGCGGTCAATCTGGCGGCGTGCCTCGCGGCCATGGGGCGGCGGGTGCTGCTCTTCGATCTCGACCCGCAGGCCAACGCGACCAGCGGTGTGGGCTTGGAAAAGATCGAAGGCGACAGCGCCTATCGCGTATTGCTGGGCGAAGGCGATCTGCTGGCCAAGGTGAAGGAAACCGCCTACGAAAGACTGCACGTCATCCCGAGCGAGATGGACTTGTGCGGCGCGGACGTGGAATTGGCCCGCTCGGAAAATCATCTTCAGCGGGTGACTGAATCGTTGCGGCCCGTGGTGGAGTCGGGACGCTTCGACCTGATTCTGGTGGATTGCCCGCCATCGCTGGGGATTCTCACCTTGAATGCCTTCGCTGCCGCCGATGGTCTGCTCGTGCCGCTGCAATGCGAGTATTATGCGCTGGAGGGAATTTCCATGATGAACCGGGTGTTGACGCAGTTGCGCGAGGGCGGGGTGAATCCGCGGCTGGAAATTTTTGGTGTCGTGATGACGATGTATGACGCGCGCACGAAGTTGTCGCATGAAGTTGTGAGCGAAGTGCGCGGTCTGCTCGGGGAGCGGGTGTTCGAGACGGTGATCCCGCGCAGCACGAAGCTCGCGGAAGCGCCCAGCTTCGGCAGACCGATCATTCACTACGACAAATACAGCGCCAGCGCGGCGGCTTACGAGGTATTGGCACAGGAAGTTTTGGCCCGATTGAACTCGCAGTAGCCAAACCACGTCGGCTATGCCATTCTAACGGCCATGAAATCCATGAATGTTTTACGAATCGCCGTTATCGGCGCGTTTGCCTTGCCCACCCTGAACGCCGCCGACTGGTCCCAATATCGCGGCCCAAACCACGATGGTACCACCACGGAGACGATTCTGAAGAGTTGGCCGCGGGAAGGTCCGAGCGTCATCTGGAAGGCACCGTTGGGGGCCAGCTTTGGCTCATTCGCCGTCAGTGGTGACAAGGCGTTTGCCTTCATCCAACGCAAGGTGGATGGCGAGGACCGCGAAGTCGCGCTGGCGCTGGACGCCGGTACGGGCAAGGAGCTTTGGGCGGTGACACTGGGGAAGGCAACCTATGACCGCCAGGGCGGCGACGGCCCGCGCTCCACGCCGACCGTGGACGGCAATCGCGTTTACCTCCTGGGAGCGTATCTGGCGTTGACCTGTCTGGACGCGAACACGGGCAAGATTATCTGGCAACGGGATCTGGTGAAGGAAAACGACGGCAAAGTGATTCAGTGGAACCACGCGGCCTCGCCCATCCTTGACGGCAACCTCATTTTCGTGAACGCGGGTGGCGCCGGCCAATCCTTGCTCGCCTTCGACAAGAGTACCGGCAAGGTGGCGTGGAAGGGCGAGGATGACAAGCCCACGCACGCTTCGCCGGTGCCGGCCACGATTCATGGCGTGCGCCAGGTCATTCACTTCACGCAAAGCGGTTTGGTTTCGGTCGCGGCCACCTCGGGCGAGGTTCTGTGGCGGCACGACTTTCCTTTCCGCATCTCCACCGCGTCATCGCCGATTGTGTGGCAGGACATTGTTTATTGTTCGGCCGGTTACGGCGTGGGGGCGGGCGCGGTGCGCGTGACGAAGTCGGGTGCGAATTTCTCGGTCGCTGAATTGTGGCGACAGGACGGCAAACTGATGAATCACTGGACCACGCCGGTCTGCAAGGATGGTTATCTTTACGGCATTTTTGGGTTCAAGGAACTGGGTACCGCACCGCTCAAGTGTATTGAGATCGCCACGGGCAGGGAGATGTGGTCGCAAAATGGATTCGGCTCTGGCGGTGGCACGATTCTCGTGGACGGCAATGTGCTGGCGCAAACCGATCGCGGACCGATTGTGCTGGTGGAGGCCAAGCCGGATACGTATCGGGAACTGGCGCGCACCCAGGCCTTCGGCGGAAAATGCTGGACGATGGCCGTCGTGTCGAACGGGCGCATCTATGCCCGCAACGACAAGGAAGGCGTGTGCCTCGATGTATCGCCCCAAACGGCGGCGCGATAACCGGTTCACGCTTTAACTGCGGCTCCTCAGCGCGACTTCGCAGAAACGTATCTTTACAGCCCGGCGGGTTCAATTATCCTCGCCGGGCTTTCCGCAACGCTATGGCCAGAGAACCAATCGAAATGTTGATCGAGGCGGTAACGCCTGAACTGCCTGACACCAAAACCATCCGGCTTCAATGGCCGGACGGCCACAATCCCGAATTCAAGACCGGGCAATTCATCACCCTGTTCTGGCCGGATGCTCCGGGTTACAAACGCGCCTACTCGCTCTCTTCCTGCGCGCTGGATCGCGGCTTTTACGAAGTCACGATCAAGCGGGAAGGCCGGATGGGCACCCGGATCGTAGATTGGGCCAAGGCGGGCGACCGGCTCGGCGTGCTGCCGCCGGCGGGAAAGTTTCTTCCCGTTTACGAACCCGACAAGCATCTGGTCTGCATGGCGGGCGGATCAGGGGTAACCCCCTTTCGCGGCTTTGTGCGCGAAGCCACGCATCGGCAGATCGAAACCAAAATCACCGTCCTCTACAGTGTGCGCACGACCAACGACATCATCTTCGAACATGAGTTTCGGGAGTTGGCGCAGGAAAATACCAACTTCAATTTCTACGTTACCTGCACCCGCCTGCATCCGGAAGATCACTGGACGGGCCGTCGCGGGCGGATCACGGCTATGTGGGTTAAGGAACAGGCTCACGATATGCCCAATACGATCTTTTACGCCTGCGGACCAAATCCGCTGGTCGAGTTCGCCGAAGACATCGTGTTGCGCGAACTGGGCGTGCCCAAGCCACAGATGAAGACGGAAAAGTGGGGTTGAGGCAGGTTCCGGGAGAATAATTGTCATGTTGAAACGCACTGCACTGTTTGCCGTCCACCAGGAACTTGGGGCACGGCTGATTGATTTTGGCGGCTGGGAAATGCCCGTCCAATACACCAGCATCACCGACGAACATTTGGCCGTGCGAAAGGCCGCCGGGCTGTTTGATATTTCGCACATGGGCGAAGTCACCGTCAGCGGGGCGGCGGCCAGCGCGTTTCTCAATCAAACCCTGACCAACGACGTCCGCAAACTCTCGCCCGGTCACGGCCAATACACCTTGATGTGCAACGAACGCGGCGGTGTCATTGACGATCTCTATGTCTATTGTCTCTCGGAGGCGGTTTATCTTCTTATCATCAACGCCTCGCGCATTGAAGCGGATGTTGCCTGGCTTCAGGCGCGGGCCGCCGGCTTCACGCAAGGGAATGATTTGAACCTGACTGACGCGTCGCACAACTACGCGGCTGTCGCCGTGCAGGGGCCGCAAGTCAAGGAATTCATCAACGCCTGCCTTGGTGGCGCATCGAATTCCGGCGTCCGGGTCGCACAGGTGACTGACTTGAAAAAGAACCAGATTGCCGGGTTCCCTTGCGGCCACGCCAGCGTGCTGGTGTCCCGCACGGGTTACACCGGCGAGGACGGGTTTGAAATCATCGGCGGTGACGAATCCGTTCAGCAGATCTGGGCATCCCTGCTGGCCCAGGGTGCGCCCTTTGGCATCAAGCCCTGCGGACTTGGCGCGCGCGACACTTTGCGCACTGAGGTTTGTTATCCGCTTTACGGACACGAGTTGGACGAACAAACCACACCGCTGGAGGCAGGCTTGGGTTTCTTTGTGTCGCTGGATAAAGGCGATTTCATGGGGCGAGCCCTTCTTGCGGAACAGAAGCGCAACGGCGTACGCAAGAAGTGCGTCGCGTTCAAAATGGCCGGCAAGTCCGCGCCGCCGCGACCGCATTACCCCATCTGGATTTCGGGCGACAAAGTGGGCGAAGTGGTGAGTGGCACGCAAAGCCCCTCGCTCGGCATCGGTATTGGAATGGGCTACGTGCCGGTTGAGAACGCAAAGCCGGACACAGCTCTGGAAATCGAGATTCGCGGCAACCGGGCGCCCGCGGTGATCGTGCCCAAGCCGATTTACCGCAATCCGTGAGTCGAACCGCTTCAAACAACCGTCGCAAGTTGTAGGGAAAAACCCTGGCGCAGCGGTTTCAATTGCTGACAATTGCTATCTCCGCCCAATACGCCGCTTCGTACATCCAACCGCTGGGCTGGTTGATGAGTTCCAGTTTCAAGTCTGCCGTACCCGCGAATGGTGAAAGGTCCACCTCCTGAACCAGCCACTGACCGTCCGTGGCCGTGGTTTTGTTCACGGGTTTACGAAGCAACTCCTTGCCGCCCGCGCGCACGATCAGGTCGAAATCCCCACGCGCATCGTGAGCAACAACCAAGCGCAGCGTGGTTCGCTTTCCCGTGGGCACATTGACGGTTTTGCTCAACACGCAACCGGTGTTCAGATCCAACGGATGCGTCATTAGCACGTTTTTCTTGCCGGCATATTCCGCCTGCATCCCGGGATTCATGTCCGTGCCGCAGTCGGCGATCTTCCATTCGGGAAAAGATTTTTGCACGGCGTCATGCATGTGCGGCGGAACATTGGCGGCATGAATCTTCGCCATCTCGGAGGGTGTGAAGCGGCTGCTGGCAATCGGCCCGGGCGCCCAGCTGAGTTCCAGCTTGCTCGGTTTCGGGGCGCGTATCGGAATCAGAAAAACCTCCTCGCCGTTCTGCATTTCAATTCGTCCGCCGTAACGTTTAACGATCTGCCGCGCGAGCATTTCGCTCACTTCAATCAACTTCGTGAAACTGTAGGCCGTGTGGCTGAAAACCTTTTCCGGGTCAAGCGCGCTCGTGAATTTCTGCGGCACCTTGGCAAAACCCATGGCGGTGAAAAGCACGCCCGCCGAACTGGATGGGTTGCAGTCCGAATCCTGGCCGCAGCGCGTGGAGATGATGATCGTCTGGTCGGGATCCCCTTTACCGTAGAGCAGACCCATCAGTACGTAGGCGCCATTGATCTTGCAGTCAATGCCGCCGTTGGAAGCCTTCTGATACTCCGGGTCTTCGCGGTACTTCTTCTGACAAAGCTGCCAGGTTTTCTGCCAGTCGTCCGGCTCGGCCTGATACCACGCCATCACATCGCGCACCATCGCTGCGTATTGCGACTCTGCGGGAATGGCTTTGAGTGCCGTTTCAACAATTTTCACCGGATCACTCTCGAAGAAGGCAGCGGCATACATCGCGCCGATGAATTGACCGGCATACACCCCATCGCCGTAATTCATCAGGCGGCCGAATTTCTCGCCCGCTTCGATGACAAACTGAGGCAGGCCTGGCGCAATCAATCCGGAGAAATCCGCCTCGATCTGATAATCAATGTCGTTCGGACACTTGTTGAATTGCGGATGGCTGGAATCCGGCGGCGCGATGCCTTTGCGCAGGTTCATGCGGCCCGCGTTGTTGGCGCACCAAAGCGGATAACCGCTATTGGCAAAGTCAATGCCCGCCTGGCGTATGGAAACATCCAGGCCGTATTCCTCCAGCGTGCGCAGAAACGTCATCTCCACATAAAGATCATCCTGTGTGAAGGCGTCATTAATGGTCGCGGGCTTCCACGCCGGCATCTTGTCCGCGGGCATGATCACGTCTTTCCAGTGAAATTCGGTTGGCGCCGCCCAGGACACGCCCGCCATCTGGCCAATCCAGCCGCCCTTCATCTTGTCCCGAAATTCCTTCAACGTCAGGCGGCGGAATTCGCCTTCGCGCTGCGCGCTGGCGGAGGTGATTGAAAGCAATGAAGCCAGAAGTCCCAGTACCCACATTTCCCGTTTCATGACTTGAATCGTGACAAATCGCGGACATTTGTAAACCTGAAAACCGAGCGCATTTAGTGACACACGCGGGCTTGAGTTCGCCGGGCAAACGCGGCTAACTATCCCTCGTTATGCGCTACTACTTGGGTTGGTCCGTGGGACTGCTTTTGGGATTCATCGTGGGCAATCATACGCTCAACGGCGCCACCACCTCCCGGCTTCCCGGCCCTGAACTGAACCTTCGGCTCACCGCGCCCATTAAGACTTGGGACGAAGCCATTCCGCTGGGCAACGGCACGATGGGGGTGTTGCTGTGGGGTGAGGGCAATACCTTGCGGCTTTCGCTGGATCGCGGCGATCTCTGGGACGAGCGCCCCGCCAGACGCCACGTCGAAGTACGTGACCGTTTCAATTGGGCCACCATGCAACAACTCGTCGCCAGCAATCGCATGGACGAGTTCAATCGCATTTTCGACTCGAACTACGATTACGACGGGCCGCCGACCAAGCTTCCCGCTGGCCGGGTTGAAATTGCACTTGATCCTTCACAGACCCTTGAAGCGTTTGAACTGAATCTTGCCACGGCGGAAGGGATCGCCCGCTTTCAGGACGGCAAGGAACTGCGCGCCTTTGTCAATGCCGCCCGGGTCAAAGACCCCGTCGCCGTGGTCCGCATTTCCGGGCCGGCGTTGAAGAACGTGAAGTTGCGAACACCCGACGCTGTGAAGAAACTGGGTTACCCCACCGCGCAGACCGGCGAGGCGGAGGGCTTCCGCTGGTTCAATCAGGAAGCCGCCGATGGATTTTCCTATGCCGTTTGCGCGGGTTGGAGACGCGTGGGCGATTCCACCTTGCTCGCCGTTACCGTGGCGACGCGTGAAGAAGGCAAAAGCCCGCAAGCCGTTGCCCGCCGACGGGTGGAAGCCGCGCTCAAGCAGGGCTACGACAAGGCGCTGGCTGATCACTCAAAATGGTGGGCGCAATTCTGGCAACGCTCCCAGGTGGTCGTTCCTGAGTTGCACATCCTCCAGCATTATTATCTTGTGCGTTATTTCTACGGCGCGGCCTCGCGTCGGGGCGCGCCCCCGATGCCGCTGCAAGGCGTGTGGACCGCCGATGCCGGCTCGCTGCCGCCCTGGAAAGGCGATTACCACAACGACCTGAACACCCAGATGACCTACATCGCCTACCGCACGTCCGGCGACTTTGCCGAAGGCGCATGCTTTCTGGATTATCTTTGGGACTTGCTGCCAACCTTCCGCAAGTTCGCCAGGGATTTCTATGATGCGCCCGGTGCCGCCGTGCCGGGCGTGATGAGCCTGCGCGGTCAGGCCCTTGGCGGTTGGGGGCAATACAGCCTGTCGCCCACGATGGGTGCCTGGAACGCGCACTTGTTCTATCTGCACTGGCGGCACACCGGCGACAAGCGATTCCTCCGCGAACGCGCCTATCCGTTCTCCCGTGAAATTGGCGTCTGCCTGCGCGCCCTGCTCAAGCCCGACGCCAACGGCATTTTGAAACTGCCGCTCTCCAGTTCCCCGGAGATTTTCGACAACTCGCGCCGCGCGTTCCTCAAACCCAACAGCAACTACGATCTCGCAAGCCTCAAAATGCTTTTCCTGTCGCTGGCGGAAATGGCCGCCGCGCTTGGCGACTCACAAGCCGCGGCCGATTGGAACGCGATCGTCAAGCAACTCGGCGATTATCACACCGCACCAGACGGCACGTTACTGCTTGATGAATCCACGCCACTGCCGGGCAGCCATCGTCATCTTTCCAACCTCATGCCGCTGCATCCTTTCAATCTGCTCACGCCCGAAGGAGGCGAGCGCGAACGGCAGATTATTTCCGCCAGTCTGAAGGATTGGGACAAACAGGGCACGAGTGGCTGGTGCGGTTACAGCTTCACTTGGATGTCAGCCCTGCGTGCGCGCGTTGCCGATGCCGAATCCGCCGTGCGGAATCTCGACCTCTTCACCCGCGCGTTCATCCTGCGGAATGGTTTCCACGCGAATGGCGACCAGACGAAGTCCGGTTTCAGCGGTTTCACCTACCGCCCGTTCACGCTGGAAGGCAACTTCCTCGCCATGGAGGCCGTTCACGAGATGCTGCTGCAGAGTTGGGATGCCAGTCCCGGCAGTGGCAACTGGGGCGCGATCCGCATATTCCCAGCCATGCCTTGGCGCTGGCACGACGCGTCATTCAACGAGCTTCGCGCCGAGGGCGGGCATCGCGTGTCCGCGCGGCGCCAGAACAACGCCACCACCTGGCTGCAAATCGTTGCCGGCCGTGATGGTGCGGTCAAAATCCGTGACAACTTCGGCGGACGCAAACCGACCTGGAATCGCAAGGGAGTCAGGATAGTGGGAGATGATTTTGAAGTTGTGCTGAAAGAGGGTCAGGTTTTGGCGGCTACCCTCCCTGCACCGGCTGACATTCCACCTTCGCCTGCGGACGTCGCCACTCCCGTGGTTATCCGCAAACCTTGAATTGCCACACTCCCAGTCCGCGACGAGGTATGCCGATTCGCGCCTCGGTCTGAGCACGGCGGCGCTGCAAGCCCGCAAACTCCTGCCCTTTCATTCTCTGGCGCAGCATCGCTGGTGGTCGTGGGCATAGCGCGTCGAAAGTGCCGGCCTGGCGTAGCGTCCGGCTGCATGGAGGTCAAATTGCACGTGACCAATTTCCACGGCATCAACATCGATAGAATTCGCAGATGATTGTGGATTCAATCAGACAGGGATCGCCGAACCAGACGCTGGACCGAATGACGAGGAGCGCGGCCCGCCGCATGTTCCAATTCGGTCAGTCTTGGCGCGTTCCTCGTCATCCGTCAGCGTTAGGCCGCTCGAACGCGCTATGAACTCTGCACAGCCAAGAGTCAGTCGAGATCCGCGATTTCTGTTTTCGAGCGTGTTGCTTCTTTTGACGCTTGCGGGATCCGTCGTTTGCCTATTCTACGCTCGTCCATCCAGTGCGTTCATCCTCGCGTCCCTCATCCCCGCTGCACTGGCTCTTGTCACACATGTTTACCGCCTGCTCCGGCCATCACGGCCGCTGGACATTCTGGTTATCGTTTGGCTCATTCTAGGGAATGGAGTAGTCAAGGCGTGGATTCCAGAAGTGGGCAGTTGGGAGACATGGTTGTTTTACTGCTTTGCACTCGCATTGATCTCGGTGAGCAGCATCCTCGTTTTAGTTCATCAGGGGAGGAGGTTAAGTGACGACGTGGCCAACCCCCCAAAGAATCGGAAAGGACATGCGCGCGTGTGAGTTCTCCGGTATGCCGTGTGAGTTGCTCGCGCGGAGCGTCTTTCCATCCATGCATGAACCCACCCCGAAGTTCCACCAGTGCGCTGCAGCAGCCCGCTGGGCAGTCGGACGGTTCGGATACGGGTAATTGGGCTTCCCAAGCCTGCCACGATATGGTTGCCCCAAGTTATGATTTGCGTTATCACGCATCGTGATGTCAGCGACTCTTGCAGCTGACCGGGCGTTTCTGGCGGCCGTCGCTTGGTCGGCGGCATTTCGACCGCTGGCACACAGCACCGAACAATGAGAGGAATAGCCATGAAGACAGCACTCATGGCGGTAGTCGCATTGGCTGCCGCATGCAGTCTGCAAGCACAGCAGGAGTCAGAATCAGCACGCGCATTGAGTGGTGACCCAGCGCGGGGTCCTTTAGCCTTCTCGCCCAACGGGTACATCCTGGTTACTGGAGCCGACGGCCTCAGCCTGCAACTTAGGAACGCCACGTCGGGCGACTTGAGTGTGAGTGTGGCGGTTCCTAAAAGCGTCGGACGCGACATTGCGATTTCTCCTGATGGAAAATGGGCAGCCGGTGCGGGGACTGACGGCCCGGACGATGTGGTATGGTTGTGGGAACTGGGGACCCGGCGCGAAAAGCACACTCTCAGAGGTCACAGGGCCACCATCCACTCAATCGCCTTTTCGTCCGCTGGCCACAGGCTGGCCAGCGGTAGTTCGGACAAGTCGGTCCGGCTGTGGGACACAAAAACGGGAGAATTGACTCTGACACTCTCACAGCCAGACCAAGCCATTTCGGGGCAGCGGAATCGCGGAATCCCGGGAATGGTTTTTGCCGTCGCCTTCTCCCCCGATGGAACGCTTCTGGCCAGTGGCGGCGGCGATGGAGTGGGTGAGTATGGGGAAGTGGTCCTGTGGGATCTCCCTTCAGGCAAGCTGCGGCACAGGCTGCTGGGACCAGGTGAAAAGCAGGTCTGGGCCGTCGCCTTTTCACCCGATCAAAAACTGCTGGTGAGCGGTCAGGTCGAAGGCACGATAAAGTTGATTGACGTCTCAACCGGGGCCATCGCTCGACAGTGGAATGCCAAGGCACAACTCCGCTCGCTTGCCATTTCACCTGATGGGAGCGTTCTGGCCACGGGCCTTCGGAAGGACGTCAAACTCTGGAAGCTGGAAACAGGAGAGCTTCAAGACACGTTGAGTGGACACGGTAATTGGGTGGGTTCACTCTCATTTTCAGCGGATGGAAAGTTGCTGGCAAGCGCAAGCAGTGACGGTGTAAAGCTGTGGCATTTGGCTAAAGAGTAATAAAAGAGAAGGATATTCTTGATCGCATCAAACATCTTGGAGACGCGATCGCCAAGGGACGGGAGTATCTGGAAAGCGGAAAGCACACAAGCTGGCATGGGTTTCGACCTTTATTTTTGAACAAAGTAAGGGACGGTAGCGTGCTACCTGCTCACAAGGATTGGGTAGAGAACGTGTTTCTTCACCAACAAGAAAAGTCACTAAGAAAGGCCCGCAAGTCACTGGAAAGGCTGACTTCGATTCGCAAGAGCCCGGCGAGCAAATCAGGGGACGCCCACCGCGGACCTCCGCTGGTAAACGGATCTTGCGATCAGCCATTGCGCGGTAAAGTACGTTCCCAATACGAGCAACCGTGACGCCGGCAAATCCCCGCCAAAGCGGTTGCTCGCCAGCAGCGTATCCGAAACAACAAATAGACCCGCACCAATGGCCGCGGCTGTGGCGGGAACCGCGCGCAGTTCCACGGCACGGCTGGCAGCCTGGGCGGCCATGGCCAGCAGCGCGCCAGCATACAACACGACGGGCAGACGAAGCGCGGCAGGCAGCCGCGCCCACAAGACAACCAACACCACCAGGCCGATGCCTCCCCAAACCGCGAACGGCACGAGCCGTGAAGCGAAGCGGCAGTCCGCCGTAAACGCAACGAGGTAACACATGTGAGCAACAAGGAAAGCGAGCAAACCGGCGAGGAAAAGATCCTTCGGCAGCATCAGACAAACATCGCCCGCCAGCGAAAACAACAATCCCGCCACCACGCTCCATTGGTAGCGCGGGCAGGATGATTGCGGCGCAGTCGCGGCCAGGAGCAGAATCAGCAGCGTCGTCAGCGGCATGAACACGTAACCGAGGCTCAAACCGCCCAACTCGACATTCCGCGCGAAGATCGTCAGTCCACCGGACAAAGCGATGGCCAGGCTGATGAAGACTGGTCGTGGAAAGATTCCATGCACGTTGCGGCAGCATCATGACATTAGCCCGGCAACGTCAAGAAATCTGCCTTTGATCTGCGGACTTCGCGGTGGCGAGATTTTGCTTTCCAAAAGCGGGATTTGGAGGGAAAAGAGCGGCGCATGACCCAGTCCAACACGCCGGTCGTTCCAACCCCGCCCGCAACTGCAACCGTCCCCGGGCCGCTCCGCCTGACCTCGCTCGATGCGTATCGGGGCTTCGTCATGTTCCTGATGATGGCGGAAGTGCTACAGCTCTGCCGCATGGCGGCTGCCGTGCCGGAAAGCTCGTTCTGGAAGTTCCTCTGCTATCACCAGAGTCACGTAGGGTGGATTGGCTGCTCGCTGCACGACCTGATTCAACCTTCGTTTTCCTTCATGGTCGGCGTGGCCGTTCCGTTTTCAATTGCCAGCCGCAGGGCGCGCGGCCAATCACAATCCCGGATGACCTGGCACGCGGCGTGGCGGGCGCTGGCGCTCGTGTTGTTGGGAGTGTTCCTCCGCTCGGTGGGCAAGCCGCAAACGAACTGGACGTTTGAAGATACGCTTTCGCAGATCGGGATGGGCTATTTCTTTCTGTTCCTGCTCGGCTTCCGGCCCGTGCGCGATCAGTGGATTGCGCTGGGCGCAATTCTCGCGGGCTATTGGGCCGCCTTTGCGCTGTATCCGCTGCCGGGAGCGGAGTTTGACTACGCCGCCGTCGGAGTCGCCCCGGACTGGCCGCATTTAATGAGCGGCTTCGTGGCGCACTGGAACAAGAACACCAATCTCGCCTGGGCGTTCGACACCTGGTTCATGAACCTGTTCCCGCGCGAAAAACCGTTCACCTTCAACGGCGGTGGCTACGCGACGTTGAGTTTCATCCCCACCCTGGGGACGATGATTCTGGGATTGATTGCCGGCCACGTGCTGCGGAGCGAACGGACGCCGTTGGCCAAGGTGCAATGGCTCGCCTTTGCGGGGGGCCTTTCGCTGCTGGGCGGCGCGGCGGCGGGCTGGCTCGGAATTTGCCCGGTCGTCAAACGCATCTGGACCCCAAGCTGGACGCTTTACAGCGGCGGTTGGTGTTTCCTGATCCTGGCCGGATTTTTCGCGGTGATAGACTGGTGGGGACGCAAGCGCTGGGCTTTTCCGCTCGTGGTAATCGGGATGAATTCCATCGCGGCCTACTGCATCGCGCACCTGTTTGACGACTTCATCGGCAAAGCGTGGCGCACTCATCTGGGACAAAATGCGTTCAAGCTGTTCGGCGATGCGAATGAACCGCTGTGCTATGGCGCAGCGGTGCTCTTCGGGCTGTGGCTGATTCTCTGGTGGATGTATTGGCGAAAGCTGTTCTTGAGGATTTGAACCGAGATTCAAGGTTGCCGCTCGACAAAACTTTCAGCGAACCAAGTGACTGTTCAGCTTGGCCCCTTGATTGGCCAGCATCATTCGTTGGTCATTGAGAGGTAAACAATGATTCTGCCCGATTTCTCCCCTTCACCGGACATCAAGAGCGCCGAAACCATACCGGCCTTTGTGTGCCACGATTGTTCAGAACCACTCACCGATGTAAGAGCGTCCGGCTGCCACCAATCATGGTTGCTCATGGAATTCAGGACGACTCGCCTGCCGACCACCAACTCATCCTGAAGAACGGGCGACGCTGCGAGAAACGCCTGCAATTCCTCACTGGCACACTCAAAGCGGACATCCACGACGGTGGTGAAAATGGATATCTTAGCGCCGTGGACATTGGTAGCGCCTGGAGGTAATTGCGCCTGCGTTAGCGAAAGCACCAGCGCCGCCACTCTCTCCGACGACAAGGAATTGGGGTTGCGGTTGGCCGTCGCAGGCGCAGGCGTGGAAGAACCACGGTTGTCGCAAGCGGAAAGACATGCGAGCAGCACGAGCGTAGATGAAAGGAATCGGCGCATAAACAGGCTGAACGACGGTCATCCGAAAAAAAAGCTCACGCCAACAGATGTAACGCTATTAATCCTGGGTCGCGCAGCCGCGAACAACGCCATTCCGACGCGAATCGTTCTCAGTAAACCTTGCGCAGATTCGAGGGCAGGATGTTGAGTTCGGTCCGATACTTCGCAACCGTGCGCCGGGCGATGACAATGCCCTTTTCCTTGAGCATCTTCACGACCTCCTGATCGGACAACGGTTTGCCAGTGTTTTCGGCCTTGAAAATGTCGGCGATCATGTCCTTGACGCTGGTGTTGGAGACGCCGGCGCCGGAATCCGTCTGCAGCCCCGCAGTGAAGAAATACTTCATCTCGAAGACACCCTGCGGGGTTTCCATGTATTTGCCGGATACGGCGCGGCTGACGGTAGTTTCATGCACGCCCACCACTTCGGCCACCTGCACCATCGTCAGCGGTTTGAGATGCGCCACTCCCTTGTCCATGAACTCACGCTGACGCTTGACGATCTCCCTGGCGATGTTGGCAATCGTGGCCTGCCGCTGGTGGAGGCTCTTGATTAGAAACTTTCCGGCGCGGATTTTTTCGCGGATGTAGTTCTTCACTTCCGCCGAATTCTCCCCCTGCGACATCAAATCTTTATAGACGTTACTGATGCGGAGATGCGGCACGTGCTCGTTATTGGTGCTGACTAGGAAATCATCCCCGGAGCGCTGGACAAACACCTCCGGCAGGACGTACTGATCGTTGTCCGGCAGAAAAGCGCGCCCGGGACGCGGTTCGAGCCGCGCGATGCGCGCGAGGGCTTCCTGAACTTCCTCGACTGTGCGCCCGGTGCCGCGGGCGATCTCGGGAATGCGGCGTTTGCCCAATGCTTCCATGAAATCGCGCACGATCTGGTATTCGAGGGATTCCTGCTGGCCTTCACGTTCGAGCTGGAGCATCAGGCACTCGCGCAAATCGCGTGCGCCAACGCCTGGAGGGTCGAACGTCTGGATGGTCTTGAGCGCATCCAAAATCTTGTCGGCGGGAATGCTGGTGGCGGCGGAAATCTCCTCGACGGACGACTTGAGATAACCGTAGTCGTCAATGTTGCCGATGATCAATTCGGCGAGCGAGCGTTGCTCGCCGTCAAGACCGGAATCCCGAACCTGCTCCAGAAGTTTTTCCGAAAGCGACGTAGCCGCCACGAGCGAGTCGAACATGAACTGGCGCTTTTCCTCTTCCTCGGCGGACTGGCGCATGGGCAGGTTCGTCTGGGCAAAATGATCGCGCCATTCCTGGTCGAGTTGGACGAGCCGCTCGAATTCGGCCTGAAAATCATCCACCGGCCCATTCGCACTCGGGTCAGCCGACAAATCGGAGGGTGGTTCAGTCGGGTCAGCCTGCGTGTCCACTTCGCGTTCGCCGCTCTCCTGGAGTTCGGGCTCCGGGGCGGCGACTTCCTCGAGCACGGGATTCTGCTGGAGTTCCTGCTCGACGAGCGCTTTGAGTTCCAAGGTTGGCGCCTGGAGCAACGCCAGCGATTGCTGGAGCTGCGGAGCCAGCACCAGCGATTGGGTCAGACGTTGCGACAGTTGTAAGCCATGTGACATTTACGCCTGCATCTTATCCCTCCTTGCCTCTGGCACAAGCGCGAACTTGGCATGGCTCTGGCTTTGCGCTAGTTCCAACCGAATTCATGCCGTCGCCGAAATGTTCGTTGGATGAGCACCGCCCAACGGCTCGAGCACCGTATCAGCCCGTCAAAGAATTTTTTCCTTGGTAGGAGACGAGGTAATGAGTCTGGCATTCTCGCGATTTCGCGGAGGCCTGCGAGAGACTCATGACGTCGTCTCCTACATTTGGCGGGCCGTTATCCCGCAACCTTGATCTCGCCCTGCCGATGCCGGCGCAGTAATTCAATGTCGGCGTCCACCATCAGTTTGGTAAGCTCGGCGAATTTGGTTTTCGGCTCCCAACCCAATTGCCGCTTCGCCTTGCTGTAATCGCCAATCAACAACTCCACTTCCGCCGGCCGGTAGTAACGCGGGTCAATCTCCACGTGCTGCTGCCAGTCCAAGCCGGCGTGGCCGAACGCCACCTCCAGGAATTCCCGGACCGAGTGGGTTTCATTCGTGGCGATGACATAGTCGTCGGGCTGCTCCTGTTGCAGCATCAGCCACATCGCCTCGACGTATTCCTTGGCGTAACCCCAGTCGCGCTTGGCGTCGAGATTGCCGAGATACAATTTGTCCTGCAACCCGGCCTTGATGTGCGCCACGGCCCGCGTGATTTTGCGCGTGACGAAGGTTTCGCCGCGCCGTGGTGATTCGTGATTGAAGAGAATTCCATTGCTCGCGTGCAGTCCGTACGACTCGCGATAATTCACCGTGACCCAATAAGAATACACCTTGGCACAGCCATAGGGACTGCGCGGATAAAACGGCGTCTCCTCGGTCTGGGGAATTTGGCGCACCTTGCCATACATCTCGCTCGACGACGCCTGATAGAAGCGCGGCTGGATGCCGGTTTCGCGAATCGCCTCCAACAGCCTCACGGTGCCGGTCGCGGTAATGTCCGCGGTGTACTCGGGACTGTCGAAACTCACGCGCACATGGCTCTGCGCGGCCAGATTATAGACTTCCTCGGGCTGAATCTTTGCCACCAGACGGGCCAGTGCGCTCGCGTCGCTCAAATCACCATAATGCAGAAACAACCGCTTGCTGCCCGCGTGCGGATCTTCGTAAATCGGGTCCAATCGTCCCGTATTGAAGGTGCTCGCCCGGCGGATAATGCCGTGGACTTCATATCCTTTGGACAGAAGCAACTCCGCCAGATACGAACCATCCTGTCCCGTAATGCCGGTGATCAATGCGCGTTTCGCCATAAATTCGTACGGCAAGATGCCGACAGCCGCGCCGCCAACGCAAGTCTGGAAACCCAGGCGATACGTTCTTTGGTTTCTACGGCATCCCTGTCCCTCAATTACGTCTTGGTTGCTCCAATCGCCTCTATCAAGAATCACCGGAATGTAACTTGACTGCCATCTGCGCGACACGGTTCGGTGGAAGAGTGCCTATCGTATGAGTTCATCCATGCGAAATGCTCCATCGGAAACGACGGAAACCTCCGTGCCGGTGAGCGCATCTGCTTCTGAATCCTTCGCCGTGCCGATCCGGTTTGCCGGCCTGCAACGCAATCTGGCGACCTCTCCCGCCAGTTATCTTATTCTGCTGCGCCAACATCGCCGCACGCAATCCAAACGTGCGTGGAAATGGTCGCCCAGGCTGGTGGAGAATTGAGCCCGGCAACACCGGTCACCGATGTTTGATGCAACGCTCCATCATTTGATCTTGAGACTGTCCCCTGCCCCATTGCCACCCGGTCCTGCGCGGGCCAATGAAAAACTGATTGCGCGGCACGCCCGCACCAGTGACATTCCCGCCCGGGTGGATGCGTCTATGGAACAAACTCACGAACACAAGCTGGCGGAACTCACCACGGGGCTGCTTACCATGGCAAGCCATGCCGAACGCGCCGTGAATGACGCCGTCCAGGCCCTCGTGAGCCGCGATTATGATCTCGCGGTGGCCACCAATGAGAAGGATCAAATCCTGGACCGGTTCGAGGTTGAGATTGACGAAATGGCCATCAACCTCCTCACCAACCCCCTGTCCGCCGGTGACGTGCGACTCGTCGCCGTGGCCATGAAAATTTCGCAGAACCTGGAGCGCATCGGCGATGAAGCGGCCAAAGTGGCCAAACGCACGCGCGATCTGTGTCAGGAGCCGCCCGTGAAGGTCAATGTGGACCTGCCACGCATGGCGAGCCTCACCCTCAACATGCTCAAACGCGCGCTCGATTCGTTCGTGCATCGCGATTCCGCCGCCGCGCGGGCCATCATTCCCGGCGACGCCGAAGTGGACGCCCTCAACAAGCAGATCACCCGCGACCTGGTCCGGCACATGACCGCGAACACCGAAGCCATTCCCGGCTGTCTTAACCTGATGATCGTTTCCAAGAGCCTGGAACGTATCGCCGACCATGCCACCAATGTGGCGGAGGAAGTGGTCTATCTGTGCGAAGCGGAGGACATTCGTCACACTTGAGAGTGATCCTTTGCTCTTTTCGCTGGAGCAACCACCCCGGACTTTCTTACTTTGGCGCATGAACTGGATCGTGCCCTCACTCCGCCGGCTGGTGTTTCTTGCCACTCTGACCGCGATCACCCCGTACGCCCATGAACCCGTCACCCGCGCCCGCACGCCCGTGCGGCTGCCGGACATCCCCGGGTACCACACCCTCAAGTGCGATTTCCACATTCATACCGTATTCTCGGACGGACTCGTGTGGCCCACCGTGCGCTCAGAGGAAGCCTGGCGGCAAGGATTGGATGCCATCGCCATCACCGACCATATCGAATACCAGCCGCACAAGGCCGACGTGTCCACCAACCACAATCGCTCCTACGAAATCGCCCGCGGTCACGGCACCGATCTGGAGATTCTGGTTATCCCCGGCTCGGAAATCACGCGCAGCATGCCGCCCGGCCATCTCAATGCCATGTTTCTCACCAACGCCACCTTGCTGGCCACCGACACATGGCAGAATGCGATTCAAGCGGCGCGTAATCAGGGCGCGTTCATTTTCTGGAATCATCCCGGCTGGTCGCCCCAACTCACCGACGGCAAAATCAAATGGCATCCGGAACACACCCAACTGGTGGAGCAGGACCTCATGCACGGAATCGAAATCGTCAACGGGCGCGATTACTATCCCGAAGCGCACCGCTGGGCCATTGAGAAGAAACTCACCCTGTTCAGCAACTCGGACATCCATCAACCCATTGGCCACGATTACCACATTCACGCCGGCGATCACCGGCCACTGACCCTGGTCTTTGCGCGCGAGCGCTCCATCGCAGCCATCAAGGAGGCTTTGTTCGACCGGCGCACGGCGGTCTATTCCAGCGACCGATTGCTGGGAGAAGCGCGTTTCCTCCGCCCGATTTTCGACGCCTCAGTGCGCGTGCTCACTTCCGGGGTAACGATTCGCGGGCGCGGGCGTGCTTTCGCTCAAGTCCACAATGACTCGGACGTGAACTTCATCCTTGAACGCACCGGCGAGGCAGGGGAATTAAGCGTGCCGCAAACCGTTACCCTCCCCGGGCAGAAAACCGTGCTGTTGGAGTTGCGCCCAAACGGAACGCCCACAACGGGCACCCGCAAAATCTCACTCCCCTTTCGCGTAAAGAATGTTCTGACCGCACCGGAGGAACCTTTGGCAGTCGCATTGGAAGTGGAAGTGACCTTCGCACGATGATCAAGCCACCACTCTCCATTCCGCGCCTGGAGTTTGATGGCATCAATCGCTTCTGACCCTCGCATCCGTCCGCCATTCATCCTCAACGGGGCGACTGCCCCCATGCCACGCACCGGTTCATCGTGGATGATGAGCAGGGAGCGCAAAGCAGATTACACGCAGGACTATTCGAGGTTGCCCACTTCGTGAAAATGTCCAACCTGTGCAACTGACGTGACGCCCGATACCAAATCTTTGACGCGCGATGAACTGGCCACCCGCTTCGCCGGGTGGGGCCAGCCCGCGTACCGCGTCGCGCAACTACTGGAATGGCTTTACGGTCGTGGAGTGACGGATTGGGCCGCGATGACCAATCTGCCCAAGGCGCTGCGCGAACAACTGCGCGGGGAGTTCACGCTGCAAACGCTGGAACTGGTTCGCAAACAGGGTGCGCGCGATGCGACACAGAAATTTCTCTGGCGGCTCGCCGACCATGCGCTGATCGAGAGCGTGTTGATTCCCGCCAATCCCGCGCTCTACGGCGAACCGAGCGACCGGCACACGCTCTGTGTTTCCACGCAGGTCGGCTGCGCCTACGGCTGCAAATTCTGCGCGAGCGGCCTGGACGGCTGGAAGCGCAACCTCGCCCCGCACGAAATCATTGAGCAGGTGCTGGCGGTGGAACGTTGGCACCAGTGCGAAGCTGGAAGTGAGAAGAGCGCAGGACGAAGCGCGGATGGCGCGTTGGTGATTGGCGCTGCCGCCTCCCCTGCCCCGCCGCCGGTTCGCCTCATCAACAACCTGGTCATCATGGGCATGGGCGAACCG
>JACZKP010000069.1 GCA_014860005.1 Verrucomicrobiota bacterium | reverse complement strand
CGGCGAAAGACCCGCCGGCGCGTCCGGGAACGCAGTCAGAAGTCCGGCGAGCGGGCCGCAGACCCTCGGTATTAGCAGCGACCGGGGACCGCAATAGTTTCCACTCCTTCAATCGGTTTTCTAAGTCCGACAAATTCCTAGACCATTGCACCGCTTGTCGCGGAATTTGGTTTGATGCTGGGGAGATCGAAAGTTACCGAGACGCGCACCCAAATCGCACTCGCTTCCCTCCGTCGCCTTGGTCTCCACGCATGATCTTCGCTCGAGCCGATCAGTTGACCTGCCCGCGCTGCAATGACCATACCCTCATCCCAGGCTCCAATCACGGTTTTGACGCCTATCAATGCCAAGCCTGCAAGGGCGTCTTTGTTCACGGAACAACCATTTCCGGGGTGGATTACCAAGCTCCATCCAAGTTCAACGAAACCGTCGGCAATGGCGCCGTTGATGCGCTTGTTGAGGTCGTGATTGAAGGCGTACTCAGTATATTTAATTTCTGATTTTTGCGAAACCGTAGCCCCGGGCCGGGCCCGGATGCCAACCTTCTGAATAGATTTTTCGTCCTCACCAGCGCCACCATCGCCGCCACGTTTTTCCACGCTGATCGCAGTGGTGAAGCCGGAATGCAACGATTTCACGATTTGAAACGAAGCCGCGCGAATCCCGTTCCGTGCGCGCTTCCTGGCCACGGACAGGCTTCGGCCTGAGGTTCGACGACTCTCAGTGAGCAGATTTTTACCTCAAGCTGAACATTTTCTTTGCGCCACGAACGAGTTTGCGGGAGATTCAAAACAATCGGATGATGCAAGCTTAGCGTGAGGACTCTTTACAACATTCTGTTCCTGTTTTTTTTCGTCGTGTCGGCGCCGTATTATTTTCTTCGACTATGGCGGCGCGGCAATTGGGTGGACGGTTTCATGCAGCGGTTTGGCCGGTACGACCCGAAGCTCAAGCAGGCACTCACCAATCGGCGGGTAATCTGGTTTCACGCGGTTAGCGTCGGCGAGGTCAACATCTGCACGCAACTGATCCGCGCCTTGGAGCCGCGCCTGCCAAATGCCAAGATCGTCGTCTCCACCACCACCACCACAGGCATGGGCGAATTGCACAAGAAACTGCCCACGCACATCAGCAAGATTTACTATCCGTTGGACCGCCGGAGATACGTGGCCCGCGCGCTGGCCACCGTCAAACCCGAAGCCGTCGTGCTCGTTGAGGCCGAGATTTGGCCGAACTTTATCTGGCGGGCGAGCAACCAGGACATCCCGTTGTTCCTGGTGAACGCGCGCTTGTCGGATCGCTCGTATCGGCGCTACCGGCTTTGTGCGTTTCTGTTTCGGCGACTCTTCCGCACCTTTGCCGGCGTCGGGGCGCAGAACGAAGCTGATGCCGCCAAGTTGCGCACGCTGGGCTGCCGTCCGGAAGCCGTCCACGTCGTTGGCAGCATGAAATTCGACGCCGCCAAGCTCAATGAACGCCGGCTGTTGAACGTCCCGTCCCTGCTCCAACAACTGGGCGTGCCACCGAACACACCCTTGTTGGTGGGTGGCAGCACGCACGCGGGGGAGGAGGCCATCCTCGCGGAAACATTCCTCCGGTTGCGCTCGCGGTTTCCGGACTTGTTCCTGATTCTCGTCCCGCGCCATTTCGAGCGCAGCCGCGAGGTCGGCCGCGAACTGGATGCCCACGGAGTGAAGTTCGCCTACCGCAGCGAGATCACGGCGAAGTACCAGCGCAACCCTGGTGAACTGCAATGTCTGGTGGTGAACACCACCGGCGAACTCAGATATTTTTACGAACACGCCACCGTCATTTTCGTCGGCAAGAGTCTCACGGCCGCGGGCGGACAGAATCCCATCGAACCGGGGGCGCTGGCCAAGCCAATGGTATTTGGTCCGAACATGCAGAACTTCGCCGAGGTCGTGCGCAATTTTGTTGCCCAGGACGGCGCGGTGCAGGTGCAGAACGCGGCGGAACTGGAATCCGCCCTCGCTCAACTGCTGTCCGACCCGGCGCGCCGGGAACAATTGGGTCAGAACGCCCTAAAGGTCGTTCGTGCCAACCTCGGGGCCATCGAGCGCACGGTCGAAATGATCGTGAGCCGGCTGGAGCACCGGGAGTTTTACGTCGTCGGTCGCAGTTAACGCGTGGCGTCGGCGTGGGCGTCGTCAGGAAAGAATTCGGCGGCCTTCGTCCAGGAAGATGCCCTTGAAATTCATCTCCAACGCCTGCGGATTGCTCGCCTTGGCCAGGGCTTCGCGTTCGGTAACCTTGCCTTCCTTGACCAACTGGAAGAGTGCCTGATTGAAATTGAGCATTCCGTCGTCGTTGCCGGTTTCGATGGCGGCGGGCAGTTTGTCCAAACGGTTTTCCTCGATCAACTTCTTCACGGTCGGCGTGTTGATCATGATTTCCAACGCAGGCGTCATGCTGCCAGCAATGGTCGGCACCATGCGCTGGCATACCACCGCCTGCAAAGTGCCGGCAAGCTGCCGCCGGATTTGTTCGCGTTCGTCGGCGGCAAAGAAATCCAGAATGCGGTTGACCGACTGGGAGGCGTTGGTGGTGTGCAAGGTGGACAACACCAGATGCCCGGTGTCCGCCGCGCTCATGGCCGAGGTGAAGCTGATGTCGTCGCGCATTTCGCCGATCATGATGATGTCCGGGTCCTGGCGCAGAACGTGTTTGAGCGCGTGATGGAAGGAGAGCGTGTCCAAACCCACTTCGCGCTGCTCGATCACGCACTGATTGTCTTCGAACACATATTCAATCGGGTCTTCCAACGTGATGATGTGCTTTTTGAAGTTGGCATTGATGTGCTCGATCATCGCCGCCAGCGTGGTGGATTTGCCGCAACCGGTCGAGCCGGCCACCAGCACGATGCCGCGCGGAGACTCGGCGATCTTCTTGATCTGCTCCAGCAAACCGAGTTCCAGGAAACTGGGAACGTTGGTCTTGACGTAGCGCATCGCCAGACACCATTGCCCGCGCTGTTGAAACAGATTCGTGCGGAACCGGCCGATGCCTGGCACAAAATAGGAGAAATCCACCTCACGCTCCTCGTCCACCCGCTTGCGCAGATGCACGGGTGTGACGGCATCCACCGCCTTGTTCATCCATTCCTCGGTGGGAAACGGGCATTCGATGGCGATGAGTTCGCGATTGATGCGGAACACGACCGGACCGTTGATCTTGAGGTGAATGTCCGAAGCGCCGCCGTCCACAGCGGTCTTGAGGATCTTGTAAAACAATTCCATGCGCGCAGACTACCAACGGCGGCGTGGCGGCCAAAGCGGAAAAAAACCGGCCTTCCTACAGTGGGAACGGTGACGATAAAACGCCGCCTGGAAGCGGGCGTGAAAAAACCGGCCCCCGGCGGGACCGGCACACTGCTTCCTGCCTGGGCCGTTGCCCGTTTAACCCAATGACGAACTCGCCATGGCGCTGAGGCGCGCTTCAGCTTGTTTGGAAAGCCCCGTGAAGATCATCGAGACATGATAACCGGCATGCTTGCTCCCCGTGCAATCCACCACCACGCCGGTGCCATGAACCCGGGTGTCGTCATGCGGCGACTGTAGTGAAACGGTCATTTCCACCCAGCGGGCAAAGGGCGTTTCGCTGCGGAATTCGATGCCCCCTTTGTGTATTACCACCGCATCCGGAGACAAAACCAGGCGCGCCTGGCGCGCCTCGACCGTTACGTGTTGATGTAAAGAACCAATACTTTCAAGTTTTCTCGCACTCATAAATCCGCCATTAGCCTAACATACCGACACCAATCGTCAAACGAGCATTTCTTTTCCTGCATTGTCCGCCACCGGCCCACCATCGCGAAACTGGCCGAGGGCGGACGCGATTTGGACTGGTGAAACCAGCGTCAAGGGCTATCGTCCGGGTGGTTTTCGCGTATGAAATTGTCGTCACTGTGCGGAATGGCGGCCCTGCTCGGGCTGTTGGTTTCCTCGCCTGCGGGGTTGGCCCAACTGCCCAGCCTGAATCTCGGCGGTGGCGGCGCAGCATCCGGCGCGGACCTGGCCACCCTGGCAAGACTCTTTGGCAGTCACACCGGCTTTACCGCCAAATCGGATATCCGCGTTTACGACAAGGATCACAAGGAAACCGTCAGCACCCTGATGAACTTTGCGTATCTCGACAACAAAGCCCGCTGCGAGATTGACATGACGCACATGAAGCACAAGGACCTGCCAGCGGGCATCGCGGATCAATTGCAGCAATTCGGCATGGACCAGGTCGTCAGCATTGTCCGACCCGACAAGAAATCGCTCCACGTCATTTATCCAAAACTCCAATCTTACGTCACGCTGCCGTTGGCGCCGGACAATCTGGAAGCCGTGGCCAAGGCGAAAACCACCAAGGAGCGCCTGGGTACAGAAACCCTCGACGGCCAACCGTGTGTGAAACATAAAGTCACCCTTACTACGGTGAATGGCGAGAAACAGGAACTCACCGTCTGGAACGCCTCCAACCTTAAGGATTTTCCCGTCCAGATTCTCACAAAGCAGGATGAGGGTACTGTCATCACCCGCTATCGGCAGGTCCAACTAGCCAGGCCGGAAGCCAAATTGTTCGACCCGCCCGCGACTTTCAAGGAATACCCCGACATGCAGTCGTTCATGCAGGGCGTGCTGGCCAAAATCATGGGCGACGCGCTTTCGGAAACAAAGTAGTTCAACCTGGCTGGCGGAGCCGCCGCGTGGCGGGGAAGGCGGGCCTGCAGCGGCGAATTGGACGCAAAATCCGCCGCATCGTTAATCTAAAATCGTGAATCCAATTCAACCATGCGCATCATCAATCTGAATCCCGACACCGACATCGGCGCCAGCGCGTGGTTTGTGGACCTTGACGGCCACCGCTTGCTCATGGATTCGGGCTTGCACCCCAAACGCGAGGGCCGCGCGGGACTGCCGTTGTTTGGCGCGGTGCGCGACGAGGAGGCGGAGGCCATCGCCATATCTCATTGTCATCACGACCATGTCGGATCGCTGCCCGTGGCGCTGCGGCATTTTCCCAAGGCGCACGTGCTGATGACGGAGTTGAGTTATTTTCTCGTTGAACGCGTCCTGCACAATTCCGTCAACGTCATGACCCGCCAGCGCGACGAACTGGGCATCAAAGATTACCCGCTCTACAGCCACAACGAAGTGGACGACCTCGCCCCGGTGTTTCAGGGCTTCAAATACAACCGCGAAATCGAGTGGGCCGCGTACCAGAAAACCCGCGCGGGTTTCGCCTCGCCCACGCTCGAATTCTACGATGCCGGGCATACCCTCGGTTCGGCGGGCATCATGGTGCGCGGCAGAAAGGAAACCCTGTTCTACACCGGCGATGTCTGCTTTCACGATCAAACCATTCTGCGCGCAGCCCGCTTTGAAGACGTGAAGGCCGACGTGCTCATCCTGGAAACCACCCGCGGTAACCGCGCCGTGGCTGCAGGCGTGACGCGGGAGACGGAAATCGAACGCCTTACTGCCGACATCCACGGCGCCCTCAAGCGCAAGGGTTGTGTGCTGATTCCTTCATTCGCCCTGGGCCGCACGCAGGAAATCCTCGCGCTGCTGGCGCTGCTGATGGATGCCGGCAAACTCAAGCCTCAACCCATTTTCATCGGTGGACTCGGTCGTGTGTACACGGAAATCTACGACCTGGAAGCACACCGCGCGCACCGCCAGCACACCAATTTGCAACTCCACGAGAGTCTCAACCTCGTCGTACTTGACCCCGGCCAGGCCGGAATAATGAAGCTCTCCGGCGGACGCATCTTCGTCATCACTGCCGGTATGATGAGCGAAAATACCGCCGCGCACGACCTGGCCGTCCGCATGATTGGCGATGAGCGCCAGTCCATTTTCTTTGTTGGTTATGCTGATCCAGCCACGCCCGCGGGACGACTGCGCGCCGCTCAACCGGGCGAGGAATTCATCTTCAGCGCCGGCGCCGGCCGCCTCACCCGTCACTGCAACGTCCAGGAATTCGACCTGACCGCCCACGCCAACCGCGGGGAACTCTTGGATTTCGTAGGTCAGGTTTCGCCCCGTGTTGTCATGCTCGGCCACGGCAGCGCGGACTCGCGCCAATGGTTCGAGGAACAAATCCGCGCCCGCCATCCGAAAATCAAAGTTATCCAGCCTCAGCCGGGGAAAGCTGTGGAAGCTTAACCAGTGGACTGATGACTCGAGTGCTCCGCTTGGCGTTGCCTGCATTTCTTTCGTTGATTGCGGCTCGTCGTCCGGCCCGTACCAACTTAAACTGCCCGTGTGAATATCATTGCCGTTCAACCAGACATCGTTTGGGAGAACCCGGCGGCAAATCTTGAGAAGGTTCGCCTTCTGTTGACCATCGCCGCGCCGGAGCAGGGTTCGTTGGTCGCGCTGCCGGAAATGTTCGCCACCGGCTTCAGCATGAACGCGAACGCCATGGCCGAACCGGCCGGAGGGGCGACGGAACAATTCCTCGCGCGTACCACGAAGGATTTGGGTGTTTGCCTGATTGCCGGGGTTCCGCGGCGCGGAAGCGATGGCAAGGCGCGCAATGAAGCACTGGTGTTTTCGTCTGCGGGAGAATTGCTAACCTCCTACGCCAAGTTGCGCCCTTTCAGTCCCGGTGGCGAGGCGGAGCATTACACGCCAGGCGAGCGACCCGTGGCATTCCGCTGGAAAGATTGCACCGTGTCGCCCTTCATTTGCTACGATCTGCGTTTCCCGGAACTCTTTCGGGAAGCCGTCGCGGCACATCGGCCGGAACTGATCGTGATCATCGCCAACTGGCCGGCGAAGCGGATTCAGCACTGGACGCGACTACTACAGGCGCGGGCGATTGAGAATCAGGCTTACGTCCTGGGCGTGAACCGGGTTGGCAACGATCCGCACTACGCCTATTGCGGGCGTTCGCTGATCGTTGATCCGCACGGCGAAATCCTGGCCGATGCCGGCGAGTGCGAAGGCATTATTCAGGTGAAACTTGATCTCGCCAGCCTGCGTAAGTACCGGGAGGGATTGCCGTTTCTGGCTGACTTGCGCTGGGAATAGAACAAATGCTTCCTCACAGTTTCAGCGCGCATCCTGCCACTCGCGCCACACTTGGGCCGCGGCCTGCCGCAACTTGGCCGGCGTCCACGCAGTGCTTTCCGGTAGCGGCACAGACCCGCCCCCCGTGGCAACCAGGAATTGCAGTTCCTTTGTTCCCTGGGCTGGCAGTTGGACGGCGAACTCCAGTTCAGCACCCGTGAAGAGCGATTGATCGGACGGCCCGCCGACATCCACGTAGTGCTGCGCCTGGCCATTTTGCCGGCCGGCGACAATTTGCGCCAAGTCCCCACGCACATCAGCCGGAAATACCCAGAGCACATTCAGAATGGGATTCTGATCGGGCGCACCAGCCGCCGGCAGCACAGTCACCTCCAGTTCACCGTCGCCGTTTTCGTCCTTCGCCATGAATTGAAGCGCTCCGGGCTGGTGTTGACCCCATTTCGCATTGCAGTCCAGCGACTGCGCGGGTGCGCCTTCCACGCGACAGAGCATGGGCCGTTGGCCCGACGTTGCCCAATGGCTCTCGCAGAAGCCCAGCACAACCGTCCGCACTGCGTTCGGTTCAACTTTGAAACGATAATGAATTGGCACGCCGCCCATGCCCGCGCGGATATTACGGAACGCCGGGTCGCAGGCGATGGCTGGTTTGGCCCAGCCGCGCAGGGCGGTGGAATCGTCGAAGCAACCCCAGTCGCGTTTTGCCTGATTGGCCCGGGCGTCCGCCGGCAGGCTGACCACCGCGCGTCCGCCAACCGACGCCATGCGCGCTCCCAGTCGCGCGCCTTCAGGCAGCACGAGCGAGATCGGCACGGACTGCGCGCGTCCGGAGGTTTCTTCCAGGCGCACGGTCAGCACATCGAGGCCCGAGGGCCACACCGGCGCGCGATACGCCGTGCGGCTGATGCGGACGCTGCCGTGGTGTGAATTCGCCTGCGCGGCAGGAATGAGGTCATCGAGCCTGATGGATTTGACCTCGATGGAATCCGAGGCCCCGGCGCTGGCGATTTTCAAATCCAGCGCACCCCAGCTTTCGATCAGCCGACCACGCTCATCCATTTTCGACGGCGCAAAGCCCGGTGAAGTGAATTGCACCTCGGCGATCAAGGCGGGGTTAACCAGAACCGCCAGACTCAGCGTGGCAATTGTGAGCCGTTGACTAGTTTTCATATCAGGCCGTTGCGGAGGAGGTTTTCAGATGCGTGTGCGTCGCCTCGCGCGGCGAGTGAACGATCTTGATGCCGTAAAGCTGGCAGAAGCCTTCGACGGTGCGCCGGTGATTACCGAGCGTGACGCATTGGTGAAACCCCAGCACATCGCGGCAATCCTCGACGTTGTCCATTTTCACCTCGACCGACGTGCGGCAGCCGCCGGCGGGCGGCGTGTCCACGTTGCTGACCACCGTGCCGGTGTCCACAATCAACTCGTTGGTGTTGCTGAAGCGCACCAGAGTGATGGGTGCGCCAACCGGCCAGAACACTTGCACGGAAACACCGAGATCGGATTCCGAATGGCTGCGCAAGTTGTAGTCTGCCCTGGCCTTGCCGAATCCATCGAGCCGTGTGCCCGAGGTGCAATGCGACACAATGAGCAGGTTCTTGGCGGTTTCCGGCACGGGATCATTCATGTAGCTGGGCCGGTCCAGCAAATAGCTGGTGAGCATCATGGACGTGGCGCCGTGCAGATCGGCCTCACACCCTGCCGTGATGCCTTCGTCCTGCAAAATGGTCCATGCACCGCACGGCGGAGTGGGCACGAGTTTGGCCTGAACCATGCCGAGGCAATCCATCGAGAGCGCGTTCGCCTGTTCGTCGTCGAGCAGACGTTTCGCCGCGGTATAACACCGGGCGGAATTCACGCTGTCATCCCAGTCCGGTTCGAGGATCTTCTTCGCGCCTCGCCGGAACGTGGACGCAATATCCTTCGCCTCCTCATTCGCGGGCATCTGGTCGAAAAGTTGATTGAACGTGTTGCGCGGGATGGCGCGGACTTTCGTGCCGAGGCGGTCGAGCACCGTCTCGTTGCGTTCGTTTCCTTTGATCCACAGAATGCGCGATTCCTCGAACATGCGTTTGGCGCGAATCATTCTCAGGCCGTCCTCGACCGCGGGCCATTCCAACGATGAAATCACGTGTACGCCCTGCCGTCGTGAAATGCCCGCGAGATGTCCGGTGAACGCCGTGCCTATGGGGGCGAAGATGATGGTCGGCACGCCCGTCTCGCGGGAGACGCGATCCGCCCAGCCCCAGCATTGCATGTGTTGCAACGTGAGCAGAACGCCGTCGGGTTGGCGATCCTTGATACCGTTGATGAACGCGACCATTTCGGCTTCGGTTTCCACGGGTTTGGCTTCCGCGCGCAGCGTCAGCTTCAGTCGTTCGCAAGATTCGTTCAGCTTGGCACTGTATTCCGCCTGTGCCTTGTCGAGCGGATACGCTGCGCCTGGCCAGCCCAGCCAGTACGGTCGTGGCTGTTGCAAATAGGCGGCCTCGATCCGTGTGAGCGGATGCGGACGCAGTTTCGCCGGATCAACGAAATCCGGCGCCGGTTTCGGTGAGGCGGCCAACGCTGAGACAACGCTGCGGCTGATGGACAAACCGACGGCGGCGGAGGAGATCAACTGCAAGCAGCGCCGGCGCGAGAGACAACCCTGACAATGATGTGTGTGAGGGGAATGGTTCATAAGAATGCTCCTGTTGTGGCCCATGAAATCTACCGATTGACCTGTCAACCCAACTACACTGGCCTTTTACTCCTGGAACCAACGGTGTGCAAGCTTCAACGCAGATTTTCTCAAAGTCCACTTGGACGGAAGCGGCAACCGCGAGGCGGTGGGGGCGCTTCACATCCGGGCCTTTGCAAGTTGCCAGGCAATGTGGCCGCCGTGAGCGAAGGCCAGTGCCAAAAGCATGATGCCGGAGCCGCGCTGCATTCGGAGCAGCGTCTTTTCGCTGATCTTCTTGTGGCCAAGTGAAATCGCCCAACTAAGGCCGAGAAACCACAATCCCACGCCCTGCGCCACGCCGCTCAGGAAGGAGAGTTTTCCCTCCCAATTCGGTTCCACCCAGCCGCGCGCAAGGAAATTCGCTCCGATAATAACCCAGCCCAGCAGTACGCCGGGATTGGCCAGCGTCTGGACAAAGCCAATCATGAACGCCGAGTGTGGATGCAGCTTTTCCTCGATGCGCTCCTCGATTTTGTCCGCCACCTTGCCAAAGTGCATCGGCGCGGTGACGTTTTTTGCCAGCAGGAACTTGAAGCCGAGGAACAACAGAAATGCGAAGCTGAAAACCTCCATCGCAGCCTTGATCCCGCCCTTCTGAAAAAATACCGCGAAGCCGGTGAACGCGATGCTGCAATAGATCAACTCCATGACCGTGGCCCCCGCGCCGATCAACGCAGCCCACTTGAAGCCGCGCCGCGCGCCTTCGTTCATGATGGTGAGGTTGACCGGGCCTACGGGAATGCAAAGCAGCAGGCCGCTGACAAATCCAGTCAACCAAGCGACAAAGATGGGCGACAATTCCGGCATGGACGCTTAACCGGGTCGGGGCGGTTCGTCGTCTTCTTCATCCTCATCTTCCTCCTCGATCTCGCGCCGCAACGTACGGGAAAGGCGCGGGCGCACGAAGCCGTAAACCAGATACGCGGTGAAGAAGACCGGCAGCACGAAAATGAGCACCTTGCCCCGCGAAACCACCACGCTGCCGAGGAACAGGATGGCAATCAGCGTGGTAAAGAATTTGCGCCGCGCGCGGAAATCGAGCGACTTGAAGCTCGGATACTTCACTTTGCTCACCATCATCCACGAGAGGAACAGCATCAGAATGGGCAGCACATAACGCCACCGGCTGCGGGTGAACCGTTCCTCCATCCAGCCGATTTCGTTCAGCCAGATCATGAACAGCGTCAGCGAGGCGACCAATCCGGCCGCCGAGGGAATTGGAAAACCAAGAAACTCGTTGGTGCCGCCCGGCCCCGCGTGAGCGGAAAACACATTGTAGCGCGCCAAGCGGTACGCGCCGCACACCAGATAAATCGAGGCAATGAACCAGCCGATTTCAGCATGGTTCGCAAACACGTCCTTCAGGACGATGCGATGCACTAGAAAGGCCGGCGCCGCGCCAAAGGATATCAAATCGGCCAGCGAATCGAACTCCCGCCCAAAGGGGCTTTCGTGTCCGCCCAGGCGCGCCACACGTCCATCAAACAAATCGAAGATGCAGGCCGCGAGGATGAACGCCAACGCGATCTTGATGTCGGTGAAATTGCCGCCCCGGAGGTCCGCCTCGACGATCTTGGTCAGCGCCACGAAGCCGCAGAACAGATTCCCGGCCGTGAGCAGATTCGGCAGGAAATAAATCCGCAGTTTGGCGTCCTGGTCGTCGCCGTTGGACGGAGGTGGAGTTGGACCAGTGGCCATGGGGTTTCTCACTCCAAGATTGCGAGGACCGTTTCGCCGCCGATCACTTTGTCACCCAGTTTGGCCTGAAGTTTCGTTCCGGGCGGTAGGTAAACATGCGCTCGCGAGCCGAATTGAATCAGGCTGATACGCTCGCCCTGCGTGATCGTCTCACCCGTGGTCGCCCACACGATGATCCGCCGGGCAATCAATCCCGCAATGAGTCGGACGCCAATTTTCCGATCCGGGAAATCGGTTGGCACAATTCCCAGCAGCACATTTTCGTTGAACGAACCACAGTCACTCCGGGTGGCACTGAGGTATTGGCCATCCTGATGTTTGTGGAAAACCAGATGACCGCTGACGGGCGCTTGCTGGACATGGACATTGAACACCGAGAGAAAAATGGAGATGCGCCGGCAGGGACCGCCCATGAACTCGGCCTCGGTGGTTTCGTCAATCAAATCCACCGTGCCGTGGGCGGGCGAAACCACCAAGCCTTTGCCCGCCGGCACGCGCGCCGTCGGATCCCGAAAGAAATACAGCGTGAAGGCCACAAACAGCAGCCAGAGCGCGACCAGCACTGACGACAGCGCCAGGATGGACGCGCCGATCACCGTGGCGAGGAAGCCAGCCAGCACCAAGGCGAGCATCGCAATCAACGCCAGCAGGATCAATCGAAAGGCGGCGCTCCGGGCTTTGCCCGCATGTTTCATGAGTGCAAGGTAAAGCGGGGACAGGTGGCTTCAAAGATTAAAATTCAACGCGCAATTGTTGGCGTGTCTACAGTAATGCCGCCCGGCAAAGTGATGTTTGCCTTCCGGATCAAGATGGCAGCCCGCTTATGGCGAAGAATGTAGTTGGGATAGCAGCCCGTCAAAAATGTAGGAGACGACGTCAGGAGTCTCTCGCAGGCCTCCGCGGGATCGCAAGAACTGCAAACTCGTTACCTCGTCTCCTACAAAGGAAGGGGTTTTCGACGGGCTGATAGCCATTGTCCTTGCTTACACTTCGCCGGTGAATTGCATTGAACCCCGTCGCCGCATCTGCTCTGGTTTCCGATGGAACGTCAAATGAGTTCAACACCATGAAACCGATCACTTGCCTCACCCTCGGATTGTTCGTCGGTCTGGCCTGCAACGCTCAGGCTGATGAACCGGAGAACCCCGCCGCTCCCGGCGGCATCACCGCCAACCAGACAGTCGCCTACAATCTCCTGACCAATCTGGTCGGCCAGTTGAGTGAATTTGGCGTCAGCGTCCACGTGGAAAGTTTGACGCTGAATCTGAACGGCTTCGCGATGGTCGGTCTGGCCAACTCGCTGACCGCGCCAACCGCGGAGCAGAGCGTTGCGGACTCGCCGCTTGCGACGATTGAGGTCGGAGCAACCGGTCAGTCGTTGCCGGTAAAACAAACGGTGTCGCGGATTGAAGTGCGCGAAGGAGTGATCCGAGTGGGAGACGGTGACACAAATCAACTGGTCGTCAGTCACACCAACCTGCCTGCACTGGGATCGAATCTGTTTGGCGCCACGCCGGTAAAGGGACTGCGTTTGCACCTGGGCCGGCTGACCTTGAACCTCAACGGCTACGCGCTGGTGGGCGTCACCAATTATGTGGACCAGCCGACGGCCTCGCAACAACTCACCAACACGCCCGCTGTTCCCTGCGCCTCAAGCTCTGCTCATCCGCCGTCGCAACGGAAGAACACGCTCGATGGAGCGAGCCTGTACAACACTTCCCCGCCGGTGATTCGGAGTGACAATCCAGAGTCGGCCACGGAGCTTTATGTTGATGAATTGGCGTTGTCTTTGAATGGCACGGCCATCCTCGGACTGCCGGCGCACCTGGCGGAATTGCTGCCGCCCTTGACTTCACCGGCGCCGTGAGCACGAATTCAATCTTTCGCTTGGCGGACCGAACCGTCGCTGACACACTGCGGCCCAAGACCAATGAAAACCGCATGGCCCGCCATTCTTGTCTGCGTGTGCATGACAACTTCGATTCTCCCAGCAACCAGTTTGGCGGATGACGCGGCAGAACGCCGTTTGGCCGAAGTGCAGGCGTTGCTCCGCGAAGTGCCGTTGATTGACGGTCACAATGATCTGCCCTGGCAGTATCGCAAACGCGGCGGCGATCTGTCGGCGATTGATCTACGGCGCGACACCAGCCATCTCAATCCCCCGTGGGTCACCGACATTCCGCGGCTGCGCGCCGGCGGAGTGGGCGGACAATTTTGGTCTGTTTATGTGCCGGCCAAACTGCCCGGAGCGGAAGCGTTCCAAGCCACCGTGGAACAGATTGACGTGGTGCATCGCTTGTGCGCCCGCTACCCGGATACGTTTGAACTGGCGCTCACGGCGGACGACGTGGAGCGGATTCATCGTCAGGGCAGGATTGCCTCACTCATCGGGATGGAAGGCGGACATTCCATCAACAATTCGCTGGCCGCGCTGCGCATGACTTACGAACTTGGCGCCCGTTACCTGACCCTGACGCACACCAAGAACACCGATTGGGCCGACGCCGCAGGCGATGAAGCAAAGCACGGCGGGCTGACCGCGTTCGGTGAGGATGTCGTGCGCGAAATGAACTGGCTCGGCATGTTGGTGGACTTATCGCATGTGACCGACAACACCATGCGCGATGCCTTGCGTGTGACGAAAGCTCCGGTGATCTTTTCCCATTCTTCGGCCTACGCCTTGTGCAACCACCCGCGCAACGTGCCCGACGAGGTGTTGCAACGGGTCAAAACCAATGGCGGCGTGGTGATGGTGTGCTTTCTGCCCGGCTACCTTACGGAGCGCGACCGGGCGGACTTTGAAGCCAGCATGGAGGAACGGCAACGGCTGCAGCAACTCCATCAGGACGATCCGCTCAAGGTGGATGCCGGCATGACTGAATGGCGGCGTTTGCGGCAGCGCGGCAACCGGGCTTCGTTGAGCGACGCGGCTGACCACATTGATCACATTCGCAAAGTGGCGGGCATTGACCACGTCGGCATCGGCGCGGACTACGAAGGATTTTCCGATCCTCCCGTGGGTTTGGAAGATGTCTCCAAGTATCCCGCGTTGCTGGCCGAGTTGCAGCGTCGCGGCTACACGCCCGAGGAAATCAAGAAAGTGGCCGGGCTAAATGTCATACGCGTAATGCGCGCCGCCGAGCGGGTGGCAGCGGAATTGCAGGGCGCGGCGGCGACAGGCCGCATCACCGGTTCTCAATAATTTCCCTGGGAATTGCTGCCCGCCGCTGGAGATCAGTCGGGGCTGGGCCTCACCCGCAGAACACATTTATTGCGGATGGCCACTTGCCCTGCGCACTAATCTGGCGTAACTGTTTCGCCAACCAGGCCGTCCAAAGTTTGAACCATGAAAGTAATGTTTTCAGCCGTCGGTGCGAGTGCGCTCGCAATCACTCTATTCACCCTCTCCGCCGCTGCTGTCGGCGAGGAAGCGCGGCGCAACTGGCCGCAATGGCGCGGACCGCTGGTGAACGGGGTCGCGCCCGACGCCGACCCGCCGTTGGAATGGAGTGAAAGTAAGAACGTCAAATGGAAGGCGAAAATTCCCGGCTTCGGCACCTCGACGCCGATCATCTGGGGGAATCGCGTGTTCATCCTCACTGCCATCAAGACCGGGCAACCTGCGGAAACGCCTGCGGTCGTAGCTTCACCCGCGCCGCCCGAGCGCCCGCCCGCTGGCGAGGGCGAAGGTCGCCGTCGCCCCGGCGGTGGCGGAGGGGGTTTTGGCCGTTCGGAGCGACCGACGGAGACACATCAGTTCACCGTGCTCTGTCTGGACCGCGCCACTGGCAAAACCCTCTGGCAAAAAGTGGCGCGTGAGGAAGTGCCCCATGAGGGGCACCATCAGGATCACGGTTTCGCCTCGGCCTCGCCCGTCACCGATGGCGAGGTGGTGCTCGCTTATTTTGGATCGCGGGGCCTGCACTGTTACGATCTGGAGGGAAATCTGAAATGGCAGAAGGACTTTGGCCAGATGCGGACCCGCAACAGCTTCGGCGAAGGATCTTCGCCTGCACTGCACGGCAACACGGTGGTCGTTTGCTGGGACGACGAGACGGACAACGATTTCATCGTCGCCCTCGACAAACGCACCGGGAAGGAACTTTGGCGAAACCCGCGCAACGAGGCCACGTCTTGGGCCACACCGCTGATCGTGGAACACGGAGGTAAACCCCAGGTGGTGGTCAATGCAACCGACAAGGTCCGGAGTTACGATCTCACGACGAGCAAGGAGTTATGGTCCTGTGGCGGCCAGACCGGCAATGTGATTCCCAGCCCCGTGGCGGACGCCAGCACGGTTTATGTGACCAGCGGTTTTCGCGGCAGTGCGCTATTTGCCATTGCGCTGGGACGCACCGGCGACCTAACCGGCACGGACGCCATTCGCTGGAGTCACAATCGCAACACGCCATACGTACCCTCGCCACTGCTCGTGGACGACCTGCTTTATCTGGTCAAGGTCAACTCCGGGATGCTCTCCTGTTTCGACGCGAAGACCGGCAAGGCGCATTTTGAAGAGGAACGATTGGAAGGCTTGTCCGGCATTTACGCTTCACCCGTCGCGGCAAAAGACCGGGTGTATGTGTTGGGACGGGATGGCACCACCCTGGTATTGAAGAAGGGAACACAGCTCGAGGTTCTGGCCACGAACAAACTGGATGACCGTTCGGATGCCTCGATTGCCGCGGTCGGCAAGGAGTTGTTCATTCGCGGCCACCAGAATCTCTATTGCATCTCGGCCAACTGACCCCGGCGGCGTCCGGTTCGTCCGTCCGCGGAAGGAGGTTTTGCGTTGAAGACGGCGGCGGACTCCCGCACAGTCGGGTCACACTATGGGTGCACAATGGAAACAAGCCGGGCGCGAAGCCAGCGCGCAGAAAAAAGGGCAGATGACCGCCAAGCTGGTCCGCGAAATCATGGTCGCGGCCAAACTGGGCGGACCAGACCCCGATCTCAATCCCCGTCTTACCGCTGCGGTCGAGAAAGCCAAGAAGGCGTCCGTCTATAAAGACACCATCGAGCGCGCGATCAAGAAAGGCGCCGGGCTGACCGAGGAAAAGATCAGCTACGAACTCGTCACCTACGAAGGTTTCGCGCCGCACAAAGTGCCCATCGTCGTGGAATGTCTCACCGACAACCGTAACCGCACCGCGCCGGAGATTCGCAATCTCTTCAAGGCGGGTTCCATGGGCCAGCCAGGCAGCGTCGCGTTTTTTTTCAACCATCTCGGCGTGGTCGAGGCCACTCATAATGACCCGGCCCGCGATGCGGAGGCGGACGCCATCGAGTCCGGCGCGCAGGAATTTGAGCCGCTGGAAGCCGAGGAAACACCCGCCGGCACCAAGGGAGCGCGCTTCTTTACGGAGATCAAAGACCTCGACGCCGTGTCCAAGGCTCTAAAGGCGGCCGGATGGAATGTCATCGCCGCGGAAATCCGTTATCTCGCCAAGGAATTCCGCCAAGTGGATGATGCCGCGCGCCAGGAGGTCATTGATTTTCTGAACGCGCTCGACGATCACGAGGATGTGCATCGCGTGTACGCCGCGATGAAGTAAGCTTCCGAGTGGCGGGAATTTCGTCGCTAGGCAGAGAATTCCCAATTCAGCGCGCCATGGCCCTGCCCGCCAGCCACCCGGTGGTCCACGCGGCTTGGAAGTTGAATCCACCGGTAATGCCGTCAATGTCCAGCAATTCCCCGGCGAAGTACAGGCCGGGACAAACGCGGCTTTCCATCGTCCTGAATTCCACTTCGTTTAATCGCACGCCGCCGCAGGTGACGAACTCATCCTTGTTCAAACTCTTGCCGGTGACTTGAAGTTCCGTGCGCAGCAGTTGCTGGATGAATTGATGTTGCCCCGCCCGGGCGAGCGCCGACCAGCGCGTGTCGCGCGCCACGCCGGACGCGAGGGCAAGTTGTTCCCACAACCGGGCGGGTAACGACGCAAGCGGTGTGTTGACGATAAACTTCGCCGCTTGCGATTTCCGCTGAATCTGGAATTGAGCCGCGAGCGATTCCGAGCTGAATCGCGGCAGCCAGTTCACGTGCAACGGGAAATTGTAGTTCAAACTGTGCAACGTCCGCGCACCCCAGGCTGACAGGCGGAGAATCGCCGGACCGCTCAATCCCCAGTGGGTGGCCAGCAACGCGCCACGCTCGCGCAGTTTCGTGCCGGGCACAGCTGCCTCGGCTTCGGCAACCGAAATCCCCGCCAGCTCGCGCAACCAGGCACTCTCGATGTGAAACGTGAACAACGAAGGCACGGGTGTCTCCAAGGTGTGGCCCAACGAAACCGCAAGTTGACCTGCCGCCGCCGCCCGGCAACCGCCAGTGGCCAGCAGCAGCCGATCACAGCGGATGGCAGTGCTGTTCCCTCCTTCATTCACCACAAGCTCCAATCCGTCCGCCGCGCGCCTCACGCGTTCCACGCCAGCGTTCAGGCGCAGGTTTACGCCGGCCGACTGCGCCGCACGCAGCAGACAGTCAATGATGGTCTGCGAAGAGTCCGTGACGGGAAACATGCGACCGTCACCTTCCGCCTTCAACTTCACGCCGCGTTGCTCGAACCACGCCACCGTGTCGCGTGCCTGGAATCGTTGGAAGGGGCCGATCAACGCCTGGCCGCCGCGCGGAAACCGTGCTGCGAATTCGCGCGCGTCGAAACACGCGTGCGTGACGTTGCAGCGACCACCGCCGGAAATGCGTACTTTGGAAAGAAAATCCCGCCCGCGTTCGAGCAGCATTACTTCCTTCCGCGGCGTCGCCTCGGCGCAACTGATGGCGGCGAAAAATCCCGCTGCTCCGCCGCCGACCACGATCACGCGTTCAGTTTCCATTCCGCAAGAGCCTAACCGAGCCTGGCCCGCGTGAAAAAGAAAAGCCGGAGCTTGCGCACGCCTGGATTGTGCGCTGTTGTATGGCACGAGCCGCGCCCAATTTGGACTTTGACGGCATTCGGATCGCACGGCTGCGATGGGTAAAGGAATAGGCAGTGACGAATTGCCACCGAAAACTACCCTCACCCGTGATCTGCTCGACAAACTGTCGGCACTCGAAAACTCTCCTTGCCAGTTGATCCAGCTTTAAGCACATCGCGCGCGTTTCGTTTGAGGTCATCTGAAGAGGCGCAAGCCTCATTGTTCAACCAAGATCACTTACCGTGATGTCGCAGCTACGGCATTTCGTCATCGCCCACCTCCGGTTCGGTGATATGCCGCCTCAGAAACACATGAATCGCCTCGGCGGCCAGCGCGTGGGCGTACTCGTTGGGATGCGAATCGTGCCGGTTCACCACCAGCTTTGACGGCGGAAGATTGCTGAAGACCGGGAGAAGGTCCAGGTGCGGAATCCCTTGCTCCTGCCAGAATTGATCCAGTTGCTCGTGGACGGACTTGAATCTCAACGCCAAGTCCATGTACGGGAAGGTCACGACCAGCAACCGGCCACCGCGGATGCGAGTCATGTTGCCGAATGCGGTCAGCCCGATCTTCTCGATCTCCCACAGTGGGCCACGGTAGGCGGCTTCCACCTCGTCATAATAGTTGCGCATGTAGGAATTCCGCCGGAGTTGCCAGCGGTGGTAGAACAGGTTCACAAAGTAGCTGTTCTGGCACAGCCAGCTCTGGCGAAAGGGGTCGGCCATCATCTTTTTGTAGCCCTCCACCCACCCGGGCATCACCTCTCCGATGTCATTTATGCAGTAAACCAGGACGAGCTGATCGAGCTGGTAGCCGTGGTTGACAGTGAGCTTGTGCATGATCTCGACCTCGGTCGAAGTGTCCAGCCCGGGTTTGGCGATCGCGTGGACTTCCCAGTCCGGATTCATTTGGCGAATGCGGTTCACGAAACGGTCCTCCACGTCCTTCACCCCGAAGCCGGCAGTGAAGGAGTCGCCGACGAATGTCACGCGCCGTCGCCCCGGAGTCCGTGCGTTCGGGTAATCCACGTTGTCGCGGAAGCCGGCCGCGTTCGTGTGGAAATGGCGGGCAGACCAGGCGTTGGAAACCAACGTGTTCGTCATGGCGTCGGTCTGGTCGCAAACGAAGCGGTAATAGATTTCAAAGCCCAGGAACAGCAGGCTCAAGAGGAAGGCAAGGATCAGGCCGTTTCCGGTCAGGAGAGCGGGCCAGGTGACCGGCAAAGCGCGCCGCGATCGGCGGCGGAAGAATCGCACCGCGCAAATTCCGACGGCGATGGGCAGGAGCAGGAAAGCGGCGAAGGCGTTCACGAATGCGCCGACCGCGAACACAACGCTGGCCGCGAGCAGATAAACAATCACTTCAACGAGCCAGCCCATCGGCTGGCGAACGGGAGGTTGATGTTTCACAGCCTTGCAGGCTAAGAGCGCGCCGCGGCTTCATCGAGAATAAAACGGCTTGGGCGGGTCAGAACCTCGTCAGTTTCGTACAGTTCGCCCTCCGTCTGGCCGGCGGGGTCTGAGTGTCACGCGCGCTCCGACTGCTGCACGGACATAAACCCAACCTTGTGAACTTCCATTCCCTCAACGAGACCGTCCGCCACCACCACCGCCGCCACGGGAGCCGCCACCACCTGGCGACATGCGGGGAGCGCCACTCCCGCCGAAGCTGCTTCCACCCCGGAATGCGCTCGCGTTCCCCATGCTGCGAACGGAAGAACTCATGCTTGGACGGCTGATGTTGGGGGCACTTACCCCGGGGCGTGGGCTGTAGCTTGGGTTGCTGTTGCGCTGATAGCTTGCAGCAGGTCTGGCAACTGAACGGTTCGCCGACTGGCTGGCCGATCGGTTCCACGCAGTGGTTGGGCTGGGATTGACGCGGGTGGAGGGCGCAACGGCAGCAGGGCGCGGGGTTGTCCGCTGGCTGGCACTGCTGGTCCACACTCGGGTGGGACTTGAGTTGTTGGCACCGCCCGCGAATTGGGGGGCGGCCGGACTTGCATTCGGACTAGCAGCCGCGGTTCGATTATTGGCCCCACTACTCCAGACACTCGTCGGCCCGGCACCCTGACCGCTGCGGGCGGAAGCCGCATTGGCCTGTCTTTCCCCGGTTCGTGAGGTGACAGATTGACTGCCGGTTTGGCTCGATTGACTGGTGGGCCTCGCCGTTGTCGGCGTGCCGGCGCTGGTGTTCGCTCCTCGGTTGAACGCCGTCTGATCAACGCCCGTGCGCGACCTTTCGCCGGCCAGCATTCCAGACTTGCCGGTGCTGGCAGGGTTTCCGCCGGGAGGTGGGGGATTGCGATTCGGGGGTGGTTTCCCATTGGGCGGATGCGGTTTGCCGTTGTGCTGATCGTACCGGTTGTGCTGGTAGTAAACGTTGCGACGGTAATCGCCGCCCCAGTAACAATCCCTGTTCCAATTGTTCCAACCCCAGTAAAACCCAAAAGAGACATAGGGACCCCAGTAAGGCCACGCACTATACCAATAAGGCCACGGGTCATAGAATGAGTAGTAGGTTGGCGTGCTGGGCACCACATAAACCGTCGAAGCCGGCGCGGTCTCGAACACTGTCGTCGTTGGGGGCGGCGTATCGTATTGCGGGGCGCTGTCGCTAAAGACCGTGGTCGGCGCGGCTTCCTGGAGCAACAACGCGGCGCCGGTTTGGGGTTGCTGGTTGAGCATGGCGGTCAGCACCCGGTCAGACACGCCTTCCTGGCGCAGAAAAACGATCTCGTTTGCGGTCAGGCTGTAGTGGCGGTCGCCATTCCGGATGAACGCCTCGGTGACGTCGTCATGGATCTTGGCGCGCACAAGTTTCAGGATGTCGGCAGCGCCCTGGTTTAATTGGGTGGGCGCCGCAGCGCCGGGAACGCTGGCCGGCGTGCCAGCTTCCTGGGCGGCGACGGATGCCGCGAGATGAACCCAAAGTGTGAGACTCACGATAGCAACCACCGCGGGAGGAAAGCGTCGAGTGTTCATAAAATCAGCCTTTCCGGACATTGGCACCCTTCCAGAACTTCAGCCGGTCGTCAAGTTCCGTGCTTCAGCAATTCTAAGATTAACCGGAGCGACTGTGTCGTCCCGACCAGCCGCAGCGTGTCCCACTGAATTCCAGCCGTTTGACCATCCCACCCGCTGCGGCTGGTGCTTCGCACACAGCCGCGCTCCACAAAATGTAACGAAGTGCCGACTGCTTCGGGTTTGATTTGAGCCGCCTCACGCCGGCTGCTACAACGCAGGGGATATGAATGAAGCCGGATTCATGCGGCTCGCCCTGCGCCTCGCCCGGCGCGGCTACGGCACAACCTCGCCGAACCCGATGGTGGGCGCGGTGCTGGTGAAAAGCGGAAAAATCATCGGGCGCGGTTGTCATCGGCGCGCGGGCGGACCACACGCGGAAATCGAGGCGCTACGCGACGCGCAAAAGCGCGGCCACTCGACACGCGGCGCGACGCTTTATGTGACGCTCGAACCGTGTTGCACGCACGGGCGGACCCCGCCTTGCACGGACGCCATCATTTCTGCGGGAGTCAGGCGCGTGGTCGTAGGCGCGACGGATCCAAATCCCAAACACAGGGGAAAGGGCGTTGAGATTCTGCGGCGTTCGGGCATTGCGGTGGATTGTTGGGGCGAGATCGGTGACGAGCCGCACTCCGGCTCACGAGGACGCTTGCCCCACCAGAAACTTGCCGAGGACTGCCTGCACTTAAACCAGGCGTTCAACCACTGGATCGTCCGCCGCACCCCGTTCGTGACGGTGAAAGCCGCCATGACTCTGGATGGCAAAATTGCCACGGCTTCGGGCGAGTCCAAATGGATTACGGGCGAGCCGGCGCGGGCTTACGGCATGAAATTGCGGCAGGGCAGCGACGCCATTCTCGTTGGGATTAATACAATCCTTATGGACGATCCGAGTCTGACGGTTCGATCCGCTGGAGGTCCAAAGGCCAAGGTCGAAAGTTGCCGACTGCGCAGAATTATCCTGGATTCACGGGCGCGCACGCCGCTCACCGCAAAAGTCGTGACCGATGATCTTGCGGCGTTGACGACGATTGTGGTTGGCCGCCGTGCGCCCATGTCACGCGTGACGGCCCTGGCGAGACGCGTCAATGTGCTGGTCGCGCCGCTGGTCAAATCGGCACTCGTCAATCGGCAATCGGCAATTGACCTGCCCTGGCTGCTCAAAAAGCTTGGAGCGCAGAATGTCACCAGTCTGCTCGTTGAAGGCGGTGGGGAAGTGAACGCTTCGTTCCTGCTCGGCGGTTACGCTCAACGTGTGGCGTTTTTTTACGCGCCGAAGATTCTCGGGGGGCGTGACGCGCGGAAAGCCGTCGCAGGGGTTGGTTCGCAACGGCTCACCGAGGTGGTGCAACTGCGCGATTTGCAATGGCGGCGGGTGGGCGAGGACTTATTGCTGTTGGCGCGCATCAATCCATTGCGAAAGTTGGCACGGATGCGCAATGTCGCGGCTGATTCACCGCTCGCATAAAAACAACCACCCCCGCTGCGGCGTCTTTGCCGCGCCGGGGGTGGGTAATTGGAGCGAGGGTCTTTAGTTGGCGACGGTGCGCGCGGTGAAACGCGGACTGTGGTAGGAAAGCCACAAAAGATCGGGGTCGCCTACTCCAGTGCCAAAGTTGTTTCGCGCGTTATAGGTGACATTCCTCAGAACTCCGGTCATCGTCGAACCTCGCCATTTCTTGATCTCCGAATGGCCGTCGGCAAACGCGAATCCGGCGGCACCATTATGATACGTGGCCGGTGCATCCGGGATGTTGCTGGCGGTATTGGGCGGGAAGGCGCCCGCGTCGTTGATGCTGTCCGGGTGCTCGTCCATGTAAACCCAAGACTGGGCCGGCCCGGGAATGAGCAAATCCCCCGCTTTGGCTGCCCCTCTATAGCCATTCGCAGTGGAAATGTTGTACGGACCGCTCGGGCCGCCTCCAACAGTCGCCCAGCCATTTCCTTTGCCCACGTAGATGTTGCCTGAAACACTGCGAACTCGCGACTCCCAGCCTCGCGTCCTTTGGATTCCGCTGGCGAAATTGTCGGCCGGGCATTTATAGATGTTCTTCTGTTTGCCGAAATAACTCGCCAGGACGGCATACTGTGGATCCAGGAGTTTGACCACGTTGGTATTATCGGATCCCGGAAAGCCGGTGCCGGGATTTGCCCCCCAATCCAACCAGCCCGACACCCATGGCTTATTCACATCATTTGCCGAAGGCGTGTATCCCCCATGAAACGCCATGGGGAAATTGTCCGCGTTATCACCCTGGTACATGTGATTCGCGAGCATCAACTGCTTGGTGTTGTTGAGGCAACTGATGCCTTGCGCCTTGGTCTTTGATTTGGCCAGGGCCGGCAGGAGCATCGCCGCCAGAATCGCGATGATCGCAATTACGACGAGCAGTTCGATCAGGGTAAACCCACGCTGGCGGACAGGCCAAGGCAGCAGTGGGGTACGAAGTCCGGTTGGGGAGGGGGTGCTGGTTTTCATGTTCTTACTAATCCGTTTGCCCATTCTTCAGCGCGCACTGAGGCACTGGTTTCAGCCACAGTGCTGTCAAATAGTTGCCTCGAATTCCGTTGGGTGTCAAACGTTACCTTTAACCGTCGGAGGATTCGTTGTCGTGAATTTACACGACACTACAGCCCAGCGAGACGAGGCGCAGCCGTCGGGCATGGCAGGTTCGGCGGAAGATTAACGCGGCCCGGTGCAGTCAGCCTGAACTCGAGAAACAGCATCATCGAAGTCCGAAAGCGAGACTGCTGCCAGAGATTGCCAAAGTTGGTTGGGGTGGGCATAATGCCAAGCAGTTCAGGACGAAGGACTAAACATCATGTTCACCGGCATTGTCGAGGAAGCAGGCAGGGTTGAATCCATCAAGCCCGCCGCAAAATCCATCCAACTCATCTTGCGGGCGCGCGTTTGCGGGTGTGGGTTGAAACCCGGCGCGAGTGTGGCCGTAAATGGTTGCTGCCTCACCGCAGTTAGCATCGCCTCGCGGGGCAAGGACAAGCTTATCCAGTTCGATTTGCTGCAAGAGTCGTGGCGGTTGACGAACCTGCAGTTCGCCAAAACCGGTTCACTGGTGAATCTGGAGCGTTCCTTGCGGGCGAGCGGCGAACTGGGCGGGCACTTCGTCACCGGCCACGTGGATGGACTGGGGAAGATCACCAAGTGGGAACGCGTGGGACGGGATCACGTGCTGGACATCGCGGCGCCACCGGCTGTCCGGCGCTATCTGGTCCACAAGGGATCGGTAGCCGTGGACGGCATCAGCCTCACGGTCGCCGCCGTGACCCGGCAGGGCTTTCGCATCTGGATCATTCCGCACACCTACGACCTGACGGCATTGCGGGAGCGCCGGGTGGGCGACGCGGTGAATCTGGAGGCCGACCTTTTGGGCAAATACGTGGAGAAATTCCTGGCGGCCCGGACTACTTGATGAATTGCGAATCCTTTTCCCGGGCCATGGACGCGGGAGCAATCTCGCGCACGCGTCCGGCGGGAAGGCTTCCCGTCCGCCCGCTGGCATCCTTGAAGAAATATTGGCCATCCTGAAACTGCGGTTTGCCAACGGCGGTGAGGCGCGTGCCGTTGCTGAGAGTGATGACGTATCGGCGGGCGCAACCCGTCAGCAACACGGCGGACAACAGCAACAGGAACAGGGTTGTTTTCATAATGAACCGTTTGACTGCGGGCGGTTGGATTGATTTTGGTGCGCATGGCAGGACTTGAACCTGCACGCCTTGCGGCACTACCACCTCAAAGTAGCGCGTCTGCCAATTTCGCCACATGCGCAATTTCCACGCATAATGAATCAAGCCCCGGCGCGGCGCGCAAGGCAATTCCCTGACGACGTTCCAGGCCAATCCATTCCGCCATGCAGTCGTTCAAGTCAGAAACCACGCGAGGTACTTCGGGGGCGCGATCAGCACCGTGGCGAGCATGGCGCACCAACCCAAGACCCCGGCCAACACCTGCATTCCGTGTTCCCGCGCCGACAACCGCAGGGAACGAAAACACAGAAACCCCAACCACAGCGGCAGGGCCGCAAAGGCTGCAAAGAGGAGCGCGGCATCCAGGACACCTTGATGGAGGCGCAAGAGAAAGTTCTCTTGAAAGGTGAAGTGAAGGCTTTTCCAGTCTCCGTCCGGCCACTCACCGCACGTCAACCGCAGATGCAGCCCAAACGTGACGAAGGCCAGCACCAGGAAGCATGGGCCAAGCGCGCAAAGCCAGGTCCAAGTCCGCCGCCTGGACCGCGGAACTAGGTCGCGCTGGTTCGTCACGACGGATGCCTGATCTATTCTCCGGTCATTCATTTTCCTGTCCGTATCCCGGCTGATCACCCGGCTTCCTGAAGAACAATTCCTGCACATTCCACGTCACGCGAAAGGGTGTAAATTCAGACGGGCGCAGATTCCCGATGTCAGTCCGCGTTGCGGCGAACTGGAATGGCGCCACGGTGTAGATCATGGGCAATTCCTCCGCGAGGATCGCCTGCACCTCGTCGAAAGCGCGTTTGCGCGCCGCGTAATCCAGCGTCCGCACCTGGGCGTCCATGAGCGCATCAATCCGGGCTTCCCATTCCGTGGCCGGCGTTGGTTGATTGGGAAACCACTGATGGAGTGCGCCATTGGATTTGAGGACGTGGATTTGCGCCGCCGGATCCGCGCCGCCGCCACCCAGACCCATCAGGATGCAGTCGTAAGAGAACGTCCGGCCAATGCGATCCAACAACTCGGCAAAGGGCAATAATTGCAGATTCACTTTCAGACCTAGCTTGCCCAGGTCTTCAGCAATCAACACCGCGCAACGTTCGCGCAGCGGATTTCCTGCGTTGGAATTGAGCGTGAACTGCACCTTCTTGCCGCTGGAGTCTTCCAGCACGCCGTCACCGTCGCGATCCACGAAGCCGGCCTCCGCCAGCAATGCGCGGGCGCGGGCGGGATCATACGCGAATACGGGCACATCGGGATTATTCCAGCGGTGGTCTTCGGTGGAAACGAAAGTGTGAATGGGCCGGGCGCGTCCGCCATAGACCTCGCGCACGAGCCGGTCGCGATCAATGGCACACGAAATCGCCTGGCGGAATTCCCGGTTCTGAAACCAGTTGAGCCGGGCCGGGTTCACGTACGGCTGTCCGCCGGCGTTGTTTCCGGGATTCAAATTGAACCACAAGAAATCGCGTTCCGTGCCGCTGCCCAGTTCCATCACCCGGATTTGCTTCGCATCCGCCGCCGTCTTGAACGGCCCAAACTCTTCCGGGCGGCCTGATTCAAACACGTCGTTCTTCGCTTCGGCGGGTAGCTCCACCGGACGCGGCAGTGCGGCGTGCGTGGCCAGAAACAGCGACGCTCCCGCCGCGCCACTGGTCGCGGTCAGCAGCACCTCGTCGAAATACGGCAGACGGCGGTTCTGCCGGTCCACCACCCAGTATTCGGGATTCCGCTCCAGCCCGACGGCGCGACCGGGCTGGACTTCCTTCACGCGGAACGGACCGGCGCCCACGATTTTTTCCGGGCGCGTTTGCAGACTGTAGGCCGAGAGAAACCGCCGCTCGCGCACCGCCGGCCCCAAGGTGTGCGCCGGTAGAATCGGCACACAACCGAATAATTCGAGAAACGGAGCGAAGACTTCCGGCGTCACGAAGCGCACGGTTTGCTCGTCCATTTTGAACACGGAACAATTCGTCCCGCCAATCTGGAACAGGTCATGGCTCGAAACGTTCACCGCCGGGTTAAACATTACTTCGTTCCAGGTGAACACCACATCATCGGCTGTGAGCGGGTGACCGTCGCTCCAGCGCAATCCCGGACGCAACTTGAAGGTCCAGGATTTCTGGTCCGGCTCCACCGTCCACGATTCGGCGAGGCCCGGCGTGGGCTGCTGCGTGGTGAAATCCATTTGCACCAATGGCGCAAATAACAACCGCACCACCGCGTAGGCCGCGCCAGCGTCGCCCGCCAGGACCGGATTGAAGGTCTGCGGTGCGCCGCTGGTGACAAGGTGCAACCGTCCGCCCGCTTGACCGGGTTCACATTGGGCCACGAAGGGCGCGGGCAAAGCGTGGCCGGCGCCAGGCTGACGCGGTGGCGCTTTGCCACAGCCAGCGCCTATAAAACCGAGGCTGGTGGCAATCACCAAAAGTCCGGGCAAAGACTTCATAAACATTCGAGCATAAAAAGTCGGAGCGCCATACAACCGGTTCAAATTCCGAACAGCCGCTGCCATCCGCGCCAGCAACCCGGATCTTCCGGGTCGAAGCCAAACGGCAACAGACCGCGCTTCAACGGGTCAATTTGGGCTGTCACCGCCAGCGGCAGGAAACAGAGCCAGCCAGCGTAACGCCTCAGTCTTGACATGTCTGCGTTCCTAACGGAAACAACTTTACGCGGCAAGCGGATTCAAGGAGGCAAAACAATTGAGGACCATCCACACCCAGCCATACGCCGCTGCTTGATTTGCCTCTTGGCCTCGCCCAACCCCGCGCAGTATGCTGCGCCCATGAGCTTGGCCAAGAAACTTCTGCACACGCGCTATCGCGTGAACGATCTGGACCGCACCGTCAAATTCTATCGCGAAGTTCTCGGACTTGAGGAGGTGCGCCGGCACAAGTCACCGCGCGGTTCGGAGCTGGTTTTCCTCAAGGCGCCGGAGAGTGCGGAACTCATCGAGATCTGTTCGTTCCCCAGCAGCGGGCCGGTGCAGGTCCAGGCGGACCTCACGCATCTGGCGTTCGAGGTGGACAGCCTGGAGGCATTTGGCAAGCACCTGGCCACCCTGGGCCTCAAGTTTTCCGATGAACCGCACATCCGCGCCGACGGCAGCGGCTTCGCGTTCATTGACGCCCCGGAAGGATACGAGATCGAACTGATGCAGCGTGGCAAGGACGGCGCGGAGTATTGAACGGAGGAGTTGCCGGATACGAGATCGCGATCAACCAAAGACCAAGACTCAATTACCCAAGCACCCAAATACCCAAAGCGCCAAACCGCCGGATATCCACCCGCTACATTCCCTGGGTGCCTGGGTAATTGGCTATTTTCCCCAATGCTCCTGCGCGCCCGCCAGTTTGAATTCACGTTCCCGCGACCGACGCTGATCATGGGCGTTGTGAACGTGACGCCGGATTCCTTCTCCGACGGTGGACGGTTCTTCGACGCGGATCAGGCAGTGGCGCACGCGCGCGAACTGGTGGCGCAGGGCGCGGACCTGCTGGATATTGGCGGCGAATCCACCCGCCCCGGAGCCGAACCGGTCAGCGAAAGCGAAGAACTGCGCCGGGTAATTCCGGTGATCGAACAATTGGCGTCGCAGGTAAAAACGCCCCTCTCGATTGATACCGTGAAACCCGCCGTGGCCCGCGCTGCGTTGCGGGCGGGCGCCAGCCTCGTGAACGACATCGCGGCGAATCGGGCCGACGATACCATGTGGCGGGTGGTCGCGGAGGCCGGCGCTGGATACGTGTGCATGCACATGCAGGGCACCCCGCAAACCATGCAGGCAAATCCCGTTTATACCGACGTTAAGCGCGAAGTGGGCGAGTTTTTTAGCGACCGACTGCGGCGGCTGGAAGCGTGTGGAGTCAAGCCCGAGCAGGTGGTGCTGGATGTAGGAATCGGCTTCGGAAAGACCTTGGAGCACAATTTGCAGTTGCTCGCCGGGCTGCGTGGTTTTACATGTGGGCAACGTCCGTTGTTGCTTGGGGTTTCGCGAAAGTCGTTTATCGGAAAATTGCTGGGGGCCGGGATGCCGGAGCGGCTGCCGGCGTCGCTGGCGTGTGCCACCTTGGCGGTGGCGGACGGTGTGCAAATCATCCGCACCCATGACGTGGCCGAAACCGTGCAAGCGGTGCGCATGGCCGAAGCCATGCTGGGGCGGCAAACCAAATGATCTGGGAATTCATTCAAAAGGCCTGGGGGCCCGCGCTCGAGATTCTCATCCTCGCGGTGGGAATCTACTACACCACCCGCTTTGTGCGCGGGACGCGCGGCTGGCCGGTGGTGATTGGCTTTGCGGTTCTGCTGATTGCGTTGACCCTGTTGACCACGGTGCTGGATCTGAAGGTGTTGCAATGGTTGTTGGGGAACGCCTACTTCTTCATTGCGCTGGGGGCATTGGTGATCTTCCAGCCCGAACTGCGCCGTATGCTTGCCGAACTGGGCAGCCTGCCACGGTTTGCCACCGCCCACGAGCAGCGCGAGAACATCGAAATCATCATCCAGACCTGCGAACGCCTCGCGGAAGTGCGCATCGGCGCGCTTATTGCGATCGAGCAATCCATCCAACTGGAGGAGGCCGTCGAATCCGGCATACCGGTGGATTGTGAGGCCACGCCGGAAATGCTCGAAGCGATTTTTTTTCCGAACAACGCCATTCACGACGGCGGCGTGCTGATCAAAGGTGACCGCATCACCCACGCTGCCTGCATCTTTCCGCTCACGCAGCGGCAGGGTTTGAACAAGTCGCTGGGCACACGACATCGCGCGGCGCTCGGGTTGAGCGAGGAAACGGACGCAGTGATCGTGGTGGTGTCTGAGGAGACGGGTGGTGTTTCCTACGCTTACAAAGGGCAATTGGTGCGCGGGGTAACACTCGAGGAATTGCGCGCCTTCCTCACTTCAGTGCTGGTACGGTCGGAGGAATCGCGCGGCATTCTCGCCTGGCTGCGATTGTGGACCGCGGAACGACCCAAGCCCGGGCCGGTGGTCGTTACCCGGCATGAGCCGCGTCCACCCCCGCCAAAGTAAAACCTGATTATGCGTGAAATCGTCACGAAAGATTTTGCTTGGAAGCTGTTTTCCGTAGCCTTGGCCGTGGTCATCTGGTTGACGGTGCAAACCACGCGCACGGAGCGTTCCGGGAGTCCGAGGCCCTTGGAGGAAGTGACCACTTCGACCGAACGACCCACAATCTTAAAATCGCAGGACAGTATAAAGACCCGCACTTTCCCGAATGTTCCAGTGCTCGCTGTTTCCGGCACGGGCGATGTGCGCGACTTCAAGGTGAATCCCAAAATCGTGGATATCGTCATCGGTGGCCGTGCCGATGCCCTGATCACACTCCAGGAGAGCGACCTGCGCGTGATGGTTGACCTCACCAACTTCGAGCAGCCGAAGGACTCGCGGAAGCGGGTGCGGGTTGCCCTCCCGCCGGGCTTCACGGTCATGGAAGTGGTGCCGCCGGAGGTGGAGGTATTCATACCGATTCCGACCGATTCAAACCCATGAGCAAACCCCGGAAAATCTTTGGCACCGACGGCGTGCGCGGTATCGCCAACATTGAACCCGTCACTGCCGAAACCGCCCTCAAGCTGGGACGCGCCGCCGCCCACATTTTTAAGAATCTGGAGACCGAGTCGCGGGGCCGGGGCCGGCATCGTATCGTCATTGGCAAGGACACGCGCCTGTCCGGTTACATGATCGAAAATGCCCTGTCCTCCGGGATTCTTTCGATGGGGGTGGACGTATTGTTTATCGGCCCGCTGCCAACGCCGGGCGTGGCCTACGTCACGCGCAGTCTGCGGGCGGACGCCGGCATGGTCATCACCGCTTCACACAATCCTTATGCCGACAATGGCATCAAGTTCTTTCGCGCGGACGGTTACAAGCTGGATGATAAAATTGAGGCCCAGGTGGAGGAACTCGTTTTCGGCGGTGAAATCGAGAACCTCCGGCCCACCGCCGAGGAGATTGGCAAGGCGGTGCGCATTGACGATGCCCTGGGCCGCTACATTGAATTTGCCAAGGCATCCTTCCCCCGCGGCCTGACGCTGGAAGGCATGCGCATCGTGGTGGATTGCGCCAACGGCGCCGCCTACAAATCCACGCCCTGTGTCCTCCGGGAACTGGGGGCCGAAGTCTTCGTCTTTGGCAACCAACCCGATGGGAAGAATATCAACAAAGACTGCGGCTCCATGCATCCGCAACAGCTTTGCCAGCGCGTGCGCGAGTTCCGGGCCGACGTTGGCTTTGCCCACGACGGGGACGCCGACCGCGTGCTGCTGTGCGATGAACAGGGACGGCTGATTGACGGGGACGACATCATGGCCATCGCGGCGCTGGATTTACTGGCCAGGGGCGCACTCGAAAATAAAACCCTGGTAGCCACGGTGATGAGCAATGCGGGGCTGGAGGCGTCAGTCAAGGCGGCGGGCGGGCGGGTCGTTTACACGCCCGTGGGCGACCGCCATATCATTGACGAGATGCTGCGCGAGGGCTTTAACCTTGGCGGCGAACAGAGCGGCCATTTAATCTTCCGCGAGTTCAGCACCACGGGCGACGGCTTGGTGGCGGCACTGCAAGTTCTGCGAATCATGCGCACGACCGGCAAACCCTTGAGTGAACTGGTGAATTGCTGGACGCGCTTCCCGCAAATCGTCACCAACGTGGTCGTGCGCGAGAAGATCCCGTTTGAGAAACTGGACGGCATGACCGCGCTCGCCGCCGAAGCGGAGACGGAACTCCAGGCGCAAGGCGGGCGGTTGTTGCTGCGTTACTCAGGCACCGAACCCAAGGCCCGGCTGCTGGTTGAAGGCCGCGACCACAAAGTGCTCGAAAAGTGGTCGCAGAAAATCGGGGAAGCCCTCAAGCGCCAGCTCGGGGCTTGATTGCAATCGGCGGGCGGCCAGGCAACCGCGGGTGTCAAGCCGCCAACGGACATGGCGGGACAGCGCGGGTGGCGCAATCCGTCCGCGAATTCACGGCTTGAGCTTCGCCAGATACTTCTCCGGGTCGGCCTCAAACTCACCCACGCAGTCCTTGCAGCAGAACTTCACTTCCTGACCGGCATGTACCCGGACAATGGGATCGCCCATTGAGCCAAGCTTCTCATCGGCCACAATACAGACATCGAGCGGATACGGCTTGGCCTCGGCCGTGCCGGTCGCCGCGCCGTGATCGTGATCGTGCGTCTTGCCGCAGCCAGCCAGCAGGAGCAAGCCCGCCGCCATGCCAATGCAAAGGTGTTGAATGTGTTTCATGGTTTCTCTGTGTTTGCCTGTATTTTTAGATTGTATGGTTAAGATGATCAAATCTTTTCTGCCGGGATGCCGGGATTCTTCTTCACCGGCTGAGCATCAACTCCCACCGCGCGTCCTCAGCTTCCATTCCTCCACCAGCGAATAGAGCACCGGCACGGTGAACATGGTCAGATAAACGAGCGTCATCCCGCCAAAAATCGGAATGGCCATTGGGATCATGATGTCCGCGCCGCGACCCGTGCTGGTCAGCACGGGCAGCAACGCCAGGGTCGTCGTGCCGGTGGTCATCAGGCACGGTCGCACGCGGCGCAAGCCGGCGGCGACGGTGGCTTCGCGGATTTGCGCGATGGTTTCCGTGGTGCGTTTGGCAAAGCTCTGTCGCAGGTACGTCGCAATCACCACACCGTCATCCGACGCGATGCCGAACAATGCGAGGAAACCAACCCAAACGGCCACACTCAAGTTGATCTGGTGCAACTGAAACAACTCGCGCAGGTTCACACCCAGCACGGCGAAGTTCGCGAACCAGTCCTGCCCGTAAAGCCAGATCATGGTGAAGCCGCCGGCCCATGCCACCGCAATGCCGCTGAACACGATCGCGGTCGTCACCGTCGAGCGGAACTGAAAATACAGCAGCAAGAAAATGATGAACAACGCCAGCGGCAGCACGAGCATCAACGTGCGCTGGGCGCGAAGCTGGTTTTCGTAATCGCCGGCGAAGCTGTAGGTGTAACCGCCCGGCCACGCGAGTTCGCCGGTGTCAATCTTCTGGCGCAAATAACGGTCCGCCGCCTCGACCACGTCCACCTCGGGAAACGCGGCGAGCTTGTCGAACAACACGTAACCGATTAGAAACGTGTCCTCGCTCTTGATTGCTTCCGGCCCGCGTACGTAACGGATTTCCGCCAGGTGCGACAGCGGGATCTTCACGCCGTCCATCGTCGAGACGAGCACGCGTTCGAGGTCTTCGATGTTGCCGCGCAACTCGCGTTGATAACGCACGCGCACCGGATACCGTTCGCGGCCCTCCACCGTGGTGGTGATGGGCCGGCCACCGATGGCGACTTCAATCACCTCCTGCACGTCATTCACGCGCAGGCCGTAACGGGCGAGCGCGTGGCGGTCGAGTTGAATCTCGAGGTAAGGTTTGCCGACGATGCGGTCGGCGATGACGCTGTCGAGGTTGATGCCGGGGATTTCGCCGCTGCGCAGCAGTTGTTCCACGCGCAACACGAGGTCGTTGATGGTTTCGAGGTTGTCGCCCTTGATCTCGACGGCCATGCGCGCACGGATGCCACTCTGGAGCATCACGCGGCGCGTTTCGATGGGCTGCAACTTCGACACGCCGGTCGCGCCGGGGATCGCCGCCTCTTTCACGATCTCGTTCCAGATGTCGTCCGGCGTGCGAATGTGTTCGCGCCACTGGCGGTACGGGCGGCCCTTGGGATCGGGAATCAATTCGCCATGTGCGTCCCGGATGAATTCGTTTTTCTTGCGGTCGTATTTGAAACGAAGCGGGTAACCGTTTTCGTCGGCGATGAACTCGGGTTTGTAGTTGATAACCGTTTCCACCATGCCAACGGGTGCGGGATCAAGCGCACTTTCGACGCGGCCAATTTTGCCGACCACCTGATCCACTTCGGGGATGGCGCGAATGAGCAGGTTTTGTTTCGAGAGATAATCGAGCGATTCACCGAGCGAGGCGTGCGGCAGGGCGGACGGCATGTAGAGGAAAGAGCCTTCATCGAGCGCCGGCATGAATTCACGGCCGAGGCCGGGGAAGGCGTGCTTGGCCCACACCCAGGGCGGACTGAGGCGAACCCAATCTTCCTTGATGCCGACCTTCGCCAGCATGCGCGGCCCGATGCCGAACACCCGGTCAAACCCCAGCCACGAACAGAGGCCCACAATGATCAGCACGAGCGGAACAGCCAGAAACACAGCCTTGTGATCGAGACACCAGCGAAGGATCACGCCATAAGCGCGCTCGAACAGGCGGAAGAAAACCAGTGCCCCGCCCACGATGAGGCCCACGAAGATGAGATTGCGCGTGAAGCCGCGTTCCGGTCCGAGCGGCAGCCAGCGTTCGGTGAGCATCCACCCGACCAGCAACACCGCCACCGCGCTCGCCGCCCACGGCCCGATCTTGCGCCAGATTTCGGGCAGCTTTTCCGCGAGCAAATAATACGCGCCCGCTCCCATCACAAACAGCCCGCCCAGCGCCACGATGAACGACTTCAACACGAAACCCGCCACCAACAACCCCAAACCCAAAACCAACAACCCCACGAGCAACGTCCGCTTCACTCCACGCCGATCCACCCGCCCGGCCAGGATGATGTGCGCCGCCGCTGGAATGATGGCCAGCGCCGCGACCACCGACGCGATCAGTACGAACGTCTTGGTGAACGCGAGCGGCTTGAACAGTTTCCCTTCCATCCCGGTCATGGTGAACACCGGCAGAAAGCTGATGACGGTGGTGGCAATGGCCGTGAGCACAGCCGAGCCGACTTCGGACGTGGCGCGGAAGACCACTTCGAGGGACGAAATAGGTTTTGGGTTTTGGGTTTTAGGTTGTGGGCTTCCGGATTCAGGTTGTGGGTTGTGGGTTGTGGGTTGTGGGTTGTCGGACGCGCCTTCAGCCGATGACCCATCACCTCCAACCGACAACTTTGCCTCTTCGAGATGCTTGAGCACGTTCTCACTCACGATGATGCCCATGTCCACAATCGTGCCGATGGCGATGGCGATCCCGGCGAGGGCGACGACGTTGGCTTCGACACCGAAGAGTTTCATCGCGATGAACGTCATCAACACTGCCAGCGGCAACATGCCACTGATGAGCAGCGAACTGCGCAGATGCAGCACCATCACGATCACCACGATGATCGTCACCAGCGCCTGCTCGATCAGCGCCTTGTTCAACGTGCCGAGCGTTTCCTGGATCAGGCCGGTGCGGTCGTAGAACGGCACGATGCTCACCTGGCTGATGGTGACCCATTCGGGCCAGCGGTCGCGCGAGTTGCCGCGCAGCCACTTGAGCCAGGCGTCCTCGTCCAACCGTGGCGAGTTGCCCTCATACGCAGCAAACCCGGCGCGCTCGGCGAACCGTTCCACTTCCGTGCGACTGGTCTTGTTCCAATCAATCACCGGGCGCGCCGGCAACGCGGGACTGAGCCGCGTCTTCTGCGCTTTTACATTGTGGATGGCCTCCAACGGATTGTAGCCGTGCCGCACCACCACCACGCCGCCCACGGCTTCCGCGCCTTCCTTGTCGAGCGCACCGGTGCGCAACGCCGGCCCGAGCGACACATGCGCCACGTCCTTGATGCGAATGGGCACGAAGTCCTCGGTCTTTACCACAGCGAGTTCGAGGTCTTCGAGCGACCGGATGAAGCCGAGTCCGCGAACGAGATATTCAACGCGGTTGATCTCGATGGTGCGCGCGCCGACGTCGAGATTGGATTTCCGCACCGCCTCGAAGACCTGTTCGAGCGTGACGTTGTGAGCGCGCATCGCGTCGGGATCAACGTCCACCTGGTATTCGCGCACAAACCCGCCGACCGACGCGACCTCGGCAATGCCGTCCGCCGCCTGCAACGCATATCGCACCTGCCAATCCTGCATGCTGCGTAACTCGTGCAAATCCCATCCGCCCACGGGCTGGCCGTCGGGATCGCGTCCTTCGAGGGTGTACCAATACACCTGGCCCATCGCGGTGGCGTCGGGGCCGAGGGCGGGTTGGACGTCGGGAGGCAGCAGACCGGCGGGGAGGCTGTTGAGCTTTTCGAGAATCCGCGTGCGCCCCCAGTAGAAATCAATTGTGTCGTCGAAGATGATGTAAATGGACGAGAACCCGAACATCGAGGTACTGCGAATCGTCTTCACGCCCGGCACACCCAGCAACGACACAGTCAGCGGATACGTGATCTGGTCCTGGACGTCCTGCGGCGAGCGGCCCATCCATTCGGTGAAAACGATCTGCTGGTTTTCGCCCAGGTCGGGAATGGCGTCCACCGCGACGGGCCGGCGTTCGAGTCCGGGAATGCGCCAGTCAAACGGCGCCACCATCATGCCCCAGCCGAAGATGAACAGCACGAGGAGGGCGACGATGAGCTTTTGCTCCAAACAAAACCGAATCAGCCGATCAAGCAAGTTAGGTGGAGGGTTGTTCATGGGACTGAGGGCGGAGTGGTGGAGTGGTGGAGCATTGGAGTGATGGAGTGATGGAATAATGGATTTGTGCAATGGCGTGGTCGCACAAATCTCCCGGAGCGCGGCTGTGTGCGAAGCACCAGCCGCAGCGCGCCTGCTTCGTCGAGATGGTCGGGATTCAAAACCGAGGCTTGGAGAAGCGAATAAGGAGCGCGGCATTCATGCCGCTTCAACTTCCAAATGCGGTGTGGTGTGGAACGGCTCGGCAGGCATTGATTTCTACGGCGTTGAAGCGGGCTGAAGCCCGCGCTCCGCGCGAACGGAGCGCCGGTCTCTGACCGGCTTACCGTGTCCGCGCTGCGTTTCGTGTCCACTTTCACTTGTGGCTCACACCGGATAACACCCGACCGCCTTAAGCCGACGACACGTCGGCGCTCCAGCCGGCAACAACGCTCGAATTGACGTGAGATTTTCATTACTCCAAAACTCCAAAACTCCATCACTCCAACGTCCTTTCAATTTCCCCGCACCGGAACATCCGCGCGCCGAAATACGGGTTGGCAATGGTTTCGTCGGCTTGCAGCCAGCTTGCGCCCTTGTTGCCAAAGGCCATTGGACAGTGCGCGACATACAACTTGCCGACCTGCCCTGCACCGAAGGCGACTGCGACGTGCTCGGTGTGGTGCGTCAGCGGCACGAGTTGTTCGCGCATCGCGGCGATGTCCGCCACCTCGCGCATCGCGTGCAGCGGTTTGTGCAATTCCGTTTCCAGCAATTTCCACGCGCTCGCCGCCTCCTCCGGCAGCGCGCTGGAATCGAACTGGTGCAAAAGATCGTCCATCGCGCTGGCGGCGGCACGGGACTTCTCGAAGTCATCCCCCGCCAGCGCCGTGGCTAACGCGAGATACGCCTTCGCCAGTTTTTCGACCTGTTCGCCAAATCCCGCCGGCACATCGGCCCGCGCTTTCACGCGCGCAGCCTCACCCTCAACCAACAACCCCGAACCCTTTCGTTCCCACGCCCCTTCCCCCGCCATCATGCTGGGCCGGCCGCGAATCTGGAGTTCACTGTCAATTTTGAAGTTCCCCTCCGTCACCACGCGCTCGCCTTCTTTGATGCCGTCGAGCACGAGGTAGTAATCGCCCGCGCGCGGCCCGAGCTGGATGTTGCGGCCCTCGAACGTCGGGCGCTCCGTGTCGGGCAACTGCACATAGACCACCGCGCGTCGGCCGGTGATCAGTGGCGCGCTGGCCGGAATCACGAGCGGCAACTCGACTTTTTCCTCCGTGCGGACATAGCCAAGTTTCTCCGCCGCCTCCAACGGCATGTCGCATAAGCTGCACGCGCCGGGTTCGTCGCCGGTGATTTCCGGGTGCATGGGACAAATCCACTTGCCCGCCAGCTCCGGCCCGTAAACCGAACCGTCGGCGGTCAGCGGCACTTTGAGTTCCGCGCGCGCGAACATGCCGGGCCGCAGCCGGCCGTCGGGATTCGGCACGTTGAGGCGCACCTTGATCGTGCGCGTGCGCTCGTCGAGATCGGGCGCGACGTAAGCGACGAACCCCGTGAATTCGCGTCCGGGAAACGCCGGCACGTCCAGCTTCACCTGCTGGCCGTAATGAATCAGCGCGATGTCCGACTCGTAGGCATCGAGCAGCACCCAGAGCGAGGAAAGGTCGGCAATCTGCGCAAGGCGTTCGCCACGCATCAACCAGCCGCCCTGACGCCCGCCCAGTTCGGTGAGCACGCCGGTGACGGGGCTGAACAGCGTGAAGCTGCTTTTCGGCTCCTCGCCACGCAGGATGCCCTCAATCTGATCGTCAGTGACATCCAGCAACCGCAGCCGGAGTCGCGCGGACTCCACCATCGCGGCATCGTTACCCCGGCCGGTCACGAGCAATTCCCGCGTGGCTGCGAAAAACTCCGGGCTGTAAATCTCGGCGATATGTTCGCCCTGGCGCACCGGCACACCGGTGTAATTGACAAACAACCGCTCGATCTGTCCGTCGGTGCGCAGCGCGATGTCGGTGAGCCGCGTCTCGTCATAAACGAATTTGCCGAGGAAACGCCGCTCGGCCTCGACGTGCCGACGTTCGGCGGGTGCGGTCTGAACCTCCATGAGCGCGGCGGCGCGACGGCTCACGCGGAGCACGGGCGCTTCCGCATCGTCATCCTCATCGTCCGCCCCAATCGGCGTGAGTTCCATGCCGCAAATCGGACACCGGCCCATCATGGGCTGCCGGATTTGCGGATGCATGGGGCAGGAGTAAATAGTCGGTTGTTGGTTATCGGTTGTAGATGTCTGGTTGTGGGCCGCGTGGGAGTCGCCCTTTCGGCCGCAGCCCGTCAACATCAGGCTCGCGCCCGCAATGATGGCACAGAGAACCCATAGCTGGGTTTTGGCAAACGCGCTGGATGCGACGCGGGAGCGTCTTGGAGTGCGGTGGCCCTCCACCGCTTTTCCACCACCAGCCTGCGGTGAAAAAGCGGCAGAGGGCTGCCGCAGTCCAAGACCTGGCGGGTTCTCGGTCGCTCTACTATCCACAATCGCGGCCTGAAATAATTCTTGGTCTTTCATATTCGTGTCAGGGGTTCGCAGGCTGAGGGCAGCAGGAAGATTCCTTTGCTGCCTGCGCCGCCAAGTGTGGACAAGTCGCCGCGGGTGGTGGTTCGGGCGCAGGCGCTTTTGCCGCACAACAACCAGCGTCAGACGGCGCCATATTGTCCGCTTGTTTCGCTGCGGCGACGGTCGCTTGGCCACGCTTGGCTTGAAGTCGTTCCGGCACCTGGAAATATAGTCCCGCCGCCGCAGTCACGAAGGATGCGAGCAGGAGTAGTCCAATGAGATTGAGATAACGGGCGATGAATTTCATAGGTTTCAATAGTTCAAGGTTTGGGAGTTTCAGTTTGCGAATCAGAGCCAACGCCAATCATTTGCAGTGCTTCGAGATCGCCCAGGCCGCAGCAGAGGATGAGTTCGGCAATCATTTCGTATTGCTCGGCCACAGCGCGGGCATACATCAATTTTCCTTCGAGCAACATGCGGCGCGCATCCAGCACATCGCGCAACAGGCCGCCAGACTCAAACATCGCCCGGGCACTGGCAAGCGCCTGTTCACTGCGGGGGATGATTTGATCGCGATACAGCACCGCTTCCCGGCGTGCGGCGGAGATTTTCACAAACAGTCCGTGGATTTCTTCACGGACGGCTTGCTCCATGTTGCGAGTTTCAAATTCGACCGCCCGCCGCTTTTCCTCCTCACGTCGAATCGCCGCGCGATATTTGGAACTGTTACCCAGCGGAATGTTGAAACCGACCATGAAGTCGGTGGAACGCAGATCGTTGTCGCGCGCATAAACGCGATTTTCAAAACCAACACTCACCTCGGGCCAGCGTTCTTTGCGCGCGACGTTGACGGCGGCTTCGGTCATGCGGAATTCTTCGCGCATCTTGCGCAACTCGGGCGCTTGAGCAATCGCGTAACCCAGGATGCTGGGGCTGAACCGGATTTCGTCGGCCAACGCCGGTAGTTGGAGCGCCGGCCACGGCGCGGCGAGCTCGCGATTCAAAAAACGATTTACCACGAGCAAGGCCTGGGCGCGATTGTCCCGGTCGGTCTGCAACTGCTCGACGCGTTTGCTTTGCTCGTTTTGCAGCGTCAACACATCCATGAGTCGCGCCGTGCCAGAGCGATAACCTTCTTCAACCACTTTGGTAGTGACGGCCAGCCATTCGAGGTCCTGCTCCGCGATGACCAGCATTTCGTCAGCGAGCGCGGCGCGAAACAGCGCTTTCGCCAGATCGCTGCGGAGCGTTTGAAATTTCAAATCTTCAACCGCGACTTCCACCGAGAGTTCCGCGGCGGCCATTTTGCGCATCGCCCCGGGTTTGCCAAACAACGGCAGTTTTTGTTCGACGCCATACGCGATGTCGCCATCCTCCATGCGCATCATGCGTTCCGCCGCCATGACACCGACGGTGGCCATCGGGTCTTCCCAGGTGCGGACGGATTTGACGTTGGCAGCGGCGGCATTCGTCCGGGCGCGGGCCGCGAGCAAACTCGGATGATTGGTCGCCATCTCCTCGGCGAATTGCGTGATCAATTCCGGCGTGAGTTGCAGCGGTGGAGCGCCGGCCTCCGGCCCGGCTCGTTGTGAGGTCGGTTCAGAAACTGGCGGCAAGATGCCACCAGAACCCGCAGGCAAGGATGCCTGCGCTACGCGCGTAACGCGGGCATCCTTGCCCGCGGGTTCACGGAGCATCCATGCTCCGTGTTTCAAATCGAAGTGGTTCGCAAGGCGCTCACTTCGCGCCGGGTCGGAGACCGGCGCTCCAAACGCGGCGTTCAACGCCACGAGCACCAACAGACTGCAAAATAGTTTTGTTTTCATGCGGATCTAGATTTCTTCCGGCGCCGAACGACACGGACGGACGCAATGCACCGGCGCGGTACACACTGCAGGCGTTACAGGGAAAGAATCAGATCAGCAAGGCGCAATGTCGCGTGAACAGCGGCACGGCGGGAGACAAGAAAGAACTGTCAGCGGAAGAAACAATTGCCGGCGCACTCACAGGTAGCAGCCAAGCGACTTGCTTGGGCAACAGGAGGGAAACATCAAAGGTCGCACTCGGGACTACCGGAACCGCGGGGAGCGGTTTGGCGTCTGGTTCAACTGGCGCGACGCAGCAGCAGCGGCAAACTTCTTTCTGCACACAACAGTCGCATTTCGGCTCGACCCCGGAAGCGTGCGCCCCGGAAAGCGTTTGGGCAGACGCCATCATCTGGAGCCAGATCACTGTCAGGCTGAGGATAAAGGCGGCTGCCCGTTTCATGGTGATAATCTAATGGAGTTGCTTCGCGCGGCAAATCCGCGCTTGGCATTCACACGTCACTTCTTGTCGCCGGACTTTTTGGCTTTTTCGGCGGCTGCAAGTTTCTTGAGATACTTGGCGGTGTGCTTGTTAAACGTCTTTTGGCAGGACTTGCAGCACAGTTTGATTTCCTGACCTGCATGGGTGAATACAAAGGTTTTCATGGCCGGGTCGGCGCCGAGCTTTTCATCGGAAACGATACAGGTGTCGAGGGGATAAGCCTTGGCCTTCGCTTCAGGTTTGGCCTTGTCGGCGATTGGTTTGGATTCCGCCTGCGCCACCGAGGCGGTGGCGATGAGTGCGGCCCCTAAAGTCAGGCAGATGAACTTGGTAATGTTTTTCATGTGTTTGATGTGCTTGTTAATTTTTAATCTTCAATTCGATGGAGCGCTTCATTCCGCGCCTCACCCCTGTCATACCCCGGTCCGGCCCAAATCCCGCAAAAATCTTCGCCCCATTGCCGGGCGCTGGCAATCAGGAAATTTCATGCACAATATGCACCAGCCTGAACAGCCGCGAGATAAGCATTTTCCGCGAGAGCAAAGCAGGTGCTTCATAGCTTTGCCTTTCGCAGCCGGAGGGCATTGCCGATGACCGAGACAGAACTCAAGCTCATGGCCGCGCCAGCAATGATGGGACTGAGCAGCGCGCCGAAAAATGGATAGAGCACGCCCGCGGCGACCGGAATTCCGAGCGCATTGTAGCCGAAGGCAAACACCAAGTTCTGGCGGATGTTTCGCATCATCGCCCGGCCCAGTCGGATCGCGCGAACGATGCCCATGAGATCACCCTTCACCAGCGTGACGCCGGCGCTTTCCATGGCAATGTCCGTCCCGGTGCCCATGGCGATACCGACATCCGCCGCCGCGAGTGCGGGGGCGTCATTGATGCCGTCGCCCGCCATGCCGACAATCCGGCCCGCTGCTTTGAGGGCTTTTACCTTCTCGTGTTTGTCGTGCGGCGTGACGCCAGCCTGAAAGTCTTGAATACCGAGCTTGCGGGCGACGGCTTCGGCCGTGCGCGGATTGTCGCCGGTGAGCATGAGCACCTGCACGCCAAGCTTGCGCAATTCCGCCAGCGCTTCCGGCGTCGTGGCTTTCACGGGATCGGCGATCGTCAGGACTCCCGCCGGGCGGCCCGCGATGGCGACCAGAATCGCGGTGGCCCCTTCGGCTTGATGCGGGGCGGCCAGTGATTCAAGCGCACTGATTTCGGCCACTCCGATGTCGCGCAGGAAATCCGCTTTTCCAACCGCCACCAAACATCCGCCGATGGTGCCGGTCACGCCGCCGGCGGTGGTGGATTGAAAATCAACAGCACTTTCAAGCGGAAGCTGTCGTTCACGAGCGGCCATCACGACCGCGTGAGCCAGCGGATGTTCACTGCTCTGCTCCAATGATGCGGCGAGTCGCAGGAGATCCGTATCGGAGAATCCATTCACCGGCAAAATTTGCACGAGCTTCGGTTTGCCTTCCGTGAGCGTGCCTGTTTTGTCCACCGCCAGCGTGTTCAGTTGAGCCAGCTTCTCAATAGCTTCGGCGTTGCGAATGAGCACTCCGATTTGCGCGCCGCGGCCAATGCCGACCATCACACTCATGGGCGTAGCCAATCCGAGCGCGCAGGGACACGCAATGATGAGAACCGCCACGGCGTTGGTAATCGCATAGGCGAGGCGCGGTTCTGGTCCCCAAATCATCCACGCGGCAAATGTGAGTGCGGAAATTACGAGCACGGCGGGCACAAACCACGCCGCGACCTTGTCGGCCAGAGCTTGAATCGGTGCGCGACTTCGCTGCGCCTGCGCCACGAGGTTCACGATCTGCGCCAGCAGCGTTTCGCTGCCGACGCGTTCGGCCCGCATTATCATCCCGCCGGTGGTGTTCACCGTGCCGCCGGAAACTTTCGCTCCGACCGTTTTCTCCACTGGCAGCGGTTCGCCAGTGAGCATGGATTCATCCACGGACGTGCGGCCTTCCACGACTTCGCCATCCACGGGAATCTTCTCGCCGGGACGCACGCGGAGTTGGTCGCCCGGTTGCACAACATCCAACGAAACCTCCTCATCGCCTGCGGGCGTGACCCGACGCGCGGTTTTTGGCGCCAAACCGAGCAAGGCTTTTATGGCGCCGCTGGTGCGTTGGCGGGCGCGGAGTTCGAGCATCTGACCGAGCAACACCAGCACGGTGATGACGGCCGCGGCTTCAAAATAGAGTGCGGGTTTGCCGCCATGTCCCGAGCCGGCCGGAAACACTTGCGGGAAGAACATTGCAACTGCGCTGAAGACATAGGCCGCGCCAACACCGATGGCGATCAACGTAAACATGTTCAGACTCCGATTCCGCAAAGAACGCCAACCGCGCACAAAGAACGGCCAGCCGGCCCACAGCACCACCGGCGTGCTCAGCAAAAATTGTCCCCAGCGCGAAACGTCGCCAGCCGCCCATTCCGCATGTCGCCAGGCCGGCACGAGATGGGCCATCGCCACGAGGAAAACGGGCAATGCCAAAGCCCCGCCGATCCAAAAGCGGCGCGTCATGTCGCGCAATTCGGAGTTGTCCTCTTCAACATCACTTTCGGCGACGACGGTTTTGGGTTCGAGCGCCATGCCGCACTTCGGGCAATCCCCGGGATGATCCTGTTCGATCTCGGGATGCATCGGGCAGGTGTAGATGGTTTTCGCTGCGGGTTTCCACGCGGGATTACGTTCCAACGCCATGCCGCATTTCGGACAATCACCCGGCTTGTCGGATTCCACTCCGGGACACATCGGGCAAAAGTATTTCGCTGCGGCGGAAGGCGTTACCGCGGCATGGTCGTGATCGTGATGAGAATGGTCGTGGTGCGCGTGAGTGTGAGCTTCACCACTCACCTTCCCGCTGCAGCAGGAATGTTCCTTTGCCCCATGCTTGTGTTCGTGGCTGACGTGGTCGTCGTGCTCATCTTTGCCGCCGCAGCAATCCCCGGATGCATCGGACGGTTTGGCCTTCGTTCCACCGCAACAACCGCCGTCCGTTGTGGCAGGCGTGCTTTGCGAAAGGAACTTCTTCCGGCAGTGCTCGCTGCAAAAGTAGAACGTCTCACCCTCGCGCTCGGCACGGAGCGCCGTCGTTTCGTCCACCGTCATTCCGCAGATTGGATCAGTTTTCATGGGCTGTGCTTTTATTCGTTGTCGAAGCTTTTTGTGCTTCTCTTACCTCTGGAAACGCAGACCCGTCATTTCTATTACACCGTCCACGTAAGTTATTGAAACAAAGCGATCCGGCCATGATAACAACGCTCAAGTCCGTGCTCAGCTTCGTGGCTCGGTCTGGAGATTCGGGAGGCGCGGAGGGCCTCACCAGTGCTACTCCAGTTCCACCAACCGTCAATGATTATTCCATTACACGGCAAATTGCTCGTTAAACTTGCCCGCCGGAAACGCCACGCCTAAGATGACCTCATGCATCACGTCGAAGATTCCCTCTTGAAGAATCTGCAGACTTTCATTGGATTCGCGCGCAAACGCATCGGCGACACGCATCTGGCCGAGGATCTCGTGCAAGAAAGTCTTGTAAAGGCGTTGGCGGCAGACCGAAAGCCGGTGGACGAGGAGGACACAGTGGCCTGGTTCTACCGGATCTTGCGCCGTTCCATCATTGATCTCTACCGGCGCAGGGATGTGCGCAGTCGGGCCTTGGAACGATTTGCGGACGAACTTCCGGACGCGCCCACCGCTGCCGACGAACGCCTGCTCTGCCAGTGTTTCAAGCGGCTGCTGCCCGCGGTGCCCGAGCAATATCGCGAACTCCTGCAACAAATTGATCTGGAGGGCAAAGAGATTGCGGACGTTGCCGCCCAGCTCGGCGTGACGAAAAACAACCTCACCGTCCGCCTGCATCGCGCCCGGAAGCATTTGCGGGAAATCCTCGCCCAAAACTGCCGCGCCTGCAGCAAACATGGCTGTCTGGATTGCACGTGCGGCGAGTCCGGTGAAGCGGCGCATTGCCACTGATTCATCGGCGGCATTTTGGGAGTGCGCGCAGTGCCGCTCATTTGCGGGCCCAAAGTTGTTCATCATTCCATCCACCACCGAGCGCTTTGTAAACGGCCACCACGGCGAGTCGATGCTCTGTGGCGGCAACCGTGGTTTCGCGGGCCGCCGCGAGGGCGGTCCGTTCGGCGTCGGTTGCTTCGAGGGAGCTGATGGCCCCGGCCTGGTATTGGTCCTGGGCGATGCGGTGGGCGCGGTCCGCCGCCGACTGCCGCTCGCCGAGCAGCCGCAACCGTTCATCGGCCGTGCGATAACGCAGCAATGAGTTTTCCATGTCCTCCAAGGCGCGGAGCACGGTTTGCTCGTAGTGGTCAACCGCCGCATTGACTTGGAACCGACTGGCGTTGCGAACGGCGTTCAACCTTCCCAGACTGAGCACATGCCACGTCGCAGTTGGCGCGACTCCCCACGCCTGACTGGCCGCCGAACCCAAGCTGACCCCCTCGCTACCGATCAAGCGGATGAATCCACTGACACTGACTTCGGGAAACATCTCCGCCGTGCGAACGCCCAGCCGCGCGGTGGCGGCAGCGAGTTGTCGTTCCGCCGCAGAAACGTCGGGCCGGCGCCGCAGCAGTTCCGCTGGGGTCCCGATCGCAATCTGGCGGGCGGGTTGGACCGTCTCACGCGGACCAAATGCCAACGAGAATGTACCCGGCTGCTCCCCCAGCAAAACGGCCAGCCGGTGCAAATGCTGCGCTTCCTCGCGTTCGGCCAGCGGCACGGCGGCTTCCGTTTCCTTCAGCAACGCCTGCGCCCGCGCCGTGTCGAGGGCGCTGCCCCGGCCGGCGGCCACGCGGAGTTGCGTGGTGTTCAAACTGCGTTCGAGCAACTCCCGTTGTTGTCGCAAGAGTCCGACCGTATCGCGGGCGCCCTGGAGGCCGAAATAATTGGCCGCCACTTCTGCCAGTAGCGCCACTTGCACATCGCGGAGTTGTGCGCCTGTTACGCCCACTTCGGCCGAAGCGGCTTCCGCTGACCGCCGCAACCGACCGAAGAGGTCAATTTCCCAGGTGGCATCGAAGCCGGTGGACCAGGTGTTCCCGAGGCGCGAGGGGAGATTCGCGCCCGCCACTTCGGGGAGCGCCAGTTGTCGGCGCTGGAATCTTCCTGAAACTCCCCCCTGCGGGGCGAAGGCCCAAAGCGCCCCGCGGCGGAGCGCGCGCGCTTCGTTCAAGTGAGCTTCCGCAATCTTCACGTCGTGATTCTTTTTCGCCGCGCGCGCGATCAACTCGTTCAAGGTCGGATCCGCGAACATTGCCCACCAATGAGCCTCAGGGTTGGCGGGCGCAAACTGATTGGTGGCCGCCCGGCCAAATGTGGCCGGCGTCGCGGTGGTCGGTGGTTGGTAGTTGGGGCCGACGGCGCAGCCGGTGAGGACGGCGCCAAGGATAGGGATGAGGACAAGCTTATACATGGTTCAAGATCTCCGTGGAAGTGGGTTGAGTTTGAGCAACCGGCTGGGTTTTCCCAGCCAACTTGCGAATCGCGACATAGAACAGGGGCGTGAAGAACAAGCCGAACAACGTCACGCCCAGCATGCCGGCAAAGACCGCCACGCCCATGGCGTGACGCATCTCTGCGCCCGCCCCACTCGCCAACACCAAGGGCACCACGCCCATGATGAAGGCCAGCGAGGTCATCAAGATGGGCCGCAGCCGCAGGCGGCACGCCTCTAAAGCGGCCGCCAACGGTTCCAGGCCTTCGTCTTCCCGGGCGCGGGCGAATTCGACGATAAGGATGGCGTTCTTCGCGGCGAGTCCGACCAGCACGACCAGGCCGATCTGCGTGAAGAGATTATTGTCGCCGCCAGTGAGCCACACGCCCACCAGCGCACTGAGCAACGTCAGTGGCACGATGAGCAGGACCGCCAGCGGCAGCGACCAACTGTTGTACTGCGCCGCGAGAATCAGATAGGCGAACAGCACACACAGGCCGAAAATCCACACACCACTCTGACCGGCGAGTTTTTGCTGGTAAGCCAGATCCGTCCACTCGAACGAAAACCCGGCGGGCAGAACTTCCCGCGCGAGCTGTTCCATCAACGCTTGGGCCTGCCCGGTGCTGACGCCCGGCGCCGCGTTGCCGTTGAGGTCGGCGGACGGATACGCATTGTGGCGGATAATGCGATCCGGGCCGGTGGCGGTCTTCACCTGGACGACGGAGGCGAGCGGAATGAACTGGCCCTCGCGGTTGCGCACCTTGAGATGTTGCAGGGCGGATTCGTCAGAACGGAAGGTTGCATCTGCCTGCACAAACACCCGATAGATTCGCCCAAAGAAGGTGACGTCGTTCACATACAACGAGCCAAGGTTGGCTTGCAGCGCCGCATGCACGTCGCTCAACGCCAAACCATACGCCTTCACGCGGTCGCGATCCACATCCAGGCCGACTTGCGGAACGTTGACCTGGAAACTGGAGAACAAACCGACGAGCTCCGAGCGCTGGCTGGCTGCGGTCAGCAGCTTTTGCGTCGCCTCAAACAACGCCACCGATCCGTGCCCACCGCGGTCCTGGACCTCCATCTTGAAGCCGCCCAGGGCGCCGAGCCCGGGCACTGGCGGAGGCGGAAATACCGCGGCGAAGCCTTCCTGAATGGCGCCGAGCTTTTGATTCACGCGGCCGGCAATGGCGCCCGCCGCGAGTTCGGGCGAGGCGCGTTGATCGAAGGGATCGAGCATGACGAAAACCACGGCGGCGTTAGGGATGCTTGCAAATCCATTTATCGAGAGCCCCGGGAACGCGACGACATTGTCCACGCCCGGCTCCGCCCGCAGGATGTCCGTCATCTGTCGCGCCACGGCTTCCGTGCGGTCGAGTGAAGCCGCATCCGGGAGCTGGGCAATGCCGACGAGGTAGTATTTGTCCTGGGCGGGAACGAAACCCACCGGTGTCCGCATGAAGCCGAGATACGTCAGCGCGCCAAGCCCGAGGTAAAGCACGGCGGCCACCGCTCCGACCCGCGCGAAGCGGCGCACCCCTCCAACGTAGCGAACCGCCGCGCGATCAAAGAAGTGGTTGAAGGGACGGAACAGCCAGCCCAGCGCAACCCCCATCCAGCCTCTCGGGGCATCGGTTGTGGCCTGATGCGGTTTGAGCAGTATCGCGGCAAGCGCCGGACTGAGGGTCAGCGAATTGATCGCCGACAGGATGGTGGAGATGGCGATGGTGAGGGCAAACTGTTGATAGAATTGCCCGGTCAACCCACTTAGAAAGGCCGTGGGGACAAACACCGCCACCAGCACGGAAGTGATCGCAATGATCGGACCGGTAACCTCGCGCATGGCCGCCCGAGTGGCCTCCGTGGGGGACAGACCTCGCGCCAGATGCCGCTCCACGTTTTCAACAACGACAATCGCGTCATCCACGACAATGCCAATCGACAACACCAGTCCGAAGAGGGAGAGCGTGTTCAGCGAGAATCCAAACAAATGCATGATGGCGAACGTGCCGATCAAGGACGCCGGCACCGCGGCCAGCGGAATGAGCGACGCCCGCCAGGATTGCAGGAACAGCACGACAACCAGCACCACGAGCAGAATGGCTTCGCCCAAGGTGATGATTACCGATCGCAGCGAGGCCCGCACGAAAATGGTCGGGTCGTAGGCAATCCGGTGGCTGATGCTTTCGGGAAAACCACGTTCGAGTTCCTGCATGGTTTCGCGGACCCGTTGCGCGACTTCCAACGCGCTCGTACCCGGCTTTTGAACAATTTGAATGGCTGCGGCAGGTTGGTTGTTGAGCAGGCTGCGCATCGCATACTGATCGGCGCCGAGCTCCACCCGGGCCACATCCCGCAAGCGGGTCAATTCACCGCTGGCGCCCGCCTTCACGACAATGTCCGCGAATTCCTCCGTGGACTTCAGACGCCCGGGAGCTTTTACGGTCAGTTGAAACGGCGCACCAGTCTGGGGCGGCTGTCCGAGCGTGCCCGCGGCCACTTGCACGTTTTGTTCGCGAATCGCCGTGACGATTTCGGGGGCCGTGAGTTCGCGGGCTGCAAGTTTCTCCGGGTCCAGCCACACGCGCAGGCTGTATTCCCCGGCACCCCACACCCGCACGTCATTCACGCCGGGAAGCCGCGCCAGCGTATCGCGCACGTTGAGGAGAGCGTAGTTCACGAGATGCAGCGCATCGTAGCGCTCCCCGGGTGAGATCAGGTGAACGACCATCAGCATGTCGGGCGAGGTTTTTTCCGTCACGACCCCGAGCGCCTGCACTTCCGCTGGCAGCCGCGGCAGGGCCCGAGCCACCCGATTCTGCACGTTGATCTGCGCCAGATCTGGGTCAGTGCCCTGCGCGAAAGTCACTGTCAATTGCAGCGTGCCATCCGTCGCGGCCTGACTGCTCATATAAAGCATGTCCTCGACTCCGTTAATGGCTTGTTCCAACGGCGCGGCGACGGTTTCCGCCATAACCTCGGCGTCAGCGCCTGGATAACTCGCCCGGACCATGACGGTCGTGGGCGCCACCTGCGGATACTCGGTCACGGGCAGCCCGAAGAACGCGAGCCCGCCGGCAATGACGATGAGAATCGAAAGCACGGCCGCAACAATCGGTCGACGGATGAAGTAGTCGGAGAAGTTCATAGGAGGTCCTCGGGGAAGATTGGTTAGTTGCGGGCCAACGGGGCGGGCACGGGTTGCACAGACATGCCGGGGCGCACACGTTGCAGTCCATTGACCACGATGGATTCCCCGGCGGACAAGCCTGCCAGCACCAGGCGCTCAGCACCGCGACGTTCACCGAGACTTACTTGGCGGTGCGCCAATTTGTTATGTTCATCCACGACAAGCACGAAGCGGCCTCCTTGAAATGCGCCAATGGCGCTTTCGGGGACAATCACGCGGGCTCGTTCCGTTTGGGCCAGGACGGTGACGCGGGCGAACAGGCCGGGGGACAGTCGTCCATCCGCGTTGGCCACGACCACCCGGGCTTGAGCGGTTCCGGAGCGGGCGTCCAGGGTCGGGGCGAGATAATCAATGTGCCCGGCCAACACTTCGTCGCCGTGTCCGAGTTTCAATTCCGCCGCCAAAGTCTTGCCGGTCGCACGAAGTGCAGTGAGTTGCTGGTAGGCCGGTTCGTCGAGGTTGAACAAGACGTGCATCGGACTGACGGTAACGAGCGTGGTCAGCAAGGTGCCGTTGGCATCGCCGCCGGAAACGAGGTTGCCTGGCTTCACGAGGGCGCGCCCGATGCGACCGTCAACCGGCGCTTTGACCTTGGTGAACTCCACCTCCAAAGCCGCCGTTTCCCGTTGGGCGATAGCGGCGGAAAAGGTTGCGCCCGCTGTATCCCAAGCCGTTCGCTTCCGCTCCAATTCCTCAACGGCAATGGCGTCGGTTTGGCCGAGTCGTTCGGCGCGGGCGAGTTCCTGCCGGGCCAGGTCCGTCGCCGCTTTGGCGCGGGCCACCTCGGCTTCCGCTTTGGCGTGAATTGCGGTGAACGGCCGGGGGTCAATCTCGAACAACAGCGTGCCCGCCTTGATGAAATCACCCTCGCCAAACGAGGCGTTGATGACATAGCCACCCACCCGGGCGCGAACGTCGACCTGATGCGCGGCGATCGTGTGCCCGGTAAATTCGAAGCGCAATGGGATCGCCTGTTCGACCACCCGCTGAACAGGTACTTCCGGCGGCGGCACTGGGGCAGCCGGGGATTTTGCGTATGAGCCAGAGCAACCGGTCAACAGGGCCACAGATATTCCAGCGAACGCCAGTAACCATAACCGGGTTGATCGCCAGCCTCCAATTTTTCGCTTGTCCCTGCTGGTTTGATATGCGCTGGAGAGGAAATCACCCCCCGTGGCTTGCCAATGAGCAAACTCTGCCTCGCGGAGAGCCGTGAGCATCTCCGGCGAAATCACGGGTCGCTCATGATTGCTCGCCAGTTGCACCGGCGGATTGCTGATTCGTAAAGTCTTCCGGCGGTCGCGCCAAGCGGTCTCTTCGGGCATTGCCACATCTAGCAGGGAATCGGTTTTCATACGGTTGTCGTCTTTGATTTGTTGTTGTCGGGCGCGAACAATTGCGCGTTTCTGTCCGGGCTAACGCAACCGAGCGAAGTTCATTACACGGGAAGTTTGATGCGGGGTTGATTCCCCTTCCGCCGAGCGTCGTGACGGGATCGGCTCTTGAGCAGGTAATCCCCTTGATTCGAAACCTGATCGAAACCGCAGGTCGCTGTGGCCTGCAGAATTCTGAAGCACAGGATGCGAAGCGGGCTGATTAACCGGCCAGATAAGGCTCTGATAGCAATTGCGCGAAGCAACGCCTAGTTGATTGCACCTGCGAGGATTGACATAAACAAAAAACGGGAGAGCTGCGAAAGCTCTCCCGATTGAGTTTGGTTGGAGAATTACTTCTTTTCCATTCCGGCTGTCGCGCCGGCACCCTTTTTCATCTCGCAACAAAACGCGTCTTCGCTGCCGCAGTGTTTGCACGCGTGAACAATTTTGTCCGTCTTCATTTTGCCATGGCCTTCGGACACGATCTTATGTTCGCAGCCGGGGGCATTCGTGCCGGGTTTTCACCTTGTCCTTGGGTTCCGTCGCTTTGAACGTCGGTTTTACATAGTGGACGGTCACGTCTTTGCACTTCGGGCAGGCTATGACCATCATGTCGCCCGGTTTAACGGCGGACAAATCCTCCAAGGTTTTGACGGGTTTTGACATCAACTGGTGCGCGCCTCCCTTGGCCGAGCCTTTCTCCTGCGCGTTGAGATGACCGGCTGAGCCGAAGACGGCGACTGCGGCGATGATGGTGATGGTGATGGCGGTGGTCTTGATGATGCTGATGTTTGTTTTCATAACTGTGGCTTTCTTTCTACTTGTTGAGTTTTTGTTTGTTGTTGCTGCGAGCGTCGTGCTCGCAAATTCATTTCTTGCTGGGTCGCCTGGCTCATGTGCAGGGATGTCATCCACAACAGCCGCCCGACTTTTCCACCGGCTTCGCGCCGTCGGGGGTGGACAGAAACTTTTGCCGGCAGTGGTCGCTGCAAAAGTAAAATGTCTTTCCATCGCGGTCGGCGTGGAGAGCGGTGGCTTCGTCCACGGTCATTCCGCAGAGGGGGTCTTTGGTCACGGATTTTGATTCTTCCATTATTTTCTCTTTCTAGGTTTCGGTCATTGCACTTTGGTTTTTGTGGTCGTGTTTCTTTTCCGGTCATCAATCACGGTCGTTCCACCGGGCATGGATCGTGGATGAAACGTTTCCGCGCGTTCCAACGACGCAGGGCAAACGGAAGCGTTGAATCAGGCGCACACGCGTGCGCCAAGGATTCAACTCAGGCGAACGAGGGAGGAGCGAGGCTGCGGTGCGCCGGCCCAAGACACACTACAGGCGTGAGAACCAAATCGTGGTCTTTAGCTTGGCTCAACGGTTTGGCTTCGGGCGCGGCCAGCATTGGATCGCGCGCTTGAAGAACCGTGCAGGGAAATTTGAACGATTCAAGGAGTGGCTGGGCGGCACTGAAAGGCTTGGCGATTTGAGCTGTTGCCATCAGCGTGGAGCAACAGGAGTCGCCGCCGCCCTCACCAGGGGTGCGAATCGTGTGAGGACTGCTCGGAATCATGCGGATGGCTCGCTTCGCCGTGCGCGTGTTCCGCAGCGTCCGCTTCTTGGGAGTGGTCGTTCTCGTGATGAGCGACTGTCTCGGGAGCGTCTGCTTTCGCATGATGATCGTCGCTGCACAGATACCCGATGCTGCAACACGAAACCGCCAGCAACCAAAGCCCGATACATCCCGCCGCAGTGATGCGGAGGGCGGGCGGAAGCTTTTGTTGGCGGTTCGTCATGCGTTTAGTCCCCTAAATTGCCATCGTGATTGCCATGCCTGCACCCAAGAATATCTTCTTGTTAATGGCCTTCATGTTTTGTGCTTTCGTTCGGCTTGCTCTAACTTTGCGCACGCGCGGGCGGCTTCGCTATAGGGTATAACCCCCATAGAGGATCAGCGCGAAAAGACCCGGAATACCTTGAAAGGGCGAGGCCAGCAGTGGTAACTCCAGCGATTGCCGGAGTGCTTGAAAATCGCTACCGTCCGGTCATGGCCAATGCCGAAGACGCCTTGCTCGCAAACCTGAACGCTTTCGTGGCGTTTGCGCGCAAGCGCGTGGGCGATCCGCATCTCGCCGAAGATGCGGTGCAGGACAGTCTCGTGAAAGTGCTCTCCGCTGATCGGAAACCAGCCAAGGCCGAGGATTCTGTGGCGTGGTTTTACCGGATTTTGCGCCGCTCGATCATTGACCTATATCGGCGCAATGATGCCCGTAGCCGCGCACTGGCCCGATTCGAGGCTGAACTTCCCGAAACGCCCAGCGCCGCCGATGAACGACTGCTGTGCCAATGTTTTCGTCGGCTGTTGCCGTCCGTGCCCGCACAGTATCGGGAACTGCTGCAACAAATTGACCTGGACGACAACGACCCCGCCGTGGTGGCCGCGCAACTGGGTTTGACGAAGAACAATCTGACGGTGCGGCTGCATCGGGCCCGCAAACATCTGCGCGACTTGCTCTCCAACAACTGCCGGGCTTGCAGCAAGCACGGTTGCCTGGATTGCACCTGCGGTGAATCCAGCCACGCCGAGCATTGTCACTAGTCCTTCAACAAGTGTGATTTCTTGATTGAAAAAACGAAAAGACTCGAAACGCCCGTAAATTTTGGTTGAAATGCAATTGTTCAAGAAAGCAACCAACCAACCAAAGGCCATTTCGAGTGAAAAGAAGCTACCGTAAGATTGTTCGGAATCGCAAGAATAGAATCCAGCACAAAGAAAAATTATGTGACAAAACAGGGGGCAAACGTGGCGCAGTCCACCTGAATGGCCGGACTCATGCCACCGGGCGATGTTCCCCGCAACTCTGAGTGGGTTGGCTGGGGCTGGTGAGTTTGAGGCTTGCTTCGGAAGGATCGCGCAAGCATGAATCTAAGATGAAAGTCTTCGGACTCACGGGCGGGGTGGGCATGGGCAAATCCACTTCGGCTGACTTGCTTCAGGCGCGCGGTGCGTCGGTTGTGGACACCGATGAGCTGGCGCGCCAGATCGTGATGCCCGGACAACCGGCGCTGGCTGAAGTCCAAAATGAATTCGGATCGGACATCGTTGGGCCGGACGGGCATTTGCGGCGTGACGAACTGGCGAAGTTGGTTTTTGCCGACGCGGTAGCGAGAAGAAGACTTGAAGCCATCCTGCATCCCCGAATCCGCGAATTGTGGTATACCCAAGTCGTGACATGGCGGAACGAAGGCCGACCGCTTGCCCTGGTTGTCATCCCGTTGTTGTTTGAAACCCAGGCCGAGACTCAGTTCGATACCGTGATCTGCGTAGCCTGCACGGCGGTGACCCAGTGGCAGCGTTTGCGGGCGCGCGGATGGACAGACAGTGAGGTCACAAACCGCATCGCCGCCCAATGGCCAATTGAGCAGAAAATGGCACTCTCGCATCGCGTCATCTGGACCGAAGCTGGTCTGGATGTGCATGGCGAACAACTCGACCGCGTCATTGCAGGTATTTAATCACCAAAAGTGGCCCTGCGCCCTATCCACGGCAGCGGCCTCGTGGCCTCCAGTCATACCCAGCGTGGCATGATAGGCGCTGGATTGCCTCGAACAGCCGGCAACGGTGGGGTGAACGGGCTACGATTGAATTTCTCCCGGCATGATGTCTGGGCAGTGTGCAGGTGTGACATGTTTCGGGACATGGCCGGGGGCGTGAACGGGTGACTATGCCAATAACATTGAAACTTAAAGGGGAAGCCAAGCAGCCTGCCAAATCCGCAGTGTTCAAGCTGAAGGAGAAACTTCCCTTTCTGCCGGACAACGCCACGGAATCAGCCGATCCGCAACCGCCGGCCACTGTCGGGCAGGACCGGAAGATACTCGTGGTGGACGACAACCCGGTGGTTCTTAAGGCTTTTGAGCTCAAGTTGAAGGCCTGTGGATTTGAGGTATCCACGACCTCAAACGCAGCGGGTGTTGCCAGTATTGCCGAGGCCAGTGGTGCGGAGTTGATCATTCTCGACATCAATTTTCCGCCAGGGGTAGCCCTGGATTGGAGCGGGTTTACCGTCATGCAGTGGCTGCGCCGATTTCCCGAATTGGCCAGAATTCCGGTGATTCTGATCAGTGGTGATGGTTCTGAAAACAACCAGCAAAAATCCCTGACTGGAGGCGCCGTGGCTTTCTTTCAAAAACCGGTGCCCTATCCCGAATTGCTTGCCACGATTGTGCGGGCCTTGCGTTCGCCGGCATGACTCCTCACGGAGGTGGCTTAAGTTGGTCAGCCAGATAGCTTGGCGCTGTGCAGGTGTCCTCATTCCGATCATCCTTCACCGGAAACATTTCCCTTTCGCGGTGGTGACTGATATTCTCGCCACACGATGATCCTCTCGCCTGATGAACTGCAGAGTCTGGTCGGACTGAAGCACCGCTCACCCCACCAATTGCTGGGCATGCATCCGTTGGGGGATGGCAGCGGCGTGGTGGTGCGCGCGTTGGTGCCGGATGCCAGCGCCATCGAAATCCAGCCCACTCACGAAAAGACTCTGCCCCGGCTCAAGCTGAAGCGGGTGCATGGGGCCGGCTTGTTCGAGGGCATGACGAAAGAGATCAAACGCGTTTACGCCTATGACTTGCTGGTAACGGGACATGATGGTCAGGTCCGGTGCTCGCGAGACCCGTATTCGTTCCTGCCCACGTTGAGCGAACCGGACCTGTATCTCTTTGGCAAAGGCGACGAGCGGCGCCTTTACGAGAAACTGGGGGCGCAGTTGCGCACGGTGGACGGCATCGCCGGGACGAGTTTCGCCGTCTGGGCGCCGAATGCCCGGCGCGTTAGTGTGGTCGGGAATTTCAACCAGTGGGACGGGAGGCGGCATCCGATGCGGTTGTTGGGTGTGTCGGGAGTGTGGGAGATTTTTATTCCGGATGTGGGCGTGGGTGCTCACTACAAGTTTGAGGTGGAAGACATCCACAGTAAAATCGGTTTGAAGACCGACCCGTACGGGTTCTTTTTCGAGACCTCCCCCAAGAACGCGGCCATCGTCTGGAACAACCGCAAGTTCGCTTGGACGGATCAGGCCTGGCTGGAGCGGCGTCAGCGGGCGACCGATGGCCCTCTCCCCCCTCCCGACCACCCTCCTCTCCCGGGGTTAGCCCTGCGGGAGAGGGGGGTGGAGGGGGGAGAGGGCGACAAAATTCTGCGCTCGCCCATGAGCATTTACGAAGTGCATCTCGGTTCGTGGCGTAAGAAGTCGGCGGCCGAGTCGTTCACCTACCGCGAACTGGCTGGATTGCTGGTGGATTACTTGAAGCAAACCGGCTTCACGCACGTGGAGTTTCTGCCGGTGGCCGAGCACGCCTATTACCCATCGTGGGGCTATCAAGTTACTGGTTTCTATGCGCCCACCAGCCGCTATGGCACACCCGACGATTTTCAATACCTGGTCAACGCCCTGCACGAAGCCGGGATCGGAGTAATTGTGGACTGGGTGCCCGCGCACTTTCCGCGCGACGACTGGGCGCTGGCGCGGTTCGATGGCACCGCGCTTTACGAACACGAAGATCCGCGCCAGGGCGCCCATCAGGACTGGGGCACGTTGATTTTCAACTATGGCCGGCATGAGGTGGTGAATTTTCTGGCCGCCAATGCGCTGTTCTGGTGCGACCGCTTTCACATTGACGGCTTGCGCGTGGATGCAGTGGCTTCGATGCTTTATCTCGATTACTCGCGCAAGGAAGGCGAGTGGTTGCCGAACCAGTTCGGGGGCCGGGAAAACCTGGAGGCGATTGAGTTTTTGAAGAAGTTCAATCACTTGACGCATACGGAATTCCCCGGAGTCATGACCATTGCCGAGGAGTCAACCGCTTGGCCCCTGGTGACACGTCCACCGTATCTGGGCGGGCTGGGTTTCTCCTTCAAGTGGAACATGGGTTGGATGCACGACACGCTGGGCTACTTCAAGCGCGATCCGATCCATCGCAAGTATCATCAGAACGATCTGACTTTTGCGATGCTGTATCATCATCACGAGAACTTCATTTTGCCGCTCTCGCATGATGAAGTGGTGCATGGCAAGAGTTCGTTGCTGGGCCGGATGCCGGGCGATGACTGGCAGAAGTTCGCGAACCTGCGCGTGCTGTTGGCGTATCAATGGCTGTTCCCCGGCAAACCGCTGCTGTTCATGGGCTGTGAATTCGGCCAGCGCGGCGAATGGAATGCGGACGCGGGGCTTGATTGGCGGTTGCTCCAGGAGGGTCCATTTCATTGCGGTCTGCTACGTTTCGTCGCCGACTTGAACCGGCTCTACAAGGGCACGCCGGCTTTGTGGCGTTCCGACTACGATGACGCGGGTTTCCGGTGGATTGACTGCGCCGACCACGAACATAGTGTGTTGTCATTCGCCCGGCGGGACGATGAAGGAGTCAGTGAGCTGGTGGCGATTCTGAACCTCACGCCCCGGGTACAACTGCGCTATCGTGTTGGCCTGCCGCACCCTGGTCGCTGGCGCGAGGCGCTTAACAGCGATGCCGCAAATTATGGCGGCAGCAATGTGGGCAACCTGGGCGGAGTGACCGCCGAAGCTCTCCCCTGTCACGGCCAGCCGTGTTCCGCCGAGTTTACGCTGCCGCCGCTCAGCGTCGTGGTTTTCCAGCCTGAGCGTTGAGCCGGCTGCAAGGTCACGTCAGCTTTGGAACCGAAAGGCGGCAATTCAGGCGCGTTTACTTTTCAACGCAAGGATACCTTTGTTCCGCGTGTCGCCCAAAAAAACTGGCGGCTGGTGCGAGCCAGCCGCCAGTAAACCAAACCCAGTAGAGAAGAGCATCAGGTCACAGACCCGACACATACCAGCGGAGTCAAGAGGCGTTTCGCCAGCACCTTGACGGTGAAGGCGGAGGGAAATACAAGATCCGACATTGTTGGACTTTGTATCATCTGCATGACATCCAGAAAAGCAGCCCATATACCAAGTGCTTGGGACGCATTTTCACAACTGGAAATAGTCCTTTTGTGTCCACCTAGGAGACACGCGCGCCCAAGTTTCAGTCAAAGTGTCCTGCTACCGGGGGTAATGCTCCAGCTTTGGCAGGACCCCAATGCGTTGGTCCAACTTGAATTCCACCACGCCCCGACGCACGGTCATCTTCGTCTTGCCGGCGAGCGCAGCGGCTTCGAGGGTTTCCCACGCGGTCAAATTCCAGGCCGCAAAACTGTGGCGGTAGAAATCCCACGAGTCCATTGAACGCGCGTAAGGGCGGAGCGCGGTCCGCACGGGCTTCCTGATGACGGCGAGCAGTTCATCCCAGTCGCGGTCATTGAACATCCAGCGCGGCATGGGACCGCGCTGCCGCAATTTCGCGGCGGTCGGCGGGTGTTGGGTGTCCACGATCAGGTCGAGCACGTCTTCATCCGAGTGCAGCAACAGAAACGGCGGGCGGAAGGTGGCGCGCAACGGCGACTGGTTGGTCAGTGCCACCACCGCATCCAACAAGGACGGACTTTCATTCGTCAATGTCACCTTCACCCGGCGGAAGAAATACAACTCATCCGTGGCGCCTGGCATAAAGATCAGCGCCTTGACGGTGGCGTTGGATGGAAAGGCGTTGAGCATCAGCGGCACGCAATTCGTGCGATTCAGTTCCCGCGCGTTGCTGCCGAGCGGCATCTGGTGAAGTTCACTGCTCCACGTTCCAGCTTGCGCTGAAATGCAGAGGCAAACCAACAGCATAGAAATCGTGAAAAGATTTCGTGTCATTTTACAACGTGAGTTGCACTTTGGCCTCCTGGATATGCGAACTCCATCGCGCATGGTAGTTCAATTGCCGATGCAGTTTCTCCAGTCGGCCAAGCAACGGCCCGCGTGCAGGCGACCCGGCGGCGGTGCCCAACCATTCCGCGTCGAGGGCTTTTAGTTCCTCGAGCAACACCGCTTGGCGTTCGGTCAGTCGTTTTTGCACGGCGGTGAGCCGGTCGTTCCATTCCTCTCCGCGTTCGAAGCGTTGCACATGCAGCAACGGCGAGGTGACGCTGGCTTTCTCCGCGAGAAAAGCGTTCACCTGTCGGCAGAGTTGCGCGATTTCAATGAACCAGTTGGCGAGTTCGGGTGGAATTTCCTGAACCTCTTCTGGTTTGCGCCCCAGTTCAAGCTCCAGCAAATGTCGCAAGCGATCCTTCGGTTCGCGCAGGCACTGGTACGCCGCATTCAACCCGGCGTAGAGTTGGGCGCTGGCAGTCTTCTCAGCGTCGCCGGCATTGTGAACCCGGTCCGGATGCTGGCTGGTTGACCGGGTGAGGAAGGTGGCTTTGAGTGCCGCCGTGTCCAGCCAGGGCCGGCGCGGTACGTTGAGCAGGGCGAAGTAATCGGTCATGCCGGCCGGCTAGGCGCTGAAACTTTCCCCGCAGGAACAACTGGTGGCCGCGTTCGGATTCGTCACCTTGAATCCGCCATCCAGCGCATCAATGTAATCCAGTTCGCTGCCCGTGACGTACAGCGCGCTCTTGGGGTCCACGACCACGCGTACCCCGGCGGTTTCGACGAGGAAATCCCGATTCGCCGGGCCGTCCTGCAAATCCATCTTGTATTGCAGCCCGGAACAACCGCCGCCCACCACGGCCACGCGCAGCACGCCGGTGGGTCGGCCTTGCTTGGTGAGCAGGGTGCCGACTTTGCTCCCGGCGTTTTCCGTCAGTTTGATCAGCCGCTCGTCTCCGGTTCGGAACGTCGGGGCCGTGATCGGCTTCACTTGTGTATTGGCAATCATCTTTGAACTGGTAGCAAGCTAGCCGCTGGCCCGCTCACCGTCAACGTAACCGATGACTTGGGCAGGCTGCATCGGACACGCTATTCCGCCTTCTGCAAGTCGGTCTTCTCCTCCCGAGAGTCAATGGTGCGCTGGCTGAAGAGTTCGCGTCCGGCCAGATGCCAGTTCGACCGGCGCGTAAACCATAGCCCCTCGGCCGTCCGCTCGCGGTCAAAGGAAAAATCCATCCGGGTGACATTGCCCACCAAACCGCCGATAACGTTGACTTTTTCCGTGAGCCGCAGCGTGGCTTTGGTCAGGACATGATCCGTTTCATCCACCCAGACACGCCCGGCGATTCGATTGATGAACCGCTCCTTGAGATTCCGCGCGGCCGGCTGCGAACTGGCTGGCTTGAAATCCAGCACCAATGCCGGCCGGCCGTTGACTACTTCCCGGCTTGCCAGCGTAAAATCAAATCGTTTGATCAGATCCTCGTTCTGGGGAAAATCACCCTTCTCGTATGCGCGATTGCGGGCCGTCGAATTCGTCGGGCTGGCCGCAAGCCCGGGATGCTGGACGCTGGTCTTCTCTTCGCGCTTCTTCAACCCGCCCTTCCCATCACGGTGCTCGGTGATGCGCGTGCGGGTGTAGCGGTAGGACTGATTGAACTCGTGCTCGGGATCGCTGTCCCGCTCGGCCCGGGCCAGCACCCACTGCAAAACGGTTTCCGCCGACGGCAGCGGGGACGACTCGCTGCTCGTGGCGGGCAGCATGTTCGGCCACCATGCCAGGACCATGAGCGCAAACCATTTCGAGTAAAATCTCATGAGTTGACCGGCATTACATGGCCTCTGAGTGGCGATTCGGCAAGACTGGAGTTTCAGCCCAACCCATCCGCCACCCGGTCAAGTTGCGTTACACGCGAGATTCACCCGGCGCGCGGGGACCGCGCTGGTGTTGCCGGGCCGGCTGGATAATCTCTGCCCCGTGAAACTCATTTCCTGGAACGTCAACGGCCTGCGCGCCGTGTTGCGAAAAAACTTTCTGGAATTCCTCGACGCCGAGAAACCCGATGTGCTTTGCCTTCAGGAAACCAAATGCAGCCCGAACGATGTCGAGCAGTTGTGGCCTGCGCGTTACACGACTTACTGGAACTCAGCGCAGAAGAAAGGCTACGCCGGCACAGCGATCTTCACCAAAGTGCGACCATTGAAAGTCACCCTGGGCATCGGCGTTGCCGAACACGACCAGGAGGGCCGGGTACTGACCGCCGAATTCGCGGATTTCTTTCTCGTGAACGTTTACGTCCCGAACTCGCAGCGCGAACTCACCCGGCTGGCGTATCGCCAGCAATGGGACCGCGCTTTCCTCCATTACTTGAAGAAGCTTGAGCGGATGAAACCGGTGATCTTTTGCGGCGACTTGAACGTGGCCCACACGGAACTGGACCTGGCAAATCCCAAAGCCAACGTCGGCAATCACGGCTTCACCCCGGAGGAGCGTGCCGGCTTTGACGCCACGGTGAAGGCCGGCTTTCTCGACACCTTCCGGGAGTTCGAGAAACGCGGCGGGCATTACACGTGGTGGAGCCAGATGCCCGGCGTCCGCGCTCGGAACATTGGCTGGCGCATTGACTATTTCCTCATCAGCGCCGCGTTGCGCCCGCGCTTGAAACGCGCCTTCATCCGGCCCGGGATCATGGGTAGTGACCATTGTCCGGTCGGGCTTGAAATTAAATGAGTCGCGTGAAAAAGAATTCCCTTCCCGCCTGATTGCCCTTAGCGTCGCGCGCATGAGCGATCCCGCCGCACTTCAGTCAAACACGCCCGCCCTCGGGCGACTGATGTCGCTGGATGTGTTCCGCGGAATCACCATCGCTTCAATGATGCTCGTGAACAATCCGGGCAACTGGAGCGCGGCGTATCCGCCGCTGCTGCACGCGGACTGGCACGGTTGGACGTTCACGGATGTGATCTTCCCTTTCTTCATCTGGATCGTCGGCGTGGCGATCCCGCTCTCAACGTCGCGCCGGCTCGAACTGGGCCAGCGTCGCCGGGAACTGCTTCAGCACGCCCTGCGTCGCGCGATCATCATCTTCGGGCTGGGTTTGTTTCTGAATTCGTTCGGTTACTTCATTGACGGTTCACTGGTGCGGCTGGGCATTGGCGACTGGCTGCATCACTACCTCACCAACGTCCGTCTCCCCGGCGTGTTACAGCGCATCGCGGTCTGTTACTTCATCGCCACCGTGATTTTTCTCGGCACCAACCTGCGCGGGCAGATTCTCTGGACCGTTGGGTTGCTCGCGGTTTACTGGCTGATCATGGCATTTGCGCCGTTCCCGGTGAACGTGCATGGGGAAACGCGCTACATCTATGGCCTGTTCGAGAAGGGTCACAATTTCTCCAACTACGTGGATAATCTTGTGCTCAACGGCCCCGTCATCGGCACGCATGTATGGCGGACCACCAAAACCTGGGATCCGGAAGGCATCGTGAGCACGCTGCCGGCGATCGCCACCTGCCTCTTCGGCATCCTGACCGGCCACCTGCTGCGTGCGCGGCGGAGCCAATCGGAGAAAACCGCCTGGCTCATGGTCACGGGCGCGCTGCTCATGTGGCTCGGTGAATTGCTGAATCTCGCGCTGCCCATCAACAAAAGCCTCTGGACGAGTTCCTACGCCGTGTTCATGGCGGGACTGGCGATGGTTTGTTTCGGGGTTGGTTACTGGTTCATAGACGTGAAGGGCTGCCGCACGCTGGTCAAGCCATTCGCCATTTACGGCATGAACGCGATCACGGTGTTTGTGCTGGCCGGCGTGCTCGGGCGGCTGCTGGTGGAAATCAAGATCCCCGCGGGCGCGGATGAATCCGTGGCGCTGAAAACTCTCTTGTACAAAAATCTGTTCGTCCCGCTGGCCAGTCCCATGAACGCGTCGCTGCTGTGGGCCTTGATGTTTGTCCTGCTGCTGTATGGTGTCGCGCATCTGATGTACCGGAAAAAATGGTTCGTGAAATTCTAGGCGCTTTTAGATCTAAATGAAGTCCGTGAAAATCCTTGCCTGCCTGTTTATCGCCATGAGCCTGTTCAATGGCTGCAAGAAAAAATCGCCCCCAGCGACTCCGCCGCCCGTCACGATCGAGGACCTGTTGCCCAAACAGGCCCAGCCCAAACTGCCCACGATCAAGCTGTGGCTGGGCGCGGAAGAACTCATTACCGAACTGGCTTTGACCGGCGAACAGCAAATGACTGGCATGATGTGGCGCACCAACATCGCCGAGAACGAAGCCATGCTCTTCGTGCATCCCGTGCCGCGTCAGGCCAGTTACTGGATGAAGAATTGCCTCATCCCGCTCTCGATTGCCTACCTCGACACCGACGGTGTCATCCTCGAAATCCACGACCTTCAACCGCACAACACCAACTCCGTCTTCTCGACTGCCATGAACGTGCGCTTTGCTTTGGAGACGAGCCAGGGTTGGTTTCAGCGGCACAACGTCAGCACCGGCGCGGTCGTGCGGACGGAGAAAGGCTCGCTGGCCGAAACATTTTTGAAGCGGCGATGATACGATCCAGCACAGCCTAACCTCCAAGGGCTGAATGCCCGACAAAGAAAATCCAAGGGCAAAGCGAGTCTGCGAGCGCCGCCTCCAGTTAGACGTCAAAAGACCTTAGCCCTGTAAAGGCGACATAAGCCGGCATTTAGCTCCTTGCAGCGCGCTTTCAATTGGTTGGATTCTGTTCTTTGTTTCTGGACATGAAGGCTTCACTTCCTGTGTAGACCGAGATCAGCTAGCAGTGCAACGCGGTTGGAGGGCAGGCGACCTCTACGCCACTCTTTTTGCTGATCACGCACCCAGTCAGCCAATTGCTGATTCTCCGGCCAAACCTTTGGTACATTACAATTACCAAACCTTGCGTTGTACTCTTGAAGTTCAGACAACCTAGCCATCCACTCTGATTTCGTCTCCCTCCGCAGTGCGAAACCGAGTCGCTTGAGCCTCGTAATCTGCTGCCTGCCGAGCACGCCAGCGGCTATCGCTGCTCGTTGACTTCTAATCCACCTGTAGAGACTTGCTGTGCCGCCTCGCGCCGAGACTCGGCAGTGACCGTGTTGAACGTGAAATTCCGCCAATTGATCAAACATGGCTTCCCAGTCGTCTGGCTTCGCAGTCCAAGGAAAGCCCAACCCGTTCAACTTGTCCACCCGGTCCTTCGCGAGCGTTCCTTCGCGACGTGAATGCCTCTGTCGCCGAATCCACGCACTCAGTTTCTTTGATTCCTTGCTTGTAGACGGCGGGTCAAAATGGCCGTTCTCTTTCCAATAGCGTTGGAGTGCAGCGAACATTTCGTCCCACGTTGGCGCTCCACTGGTCCACTCAAAACCAATCCTGGTGAGCTTATCAACACGGTCTCTGGCGAGCTGTTTGCTGTGGAAACGCCGCCGTTGCACCGCAACCCAAACTCCAAGTTGCCGGTCTTCTGCCCAGTGTTGAGGAACTTTGCAGTGCCCAGATTTCTTGGCGAAAGCGGAAAGCTTTCCAAAATTCTCATCCCAGACACGGTCGTTGGGATTCCAGTTAAAACCGAGCAGTTCCAGCCTCTCAATCTTCGCTTTCGGCAGTTCACCCAGTTTCCTTGCCTGGCGCTGCCCCACTACCCACGTTGCCAGGCGGCGATTCTCTTTCCACCGAGTGGGCACAGCGCAATCGCCAAAACGACTCTTATACGCGACGAGTTCGCCGAAGCGTTCTTCCCACGGGCTTCCGAGTTGCTCGATGCACGTCGCGGTGATCGTGGCGCGGATAATATCCAAGGTTAATTGAGGGCCAGTCACCTCGATCCGTTCGCGAAACCCTGCGTCATCGAATCCAAGCCCTCGACCCTTCTGTTGGCGCAATCTTCGAATTGCTTCCGCAAGGATATCATCCTGTTCCTGCATTGATTGCAGAACATCCCAGACTTCAGCGAACTCCGCACGATTGACGGCAGCATCAATGGTTTCTCCGGCTGCCAGTTCCACATAAAGCGGTACAAGCACGTAACCCATCGTCTTGGGGGAATGTTGCGGTTTGCGCATCGCACGACCAACCGCTTGAACGATGTCGATTCGGCTGCGTCTCGGCGAGAGGAACGCAACCATATCCACAGCGGGAACGTCCACGCCTTCCGTCAAACAGCGGGCGTTGGACATTACGGCGCGGGCAGCAGTCCGGAAGTCGCGCATTTCTCGCTCGCGGCGTGCGGTCGGCATTGTGCCGTTGACGTGGAACGTCCCGAACTCCGGCAGATGCGTGCGAACGCCCTCGCTGCCATCGGCAACAAACGAGGCGGCTGATTCCACGGTCTTGTGAAAGGTGAACACCTTTCCCGCTCCGGATTTCTCGATGGCGTCGCGTAGAGCAATTTGATTGGCGACCTGGCGGGCGCGCACGGCGTCGCCGTTCACCACCACTTCACCGCGACTCAACAGTTCGTTCGTCACCATTTCGGAAGTGATGACGGAAATGATGACCTTGTAACCGCAGATGATTCCACGGCGGGCAGCTTCGGCGAACGTGAGGCGGTAAGCTTGCGGGCCATAAACCTCCGGGTTGTCCATTGAAAACAGCAATTTGGCTTCGCCTTCGCGGTCGTGTTGGTGCGGGTTGTAGTGGCGTGGCGTCGCAGTGAGGAACAGACGTTTGCGAATAGGCAAGTTGGCATCTTCAAGGGCAAAGCCGTAATTGCGCCCTTCACGGCCAGCGGTCTTGTGCGCCTCATCGAAGACGGCCAAGTCGAACGCCTCACCCGGTTTCAAAGCCGCGCCGACGACTTGCGCCGATTGGAAGGTGGAGAAAATGATTTTCACGCCACCAAAGGAAGCGTCGAGAAACTCGCGGACGCTGGCGGTATCGGTGGACACTTGGAAGTCGAGGTCGGATTGCTTTGTGTCAATCGCATCCAGTCCTTCCTTCACCGTCGGGTCAGAGCAGACGCAGAGATACGCGAGCGCGGGCAGATTCGTTTCCCGCAGCCATTCATGGAGTATCTGCCGCAGCAAAGCGAGCGATGGGACGAGAACGAGAATGCGCGAAGCCTGCATCTTTTCCGCAACCCACAGAGCAACGAGTGTCTTGCCCGTGCCACACGCCATGATTGCCGAGACGCGGTCGTGTTCGTTGAAGGCCGGAAGTATCTTGTCGAACGCCTCGCCTTGGTGTGGCTGCGGCGTTTTCTTGGGTGCTTGATATGCCGAATTCGCCAGCCACGACTCGATGGCTTTGAAGTCATCTGCTTCCAGCCGATCCAAATCCGAGCCGCGAATGCAGAAGAAGCCCTGCCGATCATTCAGCACCGACGGGAGATCGTCGCAGTTCGTCAGCAGAATGCGGCTGTGAATGTTCGGGCTGTCTGCCAGGCCCATGAAGGTGGAAAGCTCGCGCCATGTCAGAGCAGGTCTGCCAGTGCGGAACTTGACCTGATAAGCGCTGAATTTTCCGAGACGTGTCTTGAGCACGCCGTCCACGCCGTAGTCCTGCATGGCGAGTTGCAGGCTGCCGAGAATTGCAGTCGGCACACTCGGCAGCGGCCAGACCGTTTCGGCATCGTGCTTGCGTTGCGTAGCGAGATAGGCTTCGGTGAAAACCTCAAACGCATCGCCGCGAGACTTTTCGTCCGGCAAGTCGGCGATGCGCCGCTCCAATTCAACGAAGGAGGACAATCCAGAGAACAGCCGTTGCTGCACGAAACGGCCTGCTTTGGATTGCCGGGCATTTGCCATGACGTGAAACTACCAATCCCGCTGCGATTGGGAAAGTTTCTGTCGCCCTTTCAGGGCTTGGAAATCTTTTGGATTGCCAACCCAGGGCGTTGCCCTGGGCTATTATCTGTCGGGCTTCCAGCCCTTTCCTTCTACGGCCATCAGGTTCATCCGAGGTTTGGATTCCGAAGCTCTGATTTAACGGTTTAACGATTCAGGGCATGTCGTTATCCTCCGCAAATGATTTCGCGTTCCCAATCCGACGCTCTCTTTGCCGAAGCTCTCAATTACATTCCCGGCGGCGTGAATTCGCCCGTGCGCGCCTTCCGCGCGGTGGGTGGCAAACCGTTTTTCGTAAACCGCGCCAGCGGCTGCCGCGTGTGGGACGTGGACGGCAACGAGTTGATTGATTACGTCGGCACGTGGGGACCAGCCATTCTCGGGCACGCGCATCCCAAGATCATCGCTGCCGTCAAAGCGGCTGCGGACCATGGCACGAGTTTTGGCATCCCGAACCCGGCGGAAGTCACGATGGCGAGACTGATATGCTCGCTCGTGCCCAGCGTGCAAAAGGTTCGCATGACCAACTCCGGCACGGAAGCCTGCATGAGCGCCATCCGCCTGGCGCGCGGGTTCACCAAGCGCGACAAGATCATCAAGTTCGACGGCTGCTATCACGGCCACGCGGATTCGCTGCTCGTCAAAGCCGGCAGCGGCGCGCTTACGTTCGGCAATCCTGACAGCGCCGGCGTGCCCGCGGATTTTGCGAAGCACACCCTGGTCCTGCCTTACAATGAAACCGAGCCACTGAAATCCGCCTTTGCCGCCAATCGTAATGAAATCGCGTGCATCATCGTCGAGCCGGTGGCGGGCAACGCGGGATTGTTTTTGCCCAGGCCGGGTTGGCTGGAGTTTTTGCGCCAGATCACGGAGGAAAACGGCGCGTTGCTGATCTTTGACGAAGTGATGACCGGTTTCCGGCTCGCTCCGGGCGGGGCGCAGGAACGTTTCGGCATCAAACCGGATTTGACGTGTCTGGGAAAAATCATCGGTGGCGGATTGCCGGTGGGCGCGTTCGGCGGGCGCGCGGACATCATGGATTATCTCGCACCGCTCGGCCCGGTGTATCAGGCCGGCACGTTGAGCGGCAATCCCCTGGCGATGGCGGCGGGGATTGCGAACCTTGAGGAGTTGTGCGGCCAAGCCCTCACCCCGGCCCTCTCCCATCCGAGGGGAGAGGGAGAATCGTCGTCAGTCGGAGGACATGCTCATGCACTTACGACTGTGGGCAATTGCACGAAGGCTGTTCCCTCTCCCGGGGGAGAGGGTCAGGGTGAGGGCGATTCAAAATACAAACTTCTTGAACAACTCGGCGCGCAACTGGAAGCCGGCATGAAGGACGCCGCCAAGTCCGCCGGCGTGCCGGTGACGTTCAACCGCTGCGGCTCGATGTTCTGCGGCTACTTCACCAGCGAACCGGTCTGGAATCTTGCGGATGCGATGAAGTCGGACCGCGAACGGTTCAAGAAGTTCTTCCACGGCATGTTGGATTCCGGGGTTTACCTCGCTCCCTCGCCGTTCGAAGCGGGCTTCCTCTCGACCGCGCATAGTGAGGCGGACATCGAGAAGACCGTGAGGGTCGCGGCCGGCGCGCTGAAAACTCTTTGACCACCAACCTCCGCTTGTCAGAAGTGATGAAGGCTGTTGAGCGGTTGAACGGTTCATGCCGGGTTCTGTCAACGAACTGCACGCTTGTTTCGGTGCGTGCTTGATGGCAGGTTCAACCGGTAATCGAAATGGCAGCGACGATTGAAATTCTTTTGCCGGACGCCCTTGTGGATGCGCTGGGAAGTGATCCTGACGCTCTCTCGCGTCAAGCACTTGAAGGATTAGTGGCACAAGCCTACCGTGCCGGCAGACTTGCCCACGCCCAAGCGGGCGAGATTCTCGGCCTGGACCGGTGGCAGACAGACGCCTTTTTGAAGCGTGCAAAGGCGTTTCGGCCCGGTGAAGCCGAGGAATACGGTTCGGATCTCGCGGCGCTCCGCCGCCTCGGCAAGTAAATGAAATTCGTCGTAGTCGCCGATGCTGGACCGCTGCATTACCTCATCCTCATTGATGCCGCGGATGTCCTCGTGAGTTTGTTCGACCGTGTTCTCATTCCAACCGCGGTGCGAGATGAGTTGATTCAGATTAACACCCCGCGCAAGGTAAGGTCGTGGATGGCGACGCCCAGGGTTTGGCTTCAAATCGAGAGCGTTTCGCAACCGCAGCGAATGCCGGGATTGCATCGTGGCGAAGCCGAAGCCCTGCAACTCGCTGTGCAGATCAATGGTGCCAGTGTTTTGATGGACGACCGGGATGGACGGGCAGAGGCGCGGCGGCTGGGTTTGACGACGATAGGCACGGTCGGGGTGCTGGAACGAGCGGCGGAGAAAGAGTTGATCCAACTTCCTGCGGCTCTGGCCAAACTGCAAACCACGAACTTCTTCGTCTCGGATGAGTTGCTGGCTGCCGCATTGGCGCGAGATTGCGCACGCAAGAAAACATGAGAATACTCGCCCTCGATCACGGAACCAAACGCATCGGCGTCGCGGTAAGCGATGAGCTGAAGATCATTGCCACGCCGCTCGAATACATTCTTGCCGAGCCGTTCGCGGATTGCCTGGCGCGGCTCAAGGAAATCGTGCGGGAGAAGGAAGTTGACCTGATCATTGTCGGGATGCCGCGAAATATGGATGGCACTTACGGCCCAGCGGCACTGAAGGTGCAGGAGTTCGTGGCCGTGTTGAAAGACGCTCTCACGATACCGATCAAAACGCTCGATGAACGGCTGACGACGGTGCAGGCGCAGAAATTCCTGATCCAAGGCAACGTGCGCCGCGCCCAGCGCAAGGAGAAGGTGGACAAGACCGCCGCGGCGATTTTGTTGCAGAGTTATCTGGATTCGATGAGTCCTTGAGTTCTTTCGGTGGCCCGGGCGCGGGATCAAGGATTCAAGCCTCCTGGATTTTCTCGCTTGCCATCCGGTCATCGGATGCAAACTTACCCCCATGCGTTCTCCATTGGATTTGCTCGATTTCAACAGCACGCCGGCGTTTATTGCCCCATCCGCGGGTCAGTATCCGCATCTGTGGCTTTGGGACGCCTGTTTTCACGCCATCGTTCTCGCGGACCTGCGTCCGGAACTCGCGGCGCGCGAACTGAACGCCCTCTTTGACGCCCAGTTGCGCGACGGCATGATCCCGCACGTCCGGTTCAATCCGTTTGTGGATTCGAGCCGCTATCGCCCGAATGAATCCGACTGGGGCACCGGCGGGGAACATTCAGGCATCACGCAACCGCCGCTCGTGGCGCCGGCGGCAAAGATCGTGTTTCAAAAGACCGGTGATCGGACTTTCCTGAAGCGGGCCTATCCGCGCATCGTTCGATTTCATGAATGGCTCAAGAGCGTACGGGACGCGGACAACGCCGGGCTGATCGCCATCATTCATCCGTGGGAAAGCGGCATGGACAACAGCCCCAGCTTCGACGGCGTGAAAGACCATTTCCTGAAGCATCATCTGCCGCCTGGTTTCGAGCCGCCGCCGCGCGCGGACACCAAGCGCGTGCCCCCTGAACAACGCCCCACCGATGATTACTACCTGTTTTATTGGGGATTGATCCGGCTGTTCCGCGAAGCGGGCTGGAATCAACGCGAGATGGTTCGCCGCTCGCCCTGCCTGATAGACGACGTGCTGTTCAATTCCATCTGGGCCAGGGCAAATGAAGACCTCGCCACCATCGCCTGGGTGCTGAACAAGCGCGCGGACCAGCAACGTTTCTCCGCGTGGGCAAAGCAGACGCGCCGCGCGCTACGGCGACAGTGCTGGAACGCGCGCGATGGGTTCTTTTACTCGTTCGACCGGTGCGCCAAGCGCCAGATTCCAGTGCGCACCATCGGCGGTTTGATCACGCTTTACGGCGACGCAGCCACCCCCGTCATGGCCGAGACGTTGATCGAACATCTCATGGACCGGCGGGAGTTTTATTACCACGTCGGCGTGCCGAGCACGTCGTTCGAGACGGTGGATTTTGACAGCGACCGCTACTGGCGCGGTTCGATCTGGATCAACATGCACTGGCTGTTGAGCCGGGGATTGATGCACTACGGCTACTTCGACATCGCCGCCAAGATCATGGAGAAGAGCCACAAACTCGTCGAAAAGGAGGGTTACTGGGAATACTACGATCCGCTCAACGGCCAGGGCCTGGGCGCATCGCACTTCTCGTGGAGCACGCTGACGGAAATCATGAAGCCCAAGGAGCCGCCGCCGGAGTTCCGCTTGCCGTCCCTGGTCATTTCGCCCGAGGCGGCGGCCCGCGACGACGAGTTGCGCACGCTCTATTTGCATCCAAAAAACTGCCGCGCCAATCTGTCGGCTGCGGACATCACGTCTGTGCCCTCCGTCTTCACCAAGGAAGTGATGGAATTGATCGAACAACGCCCGCTGGATGTGCTGGGGCCGATTCCGGAAAAGCAGGTTGGCCGCCGACTGCGGCAGGTGGCGGACATCACTCAGCGGCTGATCCAGGAAAAGCGCAAGGCGTGGCCGGAATACCCGCGGGTTTGCGACCTGGTCAGTGTGGCCGGCGCGCGTGTGTTCAAGAGTCTGGGTTATCGCTGTGAAATCCGGTGGACGCCGTATCTGCATTATTATGTCCGGGTCAAAAGCCGGAAGGGCCGGCTCTGGATCGTGGACCTCAGTCCGTCGCAATTCAGTTGGCATCCCATCTCAAGGATCCCCCTGCTCATTGAGCGCGCGTCGCTCGCCATCGAGTCGGCTGTCCGAAAGTCAGGCAAAGCCCCGTTGAGCCTGGAGTCGTTGCTGCGGGAGACGCAGCTCGCGGTGCAACTCATCTGGGTTCACGCGGACCGTACGCGCATGGACCGTTACGAGCGACAGGCTTTTCTCGCCGGAGTACGGCGCCATCGGGGTTTGGCGCGTCAACTCGTGGAGCGTCTGCCACCCTGCCGGCCATTTTTTCAGAATTATCTGCGCTGGCTGGACGGCATCAAACGCGGAGCGCGTCGCCGCGAGTGAGGCTTGACAGAACGCAACCGATCCCCAGTTGCGGCAACAGGCCGGGCGCGTCGCTGATGGACTTGCGGAATCGCGCTGCCTTGGATTGAAGCAAAATCTGGCTTCCCGCCGCTCCGTAAAAAAACTCCAAATTCGCTCTTGCCGAGGCGGGGCGAGAGGCGTTCAATCTTCACTGTTCGAAAAAAACCTATGTAACCCAAACAATCACAGATTTGCGGCTTCGGCTGCTGTCCGACACAAAACTGGTAATTTTGAAAATCCGTTGCACTCAAAGTGCGCGGTCACTGGACACGGTTCGAGGCACGCCCACGCTGGGCGTGCCCGAAAGCGTTCCAGTGAGGGCATACCAGTGCCCGTGTCGGGGCGTGAGTAGGTCACGCCTCTATTTTTTAGAACACGGCTTCCGCACTGGAAGAAATGTTATGAACAAATCGAAGGGGCTTCTTGCAGTGGTTTTGCTCTTGTTCTCGCTGCTCTCCACGGAAGCGCAATTAAGTATCGGAAGCCGGGTCCAGGCAAATGGGACCGTGAACGTGCGATCAACACCAGCCGGAACTTCACTTGGCACACAACCCTTGGGCGCTCTCGGCACAATTACCGCAGGGCCTCAAACAGCGACTTTGAACGGAACTTCCTATACTTGGTGGAATGTAAATTTTGATTCGGGCGTGGATGGTTGGGTTGCCAGTATTGGATTGAACCTAGTTAGCTCGGGCACGGTGGACGTGCAACCGTTAAACGTCACGCGCAGTCCCAGCAGTGTGGCGCCGGGAGATTCGCTCTCGGTCAGTTGGCAAATCCGGAACAACGGTTCAGCGGCAGCGGCTTCCTCCCAGAGTCAAGTGCGCATCTCCAGTTCCAGTTCTACTTCGGGTGGGCCGGCCAACAACGTAGGCAGCGCGGTTTCAACCGGAACAATCGGGGCCGGTGCGACCATCAACCAGAACAGGACTGTGACCGTGCCGTCGCTGGCCCCGGGCACATATTACGTCTGGGTAGTCGCCGACAACACGAGCTTGCTTACGCAAACCGACTACAACAACGACTTCGCGGTTTCGGCGTCTTTTACTGTCAGCGGAACGGTGGACGTGCAGCCCTTGAACGTGACGCGTGGCTCCAGCAGCGTGGCACCGGGCGCTTCATTGTCGGTCAGTTGGCAAATCCGCAACAACGGTTCATCGTCGGCAGGTTCGTCGTTTAGCCAGGTCCGTATTTCAAGTTCCGCTTCAAATTCGGGTGGGCCAGCCGCCAACGTAGGCAGCGCGGTGGCAACAGGGACTATTGCGGCTGGCGCGACCATCAACCAGAACACGACTGTTACAGTGCCCCAATTGTCGGCGGGCACGTATTATGTTTGGGTGATTGCGGATAACACGAGTCTTCTCAGTCAAAGCAACACCGGCAATGACTTCGCGGTTTCCGCCTCCTTCACCGTCACCTCACCGCTGCTTCCCCCCGTGCCTGAGACGCCAGGAACAGAAGGTGATGTTGGTCACACCATCGCCAATCTCACCCCGACTTTCACATGGTCAGGTGGCGCTGGCGCAACGCGCTACGGCCTGTATGTCAGCAAAGAGCCATACGGTGCTGCAAACATCATCTATTCCAATGTGAACCTGACGGGCACGTCGCATCAACCCAGCGGTAATTTGCAGAATGGTGTGAAATACCGGTGGAACATGACCTCGTTCAACAGTGGTGGAAGCGAAAGCAGCGTTTCGCCGCATTTGTATTTCCAAACACCAGCGTCAGCTACTGGGCCAGCCGTTCAGACCACCGCACCCACACAACAAAGCACCACGTCCGCACGACTGAACGGCACGGTAAATCCGAATGGATTAAATACGACTTGGTATTTCCAATACGGAACAACGACGAGCTTCGGCCAGTCCACATTGGCCGGTGCGTTCGGCGCTGGAATCTCCACGGTTCAAAACGTCGGTTACACGATTGGTGGACTTGCACCCAACACGCTCTACCACTACCGCCTCGTTGCGCAGAATTCTCAGGGCACAAGTTATGGAAATAACATGACCGTCCAGTCGTTGCCCTTGAACCAGCCTGATTTGATCGTCGAGAACGTCACTTTCAGCCCCTCATCCGTTCCTTCGGGCAACTCCTTTACGGTCAACTTCCGAATCCGAAACCAAGGCACGGCAAACTGCGTCGCCACGCTCGCTCGCTTGCGGTTGTCGCTGGACACGAATCTGACGCTTGCCGATCCGCCCCTGTCTCCACTGGACGTTGCGATTCCCGCGATTCCCGCCGGCAACTATTACGACTATTCAGGCACGGTCACGATACCGTCCACAACGCCGCAGGGACTGTATTACGTGGGAATTTTCGCTGACGCCGACAACCGGGCCGGGCAAAGCGACATCACGAACGACGGTGGCGTTTCGGCATCGCGCGTAACCGTCACCGGAAGTGGCGCAACACTGCCGGTGATTCTGGGGCATCCCCAAAACCGAAATGCCACGCAAGGTGACACCGTGAGTTTCAGCGTGACAGTGAGCGGAACTGGCCCTTTCAGCTATCAGTGGAAGCGCGAGGGCAGGCCGATCTATGGCGAAACATCGTCGCAGTTGGTTTTGCGGAATGTTTCCACGCTGCAAAGCGGGAGCTACGCGGTTGCCGTTGCCAACGCAGCGGGAACGGTTACGAGTTCAAGCGCGCTGCTGACGGTTTCCCCGTTGACGCCGCCAACGACTCAACCGCTTCCGGGACAATGCACAATTTACGGGACAATTGACCCGAGCCTGCCAACCGTCGTCATTGCGCATGGCTGGCAGCCCGGAGAATCGCCGGGCGTTCCGGCGTGGGTCACCGCCATGTCTCAAGCAGTCGTTGACCGATGCGCAGCTGCTGGACTCCCAGCAAATGGTTCTGGTCAGCGGGTGAACATTATCCGCTATTACTGGCAAGAAGCCTTCACGCTGAATCTGCTCAACGCAATCACCTACACCCGAAATCATGGTTCAGCCTTGGCCCGGCAGTTGAAGTCGCCGACTATTCTCGGACCATCATACGACAAGAAAATCCAGTTCATCGGGCACAGCCTTGGTTCGCTTGTCAACGCATACGCAGTTTACGATTTGCAGACGTGGAACGTGGAACAGTTTACAATCCTCGACGCTCCACTTGCCGCGCCTTCGGTTGACCCTTGGTTGTTTCACCGATACTTACCGGCTGACCGGGTCAAATGGGTGGACAACTATTATGGCACAAGCACCGCACCACCAGCGGCAGCGGGCGGTATCATCAGCGCTTCCGCGCCAAGCGGCGGCCTTGCGCTCAACGCAAATCACAGCGGCGTGCATGATTTCTACCACAACACCATCGCAAACGCGGCAACGTCGCAGGGCTTCTACTATTCCTGTCTCTTGCCAAATTTCGACTCGCGCCCACAACCGCAATGGTGGACTCCACCGCCAGCCCCGCTTTACCAAGGATTGCTTGGCGTTTTCAATGACGCGCCCGAACTGGTTTGGTATGGACTGGAGAATGTCAGTGGGCTGGTTGAAACGGGGCTTTACTGGATTGGCAATCAACTCCAGAACGCCATTATCCTGAACAAGCCCGCCAGTGGCAGCCCTTTGATTGCCAAATCAGGCGGGCCGACTCCGGCGGGAGCGGGAGGGCCAGAGCCAGCAGGTGGTGACGGCATCAGCGAAGTATCGGCTGCGATTGATCTCGTTATTCCGGCAGACGCGCAGTATCTGACATTCAAGTTCCTTTGCCCGAATGCTGGGCCGGGAGATTGGCTGACAGCAAAATTCAACGACAACTTGCTGATGAGTTTTCGTGCGGACAGTTTCACCGGGACAAATTTTCAGACGGCAACGATGTCCGTGAGCGACTACGCAGGCCAGGCCGGGCAATTGGTGATGAAACTGAACAGCGGTGGAACTGATGCGTCGGAATTCGTGATAGGCGATTTCAGTTTCGTGGCCGGGTCTGCGCCGGTCTTTTCAAATCCTCGCGTTCTCAGCGGGGCGTTCCAGTTTGACTTGCGCGGATTGGTCGGGAGCAATTACGTCGTTCAAGTGTCAACAAACCTCATCAATTGGAGTTCGATGACCACCTCGACAATTCCAGTCGAGGGTTCAATCACGATAACCAATCCGATTAGCGGACAGCCGAAGAAGTTCTATCGGGCCGTGACGCCGTAATTAAGCGCTCGAAACGACAGGATGCTAATTGGTGACCTCATATTTGAAGTCGCCGACAGCGGTGGGGAAACGACCGTTGGCGGCCATGTTGGGATTGCGCATGAAACGGAGACTTGGTGGTCATGAACAGAAATCCAATGCCGTTCGCGGCCAGGGATTTTCGGTTCAGTCGAGGCGCGCGCGACGAGCATACCCGCCAGCGGTCTGTAAGGAGCAAGCAACGAGGTCTTAGCCGAAAAGCACGGCCGCCCTCCGGGTTGCGCCCAATTTGACCTGTGGCTTTGTTGCTCGTCGGTTTGGCTTCCCAAGCCCGCCACAAGTTGGTTGCCCAACCAGAGACCTTCGCTTCGCGAAACGTGGTCAGCCCGCTGCGGGGATGCGCCCTCCTCGCGCCTCGCCACAGGCCAAATTGAACGCAACGAACGGCATCGGATTTCTGCTCATGACCACGGGATTTGAAGTTGAACGCTTCGTTGAAAACTTTTTCCTGAAAGATCCCGGTGCGGATCACCTGGCCGTACACCGCGACAAGCACTTCGTTTTCGCGCGTGGCGAGGATGTTAATCTTCGCAATCTCCGGTTTCTGATGAAGTTGCTTGGCGCGGAACTCGACCGCCTCGCGCGTGCGATGCTCCCGGGCTTTCTCCAAAGCCGAATTCAGGAACATCGTCAAATCCGGATGATCGAAATCTTTCGGGTTGCGTTCGATAAACGCCGGCTCGCGTCCGCCCACAGTAGATTCGCGACAACATTGTTACTCCCGGGCGTGCTATCGGTGGGTTAAGCTGACGGTAACGCCGGTTTTGCGTCAACAAGCTGGCTCATCGCGAGCGTCCAGCCTTTGGGCCCAACGCCTTTGATCCTCCGGATACCCTTCACAGCCAGCCGTGCCCACGTGCCGCCGGGTTGTTGCACTTGCAGCGCCAGATCGGTCACCGAGAGCAGCGGGGCATCGTTCCAACTGTCGCCGATGCCCACGGTGACGGTTTCGCCCCATTCCCGCCGGTACATTTCGATCAATGCCTTCGTGGCACGGCCCTTGTCATTGGCCGTTGAAATGGAAATGAACCTTGCGCCGGCAGTCATCATCACGCCGTGACGGGCCAACGCAGCGCGAAAGCGTTCGCGGTCGGAGTCGGACAACTGCGTGACAACGGTCTCCTCATACTCACGCTGGGAGGCGAGCGCCGCGGATTGTTCGTCAAGCCCGGTCAACTCTGCGATTTCCCGGAGGGTCATGTCTCCGTAACCTTTCAACGGCAGTTGCAATTCGTCCCGGACCATGGACAAAATCTTCCGCACCTCCGCGCAGGGTCGGGCAAATTCCAACACATCAAACCCGCTAGCGGAACGGGTGAAGGAGTGAGGCTGCTTGAAATAACCCTGCTCCACAAAGACGGCGCCGCCATTTTCAACGATGAACGGATCGCGAATTTGCAGGGCGTTTCGATAAACCATTTGTTCCGCCCGCGTCTTGGCCGAACAAAAGACCAGCGGAATGTGGTGCTGGCGGAGCAATTCCAAACCCGGTTGCGCCTCCGCAAAGGAATAGGTGTGGTGATCGAGCAGCGTGCCGTCCAGGTCCGTGAAGACCACGTAACGAGCGGCCGGATGATTAACCCGAGGGGATGGTTGGAGGCTCACAGCGCGGGTGAAGCGGCCACCTGGTTTTGCAGCCAGAAGCAGAAGATCACGATGAAGATGAAATACCCGCCCACACCGGCGGAGATGCCCCACCAGCGTCCCGTGGCCGGATCGGCGGACAGGCGTTCGCTGGCGGTTTCCGCCCGCGCTTCGAGTTGGGAGGCGGCCGTGACCAGCAACGCGCCCGCGACCGTGACGATGAACCCGATGACATTCCACCAAAGCCAGGACACGTTCGGGAGCAGTTGCCAGACGAGAATGTTCGTGCCAATGGCGACCACCACCCCCACCAGCACGCCCCGCGCACCGACCCTTTTCGTGAGAATCCCCAGCAGGAACGCGGCGAGAATCGGACCGTAGAGCAGGCTGCCCACGGCGTTGATGAGCACAATGGTCGTTTGCCGCGTGGATTCCCCGAAGTTCGCGAAAGCCAACGCCGCCAGCATGCAAAACACACCCCAGCTAGCCGTGCAAACCTTGGCCACGCGCAGCAACTGGCGCTCGCTGGCGTCGGGCCGGACGTAAGGGAGATACACGTCGCGAACCGTCGCCGCGCTCAACGAGTTGATGGCCGAATCCAGGCTCGACATCAGCGCCGACATGATCGCGACAAACAGAAATCCGATTACGCCGTGCGGCAGGTAGGAAAGAATGAACAGCGGCAACATCCGGTCGGGATCGCGCGCCAAAGTTTCGCTGACGGCCGCGCTGTCCATGCCAACGGCGCCCGCCACGTGGTTCAACCCGGCGGTGGTTTGGAAGATAGCGCCCACAATCACGCCCATCACGCAGTAGAGCAGCACGACCGGAAACCGTCCGAGCGCGTTAAACAGGAGCGCCTTTCGGACACCGCCCAGAGAGCCTACTGCAAGCTGGCGTTGTGCCTGGCTTTGATCGCATCCGTAGTAAGAAGCGTACAGGAACGCTCCGCCAATGACCATCGGCCAGAAAGAGTATTGTCCCTCCTTCGTCACGCCGGTTTGCGCGAAATCCAAAATCTTCAAGCGGTCGGCGCTCAAGCCCTGCCAGGCCTGTTCCCAGCCGACCATCTGGAGCGCATATCCCCCGCAAACCAGAATGCCCGCCACGATAATGATCATTTGCAGGACATCGCTCAGAATTACGATCCGGATGCCGCCGAGCACGTCGTACAGCAGCGTCACCGCGCCGACGGCCAGAATCGCCACGCTCGTCGGAATGGAAAGGGCCGTGGATAGAATCAACCCGCCCGCGAGAATGGAGACGGCCGTCGCGAGACCGCGGCCCAATTGAAACAGCAAACTCACCACGAGGCGGACGCGCCGGTCGAAGCGGCCCTCCAAGTATTCGTAAATGCTGATGTGTCGGCTGCGGTTAAGAACCGGCGCCAGCACCATGATCACAACGATGAGACCGAGCGGTACGCCGAATTCATAACACAGCCACTTCATTCCGCCGCCCTCAGCGAGCGCCACGAAGGCGGGCGCGGAGACGAAGCTGATGGCGCCGAGTTGCGTGGCCATGATGGAAACGCCCGACTGCCACCACGGCACTTTCTTGCCCGCGAGATAATAGTCCTCCTGTGAAACCTGCCGCTGACCAATCCACCAGGCGAAACCCACGATGCCACCCAGGTAGGCCAGGATGACCGCCCAGTCCAAGGCGTTCATAAGTTGCCTCCCAGAATGATCTTGGCCTGGGGATGGTCGGCGATGGCCGCGGAGAATTTGTTGAAATCCAGCGTTTGTAGTGGTGGAAAATATCTCGGTTTGCGTGGTTTCGCGTGCGGCGTGCAGTATTCATTGCTCACCATCACCCGGTGCAGCTCCTTGCGGAGCCGGTCGGGGCAGACGGACGAATGGTAAATCACCTGCATCGCCTGATAGCTCATGTCATCAATGTGCGAATCATCACCGGCTTCATGCAGATGCGGATTGCGGGACTCGACCTGATACACTTCGATGCGATGCTGGAGCTTTCGCAGGGCTTCGCTTTCGTGAATGCCGCCGAATTGCTCGATCAGGTTGATGATATGATACGGCTCGATGGAATAGCCCGACGAGTAGCCCAGCGCCATGGCGAGTTCCATCGTCATCGCATGTTCCCCGGCGTTGGCCGTCTTGATGATGTCCGTATCGTAGCCGGTGTAATGCGCCAGCAACCGGTTCAGAAACTCGTTGGTGCGGGTGGTGGTGCGGCCCCATTTACGGAAGAAAAGTTTCGATTCCACGATCTTGGGTTTGCTGTGCCACGCGATGCGCACCATCGTGTAGGGCGATTCACACGTGGCGAACACCGCGGAATAGACCCGGACATATTCCTCGACGGCGCCCGGGAAATAATTGTCCGCATCCACGAAGCCGACGTACTTTTTGCCGGCCAGTTTGGCCAGCAGGGTGCCGAGCAACATGCCTTCCGCCTTGCCGTCGCGCACCTGGCGGCCTTCGCCCAGCACGGAACGATAGCCAACTTTCGCCAGCGCCCGCGCGATGATCGGGTCTTTCTGGTGGAGAATGACCGCCTGTTTGCCCGTGAAGGTGCAGAACTCCTGCAACGCATCCTGCTCCATGCCGAAGCGATCCACCGGATCGCGCGGGCTGTTCGACACCACGATGATCAGGCACGGATGCGGAATGCCGCAGAGTACGCCCTCGACCAGCTTCAGCCGCTCACTGCGCACCGGAACGATGATCGCCATGTCCTTCTGCACTTCAGCCAGCGCCTGCGAACCCACCTGCATGATGGTGGGATTGACGATGGCGGATTCGCCATTGTCCGGACCTGAATCCAGTTCAAAGATTCTTTGCAACTCGCCGAAACGGATGGCGCCAAACCGCTCGATTTCCTTGGGTCGTTCAATTCTCATGTGGCCGGTGAAGTTAGGACCGGTTCGCCGGCCAGTCGTTGGTTGACTTCCTCCCAATGTCGTTGGGCGTCCGGGGGCAACAAGCCCAGGCGCGCGGCGTGCGAATCCAGCAGGAACTGCATTCGCGGCGCCGGCTTCCACAATTGCGCGTCGCCGTAGCGATAGCCGTAACGCGACGAACTGCCCAGCTTTTCGGTTACCGATTTGTCCGGATCATAGCCTGCGGCGCCCAACGTCGCTTCGTCCGGCGTGCGCTGATCTGCCAGCGTCCCGAGCGTGTCATGGACGTTGGCCCCGTGTTGCGCGGCTTCCTTGACCCGGAAGGCGATGTCCTCGGGAATGCCAATGGCGTGGCAAAAATCCCGGTGAATGCGTTTGCCCAGCAGGTCTTCACCCTGATTCACCTTCAACTCGGGCGCGATACGAAAGGCGGCCCGGATCACTTCAGGATCCAAGAATGGCACGCGCAGTTCCATGCTGTGGGCCATGGTGATCTTGTCCTCGCGTTCGAGACATTCCTTGTAGAGCAGGCAGGTATCTTCCCATGAACGCGCGACAAAGTTGTCATAACTCTCCGCCGCCACACGCGAATACCACGAATAGCCGCCGAACAGTTCGTCCGCACCCTGCCCCGTCAACAACACTCGCTCGCCCGCCTCTTGGGCGAGACGATTGGCGATGTAAATCGGGACCGCTACCTCCACCTGATTCAAGCTGTGATCCTCGATGTCGCGGATGATTTCTGGGATCAAACTCTCCACTTCCGCCGCAGTCAGCACTTTTTCCTGCAAGGGGAAGCCGAGGCGTTTTGCGACATCCCGCGCCCAGATCAAGTCCGGCGCATTCTCGCCACAGCCCACGGTGTAACACGTGAACGGCACGCCCGCTTCCCGCACCAGATATGCCACCAGCACGCTGTCAATGCCGCCGGAGAAAATGATTCCGACCCGGTCGCGTCCATGAATGCGTTTCTGAATGGCGGCGCGCATGGCCCCTCCGTAAACCGACAGAGCGTCATCGCGATTGGTAATCATCGGTTCATTGCGCAACTGTTCCGGCGACCAAAACCGGAGCATTTCCGAGCCTTGCGCATCCATCGCCAGCAGATGGCCGGGCAGAATGCGATTGATCTCCGCCGCGCGTCCGAACAATTCCCAAAGCGGCTTCTTCTCCGACGCGAAAGCCAACCGGTCGCCGTTCTTGGAGTAATAAAGTTGCCGCACGCCGATGCGGTCGCGCACCACCAACGTTTGCTTCTGATCTGAGATGGCCAGCGCATACACGCCATCCAACCTGGGCAGGATGCGGGTTACGGCCTCCTTGAGGTCGCCTGCGTAGTGTTGCTCCAACAAGCGCATCACCACCTCGCTGTCGCTCCGTGGCGGGGCGTTGTTGGCAGACTCCAATTCGGCCCAGAGTTGCTGATAATTATAGATCTCGCCGTTGTGGAGAAAGCTCACGCGGCGATCCTGCGATTGAAATGGCTGCAACCCCGAAGCCTGACCCGTGATGGCGAGGCGGACATGGCCCAGAGCCGCCCGCCCGCGTTTGTTTTTGAAATCCAAGTCCTCCAACCGCCCCCGCCGGTCCACGTTGCTCCCAATGACATACCCGGCCCCGTCGGGGCCGCGATGGTGCATGGTTCTGAGCATCCGCTGAAGTGGATCGCCCAGGTCATCTTCGTCACGACTGACAATTCCTGCAATTCCGCACACTGTGCTTGTGGTTTCCTTTCGAAGTAGTTGAGAACGCGCCGGACAAAGCCGCGCGCTCCTTGATGAGTTAAAACGCGGGTGCATCTTAGACATTTCTGGAAAATGCATCAACCCCTTTGTCCCGAATGTGTCGGTGCTTCGCCGCTAGACGACTGGCAACAGGAGGTTTATGGCCCAAGATTTTTTTCGCGAGGGACTGCGGTGGCGCGCGCCCGGGTTAGCTCAAGCTGCCGATCAATTACCAAAATCTGAGATCGATATTTATCCGCGGCCGTTGTCAGATTACGCTGGGCGCGTGGTCAAACTCAAACTCACCATTGCCTACGACGGCACCCGCTACCAGGGCTGGCAGGTCCAAAAGATCGGCACTGGCGTCCAGGAATTGGTGGAAGGCGCGCTGGGCAGACTATTCCCCAGCCGACCGCGACTTCACGGCTCCAGTCGCACCGACACCGGCGTCCACGCGCTGGGCATGGTCGCGCACTTCATCCTGTCCCGTGGCGAATTCAAGATGCCGGTGCGCAAGCTGGCCCTGGCGATGAATGCTCATTTGCCCGAAGACATCCGCGTGTTGTCCGCGGTACGCGCGAAACCGGACTTTCACGCGCGATTCGGCGCCCGCGGCAAACAGTATCGCTATCTGATCTGGAATCATCCGGCCATGAATCCCCTGCTGCGGCGCACCGCGTGGCATGTGCCGCGCAAGCTGGATTTAACCTTGATGCGGGGCGCCGCCGCGGGTTTTGTGGGACGGCACGATTTTCAGTCCTTCACCGCGAATCCGGGTTATGGCCGCGCCAACACCGTCCGCACCCTGACCCGTTGCGACGTCAAGAAGCGCGGACCGCAATTCACCGTGGTCGTCGAGGGCGACGGTTTTCTCTACAAGATGTGCCGTGGCATCGTGGGTACGCTGGTGCAGGTGGGCCTAGGGAAATTTCCGCTCGGAGAAATCGCCTTTATGCTAGCGTGCAAAGATCGCCGGGTGGCGGGCATGACGGCCCCGGCGCACGGGCTTGTGCTGTGGAAGGTGTTCTATGGAAAAACTCCAAAATCCAAAACCCAAACACCAAAGAACCTCGAAATCCCAATCTCCAAACCGCACATTTCACACGCTGCACGAGGCGTCCGCAGTGCGGGGCGCCGGCCTGTAACCGGCCTTGCCCACATGGAACAGGCAAAGCCGGCGGCAAGCCGGCGCTCTGGTGAACCGGGGTGAACGTGCCGGTTCAAATGGGAAAGCATGTGCCCTCGGCGCAGTCGCAATAATTGAGGTTTGGCGATTGTTGCTTTGTTGATGTTTGGTTTTTGGTGTTTGGTGTTTAAGTCATGCACATCGTCTTGGTCGAACCCGAAATCCCGCCGAACACCGGCAACGTGGCGCGGCTCTGCGCCGCGACGCACACCACGTTGCATCTCATCGAGCCTTATGGTTTCAAGCTCGACGACGCGCAACTGAAACGCGCGGGCATGGACTACTGGCAACAGGTCGAGTGGCATCGCTGGCCCAACTGGACGGCGTTCACGGCGAAACTCCCGGCCGACGCGCGCCTCTGGTTCATTGAATCCAACGGACCGACGCGCTACGACGAAGTGCGGATTGCCGCCAACGACTACCTTGTGTTCGGGCGTGAGACCGCAGGATTGCCCAAAGCGTTGCTGGAACAAAACCGGGAGCGGTGGCTGCGCATCCCGATGCTTAATCCGGCCTCGCGCTCCCTGAATCTTTCCAATTGCGTTGCCGTGGTCCTCTTCGAGGCTCTGCGCCAGCAGGGATTTGCCGGGGAGATTTGCTGATCCATTGGCGAGGCAGCGTTGAAGCGATTCGATCAACGTGACAATCACCCTACCGGAAGCGACGCAGCCAACCGCCCTCAATGCCTCGCTTGAGTACGTTGCGCAGAATGACAATGGCGAGATTGACAGTGCGACCAGAGACTCCTGCGACCTGTCGCTTGGCCATGAAGGCCCGGATCATCGCGGGCGTGATGTGGTTCAAGCCGATTTGTAACTTCGACAGCCAGCATCCGCCGAGTTCCGGGCCGCGCTTCCAGTGCTCGCGTGAAGCCATCAGCGGTCCTGCGTCTTGTTTTGGGGCGTGCTTGCGCGCAGGTTGATCAAGACGATGTAGGACAAATGCTGACAGCGTTTTCAGTCCGGGACTGATTGATGCGGCCGGCAGTGAGCTTTATCTTCAGGGTGTTGAAAAGCCGTTCTGTCATGCAGAAAGGTGGTGTTCTGTTCCATTCGAGTCGCCAGCCGCGGTATGGCAAGTGCTTTTTACGCCAGGTGCTCAGGTGTCGCCGCGGCTTTGGGGTTTGCCCAGGATGTGATTCTTCCCGAAGTCAAAGGCTGGTCAATGGTGCGTCCCGCCTGGGTGACTTGAAAAACTGTTTAGCGACGCTCAGTGGATTGGATTTGTTTTTAGAAGCAAGGTGAAATTGGTTGGCAATTTGAATCTGACGATGGTTACCCGCGTGGTAATCCTCATCGCGTTTTACTTTGTCGGTGGGTTGCTCGGCAAGGAGGCGTCGTTTATGTCGGGTAGTGTTGCGCTGGTGTGGCCGCCGGCGGGCATCTCATTGGCAGCCATACTTCTTTTTGGCTACCGGTTCTGGCCCGGGGTGGCGCTGGGTGCCGTCTTGTTTTCCTTTACCAACGGTGTGCCGCTGGGCTTTTTCACGCTCGGCACGGCAGTCGGCAACACGCTTGGTGCGTTCGTTTGCGCGTATCTGCTGCGTAAATTCGTCGCGTTCGACAATGCCATGGAGCGCACGCGGGACGTGACCGGTTATGTTGCGTTCGCCTGCGTCCTCGGCACCACTGTGAACGCCGCTTTCAACGTGGTGAGCCTTGTCTATTCCGGCACGGTGACGTGGGACGAGTTGTTTCCGAAAATTCTGGAATGGTGGGTGCCGAACGCCTTGGCAGGCCTGGTGGTGGCGCCGGTCATCGTGGTCTGGGCGACGCCCTCGGCCATCCGTTTGAATTACCGGCTCATCATTGAGGCGGCCATTTGCGGCGCGGGTTTGGTGGTGGGCACGTTGATTTCGTTCAACTCCTGGTTCGTGTATGGAATTCAAAACTATCCCCTGGCCTACCTGCCCTATCCCTTTCTCGTCTGGGGGGCGCTGCGATTCGGTCAGCGCGGCGCCACGACTGGCACCCTGCTGGTTTCGGCGCTGGCCATCCATTCGTTGCTGCAAGGCCGCGGCCCGTTCGTGACGACCACCGAGCAGGACAGCCTGATGCTCATCGGCAGTTACATCGGGATCATTGCAGTGACAAACCTTTTGCTGGCCGCGGCTGCCGCTGAACGCCGGCGCGCCGAACGCGAAATGTCGGAGAGCGAGAAGCGCTTTCGCGCGATCATCGAGGATCAGACCGATTTGATCTGCCGCTTCAAGCCGGACGGCACGCTCACGTTCGTCAACGGGGCCTACTGTCGCTTTTACGGCAAGAGCCAGGAGGAATTGTTGGGAACAAATTTCCTCAACACGCTCGGCCAGGAGGACATCAGCATTCCGTTGAGCTTCTTCGACGCGCTGCCCAAAGAACAGCCGGTCGTGTCGTTTGACCATCGTTTGACTGCCTCGGACGGACAACTCGTTTGGCAGCAATACACCGTCCGCCGCCTCTTCATGGAACAGGGCGACACCCGGGAGTTTCAGGCAGTGATTCAAGACATCACCCAACGCAAGCAATCCGAGCAGGCCCTGTTGGCCAGCGAAAAGAAATACCGCTCGCTGGTGTCCAACATTCCCGACGTCGTCTGGACCGCCAACGCCGACAAGGAACTTGTGTATGTGAGCGACAACGTCACTCAGGTTCTGGGTTATCGTCCGGAAGAACTCACGGGTGCCGGCAAGACGCTCTGGCTGGAACGCATCCATCCCAACGACCTCGCCAACGTCGAGCAGGCGTATCAACTTCTGTTCACCCGGGAGAACAAATTCGATGTGGAATATCGCATTCGCCGCAAAGACGGCCAGTGGATCTGGATCCACAATCGGGCGCCCGCCATCCGGTTGCGTGAAGGGGTGCTGTGCGCGGACGGCCTGTTCGCGGACATCTCGAAGCGCAAACGCGCCGAAGAAGCCTTGTGCCACACCCGGGATGCGGCGGAAGCCGCCAATCGCGCCAAGAGCCAGTTCCTCGCCAACATGAGCCACGAACTGCGCACGCCCCTCAACGCCATCATCGGGTTTTCGGAAATTCTCTCCGACGAAACCTTTGGCAGTTTGAACCCGCGACAGCTCAAATACACCAACAACATTCAGACCAGCGGCCGTCACCTGCTGCAACTGATCAATGACATTCTCGATCTATCCAAGGTCGAGGCCGGCCGCATGGAACTGTTACGCACTTCCTTTGGTGTGGCGAAGGCGTTGCAGGATGTGGAAGCCATTGTTAAGGGATTGGCGCACAAGAAGGGCATCGCATTGAACCTCAAGGTCGCCGCACATGTCCCCGAGCTTTACGCCGACGAGGCGAAATTCAGGCAGATTCTTTACAACCTGTTGAGCAACGCCATCAAGTTTACACCCGAGCGCGGAAGCGTGACCGTGATGGCGACGCTCGAAAAAAATTCCGAAGGTGCCGCTCAACACACGACGGTGGAGGACTACCTGCGTGTGGCGGTGACCGACACCGGCATTGGAGTCCAACCGCAGGACCACGAGCGCATCTTTGTCGAATTCGAGCAAGTGGACTCCTCGTACGGCCGCCAGCAGCAGGGCACCGGACTGGGCCTGGCTTTGACCAAGCGGTTCGTGGAAATGCACGGCGGGCGAATTTGGGTGGAAAGCGAAGGGGTCGAAACCAGGGGCAGCACGTTTGCTTTTCTACTGCCGATTCAGTCCGCCGCGTCGCAAGCAGACCAACCCGCGGATGTTCTTGCCCGCAATGGTAACGCGCTTCACCCGCAGGTAATCGTCGTGACCGATGAAGCCAAGACACAACGCACCATCAATGACTACCTGACCGGAGTCGGCTACGGCGTCGCGATGGCCTGGGACGCCGAGGAGATGGTCAGAGCGGTCAATGCCCGGCGACCATTTGCCATCACGATTGATTCGAAACTGGCCGATCTGCCCGCCTCGCCGGTGTTGCTGGCGTTGCACTCGCGGGTTCCCTCCAGAATTCCTGCCGTCATTTTTTCGGCCGACCTCCAGGGGCGACTTGGTTTCAGTTTGCTGAACGGTGAAACTTTTGCGGCGGATGCAGTCAAGCCGCGATTGATTGATGCTCTCCGGCATGACGACAAGCTCGCGGGCAAGGAAGTCAAAACCGTGTTGATTGTCGAAGACGAACCGGCCGTTCTGGAAATGGTGGCCAAGACCTTTTTGCACAAGGGCTTTCAGGTGTTGCAGGCGGCCAACGGCCGCGATGGGCTCGAACTCGCCCTCAACTACCATCCGGACGTGGTCATCCTGGATTTGATCATGCCCGACTTCGACGGAAAGCAACTGGTCGAGGAATTGCGGCGGCATCCTCAGACGAAAAATATTCCCATTTTGGTTCACACCGGCACGGTGCTCAGTGAGGAGGAACGACAACGCCTGGCCATTCACGTACAGTCCATCACCTGCAAAACGGAGACGGAACAGTTGCTCGCGAACGTCGAGCGTCTGGAGTTCATGGAAGATGAACCCCTCGAAACAGGAGCTCCAGCATGAATGCCAACCGGGTGCTTGTAATCGAGGATAATCAGTTGAACTTTGAACTGGTCGCAGACCTGTTGGAAGTGAATGGGTTCGTCGTCCATCATGCGCGAACGGCCGAGGAGGGCCTGAACCTGGCGCGCGAAACTTCGCCCGATCTCGTGCTGATGGATTTCAGTCTGCCGGGCATGGACGGGCTGTGCGCCACCCGGGCGCTCAAAGCCGACCCCGCGACCTCTCATCTGCCCGTCATCGCCATTACGGCACACGCCATGAAAGGCGACGAAGAGATTGCACGAAGCGCGGGCTGCGACGGCTATTTGACCAAACCGATTGACACCAGAACTTTCATCGCCACGGTCCTTCGCCTGCTCGAATCCACCGGCACATGTCTTCCAAGTTAACGAACCATAATAAAATCCATGCAAAACGAAATACTGAACTGCGAACGTCCGAAGATTGAAGCGTCGCGCTCGCGCGGCTACGTGCTGGTCGTGGACGATGAAGAACCAAACCGCACCTTGTTGCGCGACCCACTGGAGGCGCAGGGCTACGAAGTTGCTGAGGCAGTAAACGGCCAGCAGGCGCTCGACAGCATTGCCGAACGTGCGCCGGACGTCATTCTGCTTGATGTGATGATGCCGCTCATGGACGGCTTTGAAGTGTGCCGGCGGCTTAAAACCAACGAGGAAACGGCGGCCATTCCCATCCTGATGGTGACCGCGCTGTCGGATCGCAAGGAACGCTTGATGGGCATCAAGGCCGGCGCCAACGACTTCCTGAACAAGCCCGTGGACATCCAGGACGTGACCCTCCGGGTGGGCAACGCCGCCTACACCAAATCGTTGTTTGACCAGCTCAGTGTCGAGCGGGAGAAATCCGAACGTCTGCTTTTGAACATCCTCCCCAAATCTGTTGCCGAGCAGATGAAACAGGGAGACGTGAACATCGCCGACAGCCACGCGGACGTGACCGTGCTGCTGGCAGATTTGGTTGGCTTCACCACGCTGACGACTCACGTTGGCGCCGAGCAGGTCGTTTGCATGTTGAACGAAATCTTTTCCGCTTTCGACGTGCTGGTCGGGAAGCGCCGTCTGGAGAAAATCAAAACCATCGGCGATGCATACATGGTGGCCGGCGGCCTTCCCGGTCCGCGCGAGGATCACGCCGAGGCCATGGCGGAACTGGCGCTGGAATTGCGCAAGGAAGTCGCGCAGTTCAATCATCGGTACGATACTTCCATCCGCCTCCGCATCGGCATGGCCACTGGTCCGGTCATCGCGGGCGTCATCGGACGGAATAAATTTTCCTACGACCTGTGGGGCGATACGGTCAACCTGGCCTGCCAGTTGGAATCCGCCGGCGATCCGGACAACATTCTCGTTTCGGAATCAACTCGTGAACGCTTGCGAAGCAAATACTGCCTGACGCTTAAGAACGGTGTGGAGGTGAAAGGGCGCGGCAGAGTTGCTGCCTACATTCTCGGCGACCGCCTTTGATGCCGTTGTGGGAAGTCTGGCGCAACGCGCCGCCTAACGCTGCTGCTGGTCATGGTTTCGCTGACGGTTTTCCGACGGCTTCAGCGCGGAGGGTCTGCGGGGTTCGGGAAGATTCTGTGATTGCGTTGGCGATTTGATTAGGGTTTTTCACCTCCATTCAGATTCTGTGCGGGATGTTCAACCATCCGTGGACGCCTTCCCCGGCACGGGGCGGACTGGCGAGCAGGTCTTGAAGGAATGATGGAAGTTGGCTCACGGTCAAATCGGTGTGGATTGTTTATTTGGCGACGATGGGGGGCGAATCGAGGCGGGGAGTGGAGGGTGTGACAGGCGTCGTGGCGGATTCCCCGGCTGCTGCTCGGCGCTCAAAGTCGCGCTGCTGCTCGACGGAGAGGTAATGCTTGCCCGCGTTGATCGTGGTCTCGAGCCAATCGCATTTTCGCCAGCGATAGCCAGTGGTCTCCGAGCGTCCCCGCCGGTCCAGCCGCGCATTCAACGCAGTCCAGCCCTGCTGGGGATTTTGATCGCGGTTTTCGTTTGCTTTCATAATTCGCCACGACCATGCGGGACGGATCAAACCAAACCAGATGCTAGAGATTTTGGCAGAGGCACACGCCAAGCGAAAAGGAGCCGAAATCGTCGGTAAAATGATTTGGTTTTGTTCGGCCTTTGTGAGCAGTTTGCATTATTGCCAGCAGACGAACACGATTCGCATTGAGTGCCCGGCAATTGGCTCGCCTGAAAGACCGACTGCGTTCCGCCAGCGACCCGGATGACCAGAGAGGACTGCGGGTTCGGCGCCCGCCGCGTCAGCATCGCCCGGAGATGTACTTCCAAGGGCGGATTGAAATCCACCCGGCGCGCCGTGCGATTCTTTGCCTCCCCATCGCTCCCGATTGTGAGTTGTTTGCGTTCCCCATTCACATCGCTCCATTTCAGATGGATCGTCTCAGTCATGCGGTACCCGTAGAAAGACATGAGCCGGATGTAATCGGCGAACGCCTGGGCGTTCTTGAGCGGGAGTCCGGTCTACCCAGGTTGGGCCTCCCTGCCCTCATAGAAACGTGGCGCGGCGGCCCGCCGCACAGAGGCGTTCGATGGCGTCAAGTTGAAGGAGTTGTTATTGCGCGGCAGTCACTTGAGCGGCTCATTGTTTCAGTGGGGAAGCGACGCAGCCCACCGTCCTCAATGCCTCGCTTGAGTACGTTGCGCAGAATCACAATGGCGAGATTGACGGCGCGGCCAGAGACTCCTGCGACCTGCCGCTTGGCGATGATGGACCGGATCATCGCGGGCGTGATGTGGTTCGAGCGCGTCTCGCCAAGGTGGGCTTCCCAAGCCCGCAGGCTGCCTTTCTCGGTGGTGATGGTGCGGGGCCGCTTGGCGTCGGTAACCAATTCGTGGTACGCGTGATATTACTCGAGGGAGTCCGTGAATTTCGGACAGCGACGCAGCACCGGGAGTTCCTCCATTTCACGCTTGGACTGGAGGCGGCGCAATTCGGTGTGCGCCTGCGGGAAGGTGTGGGCCTGCGCGAGGTGAACCGGGCGGGTTTCGCGGTCCCCGGCCTGGGTATCCGCAAAGTCTAGCCGGGCGTGGTAATGGCCGTTGCGAATCCAGAGCCCGCGAACAGCAGTTCTCATTTTGATTAAGTGCGGGATGGTTACAAGCGGGGGTGAAGGTGGATTGAGGCAAAGCAATGTGGGAATATAGCGGCGCTGAAGACTGTGGGATGAAACGCGAGCAAGGCGTAGCCTCACGCTGGCTGGAGCGTGTTTTTCTCCGGATTCGCGGGTTTCAGCTTTTTTGAACGGCATAGGGCCCGATTTCCAGGCCCCGCATCATAAAATCCATCAAGCGTTCCCACGTTTCAAAGTGCAGATACGTGGTCAACGCCTCCAGATGCTGAAAGAATTTGCGCCGCGCTCCCACCGTGGAGCGAATCAGCCGATAACTCTCATCGGTCAACTCCAGCAGCGTGTGCAGGCCGAAGGCCAGCAGGTTCATCGTCATCAGCAGGCTGGCCAGATGCTTCTTGCCGTGACCAAAATTATGTTCCAGGTGATAGCCCCGGTTCTTGAGCACGTTGTTGTTCTCGTTCTCGATCTTCCACCGCGCCCGCCCGGCGGCAACCAGTCCGGCGACGTTTCCGTCGGTTATTTTCCAGTCGGTGATGAAAGCGTTGCGGTAACGCACGGCTCCGTCTGCATCGGTGATCGTGACTTCGCACCAGTTGACTTTCAAAGCGTCGTCGCTGTCGGTGAGCGGCACGCCATTGGCCCAGCGATAGTGATGGTGTTCCCAGCGGTTGGATTTGCCTTTGATCCGCAGCTTCAAGGTGTGCAGTTGGCCGGCGGCTTCCAGGCCATCAATCCAGGAACTCAAGTGGGTGTGGGAGGCCGGCTTGCAGGTGAAGATAAAATGGAAATCGTGCAGCAGCACCTGCCGGCAGAAGGGTTGATGGGCGTAAAGGTCATCGCCCAGCAAGGTGTCGTTGCCGGTGGAGTAACGGGCGGCGTGAGCCGCCAGCCAACGCTTGGCCGCGTTGATTTCGCAATCCTGTTTGGCCTGCCCGTCCTGCGGCACTATGAACTCCGGGCGCAGCGGCACCACCTGGGAATGGCCGGGACTGACGATGACCGGAGTGATGGCGCTGTGGAAATGCGTGGTGTGGCCCTCGGCGTGCCGGATGCAGGAACAGTTGGGACAGTGAACATTTTTAGATTGGGAGGAAAAATACCATGTGGCATCCAGGGCGATGAGGCGGGTGTCGCCCACCGCGCGCATGGCTGGCAGCAAACCGGTCTGATCGAATGCCTGGTGCAGATCATCAAAGAGGCTGAACAGATGGTGAGGTTCCACCGGATCGAGTGTCTGGCGGATGTGGTTGTCAGAAGGGATGCGGCCCACTTGAAAGAGAGAACGGGCATTGTTCCGGCCTTGGGTCTGCTCCATGTTCTGCTGGTAGCTCAGGAACGAGGGACATTGGGTAAAGAAGACCGCGAAGGCTGACAGCGCAATGTCAGCCATCTCAAACTGAGTGTTATCGCCGGTGCGACGATCGGGCAGGCCAGACGCGACGGTGCGCCAGCCTTGGATAAGATGATCGAAGGAGCGCGTGTTCACGCCTCCAGCAATGCCGGAACGGTA
>JACZKP010000068.1 GCA_014860005.1 Verrucomicrobiota bacterium | reverse complement strand
TCGGAGGCTTCCTCGGGCGCAAAGGCGACGGCCTACCTGGCTGGCAAACCATCTGGCGCGGCTGGCAGCGCCTGATGTGGATGGCCGAAGGAGTAGAAACCTTTAACCAACGCTAAAAAGATGTGGGTAATGACAAGGCTTTCAGCCGCTGGTGGAGAATCTTGGCATCACCAATTATTTTACTGAATCTTCGATTGTGACCGACAAGACAGGCAGAATCGTAATTCTTGACTTGCCTCCGCTGCGTCACGCAATCATCCCCGCATGGTTATTTCCCTGGACACCCAAGGCACGCACCACCATCCAAATGGATCAAGCGCACCAGACGCCAACAGTTGCCGTCTGGCGATTCGCCGAGTCGTGAACACTGCGCAGTTGCCTGCTTCCATCCTCAACACCCTGCAATGAAAATCACACTTTCCGCTTCCCAACTGGCCAGCGTGGGCATCCTGAAACGTCAGGTGGAGGAGCATTTATTTGATCACATTCTGCCGTTTTGGTCCGGACCGGCGCTGGATCGTGAGCGCGGCGGCTGGATGGGTTGGTTGTCGAATGACCTCAAGCCCGATCGCACGAAACCCAAGGGGCTGATTCTGAACACGCGAATTCTCTGGACGTTCGCAGCGGCGCACCGCGCACGGCAGGAGGGGTTGTATCATGAAATGGCCGAACGCGCCCTGGAGTGGGTGATGCAGCGTTTTTGGGACAGTCAACACGGCGGCGCGTTCTGGCGGCTCGACGACACTGGACGGGTCATTGATGATTCCAAACAGATTTACGGGCAGGCCTTCTACATTTACGCCCTGGCAGAATTTCACCTTGCCGTTGACGCGCCAGCGGCACTGGCCCGCGCAAAGGAGTTGTTCGAGTTGCTGGAGCGTCACGCCCATGATCCCCGGCAGGGCGGTTATTATGAGGCCCGGAAACGCGATTGGTCGGCCTCAGGTGCTGAATCGCAGGTCGGCGGCCGGGAAATCAACGCGCAGAAATCCATGAACACGAATCTTCACGTGCTGGAGGCGCTTACCACCCTTCACCGCGCATGGCCGGACGCAAGAGTGGCCACCTGCCTGCGCGAATTGATCCGCCTTTTCGTGGATAAGATACTCGACTCCCACACCCACCATTTCCACCATTTCTTTGACGACTCCTGGAAGGTGCTTTCCGACAATTACACATTCGGACACGACATTGAAGGAAGCTGGCTGTTGTGCGAGGCGGCGGAGGCATTGGGTGACCAGGAACTTCAGCGCGAAGTGGAAGCGGTTGCGCTGCGCATGGCCAAGGCCGCGCTACAGGAGGGCATCAGTTCGAATGGCGGACTTTGTTACGAAGGCAAGGAAGGGAAGATCGTTGACGCCGGAAAGGAATGGTGGCCGCAGGCTGAGGCATTGGTCGGTTTCATCAATGCCTGGCAGATCAGTGGCGAGGCGGAACACTTTGAGGCCGCCCGTGGCGTCTGGAATTTCATCGAGCAGCACATCGCGGATCGGGTCCACGGGGATTGGTTCTGGCGCATCAACCCGGATGGGAAGCCCGAGGCGCAACGGCCAAAGGTCAGCGAATGGAAGGGGCCGTATCACTCGGGGCGGGCGTGTCTCGAAGCGATGCGCCGGCTCGAACAGCTCGCCAAGTCCTGATGATTCACCACCCAACTCCAACGGAACTCGTTCAGTAACGCAAACGACTTCAACCATTTCCCGGTGTGCCGGTCATGATCGTCGCGCGAGCAACTTGTGGAAACGCGCGCGGTTGTAGCGTTGCGCGAGAATGCACGGCAGGTTGGCCGCCAGCGCGTAGGCGACGATGATCAGGTCGCCCCACCATGGATTCCAAAGGAAGAACACTGGCGCGCAGCCCAGAGCGCACCAATGGCAAAGCTCGCCGCGCCAGGTTTCGCGAATGAAGCGCCGCAGGTAATCACGATCCGCTCGGGCCAGCGTGCCTTTGGCAAAGCCGCCGCCAAACCAGCGCGCCGCGTCCGGCAGGCGATCCTTCCAAGCCTTGATGCGGAACACGCGTTCGTGGAAACGTCCGTTGCATTCCCAATCAAAAGCTCCGCCCGGATTGAACCACGTCACCGGCAGCTTCGTAAACACCCAGGCGAAGCCCATTTGAATCGCGAGCCAGCCGGCCACGTTCAATCCGATGATCCACGCGATGGGTAGTTCAATCAGCACGGATCTCGCGTCCTTTCCAACTGACTTGCTTGCCGGAGCGCATCGCCGAGCGGGCAAACACGGCGAAGAAGAACACCAGCGGCACCGGATAGAGCAACGCCGTGGACCATCGGAACGCGCCCACGGCCCGCCCAAACCACGCCACCTGCGCCACGCACAGTAGATACATCATCCCCCATCGCAACCAGTCGCCGGCCACCAGCCAGCCCAGCGGAGCCAACATCAGTCCGATCATCCATGCCACTACCAGGAACAATACGCCGCGCGGCGTCTGGCCGGCCCCGGACGCGAAGCCCTTCGTCCAGCCGGCAATCAAGTCACGCAGGCCGTTTGGATACATGCGGAACGAGAACCCGCCCCGGCCCGTCGCGCTGCGCGCCGCGATGCCAGCCGCGCGGAATTGCTGGGCGAGGAAGAAGTTCTCCAGAATGCGCCCCTTCACGGCTTCGTGCCCACCCACGCGCCGGTAGCTCTCGCGATCCACGAGCAGCATCTGCCCGAACAGACCCTTTGGCACCGTGCCGACAGTCATGTTGAAGTTAAAGAACAGTGACAGGTCTTCGTAGCTTTCCCGCACCGCATGATACGGACCGACCGAAAGCGCGCCACCGGAGTAGTTGCCCAGAATCCGCGCCAGCCCGTCCGGCTCGAACCATGTATCCGCGTCCACGAACAGCAGCAGGTCGCCGGTCGCGGCTTGCGCCCCTTGGTGACACGCCCAGGTTTTGCCGCGCCAGCCTTCGGGCAGCGGTTGCGAAGCGATGACCGTTGCGCCGTTTTGCCGGGCGGTTTCCGTCGTGCGATCTGTCGAGCCATCATCCACCACCATGATCTCGTGCGGCTTCACCGGTTGCGCCGCAAGCGAACGCAGCAGTGCGGGCAGATTGTGTTCCTCGTTGCGGGCGGGAATGATGACGCTGACCGTCAGCGACCGGGCCGGACCCGCGCCGCTGTCGCATCGGCGTAATCGGGGGAATAGCAGAAACCCCGCCGCCCAAAGAGCCAGCGTCACGAGCAGGATGATGTTTGCCATTCCCATCGAACGAATTCCTTTTACAGCTTCTTGTCCGGTTGAACAACTGCCAACCGGTCGGCTCGCCACCCGGCTTTCGACAAACGAAGTTTGAAATTGCACCTTTCCATGATGAGCATACTCTCGCCAACGAGGTCATGCATTGGAAAGTTCCATGCGGAAAACTGAAGGCCGGCCAGGGCAACATCGGGCACGGCCAGTTACCGCAGTGCCAACGCTTGGTATGGTGCATGAACGGGCTCTGCCTTGAGCGTACAAATTCCCCTAAAGCTACGCGCATGGAATCCCTGAACGGTGGCCGACGACGGGTGGAGGCGGAACGTGGTGCGCAACAAGAAAGTCCGCCTCCTTACCTCGACGGCTACCCACGGCAGACGGTGGGCGGGCTGGGCTTCGGCTGCTCGGGCAACGTCGTGCAGAAGTTGGCGGTGTTCGAGACTACGCACGCGTCCGCGCCGAAATACGCCGGCCAATAGTGATGGCGCTGAACAGCTATGGGAGTTAAAACCACGATGCCTCAACCAGTCACGAACGGGAGCAGGCGCTCGAACCCCGCTTGCTCGAAATGCTTGTCGGTCGTGAAGGCTTCCCTGATACCTTCATCCGCCATGACGATGAAGCTGGCGCAATCCACGAGTCCCCAGGCTTTGTCGGGCCGATCCGCGTACAGTTGGAGGGCGCGCTCCATCAGGGTAGGCGTCACAAACACAAGGCGGGCCTGCGGGAGGCGAAGCAGCCGCTGCACGCCTTGCGGAAAACGATGTCGGACGAGGGTGCGGGCGAGGGTATTGCCGGTTTCAGCGACGATCCAGTCGGTGGACACCACGCGGTACCCCAGATGGCCAAGGCGACGCCAAGCGTCCGCCGCAGTCGAATGCAGAGCGTCCTGTCCGTTGAACAAGGCGACCCAGCCGCTGGTGTCGAGAAAAACGACCTTACTTGCCATCGGTCACCTTCGAATGCCCGTAGAGATAGTGATCAACGTTTACCGCAAGGTCCGGGATGCCCGTTGGTCCGGCAAGCTCGTCCATCCGCCACGCTGGGTCCAAGTCGTCGTCGCGGACGACTGGCGCAGGCTCGGGTTCGATGCGGACGGACGTTCCCTCCGGCAAATCCGCCGGCGGCTCAAGCACAACCACGCCGTTCTTAACTATGCCTTTGTAACTCATAACTCGCCGAACCCTACCACTTGCGCGGCTGACTTGGCAAATTTCGTTTCGTCCACCGCTGTAGAGTTCAGCGGAGCGGGCAAAGGCAGCGCGCTTCAAGGCGCGGTGGTGGCGGTCATCAAGGAAGGCAACGTCCGCACCTACGACCTGGGCGGGCAGGATTCCACGCTCGACATGGCGAAGGCGGTTGCGGCAAAACTCTGATGAATGAGTGGCTGTCAACTGGAGCAGACACGGGCGAACGACCTTCGTGGGCAACTCGGACGAGCTATGACCGCCCACGTCGCTCAACTCTAACGTTCGGCAAATGAGCAGAGCTAAGAAACAGCTAATCCTGACGCTGGCAGTCGCGCTTGCCGGAGCCGCCGTAATGCTTGCCTCCGCCCGCACGTTCAATCCCGCATTTTGCTGTGTGGCGAGCGAGGCGTATGGGTGGCCATTCCCATGGGAGACGCTGGATTCCCATCACAGTGGTCCCGGCCTCCGGCACCCTCCCGATTATTGGCTCTACAATTTCGGCATTCTCCTCGGCGTCAGCTTCCTAGCTGGTCTGTGCATTCGGGGCAAAAGAGTGGCTCGGCCGGTCCTCAGCATTATTGCCATGCTAACAATAGCGCCGCTCCTCGCCGTAGCCATACTCCTGTGCTGCACAAAGGACCGGAGTGACTTGCAGTACCCCGTCGCTGTAGCTACCTACGTATTCCGCGGCATGGCCTTCAACTGGACGACCTACCTCCCCGCCCTCATTATTGTCCCGGTGCTCATGAGGTGGATTTCTGCCCTCAGATCATTTCGCCAGTTGTCGCCGCATCGTCTCCTCATGCTCTCTGTGTTGGCTGGTGCCGCGTGCGGCGTGTGTGTCGTCATCCGCAGCGTTCTGGCGGCGCTTAATGGAGGAAACGCCGGTTTAGTTTTTGCGGTCGTGTTTGCTGGTGCAGCCTCGGGGGCAATCACACTCACGCTGATTTGTTTGCTTTACCGAGGTGTGGATTCTCGTGCCGAACCATGCGCTTCACCGAGTGGCGTGGGCCGTGGTTGAAATTGAGATTTCGGAGAACACCACCATGAAGAAAACCACAGTCTTGCGGAAAGCCATCATGGAACGGCGCGCGGTGGCGGTCGTGGGTTGCCACGACGCGATGAGCGCCAAAGTCATCGAGGCCTGCGGCTTCGAAGCCATCCAGATTTCGGGCTACGGCCTCGCGGCTTCGCTGCTTGGCAAACCGGACGTTGGCCTCGTCCAGATGAAGGACGTGCTCGAGATCACCTGGAACATCGCGCAGGCGGTGAACATTCCGGTCATGGCGGACGTGGACACGGGCGGCGGCAACGCGGTGAACGCCGCTTACATTACCGAGCGGCTTATCGCCATGGGCGTCGCCGGCATGAATATCGAAGACCAGGTGTTCCCAAAGCGTTGCGGGCACATGGCGGGCAAGGAGGTCATTGATGCCGACGAAATGGCCGGCAAGGTCCGCGCCTGCGCCGACGTGCGCGACCAAGGCGATAAGGATTTCATCATCAACGCCCGCACCGACGCCTTCAGCGTGCTCGGCCTCGACGAAGCCATCCGCCGCTGCAATCTCTACCTCGCCGCCGGGGCGGACCTCGCGTTCATTGACGGCATCAAGACCAAAGCGGACATCGAGAAAGCGGTCAAAGCCTTGAACGGGCCGCTTTCGGTGAACCTCATGGACGCCATCTCCGGCATGAAGACCGAGCTGGTGCCGATTCCCGAGTTGGCGAAGATGGGCGTGGGCCGTGTTTCGATCCCGGTCGCGTCGTGCATGGTCGCGCACAAGGCGCTCACGGATTTCTTCAAAGCGCTCAAGGCGTCGGCCACCGGCACTCTGCCCGGCCAGACGCAATGGATTTCATCCTTCGAGGAATTCACGGATTTTGTTGGGCTGAAGGAATACAAGCAGCTTGAGGATCAATATCTGCCCGGGCAGCGGCTCGAAGAAAAGTACAAGGGCGCGGCGAAGATTGTTGGGTGAAAGTTTGAATAGCCGCCGACGTGACGAGGCGGAAGACCCAGTTCGCAAACGTCCGCCTCCTTACGTCGGCGGCTACCGAGAACACATTATGAGCATGACCATTGTTGAGAAAATTCTGGCCCGAGCGTCCGGCCTCGCCTCGGTGAAAGCCGGCGACGTGGTTGAACCGAAGGTTGATCTGGCGATGTCGCACGAAAATGCCGCCCTGGTAATCAATCAATTTCTCGAAATTTACCAAGGCACGTCACTTCAACCGAGGCTCTGGGACCCGACCCGCGTGGCAATCATTTTCGACCACCGGGTACCTGCCGAATCACCGAAGACCGCCACCAATCAGAAGAAAGTCCGCGAGTTCGTCGGCGCCCAAGGCATTGGCAAGTTCCACGACATCCGCGGCGACGTGGGTGGGATCTGTCACCAGATTCTGCCGGAGAACGGATATGTGCGGCCCGGGGCGGTAGTGGTGGGCACGGATTCGCACACCACCAGTCATGGCGCGCTGGGCGCGTTCGCGTTTGGCATCGGCGCCACCGAGATGGCCAGCGTCTGGGCGCTGGGAGTGGCGTTGAACGTGGAAGTGCCGCCCACGATCAAGGTCGTGGTGAAGGGCCGCTTCAGAAGATTTGTCGGCCCCAAGGACTTGATACTCCATCTGATCGGTCGGTTGACGGCGCAAGGCGCGAATTTCAAGGTGCTGGAATTTCACGGTGAGACGATTCGCCGAATGTCCACGTCTGGCCGGCTGGTGCTGTGCAACATGGCGGTCGAGGCGGGCGCGACGGCGGGCATCGTGCCGCCGGACGAGGAGACGGCGCGTTACTTGCGCGAGGAGGCGGGCGTGACGGACACGCACGAATTCATGGGGCCGGACGCTGACGCAGCTTACGAACGCGTGCTGGAACTCAACGTGGCAAAACTCGAACCGCAAATTGCCTGTCCGCACACAGTGGACAATGTGAAACCAGTTGGTGAGGTTGCCGGGAAGCGGATTCAGCAGATTGTCATTGGCTCCTGCACGAACGGACGACTGGATGATCTGGCGGTAGCGGCCCGGATTCTGAAGGGCAAAAAGGTCGCGGCAGGAACGCGGATGTTGATCTTTCCAGCTTCGGGAAAAGTTTACCGTCAGGCGCTGGCGAAAGGCTACGTCGGGACTTTCATGCAGGCAGGCGCGGTGGTGATGAATTCCGGGTGTGGTCCGTGCCTGGGAATCCACGAAGGCGCACTGGGCGACGGTGAAACGGCGCTCTCGACGACGAACCGAAATTTCAAAGGCCGAATGGGCAACCCGACGGCTGAGGTATATCTGTGTTCCCCGGCGGTGGCTGCAGCATCGGCGCTGACGGGCGTCATTACAGATCCCAGAGAAAGTTGAACGTGGTGCGCCTCGCCAATGAGGGGAACAAACCGTAGTTAAACCAACCCAGATTTGAACATGTGTATGGCAACAGTGGTTTACCGGGTCAGCGATGACACTTCGACCGACGTCATTTATCCAGGCCGCTACATGGCCACGGTGCTGCCCGCAGAAACGCCGCAGTTCGCGTTTGCCGACGACGCAGCATTCAACGGGAAGCTCAACGCGGGGCAGTTTTCACCTGGCAGCGTGTTGTTGGCCGGACACAATTTCGGCTGCGGCTCCTCGCGCGAGCAGGCGGTGTCCTGCCTGAAAGGCCACCAACTCGTGATTGTGGCGAAGAGCTTTGCCCGCATTTTCCTCCAAAACGCCATCAATCTTGGCATGCGGATCGTGACCTGCCCCGGCATCGAGGCCAACGTGGGTGACGATTTGAAGTTAAGCGAAGCCGAGATCGTCAATACAAGCACGGGTCGGGCGTATGCCATCGTGCCGCTGCCGCAATCGCGCCAAGCAATCATCAAGGCGGGCGGGTTGATTGCTTACACTCGAAACCGGTTGATGAGCCGTGAAACCTGAGCCGTCGTTCGGCTGTCGTTCAACAAAGCAAAAAATGCGAAGCATTGAGCAAGACAAGGGTAGTGCGCAGGCGACCCTTGAACGATACTCACGGCGAATACTGAAACGCGCCTAAGGGCGCTCGGATGTAAGACAACAACACAGAGAAGGAAGAATAATGAAAAGAATTATTGCGTTAGCAGTGATGCTGGCCGTCGGGTCAGCGATGGCGACCTATGCGGCAGATGCCAAGACAATCTACGCCAAGGATTGCGCCAAGTGTCACGGTAAGGAGGGCAAGGGCGACACGAAGATGGGCCAGAAGTTGGGGGTCAAGGATTACACCGCGGCAAAGGTGCAAGCGGAAATGAAGGACGAAGAAGCCTTCAAGGCCATCAAGGAAGGTTACAAGGACAAGGCGGGCAAAGTGGTGATGAAGCCGGCGGAGGGTGTGACGGACGACGAGATCAAGGCGCTCGTCAAGTACATGCGCAGTTTCAAGAAGTAAGGCCCCGGCCGAAACGAGGATGCCGTGAGTGAGCGGTAGCGAATTCCCTGCCGGTTGGGGGTTCCAAGAGAACCCCGCTGGAGTGCCCGGCGCTGGGGTTAGAAACCGGGCAACAGGTTTTCGGGCCAGTGGACTACAGCACGGGCTGTATCCCGCTGACAAGGGTGGCTCCGAAGCAATGCAAAGCAACAACGCAAACAAAGAACAAACCATGAAGAAACTAATTCCGATGATAGTGGCCGCGCTGGCTTTGCCGGTGTTGGCAGTTCAGGCCCAAGACGCCAAGGTAATCTACGACAAAGAGTGCGCCAAGTGTCACGGGGCAGATGGCAAGGGTGAAACGAAGATGGGGAAGAAGATGGGGGCCAAGGATTACACCGATCCGAAAGTGCAGGAAGCCATCAAGGACGAGGCGATCTTCAAAGCCATCAAGGAGGGATTCAAAGACAAGAGCGGCAAGGTTGTGATGAAGCCGACCGAAGGCATCAAAGATGCCGAGATCAAAGCGGTGGTGGCTTACATGCGAAAGTTCAAGAAACAGTAGTCGCGATCTCAAAAGTGTGCCACAGAGGGCCGGCTTCTGTGGCACTCCCCCAACCAGCCAATCAACCATGGCAATCACTGGTGCGGTCCCGTTATGAGATTAACGCGAATGCCTCCACAGGTTGTGCGACTGGTGCTGCTGACACTCGGTATTGTTGGCAGTTATATGGTCGCCAAGTTCCTTCTGACGCCGGCTTCATTTGGTCAGTATGGATTCTATCGCGGCGCCGCGCTGATGGAGATTGCCAGTCATCCCATTTCGCTGGCCGGGCAGAAAGCCTGCGCCGAGTGTCATTCGGACGAAGTCGAGCTCCTTGCCAAATTTGAACACAAGACGCTTTCCTGCGAAGGGTGCCACGGATTCGGTCAGGCGCACGTGGACAATCCGGATGTGAAGATGGAGGTGCTCACCTACAGCCACTGCGTGAAGTGTCACGAGGCGAATCCTTCACGCCCCAAGTGGCTCAAACAAATCAACCCCAAGGAACATTACCCGGGCGACAAGTGTACCGAGTGTCATGTTCCCCACGCCCCTTCGGAGGTCCCATGAGCAACACCTTCTCCCGTCGTAAGGTTCTCGGCAAGTTAGGCACCCTCGCCGCCGGACTGGCCGCGCTGCCGGTGGTCAAGACCGCCAAGGCCGCCGTCCAGAAGGTTCTCGTCTCCAGCAATGCGCCCAGGGGATACGATCCCACCAAGCACAAGTGGGTGATGGCGATTGACATCAACCAGTGCATCGGCTGCGGTTCGTGTGTGGAGGCCTGCAAGAAGGAGAACAAAGTGCCGGAGGGGCCTTACTTCCGCACTTGGGTCGAGCGGTATGTAATCGAGAAGCCCGAGCCGGGATCGGGTGAAGTCCGGGGTAAGACGCATGTGGATTCGCCGAACGGCGGAATGCGTGGCTACCCGGAGTTACCGGTGCCGAAGGAAGACATTCAACACTCCTTCTTTGTTCCCAAACTGTGCAATCTTTGCCACCACTCGCCGTGCGTGCAGGTCTGTCCGGTGGGAGCAACTTTTGATGCGCCGGACGGGGCGGTGTTGATAGATTCCAAGTATTGCATCGGTTGCGGCTTTTGCATCCAAGCCTGTCCTTATGGTTGCCGCTTTTTGAACCCGGTCACCAGGGTGGCGGAGAAATGCACGCTATGCTACCACCGCATCACGCGTGGATTACAGCCAGCTTGTGTGGAGGTCTGCCCGACGCAGTCCCGCATCTTTGGCGACCTGAAGAATCCGATTCCCAACGATCCCATCCAGGAGTTCTACGCGATGCACCGAGTCTCGGCCTTGAAAGCGCATTTGGGAACTGAACCGCGTGTGCTCTATGCCGGGGCGGATCGGGAGGTGCAATAGCCATGACTGGAGAAATCACCAACATCGTCGTGGAAGTGATGCCGCACTTTGAGGGTTTCGTGTATCCCAACGAAGCGACACACCATCCGCTGTGGAGCGTGCTGATCGTACTCTATCCCTACATTACCGGGCTGGTGGCCGGCGCGTTTATCATGGCGTCGTTGGTGCGTGTGTTCGATGTGAAGGCACTTGAGCCGGTTTATCGCCTGTCCATGTTGACCGCGTTCGCCTTTCTCCTTTGTGCGCCGTTGCCTTTGCTGTTTCACCTGGGGCAGCCGTTCCGTTCCTATCAGGTGATGATCACGCCACATCTTACCTCGCCGATGGCCATTTTTGGTTTTGTTTATGCGTGGTACCTGATGGCCGTGCTGTTGCTGGAACTGTGGTTTGATTATCGGCAGGACCTGGTCGAATGGTCGAAAACCACCAGCGGCTTCAAGGGATTGCTTTATCGCATCCTCACCGTGGGCGTCACTGATACGTCGGCGCAATCGCTGAAACTGGATCACAAAATCGGCCACATTCTGTCCATCGTGGGCATCCCCTCGGCGTTTCTGCTGCATGGCTACGTCGGTTTTATCTTTGGTTCGGTAAAAGCCAATCCGTGGTGGGGCAATGTGCTCATGCCCATCATCTTCATCATGTCGGCGATGGTGTCGGGCATCGCTTTGTGCGTTTTGAATTACATGATCCTGACGTGGATCCGGCGTCGCACGGTGGACATGCGCTGCCTTGACGTGATGGGCATGTTTCTGTTCTACGCACTGGTGGTGGATGCGGCCATCGAGGGATTGGATTGGATACACCGGGTCTATTCGGCGGAGGAAGGTTTTCAACTGATGCAATACATGGCCCGGGAAAAACTGTTTTACACATTAAACGTGGGCCAGGCGCTGTTGGGAACGCTGGTGCCACTGTTAATCCTGGGAGCACTGCAACTCTTCCGGAAGCGTGTTCCGGAACTGGTGCGTCGGCGGATGTATTTTGGCAGCGCCGTGCTGATCGTAATCGGTGTGCTGGCGATGCGCTGGAACGTCGTTATCGGCGGCCAGCTTTTCTCCAAGAGCCTGCGCGGGGTCATGAGCTACAAGATGGAATTTGCCGGCATGGAAGGCTGGTTCATGGCGGCGGTAGTTCTCGCGTTGCCCTTCGTGATTCTGACGGTTCTGGTAAAACTGTTCTTGTCGGAGAAACTGCCGACGACGGGTGTTGGCAGCGATCAGCCCGCCGCGACGCCGGCGTGACTCCAGACTCTATCCAGGCGTGGGCGCAGTCGAAACTGTTCCGGCCAAGCCAAAGAAGGTTGAGCCTTTGACAAGATGTGCGGTGCGGTGCGGCGGAAGTCCCGGCAGATTGAATCCGTTGTTGTGAGGTGACGCCGCGAAGGGCGCAGCCCGGGCTTCGGATGCAAGTGTGCGTGAGATAACTCCCCGACGGCACAAGCCTGCGGCAGGCCAGACTCAAGAGCCATGCAGGGAGTCTTGAGACATGGGCGGCCTTGGCTGCCGCACCCCAAATCGGGTGTTTGCATCTGCCGTGGGAAATGGTCACAATTGCTGATGCGAACCACAGTATTTGAACGGTTGTCGAACAAGTTTATCCAATGAGCACTGACAATCCAACTCCTGAGCTTCCCGCTCCTCAGAAGGGCCGCCCCTCGTTGCTGCGCAACTGGATCAGCCTGATCGGATTGGTCATCGTCGTGGGCAGCCTCTTTTCCTTCGTGCTGCTCTTCATGATGGACACGCTGTCCAAGACTTCGAATCCCTACGTGGGCATCCTCACCTACTTTGTCGCCCCGGCATTTCTGTTTCTAGGATTGTTCCTGACGCTGATTGGCGCGTTGCGCGAACGCAAGAAGCTCGGTGATTCAGTCGGGTTGCTGCCCCGGATGGTTGTGGATCTGTCGCGTCCACGCGACCGCAAGATTATGGGCATGTTCATCGTGGGCAGTCTGCTGTTCCTGCTCATCTCGGCGATCGGAAGCTACCACACTTATCATTTTACCGAATCCACGACCTTTTGCGGCGAAGCCTGCCACACCGTGATGGAGCCCGAACTGGTGACCTACCAGCACGGACCGCATGCGCGCGTGGCCTGCGTGCAATGCCACATCGGTCCCGGCGCCGAATGGTTCGTGAAGGCGAAAATCTCCGGCATGTATCAGCTCTACGCGACGGCGTTCAACAAATTCCCGCGCCCGGTGCCCACGCCGATCAAGAATCTGCGGCCCGCCCAGGAAACCTGCGAGCAATGCCATTGGCCGCAGAAGTTCGCCGGCGACCTGGACCGCACTTACAACTATTTTCTGGCCGACGAAACCAATACACCGTTTACCGTCCGGATGACGATGAAGGTGGGTGGCGGCGACCCAAGCCGCGGCCAGACAGGCGGCATCCACTGGCACATGAACATTGCCAACAAGGTGGAATACATCGCCGCCAAAAAGGAGGAAGACGTGTGGATTCACGACCCGGCCCGCTTGACCATCCCCTGGGTGCGAATCACGGACCAGCAGGGCGTCGTCAAGGAATTCCGCGTCCCCGGTTTCACGGACGATCCCGGCAGCTTCGCCATCCGCACGATGGACTGCATGGACTGCCACAACCGTCCGGCCCACCAATTTCAATCGCCCAACAAAGCCGTGAACCTGGCGATGTACCTGGGTAACATTGAGGCCACGCTGCCGTGGATCAAGTCCAACGCGGTCTTCGCCTTGACCCAGGATTACACCAACCGCGCCCAGGCCTTGGAGGGAATCGAGACCATCCTGGCGCAGCATTATTCCCCCGACAGTTTTTCCGGCTCACAGGAGGAAGTGCGGGGCGCCATCGGTGCCGTCCAGCAGATTTACCGGAACAATTTCTTTCCAGAGATGAAGGCCTCCTGGCAGGCCTACCCCGATCATATCGGACACATGATCTGGAACGGCTGTTTCCGCTGTCACGATGGCCGGCACAAGACTGCGGACGGCAAGGAGAGCATTCGGGCCAACGACTGCAATTCCTGCCACACGATTCTAGCGCAGGGCCACGGGGAAGAACTCAACTTGCTCACGCCTAGGGGCCAGGAATTTCGTCATCCGGGCGACGTGGTGGATGGGTTATGCACCGACTGTCACACGGGCGGGCTATAGGGAAACTACCATTATGAACAGGGGAATGGGGGCGGGAGACGGGATCATGTGGCGGCAGCCGCTGATGTTGGTGGCATTGAGTTGGTTGGCGGTCGCAACGGCCACGGCAGCGGAGGAGAAATTTACCAACGCGGATTGTCTGGATTGCCACTCGGACCCCACCACCACTCGCACGATTGGGAATCAGGTTGTGCCGCTGGTGTTCCCGACGAACACATTCGAGAAGTCAGTTCACTCGTCCCTAGATTGCATTGATTGCCACGTTGGGATCAAGGACCTGGTGCATGAGAGCAAACTGCCGCCGGCGGATTGCGCGGGCTGTCACGAGGCGGAAGCCAAGGAGTACGCCACCAGTATTCACGGCGTGAGCCACATATTGGGTGCGTCCGGGGCTGCGAGTTGCTGGGATTGCCACGGCGCGCACGAAATCTCACCGGTTAAACAGGCGGACTCGCCGGTCTTCAAACTCAACCTCCCGCAGACCTGCGCCAAGTGCCATAGCAACCCAGGTCTGACCAAGGAATACCAGATTCATTACCCGGAAGCCGCGTCGCAATACATGGACAGCATCCATGGCCGCGCGTTGTTGAAGATGGGCCTCATCGTCGCACCCTCCTGCAACGACTGCCACGGGGTCCATAGCATCAAGCGCGGCGTGGACCGGGATTCGCCGATCAACCACGCCAACCTGGCCAAGACGTGCGGCAAGTGCCATGTCGGCGTGGAAGATACCTATAACAAAAGTGTTCACGGGCAGTTGCTGCTCAAAGGCGACCCGCGCGGGCCGGTTTGCACGGATTGCCATACCGCCCACGAGGTCGAAACACCGCAGAACGGCCACTTCAAAATGGTCAGCGACCAGCGCTGCGGCCGGTGTCACGAGGACCGCCTGACTTATTACCGCGACACTTACCACGGCAAGGCCATGGCGCTGGGCAAACCCAATGTCGCTTCGGACGTGGCCGCCTGCTACGACTGCCACGGGCATCACGACGTTTTGCCGCAGAGCAATCCGGCCTCGCGACTCTCGCAGAAAAACATCCTCGGCACCTGCCAGCAATGTCATCCCAAGGCGACGATGGGTTTCACCGGCTACAAGCCCCACGCCAATCCGCTGGATCGGCAGAATTATCCCGTGCTCTACGTGGTGTTCGTGGCCATGACCGGTTTGTTGATTGGTGTATTCACCTTCTTTGGCCTGCACACCATCATCTGGCTGATTCGCGCGTTTTATCTTTATTTGAACGACACCAAAACGTTCCGTGAGGCCAAGGTCCGCACGGAAAAGGACGACGAGTGGTTCACGCGCTTCGTGCCGTTCGAGCGGTTTCTGCATTTCCTGGTCGTGACGAGCTTCCTGCTGCTGGTCCTCACCGGCATGCCGCTGAAGTTCTATTATACGGACTGGGCGAAGGTGTTGTTCAGCTTCATCGGCGGGGCGGAAACAGCCCGGGCGCTGCACCGCTTTGGGGCCATTGTCACCTTCCTGTATTTCGGATTGCATCTGGCGTCGTTGACCGGCAAGGCGTGGAAGGGGCGGGTCAAGTTGCGCGATCCGGCCACTGGCAAACTCCAGGTTAAGCGCCTGTGGCCGGTCCTGTTTGGTCCCGATTCCATGATGCCCACCTGGAAGGACTGGCGCGACTTCGTGGCCCACAACAAATGGTTCTTCGGCAAAGGACCGAAACCGGAGTTCGACCGCTGGACTTACTGGGAGAAATTCGATTACTTCGCCGTGTTCTGGGGCGTCTTCATCATCGGCTCGTCGGGTTTAATCCTGTGGTTTCCGGCGTTCTTTACCCAATTCATGCCCGGCTGGACCATCAATGTGGCGCACATCATCCACTCGGACGAGGCTCTGCTCGCCGCGGGCTTCATCTTCTCCATTCACTTCTTCAACACGCACTTCCGGATTGAGAAGTTCCCGATGGACACCGTGATCTTCTCCGGTCGCATCTCGAAGACGGAAATGCTGCACGACCGCAAACGCTGGTACGACCGACTGGTGGCGGATGGCCGCCTGGACGAGCACCGGGTGCGCGACGATTGGGAAGGCTGGAAGAGCATCGCACGCTCGTTCGGCTACTTCTTCTTCGGCCTCGGGGTGTTGCTCCTCATTCTTATCATCTACGCAATGGTGTCGCGGCTGGCGCACTGAATGAATTGACCGGCGAGCGCCGGCGCAACCGCCAACGCAAAATATGCGAAGCAAAGGCCAAGTGATGTAGAGCGATTCCAGGCCGGAAGCAGCAACTTATTCGCATGGGCATGGGGAATGATTGGGCGGCCCGACTGGCAGGGTTGTTGGTGGCGCTGGTTGTGGCAGGAACGGGCGCGGTGGCAGTTGCCGCACTGGAGGACAGCCATTGCATGGACTGTCACGCGGACGAAACCCTCACCAAGGAGGATCCGTCCGGTCGCGAGATTTCCATGTTCGTGGACCTGGCCAAAATCAGGGCCTCCGCGCACGCGACCAACTCATGCGCAAGTTGCCACACCGATCTCACGGAGCAGCATCCCGATGACGAAATCCCGGCGAAGCCGGTGAATTGCAGCACCTGTCACGAGCAGCATTCGGCCACTTATGGCGCGAGTGTTCATGGCCTGGCGCTGGCGGCCGGGACGCCGGGCACCGCCACCTGCCGGGATTGTCACGGCACGCACGAGGTGGTTTCACCCAAGTTTGTCGCCTCGCCCCTGCATGTTTCGCGACAGGCGGGAATGTGTGGCGAATGTCACGATCAGGCCGCGCAGGATTACGCTGAAAGCATCCACGGCAAGGCCCTCGCCGCCGGCGTGCGTGACGCGCCCACCTGCACGGACTGCCATTACGAACACCGCATTGTGTCTTTCGCCGGCACCAGGCCGCGCACCATTTCCGAGGACGTGTGCAGCCGTTGCCATGCGTCGGAACGGTTGAACACCCGCTACAATCTGCCCCGTGACCGGGTAAAGACGTTCTTCGAGAGTTACCATGGACTGGCGTCGCAATACGGTTCCACCGTCGCGGCCAATTGCGGCAGTTGCCACGGCTATCACAAAGTTCTTCCGTCCAATGACCCGGCATCCATGGTGCATCCGGCCAATCTGGTCAGCACCTGCGGCGCCTGCCATCCCGGCGCCACGGAAAGGTTCGTGTCGGGCAAAATTCACGTGGACCTCACCTCGGCCACCCGGGGCGATGATCTGGGTGGCGCGATCAACTGGTGGGTGCGCCGGATTTACCTGGTGCTGATCGTGGGCGTCGTGGGTGCGATGCTCTTCCACAACCTGCTGCTGCTGGTGAAGAAGGTGAAGGCGCACATGGGATCGGCTGGCCGGCCGATTCTGCGCATGAATCTCTCGCAACGCTGGCAGCACGCCGTGCTGGCCGTGAGTTTCATTGTGCTGGCGATTACAGGTTTTGCCCTGCGATTTCCCGATTCGTGGCTGGCGTGGCTGATGGGGTCAAGTGAACCCATCCGCCGCTGGGCGCATCGCATCGCCGGAGTGGTGCTGCTCGTGGTGGGGCTTTACCACATCCTCTACGTCATTCTCACGCCGGCTGGCCGTAAACTGGTGAAAGATTTCATGCCCACCATGAAAGACGTATCCGACGTCTGGCAGGCGGTGCGTTTTCTTGTCGGCCTGAGTCCGGATAAACCCAGGATCGGGCGCTTTGGGTATTCCGAGAAAATGGAATACTGGGCGGTGGTCTGGGGAACAATCATCATGGGTGTCACCGGGCTGATGATCTGGCTGAAGATGGACGTGACGCTCTGGCTGCCGCGCTGGGCCGTGGACGTGGCCCTCACGATTCATTACTACGAAGCCATCCTGGCGTGTCTGGCAATCATTGTCTGGCACTTCTACCACGTCATGTTCGACCCCGATGTTTATCCGTTGAACCTCGCCTGCTGGGATGGAAAGGTTTCCAAACATTGGCAGGAGGAGGAACATCCGCTGGACAGCGCTGCTTTGGAGGCTGCGCCAATCGTCGAAGGCGAATCCGCACCACGCTGCAGCCGGGAGAAACCGGCAGCGGGCGAGGGAGGAACCGGAATTGCGGCGAAGTGATTGGGCTGACAGTTGTTTCCACGTGCCCGGGGCGAGAGAAGTTGGATTATCGGCGGGCGGGCGTGTGTGTCGCCTGATTGCAGTTGGAGTAATG
>JACZKP010000067.1 GCA_014860005.1 Verrucomicrobiota bacterium | reverse complement strand
TTAAACAGCGTCTTCAGCGCGACCAAACGCAAGGCTCGCGGCTACCGTTCGACGACGCATCTGATCACCATGCTCTACTTCGTCGCCGGAAAACTCCGCTTCCCCCAATTTTAATTCCACCGAAAACAGCGAAGAACCTTGTGTTTTCGAGTTCATTTTCGAGTTCAGTCACGATACGGCCCCTTTCCCCGCTGCCGCCCGTGCGCTGTTCCATTATTGGCCCGCAGAATTCTTATGTCGTCATTGACGGAGCCTTCGCGGGTGACACCCACGGATTGCGGATTGAGAGTGCCGGGTCGTCAGGCGTCAGAATCTCCGATTTGGTCATCATTAATTTCCAGCGGTCTGGGATTTATGTCGCCGGACATGCCGTTTCGGGAGCGCCGACCAATGTGATCATCGAATACTGCGAGATCGGCATTAATCCAGCAAACGAAGCTCCTCAGGGCAACGGCGCAGGCATCACCATCCTTGGGGTGAACGGCGTTGTCATCCGCAACAACCTGGTGTCCGCCAATAAAGATGCCGGCATTGAGGTGTACTCGAACTTTGCCATGGGCAGCTACACCGAGGGGGTGCGCATCACGGGAAATAATGTCGGCGGGAACGATTTCAACGAGCACATTTATGAGTTGGGCAACGGGAGGGGCATTGTGATGGGGCAGGCGCCCTCACAATTCGTGCCGGGCTTGAACGTGGTGGATTGCCTCATTGGTGGTCTGCAACCGGAGGACCAAAACTGGCTCGTCGGAAATCACGGCCCCGGCATTACCATTCAGGGGGATAATTTCGGCGGGCCGGCAAACCGAGTCATTGGCAATGTCATCTTGAACTGCAATCTGGGAATTCTGCTCAATACCTGTGACAATGTCATCGTTGCCACCAACGGTATCGCGTTAAATTCAACCGGCATTCACATCACCAGCACCGGGAATAACCGGGCGAGCGGGAACATCTTGGAAAAAAACTATATCGAGGCTAATTGGTCCGACGGCATTCGCATTGATGGTGGCTCGTTGCTTACGCGCATTGGAGGGCCGGGGCGCGGCAATCTCATCTCGGCAAACGGGAGCGGCGTTGTCATCGCCGGTGCGAGCACCAGCCGCCACTCCATTCTTCAGAATGAAATCCGGTACAACGGGCTTGGCATTGACCTTGGCGATAACGGCGTCAGCCACAATCGTTTTCTTACGCCCGGAACCGGCCCGAACCTTTCGCAACGCTCCCCGGAGTTCATCTCAATCCAGCGCACCAACGGCAACACCATTGTCCGGGCGCGCATCAACTCCAATCTCAACCCGCCGTTCACCGTCGAGTACTTCTGGAACACGCAATGTAATCCGCGCGGTTTCGGCGAGGGCGAATTCCTCTTGCATCAGGTGACCGTTCCGTTCAGCGAACGACTGGACTTCACCGTGACGATCCCGGGTGAACACTTCGCCCTGACCATGACCTCCACCGACAACGCGGGAAACACCAGCGAGTTCTCCACTTGTGACATGCCAGGCGTGGTGAACTCCACCGGTGATTTGCCGGATACCAGTCCCGGCGATGGCATCGCTTGGACCGGCCAAACGCTTCAGGACGGACGGTTGGAAGTGACGTTGCGCGCTGCCATGGAAGAAGCCGCCAGCACCAACCGGAACTTTTCGACAATCCTGTTCGATATTCCCGGCGCTGGTCCGCACGTGATCACTCCAGCCACTGCTTTACCTGACATTGTCCTGCCAACTGCCATTGATGCCACCAGCCAACCGGGATATTCCCCGGGCAATCCGGTCGTGGAAGTGAACGGAACCGCGCTGGGGCAGAATCCGCTCAACGGTTTTAATCTGCTGGCGGGCGACACTGCCATCCGCGGTCTGGCGATCGTCAATTTCGGCAAGGACGGCGTCTTCATTCAAGGAAGAGGAGGTAATGTGATCGAAGCGAATTTCATTGGCCTGCGCACCGATGGAGTGACTCTCGCGGGCGCAAGCGAGTCCGGCATTCACATCCTCAATTCCACCAACAACGTCATCGGCGGCCTGAACAGCGCCGTCCGTAACGTCATTACGGGCAACGGCAAGGCCGGAACGGGCGGAGCAAACATCACCATCGAGGGCGCTGGATCTAGCAACAATCGCGTGCTGGGAAACTACATCGGCACCGATAAAACCGGCGCCGCCAGTCCGGCCAATCCCACCGCTGCCGATGGCGTCCGCCTGTTCGGCGGGGCTTCCGGCAATGTCATCGGCGGCCCGACGATTGCCTCCCGCAACGTCATCTCGGGGAATCTTCAAGGAATTCAGATCCAGGGTGCCGGCACGGTGCGCAATCGAATCGAAGGCAATATCATTGGTCTCAACGCCGCCGCGAACGCGGCCATTCCCAATCGCCGCAACGGGATTCTGATTTCCGACGCGAAGGGTATTCGCATCGGCGGGGCTACTGCTACTCCGGGATCGCCGCCGGGCAATATCATTTCTGGAAACAGCTTCAACGGGATCGAGAGTCACACGGACGAAAACCGCATCGAGGGCAACATTCTTGGAACCTCTCCGGGCGGCAGTCTCCTCGTGGGCAACGTTCGCAACGGCGTTTTGCTGCACCGCCAAAACAATCTGATTGGAGGCAGCGACGTAAAACTGCGCAACCTCATTTCGGGAAACCACGAGAGTGGAATTCTGCTGATGGGCGCCGGGGCCAGGTTCAACCAGATCGAAGCGAACTCAATCGGGGTCAATGCCGCCGGCATGGCAGCCATTCCCAACCGTCTTCATGGCATTCATATTCGCGGCGGGCGTAACAACGTCATTGGAGGTAGCCCGGCTGGCTTGGGTAATCTGGGGGTTGCTGCTCTGGGCAATCTCATCTCGGGAAACTTTCTGTCGGGAATCCTGATTGAATCCCCGCCCGCCGAGCCGGCGAACGTCGCTTCCGAGAATCTGATTCAGGGCAACCGCATTGGCGTCAATACCACCGGCCTGGGCGCCTTGGCCAATAACGCGGGAATTTCACTGGTGGAAACTCCCGGCAACCTCATTGGCGGGCCCGACCCCGAAACCGCGAATCTTATTTCCGGCAATCTCACGGACGGCATTCACATCAAGGGCGTCGGCTCGGATGGCAACCGAATTCACCGAAACACCGTCGGCCTGAACGCTCCGGGAGTGCTTGCCCTCGGAAACGGCGCCAATGGCATCCGGCTTGAAGGCGCGCGCAATGCCTTTGTCGGCGGAGCTGCCCCGCTGGTCGGACTTGCCCCGTTGGGCAATGTCATCAGCGGCAACGGAGGGCACGGAATTCTGATTGATGGCACGCCCGGGGTTGGCCAGGACAACGCCGGTCATCGGATCACCCGCAACCGGATCGGCGTAAACGGGAATGATGCACCCGCCGGGAACGGCGGCGATGGCATCCGGATCCTGGCGGCCAGCGGCAACCTTATCGGTTCCCAAAATTTGATCGCTCACAATTCAGGTGCGGGCGTAGCGGTCCCGCACGCAGTGCGCGGCGATCAAAACGAAATCACCGCCAATTCGATTTTCAGCAATGGACTGTTGGGCATTGATCTTGGCGGCGACGGCCCCACGCCGAATGACCCGGACGATGCCGACACCGGCCCCAACCGTTTGCAGAACTTCCCGGAACTTACGCTCTATGGCGGCGTGCTCCAGGCGATGTTCGTGCATCTGCGGAGCACCCCGAACACACCGTTCCGGATCGAATTTTACATCAACAGCTCGGCGGATCCTTCCGGCTTCGGGGAAGGCGAGACGTGGGATGATGAGGTATTATTTACGACTGATAGCCAGGGTCGCGCGCGTTTCACGATGCCTTTGCCCGGCCTCGGCGCGGGTGAGTGTGTCACCGCGATTGCCATCAACAGATTGACCGGCGATACCTCGGAATTTTCCGCCTGCGCCACCGTGCAATCCGCGCCGCTCGCTGATTTTGGCGACGCACCCGGTCTCCAGCATCGCACCACATTGGCAGCAAACGGAGCGCGCCACCTCGTTAACCCAGCCATTCGCCTCGGAGCTTTGATTGACGGAGAGTCTGATGCGGTCATCAATCCGCTGAATGCCTCGGGCGACGACGCGGACAATTTGAATGACGAAGACGGCGTGGAGTTCCTGGGCCCGCTTCGCTACGGCACGCCGCTCTCCGAGATCCGGGTGCAGGCTTCAGTTGCCGGTTATCTCAACGGCTGGATTGATCTGAATGCCAACGGAGATTTCGCCCAACCCGAGGAGCACGTCATTCAAAACGTCGCATTGTCGGCGGGTTTCAACGTGCTTCAAGTGCCGATTCCCGCCGCCGCTGTGCCCGGAATCACCTACGCCCGTTTTCGATTCAGCACCGTACCGGGCCTGTCGTTTTACGGTCCTGCGCCCGATGGCAAAGTCGAAGATTACCAGGTGACCATCGCGGACTCCGGGACGACTCGTCTGGAGACCACCCTCGTGACGGGGGGCAAACTACGCATCGCTTGGGCGACCAAACTCGGGTGGAAATACCAGATGCAATTCAAGACCAACCTGGGCGCTCCGGGTTGGGAGCCGCTAGTCGCCCTCATCGTCGGTGATGGAACGACAATGAACATCGAGGAACCCGCTGCTGGCAACCTGCGGTTCTATCGGCTGGCCATCACCCCGCCGTGACCCGCGTGCGAACTGCCGACGTGCGCGGTCCTGGTACGGGCGCTGTTCCCGCTGCAGGAGTCTGCGTGCGGAACGAATCCCGGAAGGCGACCTGCAACCGCGTGGCGACGACCCAAGAACGTTGTTTGTCGGTGACGACGACGATGGGGCGGTCGGGAAAAAGATGTCGCAACAACGCCGTGAAGAATGGCTGGGCTGCCGTTGGGACGCCCGGACAGGACAAGGCGCCACCCGACTCCAGTCGCCGGGCAAGGGATTGCACGGCGGGAGTTTCAGCGACCCGGGCGAACAAACGGCCTGCCGCCAAGACTTGGAATTCCTGCGCCAAGCGTGCGGACCATCGCAGTGACCGGGCTGGGCGTCAAGCACCAGCACCGCCCGCGTGCGAAGGTTTCCGTCTTCCCGCCATCGCACCGCTGGAACAGCGTCTGCTAGGAATCAGGGAATGAGTAAAGGCTACTTGATAGACATGGACGGCGTGATTTACCGGGGCTCCACCATGATCCCCGGCGCGGTGGAGTTCATTCAACAATTGCAGCGTACCGGCACGCCATTTCTTTTTCTCACGAACAACTCCGAACGTTCGCCCAAGGACCTCGTGGCGAAATTCAGCCACTATGGACTAAAAGTTTCCTGGAAGAACTTTTACACCGCTGCGCATTGCACCGCGGATTTTTTGGTGCGGCAGCAGCCGACCAGCAGCGCGTTCGTCATCGGGGAAGGCGGCTTGATCATCGCGTTGCAGGAAGTGGGCATCGCGTTCGATTCCATCAAGCCGGACTTTGTGGTGGTGGGCGAAGGGCGGGTGTTGAGTTTTGAATTGATGGAGAAAGCGATGCGCCTGCTGGCCAAAGGCAGCCGGCTCGTGGCCACCAATCCCGATACGTGGTGTCCCACCGATGCCGGTCCGCGGCCCGGCACCGGCGCGCTGGTGGCATTGCTCGAAAGCGCCACCAACACCCAGGCCTACTGTCTCGGCAAGCCGAATCCTTTCATGTTCGTCATGGCGCGGAAACGGCTCGGCTTGCGCACAGATGAAACCGTGATGATCGGGGACACAATGGAAACGGACATTCGCGGCGCAGTGGAACTGGGCATCCCGGCCTATTTGGTTTTGACCGGTTCAACGAAACGCGAGGACGTGGCGCGCTATCCGTATCAACCCAGCGGCATCTTGAAGTCGATTGCGGATCTGTTGAACCTGGAGGAATCCGTCCTCGCCCATGCCGCGGTTGCGGCTTGAGCGAATCCAAGGAATTCCTTTACCAAGACCACTCCGACAATATTTGGATGCATCGCAACGCACGGACGGCAGACCGAAGACCTGTGTGGATGGTCATACAAATCGCCACCGGCAACCTGGGCTTGGTGATTTACGGCGTCCGCACGCGATAGAACCTCATCGCGTTGGTTGCCCGGGGGTCCATCACCTGCATCAGGGCACCGGTGCTCAGGATCGTTCGCACCGTCTGCCACGTCACGGGCGGCACAAGATTGGTCGTTTGCTCGATCAGGTAAGTAACCCCCGACTGCCCGGGAAACGACAGGCTGAAGTTGGTTCCGTTAAGCCCTTCCGCAGTCAATGGTGGCGGCACCAGCGGCACGACATGCACCACCAGATTGGTGGTGGCGCCGCCGGCATTGTCCGCGTTGTACGCCGTGAACGTTACCTGATACTCGCCGGCGTTTGTCCATACGTGTGATGTCACATAGCTCAGGTTGGTAAAAACCAAACCCTCGCCAAACGACCACTCCAAGCGTGAGGCACGCCCCTCGACCTGACCGTACAGCGGCATGGCACCGTAGGCTGCCACTTCCGAATAGCCTGCGGTAAGGCCGACCGCGAGTGGGCCGACCATGCCCGATTCCCACACCTCGTCGCAGCCCATTGAAGGTGGGTTGGCCCACGGCTCGCCTTCCAAATCTGTGCCGGTCGCAACCAGGGCATTTCCCGTTCCGCGGCAGGGCGAGGAAGGCGCCAGGTGGAATCCATCAACGAACTCAGGATCGTCGGCGATATTGCCGGGACCGGAGGCCAGCGGCGTTGTGCAGGAATAGTAGAGAACTGTTACGTAAACATTTGGAAACGCGGACGCCGTGTTGAAAAAGGCAATACAATTGGTCATGGCACTCGATGCCGCGCCCCCGCCGGATAAACCGGCGGTGTTCCCCAGCAAAGTGCAATTGACCAGACGCGCATTGTTAACACCACCACCGGTTCCGCCGGCGAAGTTGCCCGTTATTGCGGAATTGTGGAGCCAGCCAAAAGCAAGGCCCCCGCCACCGCCTCCTGCGCGGTTGGCGATGAGTTCAGAGTTGACGACCAAACTACCATACGCGCCACCTCCGCTCCCCAAGGAAGTATTGCCAACCACTTTACAGTGACTCAGCGTACCGCCCATCGCTCCCCCGCCATAAAGGCTGGCATAGCAGTTGGTGATCACGCAGTTGGCCAATACGGCGTTGGTGGATGCACAGCGCACGCCTCCGCCACTGGTATCCAGTACCCCACTGCCTTGACTGGCACTGGTTGCGCCGTCCCGCAGCGTAAAGCCACTCAGCGCCGCTCCGTTCTCCAACCAGACGCAACGCGCGGCGGCAGGGCCGACCTTGTCCACGGGATCCCATTGTCCCTGAATGATTGTAACTTCGGGACCGTTCACGCTCATGACCAGCAGCGGTTTGTCCACCACCACGCGATTGGTCAAATCTCCGAGCATGACCCGACCTCCGGTCGCGTAAATGCCATTTGTCACCAGCACCACATCCGTCGGCCCGGCCACATCCACTGCATCCTGAATATTGGCGGCGGCCGATTCCCAACTCGAATAAGGTGGGGCGGGAGTCAAGCTCGCTCCATCCACGCAGGCAATACCCACTTGCACCACCTGGCTGGTGGCCATTCCGTAGGCATTGCTGGCCACGACCTGATAGGCGCCGGCATCCTCCACACCGAATTGATTGATCAGGAGGCTTGCGGTGTTGGCGGAGGTATAGCGCACCCCATCCTCCAGTGGCATACCGTCCTTGGTCCATTGCCACTGGAGGGGTTCAAGTCCTGCCGCCGCGGCCGTGATTCTGGCTTGCCCGTTGCCGACGGCCAATCTTGGCTGCGGGTCAGCGACCATCAACGGCTGTGGTCGCCATTCATCACATCCGATGGCGGGCGGATTCTCCCAGCTCTGGCCGTCAATATCCGTGCCCGTGGTATGAGCGGGATTACCCGCACCACGGCAAGGTGAGGTTTCGGTCAAATGCACTCCGTCCGGCAGCAACTGCGGATTGGCAGAGATGTTCCCTGTGCCAGCGAGCAGCGGCGTGGTGCAAGTGTGGCTGACATTCACACCCAGGTAGCCGGAGTGATTGTCCGGCAAGCCGGTGAGGGTCGCAATATTGTCCCACAGGACGCTGTTGACGATCAACCCACCCCCGCCGCCCCACTGTGCTCCCGCACCACTACGAGCAGAGTTCCCGGTGAGCGTGCAGTTAACCAGCAGGCTCTGAGAGGCTCCGCCGCCCGAGAAATCCGCGGAATTCCGGATGACGGCACAATTGGTGAGCATCGAACCCCGTACGCCGGCGCCACCCTCGGCACGATTATACGCGATGTAGCTATTGAGGAGCGCGCTGGATGCGGCCCCGCCACCATAGTTCCCGCTGGCGTTATTGGAAATCACACACCTGTCGAGGAAACCCTGGTACGCTCCGGCACCGGCTATGCGAGCGCTGTTTCCCACAATGAAACAATCTTGCACACTGGCCCCGGTAGAAGCGGACCACACTCCCCCTCCTGACCGCAAAGTGAAGGTATCGCCGCTGTCCCGAGTGGCGCCGCCTGTCAGTGTGAAACCGCTCAATATCGCCCCGTTCGTCAGCCAGGCACCTCGCACCGCTGCCGGACCATTCGTCGTAATTGGATCCCATTCGCCTTGTATGATTGTGACTGCCGGCCCGTTGACGCTGCGCACCGTGAGCGCCTTGTCCAAGGCCACCCGGTTGGTTAAATCGCCGGCCATGACCTTGCCGCCGGTCGCATAAAGGCCGTTGGTCACCCAAATCACATCTCCCTCAACCGAGGCATCTATGGCTGCCTGGATATTTGTGGCAGCGTCTGTCCAAGTATTGAACGGTGGTATGTGTCCGCCTGCCGGTGAAACAAATCGCTCGGTCGCCGAGGCCGACGGAAACGAGAGCGCCAGTGCGAAGGTGCAGGCCAATGCCAGTTGGGTTGTATTCATCGTAATGACTCCTTGCCGATCCAGATTGCTGATTTCATGATTGATGATGCCATTGCCAAATCCTCATCCGCGATGTGACACTTGATTCAAATACTGAACTCACCACCCTGCTTCTCCCGGGTCGGCTTGCGCCTCACCTTCATTGTGCCCGCACCCGATAAAAACCGGCTGAATTGGTTGCCCTTGAGTCGCTGATTTGATGCACGCCACCGGTGCTGAAGAAGATGGTTTGCAGCACCTGCCAGTTAATCGGCGGCGTCAGGTTGGTCGTCATTTCGACCGAGTAACGAGCTTCGTATTGACCTGAGAACTCGAATTGAAATCCGCCGGGCGTAATCGCCGCTGATTGCAGAAGCGGCTGATCCGGCAGAACTATGTCAACCAATAGATTCGTGGAGACGCCGTCTGGATAATCCGTGTTGTACGCTGTCAAAGTGACCGCGTAGGGGCCCGGATTGGTCCAGATATGGATGCCGGAAGTCGTGGGTGCCGTTCCGTCACCATACAACCACTCGTACCAAGCAACGCGGCCGGTGATCTGGGCGCCAAAAAAGACCGGTCGATTGACCAACAGGTTCGTCCGCTCCAGCGCTCGATCCAGATATATGCCCACGCTTAACGGACCGGTCAGACCGGATTCCACCACTTCGTCACAGCCGATCGAGGGCGGATTGGCCCAAGGCTCGCCGTCAAGGTCCGTGCCAGTCGCGTACAGCGGACTGCCCGCACCGCGGCAGGGCGAGTGGATGGAGACGTGATGCAAATCGAGGAATTGCGGACTGCCGGTGATGTTGCCAGGACCCGACGCTGCGGGGTCCGTCAGACAATAGGCATACTGAGCGCCGGGAGCATAGTAATTCGCGTACTGGTAGCCGTAACGCCCGAGGCTGTTGAACAGGACGATGCTGTTGCGCGTAGTCCCGGAATACGTCCCCGCTCCGCTGGACGGGGTGCAACTGAAACAAGTGTAGTTGAACGTGACCGTGCAGTTGTTTAGCGAACTGCGGTAAGCACCGCCTCCTTGATAGAGCGCCTCGTTAAATGAGATGAGACAATTCCTCGCCATGCCATAACTTAGACCGCCACCGAAACGGGCGGTGTTGTTGGTCACCACAGAGTTTTCGAGTGTTCCCTGAAACGCCCCGCCGCCGGAAGCGGAAGCCGCGTTGCCGGTCAGCACGCAATTGGCCACCACGGCGTTGCTGGAAACGCACCAAACCCCGCCGCCGCATTGCAAGGGACCTGAATCACTCAGGGAGTCTCCGGTTGCGAGCGTGGCACCACCTTGCAACGTAAACCCGCTCAAAATTGCACCGTCGGTCAGCCAAGCCCCGCGCACCGCCAGCGGGCCGTTGGTCGTTACCGGATCCCACGCCCCCTCGATGACCGTCGCTGTGGCGCCATTGACACTGGCGACGGTCAACGGTTTGTCCAACGCGACGCGGTTCATCAATTCTCCCGCCATTACTTTGCCGCCGGTTGCATAAACACCGTTGGTGACGAGGATGATTTCGCCAGGTGAGGCGGCGTCAATCGCGTCTTGAATTGTGGTGGCAGCGGTGGCCCAGTCCGAAAACGGACTGGCAGGCGAAGGACCAGCACCGTCAACGCAACGAACGACTACTTGTACGACTGCACTCGTGGCAACCCCGAACGCATTGCTAGCCACCATCTGGTAAAACCCAGCATCCAACGGCCCTAAATCGTTCACGATCAGATTGATCGTTTGTGTCGAGTTGTAGCGCGGACTTTCTTCCAGCACGGAGCCGTCCTTGCTCCACCAGATGCTGAACGGCTCCTCGCCAGCGACGACGACCCCGCTAATAAGCAGGCGGGCCGGATTGCCCCAGACTTGAAGCTTGGGTTCCCCAATAATGGCCGGTTGCGGGTGCCATTCGTCACAGCCGATGGACGGTGGATTCTCCCAAGGTTGTCCGTCAATGTCTGTACCGCTGACCACCTCATTTGTGCCGGCGCCCCGACACGGAGAGGTTTCCAATGCATGCACGCCATCGGCCAACAATTGCGGGTTAATACTGAGATTTCCCTCGCCGGTCGGCAGGGGAACGGAATTGCAGTAGCTCAGGTTGCAATTCGCATAGTTCGTGTTGGGATTCGTGGTTCGGTGAAGATTCCCCCAAACGAGGCAATTGGTCAGGGAAGCGCCATACACTGCCGAGCCGTAACCGGAGGAGTATCCGGAAGAGGTGTTGCCAGTAACCGTGCAGTTGACGAGCGTGCCGGAACTTGCGGCTCCCCCATTCATAAAAGAGGAATTCTTCGTGAGTGCGCAGTTCTTCAAGTTGCTGTTTAACACCCCACCGGCCTCGCCCTGCTCGGCGGAGTTCATGGTGATGACGCAGTTGATCAAATTACAGCGGGCGGCACCGCCGCCCGAGCCAGCTAACCCTACGCCGGCGCCTGGGGTACCGGAACCCACCGCCCGGTTGCCCATAACGGTGCTGTTGATAAGAGTGATCTGATAGGCACCGCCACCTTGATAGGAGGCCGAGTTGTCCACGATTGCACAATTGGCTACCGTGGCATTGCTGGAGGCTCCCCACACGCCGCCACCACTCGTTTGCTGATTCACCGGGGGCGAGACTGATCGTGTGGCCCCGCCTCGCAGCGTGAAGCCGCTCAAGATTGCCCCGTTGGTCAGCCAGGCGCAACGTACGGCTGCGGGACCGTTTGTGACGACAGGATTCCATAGACCTTGGATGATTGTGGCTTGCGATCCGCTCAGGCTCTGGACGAGTATTGCTTTGTCCAGGGCGACGCGATTGGTCAGATCGCCGCCCATCACCTTCCCGCCTGTCCCATACGTTCCGCTGGCCACCAGGACAATTCCTCCGGGCAGCGCCACGTCAATGGCATTCTGAATGTTGGTCGCGGCGTCCCCCCAGTTCAGGTAAGGCGGCTGCGGGGCCACTGCGGTCGCGTCAACATGGTGGATCACGACATTTGCCACGGAACTGGTAACGACTCCAAAGACGTTGCTGACAACGACCTGATAACCGCCCGCATCCGATGGTTCAACCCCGCGTGCCTGCAAATTTAGTGTGCGCGCGCCAGCAAAACGGTCGTCGTTCTCGATCAGCGCCCCATCTTTGGTCCACCAGTAAACAAACGGTTCCTGTCCGACAACGCCCACTGTGAGGCGGAAACCGACAGGATTGCCGGTGAGTAGGACTTGGGGTTGGTCGAAGATCACTGGTTCAGGCTGCCATTCGTCGCAGCCAATCGAAGGCGGATCAGCCCAGGTCTGGCCGTCAATGTCGGTACCGCTGACCAGGTTTGTGCCCGCCCCGCGGCACGCGGAAGTACTGGTCAGGTGGACGCCGTCACTGAGCAACTGCGGGCCATTGGCCATATTGCCAACTCCAGCGGGCAGTGGTGTCGTACAACAATATGAAAAAAGGCTCCCCTGATAATTCCCGGGCGTGTTGAAGTACACGATAGAATTTGTGAGCCTGGCGAGATTGAACGGTTGAGAAACGATTCCCCAACCGGAATTGCTGACGACCGAGCAATTGTTCAACACGCTGTTATATGCGCCACCCCCGCTGTTAACGGATCTGTTTCCGCTGAGTAAGCAATTATTCAGGACGCCTTGAAAAACACCGCCACCGTAGCCTGCTGAGTTGGATTTGATAATGCAGTTCGCAATCACGGCATTCGAGCTACACCACGCGCCACCGCCGCCGGCGGTATCGCTTAGGCTGGACAGACGCGTCGCCCCGCCCAAAAGTGTAAAGCCACTCAACGTCGCCCCGTTCGTCAGCCACGCGCACCGCACCGCACCCAGCCCGTTCGTGTTCGCGGCATCCCATTGGCCCTTGATCGTCGTCAACGTTGGTCCGTTGACACTGCGCACCGTGAGCGCCTTGTCCAAGGCCACCCGGTTGGTTAAATCGCCGGCCATGACCTTGCCGCCGACAGCGTAAACACCGTTGGTCACCCAAATCACATCTCCCTCAACCGAGGCATCTATGGCTTCTTGAATGTTGGTGGCCGCACTGGCCCAGTCGGTGAACGGTGGCACGTGGCCACCCTCCAGGTAGACATACCGGTCAACCGCATAGCCTGCGGTGCAATTCCAAAGCAGCAGCACCAGCCCGATGGCGACGCTGTTCCGGTACGTGGATTGATCCTTTCCTTGTTTCATAAACCCGTCCTTTGATGTGGTTTTATCCATTCCCAAAGCCCCTACTTGCCTTGGTCGAGTGCCTGAAGATCTGCCGGCCAAGGCTTGAGTATTATTGCCACCGCCACCGCCGAAAAGGCAAGCGAAACTAAAGTATGCTCAACAACAGGATCAGGCTCTTCCTGCTTGGGCTTCCGGCGTGCGGCCAGATCAAAACATCGTCTGATTTTGGGCCAGAACATTCGCTGCCGCCAGCGGGCCGCGCTCAGTCAGGAAAAGCTGGAAGAGAAGGCAGAACTCTCCACAGTTTTCATCAATCGCGTCGAGGCCGGCAAAGAGAACATTTCCGTGGATGCACTCCAACGAGTCGCCAAGAGTCTTCAGGCATCCTTGCGCGATATATTCGAGGGATGTTGAATCTAACCTGCTGACTGGCGCGGTGCGGTAGAGGATTTGATCCCTTTGCTTAGACCCTCGGAGAACCGTCAGATACTGAACTCCCCACCCTTCTTCTCGCGGGTCTGCTTGCGCATCACCTTCACATTGGCGTCTTCCTGAACCACCAGCGAATACGGCGGGACGCTCTTGGTCAGAAAAACGTTCGCGCCAATCGTGCTGCCTTCGCCGACCACCGTGTCGCCACCCATGATCGTGGCCCCGGCGTAAATCGTTACATGATCCTCGATGACGGGATGGCGCTGACGTCCGCGCAACTGCTGGCCTGCCGCCAAAGACTTGGCCACGAGGCCCACGCCTTGATACATCTTGACGTGATCGCCAATGATGCTGGTTTCGCCCACCACCGTGCCGGTGCAATGGTCCACGAAGAAGTGCGCTCCGATTTGCGCGCCCGGATGCAGGTCCATCCCGGTGCGACTGTGCGCCCACTCGGTCATGATGCGCGGGATCAGCGCGATGTTCTTGAGATACAACTCGTGCGCGAGTCGTTGCACGGCGATCGCTTCGACGAATGGATACGCGACAATGACTTCCTCCTTGCTCAATGCCGCCGGGTCGCCGTTGAAGGCCGCCTCCATGTCGGTTTGCAGCAATTCGCGGACACGCGGCAGGCTGCCGAGAAATTCCAGTGTCAGGCTGTGCGCCGCCGAGCGTAGCTTGCTCTTGGCGAATTCCGGCGGCGGATTGTATTCAAGGCTCTTGCGGATTTCGTCTTCGAGCGGGCCGAGCACGGCATCCAAACGCGAGGCGGTTTCGACCTTGATCTCGGAGGAGTGAATCGGCTGCTCGTCGAAGAAGCCCGGAAACAGCAGGCGCAACAAGTCCGTGGTCAGTTCGCAAATGGCGCGCTTGGACGGCAGATTCTTGCCATCCAGATGATTGATGCCGCCCACTTGCGCGTAGGAGGCGACCAACTGATCGGTGAGTTGCGTGACGGTCGGTTCCACGGTCGCAGTATTTGCGAGCCGCAATGCGAAAGCAAGCCGCGCAGAAACCAAGCCGGCCGCGAGAGAGAACGGTCGCAAAGGGCTAAGCACACCACCCGCCTCCGAGGCGGGGCAACAAGGTGATAAGCTTCGAAGCGGAGTCGCTCTGCTGTAGTGGTTTACGCAACAGCTTATCAGCAGGCCTACCGCAGTTTAACGTCATTACACTCAAGCTCCGAACATTCCCACTCAACGTACGGAATGCTCGGGAGAAAAACAAACGGTCGCTTGTATCGGACGAACCCACTCATGATGGCGTCCGAAATCTTCTGCATGTCTCTCTCGGCCACAGCTCGGATTGCGTCGTGCGCCGCTTTGGTGGTCGGCTCTGCCGAAGGCAAAGCATTGGCTTTAGCAAATTGCGCCAAAGGCCAACCGAGCTTAACCACATGACCTGCGTGAAAAAACTTCGCTCTCCTCCACCGACGAACCGTCTCACGCTTCGCTTTTATGCTCTTCGGCCGTGACTGAACCTTAGCATTCAGTTTTTCCGTGTCGCTGGATGCCTCTGAACGACCTCGCTCGCTGATCTCAACCCGATAGTCGAGCTTCAGTCTCTTATCTTGGCGATTGTGATGCTCGTGAAGAAACTGCTTTTTCATGGCGTGTGAAGCGGCCTAACGACGATATGGATTATGCGCAGTTATTCACGGGCGGGGCGGTGGGCTGCCAGGAATCACCCGCCGCCCCGCCGGTGAATAACTTCGTCGCCGCGCAAAAGTTGGCGACCCGGTGCGGATGGTGCGGCCCGTTGGTTTTCACTATCCGTGTCTCTCGGTTTTCCCGCCCCGGCGAGCCAGGTCTGCGAACGACCAGTCGCTTTAACGACTTTGAGCTTATGGACCGGCTCGCCGGGCGGGACTTGACCCTCTAACGACTATTCAAGAGGGCGTTGCTTAACTGCAAGACGACAATTCTATATTGGCGTCGCCAGGTCAAGTCCGCGGAACGCCAGAAAGAGGGCGCACATCAAAAAATAGGGGGGTAATTTTGGCTGGGGAGTGGTAGAAGAACGGCATGAACCACTGCTGCGTGAAATCGGTTCCTCAATCCGACAGCAGTTACGAGACGTTCGCCCGACCGGTGGCCGACTGGCAGG
>JACZKP010000066.1 GCA_014860005.1 Verrucomicrobiota bacterium | reverse complement strand
GAATACGGCGACTTATCGGCAACGCACCGGGCTGGACAATGTCGAGTTCCGGCTTGGCGAGATCGAGCATCTGCCGGTCGCGGATGACAGTGTCGACGTCATCCTCTCCAACTGCGTCATCAACCTTTCGACCGACAAACCGCAGGTGTGGCGCGAGATCGCGCGCGTGCTCAAACCGGGCGGACGGGTGGCCGTCTCCGACCTGGCGCTGCTGAAGCCTTTGCCGGCGGCCATTCTCGAGAGTGTCCAGGCGCTGGTGGGGTGCGTGGCGGGTGCCGTGCTGGCGAGCGAAACGGAGCGCATGGCCGGGCAGGCCGGCTTGACGGACATTCGGTTGATCCCGAAGCCGGCCTACGTGGAGGGCATGCTGGACTGGCAGGACCCCCTGTACCAGCAAATCATGGGTCACCTCCCGGCCGGGGCCACCCCCGGCGATTACATCACCAGCCTGGAGATCACGGCACGCAAAGGCACTGGGCTCGCAACATGAAAGCACCCTCGCCAGCCTTCTCCCAGCCCGAAGCGGTGGCCAGGAACATGTCTTTCCTGGACCGTTATCTCACGGTCTGGATTTTCGCGGCCATGGGCCTCGGCGTGCTGCTGGGTCACTTTGTCCTCAGCGATCCCGAGGGGTTCTTCGCGCCGATGACCGTGGGCACCACCAATCTGCCCATCGCTATTGGTTTGATTCTCATGATGTATCCACCGCTGGCCAAGGTGAAATATTCGCAGCTTCCCAGGGTGTTCGCCAATACGCGGATTCTCACGCTTTCGCTGGTACAGAATTGGGTCGTTGGTCCGGCGCTCATGTTCCTGCTCGCCGTGCTGTTACTCCGCGATCATCCGGATTACATGGTGGGATTGATTCTCGTGGGCATTGCGCGGTGTATCGCAATGGTTCTGGTTTGGAACGAACTGGCCCATGGCAGCCGGGAATATGCCGCCGGTCTGGTGGCACTCAACAGCATTGCGCAAATTCTATTCTACAGTTTCTACGCCTGGTTGTTCATCACGGTGTTGCCGCCCTACTTCGGGTTGAAAGGCGTCGTGGTGGAAGTCCACATGAGTGAGATCTTTTGGAGCGTCATGATTTATCTTGGGATTCCCTTCGCGGCGGGAGTGTTGAGCCGGGTGATTCTTGTGCCGCTAAAAGGGGAGGAGTGGTATGAACGGGTATTCCTTCCGCGCATCTCGCCGCTCACGCTCACCGCGCTGCTTTTTACCATCGTGGTGATGTTCACGTTCAAGGGTGACGCCATCGTGCGGCTACCGCTGGATGTGTTGCGCATCGCCATCCCGCTCGTGCTGTATTTTGTGATCATGTTCTTCGTGAGCTTTGTGATGGCGAAGAAGCTTGGGGCGGATTATCCGCGTTCCACCTCGCTGGCGTTCACCTCGGCGGGCAACAACTTTGAACTCGCCATCGCCGTGGCCATTGCAGTCTTTGGCCTCAAATCGGGTGTGGCCTTTGCAGCCGTGGTCGGCCCGTTGATTGAAGTGCCGGCACTGATTGGCCTGGTGCATGTGGCCTTCTGGTTTCGACGGCGCTTTTTTCAGTGAGTTGGAAGTGAATCTGAAAATTGGAACGAAGCTGCTGGCCGTGGTGTTTTGAAATCAGCCGTGGAGAATTGCATGTTGAAACAAGTGGTCTGCGTGCGGACGCGAACCTGGTATGGTCGGCGGCTGGTGGCAGAGTAATTAGCAAGCGGACCTGGGCGGCGATCTGAGGATGAGTTCGCAGAACGGGACAAACGCCGTATGCCGTCTCCGAATCCATCGGTTTCCTGGCTTTACCAACCGACTCGGAGGCCAATCGTCCAGGCCCAGCCGGAATATTCCCCGCCGTCATCGGCTTGGTCGCGCATTTCTGCGTGTTGGACGCCGGTCTGCACCTTGAGTTTGTGCCCGTAGAAGTAGTAATTCAAACCGGCGTAGAATTCGTGATACTCGTCGCCGCGCCCGGAAACAACTTGGTTTTCATACCGGGCAAATTGCACGCCGTTGTCGTCCGCGCTTTTCAGGCAGGTGTAGCGGGCAACCGCCTGAAGCCGCCGGGTCAGTTTGTAATGCGGCATCAGCATGGCGCCCCAAAGGTCGCTCTGCCCCAGATAACCGTCGGCCGCGCACAGATCGGTGCGGAATCCCCACCGGTCCGTTTCAAAATCGAAGTGCAGTGAGCCAACGTGCTGAAGTGGTCGCGTGAAGGTGTTGCGGGAATCCGGTTCGTTGTAAACGTAATCTGCTGCCAATTTGGCTGAACGCACCTTCAAACATTCGGCGAAGTCGTATCCAACCGTCGCAATTATGAAATACTTGCCGTCAAAATTGCCGAACTCCCTGTTCCCGCTGCCCGAAGAATAAACGCCAAGCCGAGATTGCCATTGCGACGGTTCCCAACTGGCGCTCAATCCTGGCATGTATTCCTGGGAAAACCAAAGATTGTTGGCCAAGTTGGCGCGGTCAATGGCCAATAGTTGTTTGGACGAAGTCGAACCATCCATGGTGAAGGGCGCGGAGTGCTTGCCGATGGTAAACTCGAGATCTTCGCGCGGACTCCAGGCCAGGTAGGTGTCGGTCAGGCGGGTATAGACCGGGTCTTCTTCAGGCGACAACTCCACTTCGGAGTGAAGTGCGAAGTGGTGGAAAAGTTTCGCCTTCCCCCCCAGCCGCAGACGGCGGATCTCAAGATCATCAAAATCCTCCTGATCCACCACCACGTAGTCCACTTGGAACCGCCCAGTGAACTCGAAGCTTTGAATCACCGGATGCTCGTCATCACGGTAAAGCTTCGTGTGTTGCCAGATCTTGTCGTAAAGCGAAGTCCGCGTTGCGGAATCAGGCTGGGACACAGGTGTTGATTCCGCGGCCGTGCCGCCGGATGCGGACATCCCAACGGCTGTCAAAAAGGCAAGCGCCAACCAGTGCGGTGCTCGCGTATCCTTCTGTTTCTTGACTTTGCTTAAATGCTGAATCGCCGGACATTGTTACAATCAGGTTATGATTGGAAGTCAAAATTGTGACAAGGGCGGTCCTTCGCTGCCCGGCAAACCAGCCCGGCAGCGCCAGCCGTCGTGGTGGGCGTGCTGGTCGTGCCGGTGATGTTGTCCGTCTGCAAGGTTTGCATTCGCTCGCGCACATGGTATCAATTGAAGGTCGAGACGCGATGATTGACCCAATGAATCAGTCGAACGGTGGAATTATGAGTGCACAGCAAAATCAACGAAGACACCACCTCCAGCTCCTGGCAAAATGCCGGCTGCCTCTGGCCGCGCAAGGTTGGCATTTCCGTGCCCACGGAACGCTGCTGATGGTGCTGTTCCTCGCGGCCACCGGAATGGCCCAACCACAAAGCCCAGCCGGAGTAGTTGGGCCGAGGATTCAATTTGCCACCCCGGTGTATGACTTCGGAAAAATGAAGAACGGTGAGACGGTGAAATACAGTTATGTCTTCACCAACGTCGGCGACCGGTTGTTGGAAGTTTCCAACGTGCATGCTTCCTGCGGTTGCACGACGTCGGGTGAGTATTCCCGGCAGGTTGAACCCGGCAAGACCGGCAGCATTCCGATCCAGTTCAGCAGCGGCAGTTTCCACGGCGACGTTACGAAAATGATCACCGTGACGTGTAACGATGCCACTCAACCCACCGTGATCCTGCAACTCAAGGCCCATATTTGGAAACCGGTTGAGATCATTCCGCAGTTCGCCGCCCTGCAGGTTACCATGGAATCACCTTTGAACACGACGACGGTACGTATCGTGAACAACGAAGAAACCCCACTCATGTTGTCCGCACCACAAAGCAGCAACCCCACCTTCGCCGCAGAACTGAAAACCACCCAGCCGGGCAAGGAATATGAGTTAGTGGTCCGGACCGTTCCCCCCCTGCCGACCGGGATGGTGCAAGGACAAATCTCCTTGAAATCGTCATCCACAAACTTACCCGTCGTCAACATCACCGCTTGGGCTAACGTGCAGCCATCAGTCATGGTGACGCCGGCCCAAATCATTCTACCCGCAACGCCCCTGGCAAACCTCAAACCTTATACCATCCTGGTCCGTAACAACGCCACAAACTCGCTGGTGCTGACCGATCCGACGGTAAACGCGCAGGGCGTGGAGGTGCATCTAAAGGAATTCCAGCCGGGTCGGTACTTCTCGCTGACGGTGACTTTTCCGGCGGGATTCGATATTACCCCAGACAACCCGGCCGAGTTGAGCGTGAAATCAAATCATCCGCAGTTTCCGGTCATAAAAGTACCCATCCAGCAATCGCCGCATCCAACTCCGACAGCCGCCTCTGGCCAGTTCTTCTCGCCTTTGACGCCTCCGGTCGTCCCTCAGCAGCGATGAAGGAGCAAAGCGTGGGGCAATTCAATCCAGCGGACGCTGCTGGCGCGCAGAGCAGATCGCTGGCGCGCAAAACCCAGGTCAAAAGAATTTTGTCGGAGAGTCTGCTGTTGGCGGTGGTTGGAACTGCGTTGGCATTCGCCGCAAACGAGATTTCACCGCGCGGACTGAGGCTGACAACGGATTACTTTCCCGGCGCAATCCAAAACTCCTTGCCCGCAGGCACCACCATCCCGGAGACGCCAAGTCCTGGCCACACAAACGTCGCGCTCACCACCGATGAGCAACTGCTGGCGGCTCGACTGCAAGCGAAAGGACTGCAACTGGCCACCAGCGATCAAGCCGCGCAACTCTATCGCGACCCGCGCTACGGGCAGGAGTTGATTGTGTTCATTGATGCCCGCAACGACTGGCATTATCAGCAAGGGCACATTCCCGGTGCCTACCAGTTCGATCATTACCGGGCAGCGGATTACCTCGCCACGGTCCTGCCGGTTTGCCAGACCGCCGAACTGGTCGTGGTGTATTGCACTGGCGGCGATTGCGAGGACAGTGAGTTTGCCGCCATCTTCCTGCGGCAGGCCGGCATACCTGCGGAAAAGCTTCTGGTGTATGTCGGCGGCATGGCGGAGTGGACCGCGAAAGGCCTCCCGGTGGCAATTGGCGCGCGCCACAGCGGCAACTTGCGCCCTGCAAACCCATGAACTCCGCACCACGGTTCTGGAAACATAAAACCCCTGACTTGGCCGCAATGCTGGCGCGGTGGTTACTGGGCGGGCTGTTTCTCTACATGGGCTTGAGCAAGGCGCTGCAGCCGGTCGAATTCTTGAAACTGGTGCGGGAATACAACGTGGTGCAGAACCCAATGTTATTGAATTCGATTGCCGCCAGCCTGCCCTGGTTTGAAGTGTTTTGCGGCCTTCTGCTGATCGTCGGCGTGGCGGTCCGCGGATCAGCCGTGATGCTACTGCTGATGTTGATCCCGTTCAGCCTCGTCGTGCTCCAACGGGCACTGGCGTTGCAAGCGGAGTTGGGCATCCCGTTCTGCGCGGTGAAATTCGACTGTGGTTGCGGCGCCGGCGAGGTTTTGATTTGCCGCAAACTGGTCGAGAACGGGGCATTGATCCTTTTATCAACCTGGCTGCTGCTGGGGCGGGGACGTCAATTCTGCGTGCGTTACAGCTTGATCAAATCGGAGTAGCGCACAAAAACACTCTTGCCGCGGACCGCGAACTTTCCCATCCTTCATGCGTGCCCATCACGGCTCTCAGCGCAGGTCTTGATTTCGACGCGACTCAGTTCGAGTCGCGGGCGCCATTTTGCGGACTGACACCGCCTTAGTCGCATATCATCGCGGCAGCAAACCCAGGTCTGTTGCTGCGTTCGTTTCGCATGTTGCGGTTTTCCCACGTATTGAAGCCCCGCGAACGGAAACCGGCACAGGTTACACAGGGGCAAGGCGATTTATATTGCATCACCGAATGGAAAAAGAAATTTCACGCCGCCGGACGTTTGCGATCATTTCGCATCCGGATGCCGGCAAGACCACGTTGACGGAAAAATTCCTCCTCTACGGCGGGGCCGTTCAACTGGCAGGCTCGGTCACGGCGCGCAAGAGCCAGCGCGCCACCACTTCCGACTGGATGGAACTCGAAAAAAAGCGCGGTATCTCCGTCAGTTCCACCGTGCTGCAATTCGAGTATCGCGGCTGCTGTGTCAACCTGCTCGACACGCCCGGCCACAAGGATTTTTCCGAGGACACCTACCGTGTGCTAACAGCGGTTGATGCAGCGGTCATGGTGATTGATGCAGGCAAAGGCATTGAAACCCAAACGCGCAAATTGTTTGAAGTCTGTCGCCTGCGTGGCATTCCGATTTTCACCTTCATGAACAAAATGGATCGGCCCGCGCGCGATCCGCTTGCGCTGCTGGACGAACTCGAGCGCGTGCTGGGCATTCATGCGTATCCGGTCAACTGGCCGCTGGGCGATGGCGTGGATTTCCGCGGCGTGTTCGACCGGCAGGCAAAGCAGGTGCATTTCTTCGAGCGTGTGCCGGGCGGGAAATATCGCGCGCCGGTGTCGGTGCATGGCTTGGCGGATGACGTGGTGCGCGACGCAATGTTGCCGGACGTTTACCGGCGCACGGTGGAGGAACTCGCCATGCTCGAAGGCGCGGGGGCAGCATTCGACCACGCGGCAATCCTCGCCGGGGAACTGACCCCCGTTTTCTTCGGCAGCGCGGTCAATAACTTCGGCGTGCAGCTATTGCTCGACGCGTTCCTCGAACTCGCGCCCACGCCGCGTCCCCGCTCCGTGAACGGAAAGCTTGTGGATCCGGTGGCCGACGGTTTTTCGGGCTTCATCTTCAAAATCCAGGCGAACATGGACCCCAAACATCGCGACCGCCTGGCGTTCGTGCGGGTGTGTTCGGGCCGTTTCGAACGCGAGATGAACGTGGTTCACACGCGCACCGGCCGCAAACTGCGCTTGTCCAGTTCGCACAAGCTCTTCGGGCGCGAGCGTGAGACGGTGGACGAAGCCTTCGCGGGTGACGTGGTGGGGTTGGTGGGCCACGCGGACTTTCGGATCGGCGACACTTTGGCGGAAGACCCCGCGCTGCGTTACGACGAGATTCCGCATTTTGCGCCGGAATGTTTCGCATGGTTGCACAGCGCCAGCACCGCGCAGTTCAAACGCTTCCGCGAGGGGCTGAATCAATTGCTCGAAGAAGGCGTCGTGCAATCCTTCCTGATGAAAAGCTCGACCCAGCGGGTGCCGTTGCTCGGGGCCGTCGGTCCGCTGCAATTCGAGGTCGTGCAGTACCGTCTGCAAACCGAGTACGGCGCCGAATCGCGGCTGGAACATGGTCCATGGAAAGTCATGCGCTGGCTCGCCGGCAATGCGGCAGCGGTGGACGAGGACGATTTGCCGTCCGGCGCGCGGCTGGCGACCGATGCCGCCGGCCAGACCGTGATTCTTTTCAACGACGAATGGGCCTGCAATTATTTCGTGCAACGCCATCCCCAATTGACTCTGACCGCCCTGCCCACCGGGCTGCCACGGTCCTGACGGCGGCTAAGTCACTCTCCTGAATGATTATGAAACGATTCGTTCCCAACCAAATTCGCAACCGCCACGGTGAACATCTGGACTTCACCTATCATCCCGGCGCGGCGGAACTCTCCACGCTCGTCGTGCTCGGACACGGCGTGACCGGCAACAAGGACCGTCCGCTGCTCATTGAACTTGCCAATCTGCTCGCGCAAACCGGCATTCACGCGCTGCGGCTGTCCTTTTCCGGCAACGGTAACTCGGAAGGCCGCTTTGTGGACAGCACGGTTTCCAGGGAAGTCGAAGACCTTGGCGCGCTGTTGGACGCGTTGCCGGGCTGGCATGTCGGTTACGCCGGTCACAGCATGGGCGCGGCGGTCGGGGTGCTGCGCGCCAGCAGCGATGCGCGGATCAAGTTTCTGATTTCATTGGCGGGCATGGCCCACACCGCGGCGTTCGCGCAACGGGAATTTGCCGGCGTCACTCCCGGCGCGGGCTGCATGTGGGACAAACCGGAGTGTCCGCTCTCGCAGGCTTATCTGGACGACATGGCACGCGTGAACAGCGTGACGGACGCCGCGCGCCTGGTCCGTGTGCCGTGGTTGTTCGTGCATGGACTGACGGACGACGTGGTGCCACCGCAGGATTCGCGCGATCTGTTCGCCGTGGCGGGTGAACCCAAGCGGCTCGTTGAATTGCCGGAAGCGGATCACGTCTTTTCCGATCAACACGCCAAGGCAATGGCCAGCACCGTGGTCGCCTGGATGCGGGAAATGAAGCTTTGAAGCGGAGCAACTCGTGATGGATGCCGCCACACTCGAACATTTCCAGAAGCAACTGGAAGAACTGGAAGCCGAACTCCGCGACGCCGTGGAAGGCCAGGCCGACGCCACTGCGCCGGTGCAGGTGGACAGTTCCATCGGACGCCTCTCACGCATGGACGCCATTCAGTCGCAGCAGATGGCGCTGGGCTTGAAAGCGCGTCAGCAACAGGCGTTGTTGCGTGTCCAGAATGCGCTCAAGGTCATCGCCAACGGCACCTATGGCGAATGTCGCCGCTGCAAAGGCCCAATTGGGATCGAGCGGCTCGAAGCCCAACCCGACGCCGTGCTCTGCGTGAAGTGCGCGGAACACGCCCAGCGCTGATGCTTCCGAAGATTCCCATTGAAGTGTTCGACCAGTTGCGCGCCAGCGGCCAAACGCCGCCGTGGAAGTGCAAGCTGCAACTGCGGCGCGGGCGCACGGTCTATGGCGTGGAGATCAACGCGAACGGAGAAATCGCGCGCGTGGGCGGGCGCACGATTTACTCCTCGCGCGACATCAGTTTCGCTCCCGCATCAGTTGAAGCTCTGAGCCTGTAAGCCGAAGCGAACATGCTGGCTTCAATTGCGTTCACTGCGGTTTCCTGTTGGACTGTTGTCCCCAAAGTGGGAACTCACGGCTGCTGGCTGGCCGGAAACTTCTCGCCGGCCAGAGGTCGCACATAAATGTTGCGGTAATAGATCCGGCTGTCGGGATCGTGGGCTTGCAAGGCAATGGTGCCGCTGGAAAGGCGGCGCTGTCCCCGGGCGTCGCGCTCGGTATGTTCCATGACCTTCCTGCCATCCACCCGGAGTTCGATGCGCTTGCCCTCAACGATGATCTCGTAAAGGAACCACTTCTTGTCCTCGTGTGGTGCCTGGTCCATGACGTTCGAAACGCCGTAAATGCTTCCCGTCTTGATGCGGTCACCGTGGCTGGCATTGACCTGGGCTTCGTACCCCGCGCCCGGCCAGCCGCGAGCCTGCCACCGCGTGTGGAAGAACACGCCGGAGTTCGCCTTGGGATACGTGTACACCTCGGCCCGCAAGTGGAAATCCTTGAAGTCCGCATTCGCAACGGGGCCGGCGTAAAACAGGTGCCCGCGCGGACCGTCCACCACAATCTTTCCGCCCTCGACTTTGAAGCTGCCGGGATTCTCCTCGCTCGGTCGCCACCCCTCAAGGTTCTCACCATTAAAGAGCACCTGCCACTGCTTGCCATCCACCGTGACGGTTTCCGCGCCGGCACTGCGATAACCGGCGGCGGGTGTGCCGTCGTCGTTGAGTCGTTTCACGCTCCAGAGCAGGCCCCGGGCGACGAAATCGAGGTAAACCCGGTCCGCCATCGTCTCGTTGTGATGGCCAATCGTAGTGCCGAAAACGCGGACGCCTTCGTAATCGTTGACCCAGATGTTGACGTGATGGCGCTTCGTGTCCTTTCCAAAACCGTGGGCCAGCGGCGTGGCGGTTTCGTAAACCTCTGCGACCTCGTAGAGTTCCCCCTGCGGCGTCTGCCAGCCCTTGGCCGGGAAACCGATCATGATGGGATGTTCGGGCTTGATCGCTTCGACCAGGAACGGACGATGCGCTTCGTGGCGGTGGCTGCGCAAGCCGCCGAACTTGAACCACCGGGTGGTGTCGGCGCGGAAACAGTGGACCGAGCAGTGAAGCCACACCGCGGGCGTACCGGTGTTCACATGATCCTGTACCACAGCCTCGATCCGCTCAACCTGCGGAATATCCGTGATACAGAAGTTGTACACGATCACGTCGAACTCCTTGCTCCAATTCTTTTTATCGAACCGCTCGTACCAGAAATTTGCCCGGCGCCCGGCTTGGTTTTCGATGGTCCAGTTAATGTTGAGGCGCTCGCTGAGGGCCTTGGTCACTATACCCTCCTGCGTCACGTAATCGTGCCAGCCGCCACCGGTGACGTACAGGGCACGGATCGGCTCCGCGCCCTCGACGCGGAAGTTCATCACCCACGCAACGAGCAGCAACGCGACCATCGCAATGGCTCGGCGGGTGGAGTTCGGCTGCCAGCGGCCTTCTCTCGAATCATTTGTCATTTCCATTTTTTCACTCACGGATGAGAGGCGGGCGGTTCCGGCACGGCTCCGGACGGCCTGGCATTTCCCAGCAAAGCCTGGAGTTCCCGTGCCATCCGGCCGGAGCGATGTGCCCATGGGATTTCACCCAGCCTCAGGTTCATGTTTGGTTTGGTTGCCCGACGCAGACTCAGCCGGGACGCACAGGAGAGAGCTGGCGAATAAACGCAGGCTTGCTATGTGCGATTCCACCCTAAGCGCAGATTTTAATTCTGCAACTTTCTTCACGATGAATGTCTTCACGATGAACCGGCATGGAATTGACGCGTGCGGGTTGCGGCTAATTCAACGCTTGTCCCGCCGGGGAACCACTTTATACTGCGCTCCGCCGGGCGGGATCAGTGAAAACTAGTCCCGTGTTGGTCAGCCTGGCTCAGGTGGTTCTTCGCACGGCTCAACGCCGGTCGCCGATTCCCCAAGACGGACTCCGGGCCTTTGCCTGGTTCAGCAATTGATTTCAACGCCGCGGGCCGCAGAACACTAACGAGATGACGAACGACAACTGTTTTAATCCGACGGAAACCGACGAACGCACTCACGCGGTGCGCGTCACCGCCAAAATCGGAGACGCGCTGCAATACCTCACCCAGGAGGTCAGCGCCCGGCACAGGGAGATGGTCAAACTGAAAGCCTTTTTACATGAGCACAAAGGTGACATGGATCACGCTGAAAAAATTACCGTGCGCCAGGCCGTGGACCAGATCGTGGCGACCGGCAAACACGGCGAGGCGCAGCGCAAGCGCCTCGTGAAGCTGTTCCGTTCGCCGTATTTCGGGCGCGTGGATGTGCGCAACGGCCACTCACTCTCCCAGCCGGTCTATATCGGAATCCATTCCTTTCAGGACGATGCTGGCGGTGGCGGGCCGCTGGTTCACGACTGGCGCGCGCCGATTTCCAGCCTGTTCTACGACTTTGAGACGGGCGAGGCGTTTTACGACACACCCGAGGGCCGCGTGGATTGCCGGCTGGAGCGCAAACGCCAATACAAGATCGAGAAGGGTGAACTGGTGTTCATGCTGGAGACATCGTTGAACATCCACGACGACGTGTTGCAACGCGAGTTGAGCCGCGCTTCGGACGACAAGATGAAGAACATCGTCGCCACGATCCAGCGCGACCAGAACGCCATCATCCGCGACGAATCCGCCTCCGCGCTCATCATCCAGGGCGCGGCGGGTTCGGGCAAAACGTCCATCGCGCTCCATCGCATCGCGTTCCTGCTCTACCGGTTCAAGGACACCATCCGCTCTAGCGACATCCTGATCATCTCGCCGAACAAGGTGTTCGCACACTACATCTCACAGGTGTTGCCGGAATTGGGCGAGGAGATGATTCGCGAGACGACGATGGAGGCGCTGGCCACGCAGTTGCTCGGCGAGGACGTGAAGTTTCAAACCTTTGCCGAACAGGTCGCTGCCCTGTTGCGCGCAGGAGAAAAGAAAGGCGACCAGAAATACGCCAAGAGGATTCAATTCAAAGCCACGCCGGCGTTCCTGGATGAACTGGAGGAATACGCGCGGACGATCAGCAACCGGAGAGTGCGGGCGAAAGACCTTACGTTCGGCAAACACACCGTACCGGCGGACTGGATCGCGACGCGTTTTCAAGCCTGCGGCCCGATGCCGTTCGCGCAGCAACTCAATGAAGTCACCGAAGCCGTGGTGGACCACATGCGCACGCGGCATGAGATGGCCATTACCGGCAAGCAGCGCGCCGCGCTGCGGACGCAACTCAAGAAGATGATGGGCAACACCGACCTCCACGCGCTCTACGAGAATTTATTCATCTGGCTGGACCGGCCCGACTTGTTGCACCGCGCCAAAGGCGGCGAATACGAATATGCGGACGTCTTCCCGCTCATCTATCTCAAGCTGCAACTGGAGGGCGCGACCCCACACCACCAAATCAAGCATCTCGTCGTGGATGAAATGCAGGATTACACACCGGTGCAATACCGCGTCCTCGCGCGCCTGTTTCCGTGCAAGAAGACAATCCTCGGCGATTACAACCAGTCTGTGAACCCGCTCAGTTCCTCGTCGGCGGAGTCCATCAAGGAGATTCTGCCCGAGGCCCGGTGCATGTACATGAACAAGAGCTACCGCTCCACGATTGAGATCACCGAACTGGCGCAACGGATCAACCGCAACCCGCACCTCGAACCCATCGAACGCCACGGCGACCGGCCGGAAATCATCGCCTGCAAGGACATGGGGCACGAGCAAGAGCAAATCCGGCAGGCCGTGAAGGATTTTCTGGCCTCCGACCATCATTCGCTGGGCATCGTCTGCAAAACACAGGACCAGGCCGACGCGCTGCACGAACACCTTCGCGACGTGAGCGACAGGATTCACTTGCTCAATGCCCGCAGCACCGTCTTTCGCAGCGGCATCATCATCGCCACGGCGCATCTGGCCAAGGGCCTGGAGTTCGACCAGGTGATTGTGCCGCACTGCACAGCGGAGAATTACCGCACCGTGATTGACCGGCACATGCTTTACGTGGCCTGCACGCGCGCCATGCACCGGCTGCACCTGACACACGTCGGCAAGCCCTCGTCCTTTCTGGCGGCGGCGGTAAATTGACCGGCGTGTAAACCGCGAATGAACGCACAGGAGCGCAATGGCAACCGCGAACCACGCCAAACACGCGAACGCTGTTCCCTCTACGCTCCCGCAGGGTGCGCGGCGCTTGCTGGCCTTCGGTGGAGGCGTGACCGCTCATTCCATCAAATACCCGTCAAACACGTTTCCCCTTCATTTCTCGGGGATTTCTACAGTTTCCTCGCCGGGGATGGTTCGTTTTCCCGCGTTCCATCAAACACCCGTCAAATACCCTTCAAAAACCCTTCAAAAACCCAACGTTGGGTATTGACGGTGTGTGCGTCACGGGTGTATGTATCCGCCATCTCATCTAAGCGTCCCGCCATCGCCTTGACGTGGTCCGCCCATTCGTCGAGCTGACCAGCGGCGAGCAAAGCTCGCGACGCAGCCAATCTCCTATCCACCTTGTCCGCAATCTCGGGAGCGGATTGAGCTTTCGAGGGTGCTCCCTGGACGCAAATCCCAGCGCGGTCTTCGGCGCGGTTAACGCACTGGTAATTTGGTGTGAGTGAGGCATTGCGAGACTCCTCGTCCAACATCATCAGAAACGGAATGTCATGCGTGAAGACGATGACCTGACGGCCACTCGCAGCCTCCTTCACCAAGCGTGCCGCTACCAATTCTCGGTAGTTGTGGTCGAGGGATGAAACAGGGTCGTCGAAGATGACGCCGGACCGATTGTGAGCCGTGGACAACTCAGCCAGAAACGCTGCCAGCGCGACGCACCGGTGCTCGCCTTCGCTCAAGACGCTGGCGACTTTCGCCTTCGGGTTGCGGACCAGCGAGACTTTGAACTTCGTCGAACCGTAGCCGCTCGCCTCCTGGGTGAGTTCGAGCCGACGGTCGGAGATGCTCAACGCCGTTGTCTCAGCCGCGAACGCGTCCCGAATCGTATTCGTGACAAGAGTCTTCGACAACTCGGTCGTCTTCCGCGTGATTCGGTTCGTATCGGCGTCCTGCATGGCTGAAGCAAAAGCGGCAACCTTCTCCAGTCGGGCAATCTCAGCTTCGACATCAGCTTGAATACCTGCAAGCCAGACACGGTCTTCGAGACCGCGCAATTCATTCTCTTGGAGCTTTCGTTGGACGGGGTCGGATGATTTTTGGAACTCGCCGATTCGCTCATCCAAACGACCAGTGATTTCGGTCAGTTGCGCTGCAATGCTCGCCACCGGCTGTGGCGTTTCCACGAGCGCAGGGTCAGTCGCCGCGATGAACTTTCTCCCCCGCACTCGCGCTTTCGTGAGGGTGCGGGCGACCTTCCCGCAAAGCGCCGGCTGGTCCGATTCATCACCCAGCATCCGCACGGCCTCGGCCAATGCTTCATCGGTGACACAGCTACCCTTGATTGTGTCCTTCCAGTTCTGAACAGCGCGCCGGGCCTCTTCCACGGCCTGCTGAACCTTTTGCTGAACGAATTTCTCAAACGCGGTCAGGCGAGTCGCTGCCTCCGGCGAGAGCGGCTGCTGGCAAAGCACGCAAACTGCACCGTCGATTGTGCGGGGGAACGGGTGGTCTGGGTAAGCCTCCTGCTTTGAGAATGCACGCGCTGCTTCCCAGAGCGATTTCCACACTTCCGAACCCGCTTGCGGCAGTGGTTCTCGGTTGAATGCCTCGGTCGCCGCCAACTGTGCTGCCGTTGATTTGTCCTTCGCGGTCACCAAGAGCTGGCGCAACTCGTCCGCCTTGGCGGGAAGCAAAACTGATTCAGAAGCAGTCACGGCTTTTGCCAGTTCCTCCACACGTTGCTTCAGCGCCTTCAGCTTTCGGATTTCTTTCGCCGGGTCGGATGCCAAGTCACGCTTTAGCTGTTCGAGTCGCTGCGTTTCGCGGACCGACATTTGCGCCAACGACGTAATCGCTGTCGCCTGCGTCGCTGCGGAGAGCCCGAGGATGAGTTGCTGAACTGCCGTCCCGTCACGCGACAGGGGCTTCTTGCGAAATGATGGGACTTGGCCTTCGAGGGCGCTCTTCTTCGCTTTCAGTCTGCTGGCAAAGTCGCGGACGATGTCTGCCAATGCTTGTAGTAACTGAAGCGGAACGGGCGTGTATGCCAACTCGTTCGGTCCGCCCACGTGGACCAAAGCACACTTGGAGTCGAAGACGCTGATGTTGGAGAGGTCTGGGCTTGCCGCCACGCCATCCTGCCACGCGACTTCTGGCTGAGCCGTGCCGGCCACCGAATGCTTGATTCGAGCCGTCGGCTTCCCGCTCGGCGTAGCGTAGGCGTTCGTCAAAATGTCCTCTTGGTCACGAGCACGGCACGCGCGTTTAAGCACACGTCCGTACCCCGACTTGCCAGCGCCATTGTCGCCGTAAACAACGGTCAGCCCGACTTCCGCGAAATTCAGAGTCTGGTCGTCAGCCAGTGCGTTGACGTTCTTCGCATGGCCGATTGATTTCAGCGCAACGACACCGCCCGTGTTCCAGTCCGCGGGAACATGGCTCGCGTCGAGCGGTTGCGCCGTCAGCGGCGTTTCGCCCGCGTGGAGCAAGTCGTGGACTTGGCGGCATAGCACATAGAGATCATCCACGTCAGACGCCGAGAGCTTCTGTTGCGCATACAGACGACGCAATGCGTCGCGCTGCCAAGCGGGGAGAGGAGGCGTATCAGCCGACCATGTGACGATGTCATTCAGCGCCGCACGAATCGGGTCAACGGCGGGCGAGCCTGCCCCACCGGTTGCCGCCGCGGCGTTTGGATTCACTCCATCCACTCCCCGGAACACCTCATCCGGCTTCGCCACCTTCTCCCCATCCTCCCTCCATCCCGCGTGCGGGACTACGGAGGACGGGTCCGATGCGGAGAAGGAAATCCGATGGGCGCGGAACATCTTCCGCTCCCGCGAGCGAGGGGCATCGTTCACGGATGAGAATGCCGGCACTGCCTGCCCGGCAGCGGCCCAGAGATGGGCTTCAAACCCCAGCGCCGATCCGTTAGATTTCGATTCGGAGGATTCCGCTTCCGGCATGGGCGGGAGGATAGCGAAGCGAGCGCTGGCTGCAAAGCGGCGAGTTCATTAGCGTGAATCAGCGTCTATTGGCGGTTGATGTCTTTGTGTTCCTTGCATTCTTTGTGGTTGAGACTGGTTCGCGTGGTTCGCGTCTTCCGCGGTTGAATCATGCCGGGTCGGGAGACCGGTGCTCCGGCATCAACGAATCAGTGGTTGAGTCAAGTTCGACACCTCACCCTCGGCGCATGGGATATGAGTTTGTGCGCCGCACCTCATCCGGCCTCCGGCCACGTTGACTCACTCACGCCCCGCTCGTTCGGCCCTGCGGGCTTTGGTTCTACCAAACTCCTTGAGCCGCTTCTCAAGCGGTTCAAGTCTCCCCAAAGCGGAGAAGGAAATCCCCCGGCCGAGGCGCGGAGAAGGAGGTATCAGCGTGAATCAGCGTCCATCAGCGGTTCAATGCACTGCGAGTTCGCGAACGAACTCTTTGCCGGTTGCGAGAAAGGGTGAGGAGATTTGCATCGGGCGAGGTCGCCCGATGCAGCAGATGAGAAGCCCGCCTGCGTCATGCCGCGGCCATGTCGGTCACTTCCATCTGCCGTTTTTTGACGCGAGCCTCGGCGACGATGGCTTCCAACTGTTGGGCGGTGGCGTTGTCAATCCATTCCTCGCCGCATTGCTGGCAAACAGTTGCGCGGACGTGTCGCACCACCACCACGCCGCTGCCAATGTCGGCGCTGAAGGTGGTCGTGCCGGGTGATTTCCGTCCGCCGCACACCGGGCAAACTTGCGATGAAATGCTCATGTTTTTCGCTTTGTTTTGTAATCCGCTTCAAACACGTCCAAAGACGGCTCATAGACGGTGATGATGAACGCCTGCGCCGCAGTTTCGTCCACCGCCGCGACGACGTGCAACGGACGCGAGCCATCGTAGCCCAGAAAAAGCGCCGAGGCGAATGGTTTGTCTTCGGGGTAATCGCGGACATGCTCGCCGGTCAGCACCACATTGAGCGCCGCTGCTTGGAGGATGTTCCACTCCGCCATTCGTTGCAGCGCGTGCTTGCGCCATTCGACGCTGCCGGCACGAACCGCTTCTCGCAACTTTTCGAGATTGAGCGGTTTCATTGACGTGAATAGGAATCACGCGATGAGGCAAACGTCAAGCCGCCGCTTTTGACGTCGCCATCAAGAGGAGCAATGTGAGCGGTAAAAGCCCCGCTTGCTACGGCAGGCCACTTTCGCTAATTTCTGTCATCGGGCACTCCTTAACCGCGCGCGTTCTGCGCGACGGCGCCGCCGCAGTCTGGCTTGCTTGGTCAGTGCAACCAACGCAAGCGTTATGCCGGATCATTATCAATTCTCCATTCCGATTGGCGCGGAAGATTTCGCCGAGAAAATTGCCTTTGCGAAGGAACATCAGTTCGGTATCGAGGTCGCCGCGTTTGCCAGCGGCCCGGCGCTCGAAGATGAGCAGCTGCGCACGCGGATTGAACGTCGGTTGACCACCGCGTTGCGCGGCTTTCCCGGGCGACTTTCCTATCACGGCGCGTTCATTGACCTGGCGGTGCATAGCGCGGATCCGGCGATTGCCGCGGTGGCGCGGGATCGCATTGAGCGTGATCTCGAAACGGCGAGCCGGCTCGGATGTCAGATGGTGGTGTTTCACACCGGGTTCAACCCGCTCGTTCCCGTGCGCCAATATGAAGACGAGTTTGTGGAGCGGCACGCGGTGTTTTGGCCGCAAATGGCGGAGGCGTGGCCCAGATTACAAATCGCTTTGGAAAATATGTGGGAACCGTCGCCGCAGATTTTTGAGCGTCTGCTGCGGGCCATTCATCATCCGCGCCTCGGGCTTTGCCTGGATGTCGCCCACGCGCATGCTTACAGCGACTTCGGCGTGGAAACCTGGCTCGACCGATTGCGCGCCCGCATCACGCACATGCACTGGAACGACAACCACGGCGACCCGGACAGTCTCTGGCCATCGGCGAGGGGAATCTACCGTGGAAACGGATCATCACTTCAAGTCGCACGCTGGCCGATCGCGTGAGCGTGGTGTTGGAACTGAATTCTTTGCGTGCGGTGCAGCAGAGTCTGCCTTATCTGGAGAGATTCAAACTTCCGTCCGCCTCTGAACCTCGCCGCTGTCACGCTTTCTCGCGGCAAAAAACTGCTTTTCAAAAGGCCGCGGGGTAGGTTAAGCTACGCACACTGCACGTAGCCAGCATGCGTGGTTTAGACGCCGGCTCTCTCCCGTGCAATTCGAGGCTGCAAATTCTCGCAGCCACACGAATCAACAAACAGACGAATGGCGGACCGGGCCGAACGATTGCCCGAACCGTGCTGAAAAAACGGTCTCCAAATCAGACAGGGCCGTAAGACCGTTTCCAAGTTTTATGCAAGATACAAATGAAATACTTAATACGCTGGTCCAGTTGGAGAAGCTGGAACGTGCGGCCGGACGAAACGCGTCGCAGGAAGAGACTGAACTGCTGAAAAAGCAATTACCGCCGCCCGTTGTGGCTTACTACAACCGATGCCGGGCCAGCGGACGCAGGATGGTGGCCGAGATTGGCAGTGATGGTCTGTGCGACGCTTGCCAGGCAAGCGCGCCCCGCAGTCTGATGCTCGCGTTGCAACGGGGCGACAGAATTCAGGTGTGTGACCATTGTGGATGTTATTTGCTTTGGAATCCTTCCCTCGAACTGTTCGATCTTCCCGACCGCCATTAATGTCCACTTCTGCAAACCTCAAACAACTGGCAGCAACCGGCGCCAGCCGGTTCCGCACAACAAACCCAACTATGATAACAGACCTGGAAAATAACGAACTTACGAAACTCCTCACCACAATGGCCAACCGCCGCATCAATGGTGAGCTGACCGCGACCGGCGACCAGAAGGCTATTCGCGGCCGGAAACACGATGAAACCGCTGTTCCGCGATTTCCTGTAAAATGCTATTCCGAATTCGGCGAAGACCGGTGGATTATGGAGAACCTGTCGCTGCCGGATACAGGCACGTACGTGGATGTTGGCTGCGCCCATCCCGTCAAGTTCAGCAACACAGCCTTCCTGCGCGATCGCGGCTGGACCGGCTTGGCTGTTGATGCCAATCCGACTTGGGCGGAACACTGGCAAACACCCTTTGTGACGGCAATCCTCTCCGCCCAGCCAGTGGTTCGGTTTCAATTTCGGGACAATCCCGCGCTGTCCCGTCTCCACCCCGAGGGAGTTGCCTATGCCGCGGTGACACTGGACCAGATGCTCAAAGCCCATGACATTGATGCCGTTGATTTCTTGAGCCTCGACCTCGAAGGCGCTGAGTTCGACGTGATTAAAACCCTCGACTGGGCTTGTTACAGACCCGGAATCATCATCGCCGAACACAACACCGAAGGCCTCGACCCCGATTATCGGCTCCGCGATTTCCTGCTGCTGCGCGGCTATCGTGTGGCGCATGAAACATTCGCCAACCTCATCTACGTGCGCGAATGACAGCCGCCTTGAAAAAACCTGTTGCCGCAGCGGGCTCTGGTGCTGCGCATGTCCAGACTCAGCGGAATCTCGAAGGCAATTTATGACTACATCAAATGGAAATCTGCTGGTCGCCCAATCGGGCGGGCCCACCGCAGTGATCAACGCCAGCGTCGCCGGAGTCGTTGAGGAATGCTCGAAGCACGGTTGTATCAAGGAAATTTACGGCGGGCTAAACGGCATCCTGGGAATTCTCAACAAAGAATTGATAGACCTGAGCCGCGAAGACTCCACCACAATCGAAGCGTTGAACTACACGCCTGGCGCGGCCTTGGGTACATGTCGGTACAAAATCAATTTCGATAACGAACCCGTGAGTGCCGCGCGGGATATGGACCGCTTGTTCGAGGTCTTCCAAGCGCACAATATCCGCTACTTCCTCTATATCGGAGGAAACGATTCGCAGGACACCGCCGGCAAAATCCACGGAGAAGCGGCGCGCCGGCAGTTCGAAATGCGCGTTATTGGTGTGCCGAAAACAATTGATAATGACCTGCCGCACACGGACCACTGCCCGGGCTTTGGCTCCGTGGCCAAATACAATGCGGCGACGGTCATGGAAATCGCCATGGACGTGGCAAGCATGGCCACTGACGACGGCGCCTGCTGCGTTATCGAGGTGATGGGTCGCGGTGCCGGCTGGATCGCCGCGAGCACCATCCTGGCCAAAACCCATCCTGACCACGCGCCTCACCTCATACTGCTCCCGGAGATTCCCTATAACGAGGAACGGGTTCTCGCCAGAATCAGAGAAACTCTGAACCGACTGCACCACTGTATCGTGGGCGTGGGCGAGGGGTTGAAACGTGCGGATGGCTCGGAACTCAGTGCGGACTCGTCGCGCCGGGACGCTTTTGGTCATCCGGTGCTGGAAGGCGCGGCGGATCACCTTGCCGAGATTGTCCACGGCAAGTTGAACCTGAAGACTCGGACGGTGAAACTGGGCTATGCACAACGCTGCGCGGCGCATTATGCCAGCGCAACGGATGCGTTGGCGGCGGCCTTTTGCGGCCGGGCCGCCGTTCAGGCGGCCGTTGGGGGACAAAGCGGGCACATGGTAAAGATCGTAAGGTTGCGGACCAATCCCTATCAATGGACGACGGAGTTGCAGCCACTAAGCGACGTGGCCAATGTGGAGAGGCTGATACCGCGCGACTGGCTGACGGCGGACGGCTTGATGCCGAACGAGAAATTCATCGAGTATTGCCGTCCCTTGATTCAGGGACAAGTTCCCGTGCTGACCGAAGGCGGATTACCGAAGTACGCACGCTTGGCGGCACACCGCGTTCGGAAATTGCTCCCTTCGCGGAACGACCGTTTGCCAACTGAACGCCCACCGATGGGAGCGGTGATTGAAACCGCCTGCGGCCAGACGTTGGGGTCGCGTGTCCTGACCGAGCACGCTGATTCACTTCCAATCGCTGCAGGCCGTCCGGCAAAGCCTGCGGTTTCTTGAGAGGTGCAAACCGACGTGCATCTGGAAGCGGCCTGCCAATTCGCACGACGCTAGGGCCGGCCATTCCTGCCTTGTTTCTCGCTTTCGGCGTCCGACTCCTCTGGCCGCGAGGGTGCCGACTCTCACAGCTCGTTTGGTATGCTTGCACCGCAGTCATCGTTAACGCCGTCTGGGCGCTCTGGACGTTTGTAGTCCTTCATAGTTTCTATGAGTTCGCCCAGCCAAATTGACGCATGGCCTCCTGATAAGTTGTGCGTAGCCCATTACAACAGAGCGACTCCGGTGCAAAGCTTATCACGTTGTTGCCGCGCCTCGAAGGCCGGTGGAGGGCTAACCGACGGATGAAGCCAGGCTTCACCAACTGACACGAAGATCGCGTGGGTTTATTTCTGATAGCTGGGATGTTGGTGGGTTGCGCGCTCGGACTGACGGTGACGGCAATCATGGCCGGGCTCAGTGTCTTTCTCGTCATCAAAAGCGCAAAAACCCGATTCCGCGTCTGGTGGGGCTTTGGGTTCATGTTCGCATTCCTTCTGGGGCTGGGCATCATCGGCGTCCATGAGTTTCCATACGCCCTGGCACGCCCGGGGAGTGACTATGAGGTGGTGCTGGTGAACATGTTTCTCCAGGGGTTTGGTTATTGCGCCTGTCCGGGGCCTGCGGCGCTCTTGGCAGCGCTCGGGACCTGGCTAATGCCCAGGCACACCGCGAACGCGGCGAAATAGGCGGGAGGATTGGCCTTAACCCGGCCTGCCCTGCCCTGCGGGCTCCCAAGCCGTAATGCCTCCAACCGACCTGCCATCTGTTGCAAGCGGCAGCGGAGCGAATTGCTTGCGACGGCGATTCGTTCTGGCTTTCGCGTTGGCGCCCGGCCTATAAAAGTCCGGTTCGAGCGGTGAAGCCTTCCCCGCCGTTCGCAGTCTGAGATTGGACATGAAAGCTAACACCCTTTGCCTACTGGCGGTTATTTCGCTTGCCGGGTTGCTATCCGGCGGCTGCGCGACGGCGGATTATCGCCCCTCCACCATGGTACCGCCCCCGCCCCAACGCGAGTTCCGCGGCGCCTGGGTGGCGACGGTCGCCAACATTGACTGGCCCTCGCGCCGCGACCTCGGCGTGGCGGAGCAAAAGGCGGAGTTGCTGGCCATCCTCGACCGTGCCGCCCACCTCAAGCTCAATGCCATCATCTTCCAGGTGCGACCAGCATGCGATGCCATGTATGCCTCGTCCATTGAACCGTGGTCCGAATATCTCACCGGTGCGATGGGTAAACCACCGGAGCCGTTTTACGATCCGCTGGCCTTCGCCATCGCGGAGGCACACAAACGCGGATTGGAACTGCACGCCTGGTTCAATCCCTACCGCGCCCGCCACGCGGGCGCCAAATCGCCGATCTCCGCGAATCACATCAGTAAGACCCACCCGCACCTGGTCCGGCAGTATGGCCGTTACCTGTGGTTGGACCCGGGCGAGAAAGAGGTGCAGGATTATTCACTGCGCGTCGTGATGGACGTAGTCCGCCGCTACGACGTGGATGGCATTCACTTTGACGATTATTTTTATCCCTACGCCGAACGCGGGCCGGACGGCCGGGAACTGGATTTCCCGGACGAAGCGAGTTGGAAAAAATACGGGGCCGGCGGAAAACTGAGTCGCGACGACTGGCGGCGACAGAATGTGAACACCTTCATCCGCCGCGTTCATGAATCCATCAAGGCGACTAAACCGTCGGTGAAATTTGGCGTCAGCCCGTTCGGCATCTGGCGGCCCGGCCATCCGCCGCAGATCAAAGGCTTCGACGCCTACGCGAAGCTTTATGCCGACGCGCGTGAATGGCTGCAAAATGGCTGGCTCGACTACTTCACCCCGCAGCTATACTGGGCCATTGAACCGAAGGAACAGAGCTTTCCCGTGTTGCTCGACTGGTGGAACGCGCAGAATCCCAGGAAACGCCACATCTGGCCGGGCATGAACACCACCAAGGTGGACGCGTGGAAGCCCGAGGAAATCGTGAACCAGGTTCGCCTCGCGGCCAGACAGCCGGTGAGCGCGGGACACGTGCATTGGAACATGAAAAGCCTGATGCGCAGCCAGGCACTCGGCACCGCCTTGACACGCGGGCCGTATGCGCACCCGGCGCTGATTCCGGCGACTCCGTGGCTCGGCGTCAAACCGCCGGCCAAACCGCGACTCACGGTTCTGGCCAGCGGCGCTTCCAGCGTAAAACTGTCATGGGAAAACGGTGCGGGTGAAAAGTCGCGGCTCTGGGTGCTCCAATACCGCCGCGGCGGCACCTGGACCACGCAAATTCTCCCCGGCGACCAGCGCACACTGATCCTCGACGGCACGCCGCCCGAAGCCTTGGCAGTTTCAGCCGTGGATCGCGCGGGCAATCTCAGTCCCACAGCGACGCTGGCGCGGCGGATGTAATCCGGATTGCCTGGGGTTGGGATGCTTGCCGGTTAACAGAGTGCATGCCAGACGCTATCGCGATCACCGGAGTTGCTGGGAATTCCGCCAGGTTTTGAAGTGCGCCAGTCCTCGGGCGCTTTGAGGGCGGGCGTGGCGGAACGATGGGCGTAACTTTAGGTACAACCCCTCACGCGCGCGGAAAAAGCGGTAGAGGACTACCGCAGTCCAGGACGCTTCGCGAAGACCGTGCGTCTGCCTGCCTCGCAAAGCCTCCGGAGTGGGGCGCGAAGCGCCTCCAATGATAAAAAAAGACCGGGTGGTTTTGCCACCCGGTCTTTGTGAGTGGCCGGATCAGTGTCCGGCCAACAAGGTCAGTTTACTCGCGCGCGCGGAAGAACTTCGACGAGCCGCTGGCGGGAACACTGTACGGCGAGGTGGCGCCTGACACGTCCGTGTAGGTTCCATTCACCGTATCAGCAGACTGCAACGTGCCCGTATAGGTGATTACCACATTCGCACCGTCGCGGCCGATGCTGAGTTCGGGACCGCCGACGCATGGGGCGATGGACACACCCGCGTCAACCACCAGCGGGCTGTTGTTGGCGGTCAGCACGCTATACTGGGTGCCGGGTTGTCCGCCAAACACCCACCACCAGGCGCCGCCGGCCCGCTCCCAGAAGAGGGCGCGGATGGTGTAATTGCCGGCCGCCAGTGTAATGGCACCCACGGTGCGGCTGTTGCCGGTGTTCACATTGAACTGGATACGATCACCATTGATCACGCCCTGCGCTGGATCAGCGGTGGCGACGATGCTATCCCAGGTCTGTCCTTCGATCTGGAGATAACCGCCATCGTCACCCGCGAACCCAAAGTGATAGGTCCCGGCGACAGGAATCACCAGTTGCGCTGTGGCACGGACGGCGAAGTCGTCATCCGCGGCTGCGGTATCCTGCGGGAAAGGAGCGCTGCAGCCGGGGCCGCCGCCGCCTTGAGGATCCGAGTAATTGAGTTGTAACACATTCGCTATCGTTGGCGCGCCCGCGAGAGCGGCTTCGGCTTCGGCGATGTTGTTGATTAATCCTGCTGCTCCAGGTGTGGAGTATTCGACCGTCCAGCCAGCCGTGGAGACACCCACGTCAACCAAGGTCGCGGGCGGATCCTGCGGCTTGTAGCCGACCAACCGCCACCCACTGGTTTCGGTGTCACATTGGAACGCGCCTTTGGCGGCGTAGAGTTCCACATACGCGCCGCCGCCGCCCTCGAACCAAAGGAACTCGAGGTCGTGCGTACCAGCGGAGAGGTTGATCACGCCACGGGTGTTTGCATCACCGGTGCCCAACGGGAAGAGCAGCACGTTGGCGTCGCCGGGAGCGATGAGGCCAATACCGCTGACACTTTTCCAGGTTGATCCCCGGATGCGCAGGGCGAAGCCGTCATCGGAGTGAACTCCGAACGTGTAATCGCCGGATTCGGTGATCTGAATTCGGGTCTTGGCCGTCATGACGAGGTTGTCGTCATTACCCGGCCGGTTGTCTGGCAAAGCAACGTCGCCGCCGAAGATGCCGCCGCCACCGGCGGTGCCATCCAAGTCGTTGAAGTTGATGAGTGGCGCCGAGGTGTCAACGAAGGTGGCGCTGGGGTGGTAGAAGGCGCCGACTGCGGCCCCGATGCTGCCCATGCCACCGGCGTTGCGGTACACCCGGATTCCGAAGGTGTCACCACAGCCATCAGGCCCGGGAATCGGTTCCGGCGGGAAGATATACGGCACCGCCGCCAGCATTTGGGTGTGGCGCGTTTCAAATTCGACCACAAACTGGCGGAATGGCGACGCTTCCGGCGGGATGCCGTTGGCGTTGTCATTGAAGTTACCGTTATCCACCAATTCAATGGCATCCTCGCCGACGCCAGAGTTGTTGGGTTCGCCGGCATTCCAGCGGGCATACGTGTAAGGCTCGCCGGTAACCCAGGCCCACTTGCCGGTAACGGGCGGCACCTGCGACGCCGCGGCGGCATCCGTGCCGGTTTCCTCACCGCCGTAGGCTTCGTTGTCGGTCAAACCGATCCAGACGCTTGAACCGGCGGCGATCCACCGCACGAAGTCGGCTTCTTGAGCAGAATGAATGGTGACCAAGTGACCGGGCTTGTTTTGGCCGGACAGTGGCTCGACGAGTGACCGGGCGGCTTCTTCGGCCTGTACCCAGGACCTTTGGCTGCGCATGATCAAGTACGTGTTCCATGTGCCGCCTTCTCCGAAGGGTGCCTGGTAGAACTGATATGCCCCAACGTTGAAGCTCCAAGCATAGCTGTAGGCTGTGCTGGCGCTGTCGGTGAAGGTCAATTCAACATTGTGGGTGCCAAAGCGCCACCAATTGTTCGGGCCAATCGGGGCCAGTTCCACCTTGGTGGTCGCGCCGCCGGTGATGGTGGGGGTGACAATGTTGCCGTCCACTTTGAGCACGATCGAACCGGCGTTCACTGTGGCCGTGCCGTTGCCCAGTTCAATGGCAATGCCTTGGGTGGGCAGCACGCCAATGGCATCGCGCACCGGGATGGCGCTTTGCACGAAGGCGCCCGTCCCCGTGGCCGATGTCCATGCCTGGAGGGCCTGCGGTGTGGAGTTGCTGTTCACGAGATACAGGTTGGCTCCATCGCGAGTGTACCATTCCACGTTGAAGCCGCCGCCGCGGTTGTAAATGATGCCGCGAATGGGATAGACACCCGGTTGTTCCACCAGGATGCGCTGGACGGTGCCCGCGCCCGTACCGGTACCGGCGCCGCGACCACCGAGGTAGGACGAGATCACGTTGCCCATGCGGTCCCTGGCGTGGCGGGCAGTGGTGAGCCGGAAGCCGTCGTCACTGTTGACCACCATCTCGTAATCTCCGGCAGTCGGGAAGTTAACGTAGGCAAACCATTCCACCGTGCCGTCCTCGTCGGTGGTCTTGCTGGGGTTGCCGGCGAAGCCGAAGGTGGTCTGGAGGGAATACTCCGCACCGTCCCACAGAGGCGGGTCCTGTAACGAACCACCTTCCCGGAAGTTGCCCGTCGGGTCGCCGCTGTTCCGGAAGTCAATCACGTCGGTAGCGGCGGGGCCGGCGCTCAGGAGGTTGGTGCCCCACATGCCGAGGATTTGCTCTTCCGTCCAATTGAGCCGGTTCTCCCCCTGGCTATTCTGGTTTCGGGCAATCGTCTGCCAGGCCTGGCCCAACGCAATACCCCGGGGTTGGCCGGAGACGGAACTCAAAGGCAGCGCATAAGCCGGCGGCATGATGAAGTAACTCGGAGTCGCAGCGTTGGCGACAGCCGTGATGGTCTGTCCCAGGCTGGTTTGAAAGGTCACTGACACCTGATTGGCTGAGTTGGCCGGCAGGCGGTCAACCTGAGTGTACGCAATGGTCGTGTCCGGAGCCGCCTGGCTGATGTTGACGGAACTGGTGACGTTCACGCCATTCCAGATCACTTGCGTGACATTGGTCACGTTGCTGGGCGGAAAATCTTCCAGGATAAGCGTCCAGCCGCGAAGATCAGGATTCACGATGAGACTCTTGACGAGCGGCTCAATGGCCGGGACGGTTTCCAGTGTGATATTGTCGAAATGGACGTACTGATTGTTGCCACCGGTTCGACCGGCGAGGAGCAATCGGCCCTTGTGCGGGCTGTAGGCCGCGATCTGGAAATTCTCAAGGATCTTGCGGCCTTTCCACGTCACGTTGATTTTGGCGTCCGCCGTCAGTTCCACCTCGAGTGGGCACCATTCGAGATGCGTAAAGCTCGCGCCACCATCATTCAGCCAGGTACCGGTCTGAAGTGAAGTGTTATCGGCGCAGCCAGCATTGCGGACCGGCATGGCCACTTGGATAAGCGTCTTGTCGTCCACCCGCACCGTGAAACCTTCCACGTCCGGGCCTGGAATTCCGCCGGCGCCAGTATCCGGCAGCCGATTGCCTTGCCAAGTGTCGAACGAGATCGCGACCCCGGTTTTGCTGCCGTTCTCGGCGTTGCCCGAACCGATTGGATCCAGCGTTTGGGCATCCGAGTCGCCGCCCGCATAGCCATAGACGATACCCCGGGTCGTCAGCGGGTTCACATAAGCCACCACGTTGCTCAAAGCCGGATCGTTTTCACGAACGTAGCTGATGCTGAAACCATCTGCTGGACGCGCGTCGGCGGTGGAAGGATTACCGGCCCGCACATCCATGGTGAGTTTGAAGGCCTTGACGGGCGCGCCATTGTCAATGTCCGGGAAGGCGACCGCGAGGTTGCGGCCACCAACGGCCGGGGTCAATTGCAGGAATCCGCTGGTGGCGCCAGGAGGATTACCCTCATAGAGGCCCTTGTACGTTTCGCCATTTATGGTCGCGTCGTCGCCGGCGTAAACGAAATCTTCTTCGGGGCCGCCGCCGGTAAACCAGCCTTCGAAGTCCCAAGTGAAGGTGCCTGCGTGAGTATTAGTGCCGAGGGAGACGGCGAGCGCCGTGCCCAGGGTGAGTTTAAGGAATTTGTTGAGGAGTTTGTTTTTCATAGGCTTGTTTGTCTGGGTTGAATTGCCTGAACCTTGAGTATCAATTCCTGCCGCGACTGGCAAGAGGAAATGTCACATAAGTTTCAAAAATTTGGACGACTTAACGAAAGGTTCCGAGCGGACTGCGGGGGCGTTCGTTGAAGCCGCGTTTTCAGTGCCGCAAACATCCGAATGTGCGGCGGGTTGCCGCCACCGCAAAGCCCGGTCGCTTGACCTTTGCCGGTATTTGTCAAAGCGAGGCTGAAGTCACCGCACTCCAGACGCTGTCGCGAGGTCCGTGCAGTGCCATCTCCCAACTTCGTCGCGGCCGGCGAAGATTCCTGGGGCAGCAAACCAACCGCAGAGACGCGACGGACACCGAGAAAAAAACGGTTCGACAAAGCTTTGCGTGTATCGCGTCTCTGCGGTTTCTTTCAGCCCGCGCTTTGGTTGCGGCTTCGCCGCCCTGTGTCCTCGTGCCGCGCAGCGTCTGGAGTGCGTGCGTTTTCAGCACCGCATTTGCGGCGGGCGAGCGCGGCTGCGAAATTGCCGCTCGGCGAAGTGCCGCGACCCGGCGGAAACCCAAATTGATTTTGCGCGGCCCGCCCCGAATGTTAGCGTGCGCGCGTTGAAGCGCCACCCGAAGCATCTGAAGCGGAGTCCAGCCGGAGTGCCGTCCTCCGCCGCCAAACCGTCGCCGTCCCAATCGCTGACAGGCCGGCGGCTCTGGTGGTTCCGGATCACCGCCATGACGCTGGTGCCGTTGTTATTGTTGGGTGGCGTTGAACTGGCATTGCGCCTGGTGGGTTACGGCCAGCCGACGACCTTTTTCAAACCTGCCACCCTCAACGGCGAAGCGTGCTTGGTGGAGAGTGAAAAGTTCGGTCTGCAATTCTTTCCACCGGAACTGGCGCGCAGTCCGGCGCCGGTGGTGATGCGCGCGCAAAAGCCGCCGGGCCGATACCGGATTTTTCTGTTGGGCGAATCGGCGGCCCTGGGTGATCCGGCGCCGGCTTATGGTTTTGGCCGTTACCTTGAGGCGCTGCTGCGGGAGCGGTATCCCGGCACCGACTTCGAACTGGTGTGCGTGGCCATGACCGCCATCAACTCGCACACGATCCTGCCCATCGCCCGCGAATGTGCGCGGCGGGAAGGAGATTTGTGGGTTGTCTATATGGGCAACAACGAGATGGTCGGTCCTTTTGGCGCGGCCACCGCCTTCGGAGTCAAAGCGCCCCCCGGCTGGCTGGTGCGACTCCGGCTGGCGCTGGGCCGGCTGCGGCTCACACAAGCGCTGGCGGATATCAGATTGCCCGGACGCGGGCAGGACCGCGGGCGGACCTGGGAGGGGATGAAACTGTTTCTGGAGCACCAACTCGCGCCCGACGATCCGGCGCGGGAAACGGTTTATCGCAATTTCCGCGCGAACCTCGAAAAAATACTCCGCACCGGCCAGCGCGCCGGGATTCCCATCGTGCTGAGCACGGTGGCGGTGAATCTCAAGGACTTTGCCCCGCTTGCGGCACGACCGGGCCTGGCCACCGGCACGAATCTGCCGCCAGACTTTGCCAGGCTGGTGACCAGTGCCGTTGCCGCTCAGACAGCGGGCGACTGGCCGGGCGCGATTCAGGCCTACGAACGCGCCGCAGCCATGTCGCCGCGCCACGCGGATATCCAGTACCGCCTCGGCCAGTGTCAACTCGCGGTGTCAAACCACGCCGCCGCGCAGGCCCGTTTCTCCCAGGCGCGCGACGATGACGCGCTGCCCTTCCGCGCGGATTCGCGGCTGAATGCCATCATCGAGGAAACCGGCCGGGCGCACGCCGGTCGGGGCGTGCATTTGTTCGACGCGCAAGCCGTGATGGCGGCGCACAGTCCGGTCGGCATTCCCGGCGACGAATCGTTTTACGAGCACGTCCATTTTACGTTTGCTGGCAACTATCGGCTGGCGCGCGCACTGGCGGAGCGCATTGCGGGGCTTTTGCCTTCACCCATCACCGGGCAAGCCAGCTCCGATTGGGCCACGCAGGAACGATGCGAACGCGCGCTGGGGTTGACGGACTGGAATCGCCGCGAGGTGTATGACAATGTCTTGCGGCGGCTTCAGCAACCGCCCTTCGCGGGCCAACCGGACAACTCGCGGCGCATGAAGTTCTGGCAGGCGCAGTTGAGCGAGATCAGCAAACAACTGACTGCGACCAACGCGGTCGCGGCGCGTGCGCTTTACCGGGAGGCCATCCAGCATCGCCCGGAGGACTTTCGACTGCACTGGAACCATGCCGAGTTTCTGGAGGCGACGCGCGATTTGCCAGTCGCCACTGAGGAATGGCGGCAGGTTCAGTCGCTGATTCCGCATCATCATCTCGGGCATTATCAGGTTGGGCGGTTGCTGGCCGGGCAAGGTGAGCGGGAGGAGGCACGCCAATGGCTCAACCACGCCGTGACGTTGCGCCCCGACCTCGGCGCCGGCTGGCTGGAACTCGGCACATTAAGTTTCGCCGAAGGCCGGGCTGAGGAAGCATTGCAGCACTTCGACCGCGCCGGCCAGTTTCTACCGCAGAGTCCCGACATTCACCTGAAGGCCGCCAAAGCCTTGTCGAAATTGAAGCGCACCGACGAGGCCATCCAGCAGGCGCGCGAGGCGGTGCGACTTGACGCCGGATTCTGGGAGGCGCGGGCTTTTCTGGGGGAGGAACTCGCCTTCGCCAACCAGGCCAGGGAAGCGCAGCAGGAATTTGAAGCCGCGCTGAAACTCAAGCCGGACAGTCCGCTGCTGCACTTGAACCTCGGTGTGGCGCTGTTCAAACAAGGTCGCGAAGCCGAGGCGATCCGTCACTTCGAAGCGGCGCTCCGACTGGAGCCCCGGCTTGTGCCCGCAAGGAAATATCTCGAACAACTCAAGTCGCGGCCATCAGCCGGTGAATCTGCGGTTCCGAATGAATAGGCGCACTTCAACCTCGAGCGAATTTCATCGAACCAGAGCGGTTGCTGCCTTGGGCTGCGTTCGCTTGGGTCTTTGGAGCGGTTACGGTTGAAGAAACTGCTTGTCGCGACAGTCCAGCAACGTGATCGAACCGATCCTGTGACCGGGCGGAGGAGACGCCGCGGAATCACTCCGTTGGATGGCCGCAAGAAGCGCCACGCGGTCTTTGGTCTTGCCCGACAAATTTGGCATCGGTTACGTTCCCGTTGCGCTTATGGCAGCCATTGGCCGATTTCAGAAGAGCGACGACATTTTCCACGCGAAAGTGGTGGATGGCGAATTGTTCCGGCTGCGCGGCGACCTCTTCGGTTCGCCATCGTTTGATCGCAAGGCCACCCCAGCCAAGGGGATTCGCACCCTGACACCGGTGACGCCGACGAAAATCATCGCGGTGGGTCTGAATTATGCCGATCACGTGCGCGACCCCGGTCAGCCGTTGCCCAAGGAACCGCTCTTCTGGTTCAAAGCGCCGTCGGCGCTTCTGCCGGACGGCGCGAAGATTGAGATTCCCCACCCGCATCACCGCGTGGATTTCGAGGCGGAACTGGCGATTGTGATGGGCCGCCGCGTGCGCAATGTGCCGCCCACCGCGGCAGCGCGTTATATCCTCGGCTACGCGCCGGCCCAGGACATCACCGACCGGACGGTGCAGAACTCCGAAAGCCAGTGGTGCCGCGCCAAGTCATTCGACACCTTTCTGCCGCTCGGGCCATACATCGAAACGCAGATGGATCCGCAAAATCTCACGCTCCAGTTGTTCCAAAACGGCCAGCTTCGCCAAAATGCCAACACCGCCCAGCTCATCTTCAACTGTCACCAGCTTGTCAGCTTCATTTCCGCGAACATGACCCTGTTGCCGGGCGACCTCATTCTCACCGGCACCCCGAGCGGCGCCGGGCCAATTCAATCCGGTGACCGGCTGGAGGTGCGGATTCAGGGCATGGCGCCGCTGGTCAACCCGGTCAAGTGAGGGGTGAGGATTGATTTGCGATGGCCAGTCTTAAGAGGCAGACTAACGTGGTGAAGAAGACATCGGAGACGACCCGGCGAAAGCCGATTGACTGGGAAGCGGTGTGCGAGCGCACCCGCCAACGGTGCAACCAGCTTTCGGATGAGGAACGTCGCCGATTGAAGGACAAGGCCCTCCAGATTATTTACAGCGCCAATGCACAAACCTCAGCTCGTAGCCGTTGACACCAACGTGTGACTTCGATTTGCCCATTTGTCACGATACTTTGAAACCAACCCCGCGAACGTCAGCGAGCCAGACTCTTCGCCTGTTGAATCACACGAGTTTGCGCGCGAGCCGCTTGCTGTTTAGCGGCTCGCGCGCAAACTCGTGTAAATTTTTCGGGCATGAGTTGCACGGGAAACCGGTTCGGGCAAATTCCAAACGCAATCGTCTGACTTCGTTAAACTTTCAAGGAACGCTGAACGGGGCGGTTCATCCACCGCTTGCGGTTTCCTGAATCGCTGATGTTTGCGGGTCACGTCGAGTTCCGTTGGGCGGATAGGCGTGCCAGATCGAATCAAAGTAAATTCTAACGCCGCCGTTTTACGCTGCTACCAATCTGGGCGCAAGTCTTTCGTCAGAGAAATTCAAACGTGGCCTGCCAGACCCGTACTGCACCGTGGCGTTCCACGTTTTCCAGATCATCGTCATGAAGCGGGTAAATGAGCAGCGCATGTTTGCCGTTCAGCCAGCCGCCGCGATCCAATTCTCCCCGAAAGGCGACGTAATCCGATTCCGTCAGTCGAAACTCAAACACGCTGTATTGCACGCGCACTCCGAATCGTTCGCAAAACCGCGCCAGCCTCGTCCGCAGGCGATCTTCGGGAATGTCGTAGCCCAGGATGAACTTTTTCACGCTCAGGCTGGTGGCCATGAATCCGCCTCACCACGCAGCCATTTGGCGAACGCGCGGACATGGGCAAAAATGGCTTCGCGGAAAGTCATTTCTACGACGAAGCCTGGCAGCGAACGTTTCTCCTCGTGAATGAAGGGAAACCAACGGCCAAAGTATTCCTTCCGGCCCTCGGCATTCAGCAGAACGCCCTCGGCGGGATTGCCAGCATCAAAATGTTCGCGGCGCAGTTCCTTCCGGTTCAATGCTCGTAGGACGAACCGCTCCGCCACGTCCGCGCGCCATGATTCCATCAGGTCACACGCAAGCGAGGGGCGACCGTAATAATCTTCGTGGAGAAAACCGAAAGCTGGATCGAGGCCGACGGTGTTCACCGCAGCAAGCGTGGTGTTCATCGTGAGCGTGTAGGAAAGGCTCAGGAGCGCATTGACCGGATCGCGCGGGGGGCGTTTGGTGCGTTCGACAAAAACAAATTCCCCGCCCCGCAGCCATTTGCTCATGCGGGCATAATGTTCACGCGTGGCCGCGCCTTCCACGCCGCGCACTTCATCCAACGACATCGCGGATGTGAGCGAGGCATCTTCCTTGGCCGGGTCATAACCATCATCACGTTCGCGGGCGATGCGGCGGAAGGAATCGAGTTTTACAGCGACAATACGTCGCGCGACTTCGAGCCGCCGCGCGGGATCGCGGTAGGCATCGAACTGCGCCTGCCGTGGATAAAAGTTTTTGAGCGGGCCGGGATGGAGTGTGGCGGCGTATTCTCCCCGCCCGTTCAAGAGCAGCAGTGGAACATTCGCATCCGCCAGCGCCGCGAGCGCGTTGCTCTCAATCGTGCAGGCGTGCAGAAGGATGATTTCCCGCAGTGAACGCAGCGGATACTTGCGGGGCTTTTCCTCCTTGAGTCGGACGATGAGCGTGTCGCGCTCAACGTCGAGGCTTTCGATGCGTTCGCTCAGGAGCAGGCTGATTTGTGAGGATTCATCAAACATGCGGCCATTCCTCCGGCCAGCAATGCGCGCGATAGATGCAGCCACCGCAACCGGCTTGTCGTTGTCGTGCAAAACCGTTTTGCCCGCGCGCCAATGCCGCGCGAAAATCATGCACGCCCGCAATCACCCACGCGCGGACGGCTTCCGTGAATTCCACTTCCACCCGGCGCCGCTCTGCTGAACGGAAGATGAAACCGCGCGGAATCTCCACGCCGTGCATTTCAGAAAGGCAGTGGGCTTGCAACGTGATTTGCGCGATGACATGCCGCCAGAACCCGCAGGCAAGGATGCCCGCGTTACGTCGGAGTTTCCAGACCAGCACTTGGAGCCTGCCGGCGGGTGTGCGTGGGCTTGCCAGCAGAGATTATCATTCCACCCGCAGCGAAAAAACTTCGTTCCCGGCCACCCTTCTGAGTAAGCTCCGCGCCACATGAAGTGGACCCAAACATTGATTCCAACGCTCCGCGAAGCGCCATCGGACGCGGAAATCGTTTCGCACAAGCTGCTGCTCCGCGCCGGCCTCATCCGCAAACTGGCCGGCGGCGTTTACACCTTTCTGCCGCTGGGCCTGCGCGTGCTGCGCAAGATCGAGCAAATCGTCCGCGAAGAAATGGACCGCGCCGGGGCCATCGAAGTGCTCATGCCCGCGCTGCAACCGCCGGAAATCTGGAAACAGAGCGGCCGTTACGAAACCGCCCGGGACGTGCTCTTCAAGGTGCGCGACAGCGCCAACCGCGAATGGCTGCTCGGCCCCACCCACGAGGAAGTTGTCACCCTGCTGGCCGCCGCTGAAATCAATTCCTACCGCCAGCTCCCCAAGAATTTCTACCAGATTCAGGTCAAATTCCGGGACGAAATCCGCCCCCGCTTCGGCCTCATGCGCGCCCGCGAGTTCATCATGAAGGACGCCTACAGCTTCGACGTGGGGGACGAAGCCGCGCAACTGAGCTACCAGAAAATGTATGATGCCTACACGCGCATCTTCGCCCGTTGCGGCCTGAAAACCTTTCCCGTCGAGGCCGACACCGGCGTCATCGGCGGCAAGTTTTCCCACGAATTCATGGTCCCGGCCGAAACCGGCGAGAATGAAGTCGCCTATTGCGAGGCGTGCGGCTACGCGGCGAATCTGGAGAAAGCCACCAGCGGCATTCCGAAGACCGCCGCGCGCGAAATGGGTGCGCCGCCGGAAAAGTTTCCCACGCCTGGCGTCGTCACGATCGAGGCGCTTGCCAAAGCTCCATTCAACGTGCCGGCCAATCGCCAGATCAAAACGCTGGTGTTCATGGTGCAGGACAAGCCGGCCATCGCGCTCGTGCGCGGCGACGACCAGTTGAACGAAACCAAGTTCGCGGCGGGGGTGGGCACGACAATCTTCCGCGCGGCTACGGCCGATGAGATTTTCGCCGCGCTCGGCGCGCACCCCGGCAGTCTGGGTGCCGTGTCAGCGACACAGAAGTCAAAGGACATTCCCGTTTATGCCGACGAACGCCTGCGCGGCGCGAACGAGATGACCACCGGGGCGAACGAGGATGGCTTCCATCTCCGGAATGTTTCCCTCGAGCGCGACGTCACCGTGACGCGGTGGCGGGATTTGCGGACCGTGAATGTCGGCGAGCCGTGCGTCAACTGCGGCAAACCCGTCAAGATTCGCCGCGCAATCGAAGTCGGCCACGTTTTCAAGCTCGGCACCAAATACAGCGAGAAAATGGAGGCTACTTTTCTGGACGAAGCCGGCGCCCGCATTCCCGCCTACATGGGTTGTTACGGCATCGGCATCACCCGCACCCTTCAAGCCGTCATCGAACAATCCAACGACAAGGACGGCGTCATCTGGCCGCTCGCCGTCGCGCCCTATCAGGTCTGCCTCACCCCGCTCAACGTCGCGCCCGACAGCGCCGCCATGATATTGGCCACAAAGCTTTACGCCGAACTCACCCTGCGCGGGGTGGAAACCATCCTCGACGACCGCGACGAACGCCCCGGGGTGAAATTCAAAGACGCCGACCTTGTGGGTTTTCCCATTCGCGTCAGTATCGGCGAGAAATCCCTGGCCAAAGGCGAAGTCGAAATCAAACCCCGCGGCGGGGCCATCGTCCCCGCAAAAATCGAGGAAGCCCTCGACCGCGTGCTGGCATTGGTAAGTGCCTGAAGCCAAAGCCGCAGTTAATTTTCGGTTAAGAATCAGCCTTAGTCCAAACTGACGCGGGCTTGCTGCGCAGCGCTTTAGTTTGAGTCAAAGCGGCGTTGTTGAAGTCTTCTCAATCCTCCGCCTTCGATTCCCGTGCTGTCAAATCCTGCACCGCCTGCCGCACGTCCTTGCCTTCGTAAAGCATCGCATGCACTTCTTCGATGATGGGCGTTTCGACATTGTGCTTGCGCGCCAGTTCACGCGCGGAGCGCGCGGTGGGATAACCTTCCGCTACGGCGGTCATGCTCGCAACAATCGCTTCCGCTTTCTCACCTTTGCCCAGGCGCTCACCGAAGCCACGGTTGCGGCTCAGGCGGGAGAAACACGTCACCATCAAATCGCCCAGCCCGCTCAAGCCCGTGAACGTGTCCGCCTGCGCGCCGCACGCCACCCCGAGGCGGCGCATCTCGGCAATTGCGCGCGTGACCAGGGCCGCCTTCGAGTTGTCGCCGAAGCCCAGTCCGTCGCACACGCCGGCGCCAATGGCGATCACGTTCTTGAGCGCGCCACCCAGTTCCACGCCGTGAATGTCGGGGCTGGTATAAACCCGGAAGGCCGGGCTGTGAAACAGCGATTGCACGGTCTGCGCCGCCGCCTCGTCCGCGCTGGCGGCCACGATGGCCGTAGGCACGCCCTTCGCCACTTCCGTCGCCAGCGTCGGGCCGGACATGGCCACGATGCGGGCTTGCGGGGCATTTTCTTCCAGGATGTCCGACATGGTGTTGCCGGTTTCAAACTCAATGCCCTTGGTTACGCTTACGACCACACCGCCGAAGGAGCCCAGGCATTGTGTTGCGTTGCGAAATCCTTTCGAGACACTGGCAACCACGACCAGTTCCGCAGCCTTGACCGCCACGGCGGCATCGGCTTCCGCCTGGAGTCCGGCCGGCAGTTCGACGCCGGGAAGATAACGCTCGTTGCGGCCAGTCTGGCGAATGGCGGCGACGGTTTCCGGGAAGTAGTCCCAAAGTGTGACTGCGTGGTTGCGCGCGGCCAACATGCGGGCCAGGGCCGTTCCCCATGCGCCCGCTCCAAGCACAGTGATCTTCATGGCGACGTTCCTTTGCGTTTGAAGTTGAAGCGATGTTCCGTGCCGGCTAGCAGTCGTTGGATGTTGTCCCGATGTTTGTAAATGGCCAGCGCGCCCAATGCCGTGGTGACAATTCCCAGCAAGAGACTGGGACTCGTGAACCAGACGGCCACCGGCAGAGCAATCGCCGCCGCGATGGATGCCAGAGAGACGTAGCGTGTGGTCACAAACACGATGATCCACGTCGCCAGCGCAATTCCAACCGCCAGGGGCGCGAGCGCCAGATAAACCCCAGCACTCGTGGCAATGCCTTTGCCGCCTTTGAACTTGAGCCAACACGTGTAGTTGTGGCCAAGGATCGCCGCAATGCCTGCGACGATTCCCAACCAATCTCGCATGCCGGCATCGGGCTGGCCGTCGCGGCCAAACACGCCCGGAGCAACGTCGTGCAGCCCGGGATAAAAGTTAACGACCAGTGCCACCGCGCCAAAGCCTTTAAGCGCGTCCATCAAGAGCACGAAAATACCCGCCGGTTTGCCCAGGAAGCGAAACACATTGGTCGCCCCGATATTGCCGCTGCCCACGGTGCGAATGTCCACGCCCTTGGCCAGCCCCACGAGATAACCCGTCGGGATCGAGCCCAGCAAATAGGCTGCGAGCGCAACAACAAGGTAGGCGACAATTTCCACGGCGTTGGTTTAGAAGCTTGGACGGAAAGTTGAAAGTTCAAAGTTTGCCAGTTGTCAGCGGTGAACGGTCAGTGGCAGACTGCGCGCGATGGCTACTGATCATGGATCACGGACGGCGAACCCGGTGCGAGTCGCCGTGCTGGGTGCGGGTTCCCTCGGCAAGGAGCACGTCCGCATTTACGCTGAACTGGCCGCCGCCCGGCTGGTGGAATTCGCCGGGCTTTACGACGCTTCCCCGGATACCGCACGCAAGATTGGCGCGAAATGCAGCGCGCGGGTGTTTGACTCGATCGCGGAACTCGCCGCCGTGGCCGACGCGGTGAATGTCGTCACCCCCACAACCACGCACTTTGAACTCACGCGGTCCCTGCTCCTGCAAGGCAAGCACGTGCTCGTGGAAAAACCGATGACCGACAATACGGCACAGGCGGCTGAACTGGTCGAACTCGCGCAAACACAAAACTGCGTGCTCCAGGTCGGCCACGTCGAGCGCTTCAATCCCGTGTTCAAGTATCTCGAATCTGCCGCTCCTGAACCGCGCTTCATTGAAACGCACCGGCTCTCCCCCTACCCCGCCCGCAGCACGGACATCGGCGTGGTGCTCGATCTCATGATTCACGATCTCGACGTGGTGCTGGCGTTCGTGAAATCGCCCGTGACCAGCGTGGATGCCGTCGGCATTCCCGTGTTGAGCACGTCCGAGGACATCGCCAACGCGCGGCTGCGCTTTGCCAACGGCTGCGTCGCCAACCTCACCGTGAGCCGGGTCAGCCCCGAACGGATGCGAAAGATACGCGTGTTCAGCGGTGGCGAAATCCCGAGCTATATCTCGCTTGATTACCGGGCGCAGGAAGGCTTCATCTACCGCATCGCCCGCGACGGCGAGGAGGAAAGCTCCATCCTCAAAAAGCTGCTCGCCGCCAAACTCGGCGTGGGCAGGGACTCGACCATCGTGAGCGAGTTTGCGGGCAAACGCATCGTGCGTGAGCCTGTGCCCATCGCAAAAGACGAGCCGCTGAAGCTGGAACTGCAACACTTCATCCAATGCGTGCGCGAGAAGCAAACCCCGATGGTTAGCGGCGCATCAGCCAAGCAGGCGCTGGATCTGGCGTTTGAGATCACGCGGCAGGTGCAGCAGAGCAAATGAAATGGGGAGGGGTTGGGATACCGTATGACCGATTACGACAAACCAGCGAAATCTGTTCGAGATGGCTTATGGTTTTTCTACCGAGGCGAACTTTTCAAGGGAAGCGGATTTATGGAATGGAATCGGACAGACGGGCGAGTCGAGCGGGGATGTGCTGCTGAGGCAACGTTAACTCCCACCCACCGAACCGACCAATCGGACCGCTTTACTATTCGTCGGGCCAGGTGTAGAAAGTCCTCATGAGCATCACGCTGGAATTGCCCAATAATATCCACGAGGCACTGCACGTTTCGCCGGAGGAAACCGAAAAGCGCCTCAGACTGGAACTGGCCGTGGCACTTTACGCACAGCGCATGCTGGGTTTGGGCAAGGCGGCGGAACTGGCCGGCTTGGATCGCTTCGACATGAACGATGTGCTGGCAGAACGCGCCATTCCCATGCATTACGGTCAGAAGGAGTTGGAGGAAGACCTCGCGTATGCCCGCAGTTGTCAGTGACACGTCCGTCGTCAACTACCTTGCCGCGATTGGGCAGACGGAGCTGCTGCGCCTCCAATTTGGGAAAGTCCTGATCCCTCCGGCCGTGTGGCGCGAACTCCATGCCAAACCCGATTTACCCGGAACCGCCCCGGCGGACTTGGCGGAAAAGGCCGGCTGGCTTTTGGTGCAGGCGCCAACCCCGGGCAAGGTTCTGAGCTATTTGCTGGATGACTTGGACCCCGGCGAAGCGGAAGCGATTGCGCTGGCATGCGAACATAAACCCGCGGTTGTGCTCCTAGACGAATTCGAGGGTCGGACTGCCGCGCGGCGTTTGGGTCTGACCATCATTGGGACTGCGGGCATCCTCGCCGCAGCCCGAGCAGCGGGTCACTTGGAGCGGATCAAGCCCCTGTTGGATCGTTTGATGCAGGCGCACCGTTTCCGGCTGAGTCGGGATTTGTATCAGCAATTCGTGGCAGGAGATGAACCCGTTTGAAACCACTCTCCTTCATGCTCATTGCCGGCGAAGCCAGTGGCGACCTGCTCGCCGCGGAACTCGTTGGCGCGTTGCGTCGCAAGGTCCTGGCAAACTCGCAGGACTTCTCGACGGACGTGCAGCCATTGCGCACGGCGCTGACACCGCGGTTCTTTGGTGCGGGCGGGCCGCGCATGGCGGCAGCGGGCGTGGAACTGGCCTTTGACCTGACGCAACATTCGGTGATCGGGCTGGCGGACGTTTTCAGAAACATTCTGAAGTTCCGCCGGCTGTTTCGCCAATTGTTCGCCCTCGCACTCGAACGGCAGCCCGAGGTGATCATCGGCGTGGATTACGGCGGATTCAATTTGCGATTCGGTCGCGCAATTCGCAGATACGTCCACCGCCATGCCAGGGAGTTCGTGCCGTGGAATCCCAGACTGGTCCAGTACGTCTCGCCGCAGGTATGGGCGTCACGCTCCGGGCGCGCGTATCAGATCGCCGAGGATTATGATCTGCTCTTGAGCATCATTCCGTTTGAAAAAGACTGGTATGCACGGCGCGTCCCCAGTTTGCGCGTGGAGTTTGTTGGCCATCCGATGGCCGAAAGATTCCGGCGCGTGTCAGACGGATCAAGCAAAACGCCAGCCGCGGCTCCGTCAATAGTCCTGCTGCCCGGCAGCCGCCGGGCGGAACTGCGCCGGCACGCTCCGGTCATGCTGGGGGCGTTCGCACAGATTCAGCGTGAGCTGCCGAACGCGCGCGCGCGCATGGTGCTCCCGGAAGCCCTCATGCCGGAGGCGAAGTTGTTGGCGCTGCCGCCGGGCGTAATATTACAGACCGGCGATGTTGCCGAAGCACTGGCCCACGCGGACCTCGCGTTGGCCAAGACCGGCACGGTCACGCTGGAATGTGCCTTCTTCGGCGTGCCAGCGGTGACGCTCTACAAAGTCTCGTGGGCTGAATTTCAGGCCGGCAAACGTCTGGTCACAGTAAAGACCCTCACCATGCCCAACCTGCTGGCGGGTGAGATGATTTACCCCGAGTTCGTCCAACACGACGCCACACCGGAAAACCTTGCGCGAGCGGCGCTCGAATTGTTGCGTGATGAAGCCCGGCGGCAAGCCGTGAAAACCAAGTTGGCCCAAGTCGTTGCTTCGCTGGGCGGGGCGGGTGCCAGCGAACGGGCGGCCCAGGCGATTGTTGAATTGCTCCCATGAAAGACCTCACGAATTCCGGCTGGATCAAGCTTAAAGGCGGTTTGTTTCTGCTCCTGGGAATCTTCGCCGCCACGTTGCTGATCCTGGAGCACCCGACCTTGAAGGTCGCGTTCCTGCTGGTGCTGGCAATCTGGAGTTTCTGCCGGGTTTACTATTTTGCGTTCTACGTGATCGAACACTACGTGGATGCCAGTTACCGATTTGCAGGATTGGGCTCATTCGTCCGCTATCTGCTTCGCAGCCGACGAAAGGAATAGATGCCCGCGACGCAACCCGCGCACCGCAAGCTTGCCGATTCCCACCCAAGCGATAACCTCTTGCACCCTTGAAAAAGAACCATCGCCCAGAGATTCCGCGCAAGACGATCTACCGTCTGTCCGTTTATTTGCGGTGTCTCGCGCGGCTCAAGGAGAACCACATCCAGACCGTTTCCAGCGAGGCGCTCGCCAGGGTGGCAGGCGTCAAGCCGACGCAGTTGCGCAAGGACCTCGCCTGCTTCGGCACGTTTGGCACGCGCGGCCTGGGCTACGACGTGGCGGAACTCTCGCGGAAAATTGCGGATGAACTCGGCACCTCACGGCTGCAACCAGTGATTCTCGTCGGCGTCGGTAATCTTGGCCTGGCGCTGCTGTCCTATCGCGGCTTTGAGAAGGAAGGATTTGAAATTGTCGCGGCCTTCGATGTGGACCCCGCGCGTCCGCGCGACAAGACGATCACCCAGCCGATCTTCGGCATGGAGGAATTGCCCGCCCGGGTGCGCAGACTCGGGGTACGCATGGCGGTGTTGACGGTGCCGGCGGAAGTCGCCCAGGAGGTGGCGAACACGCTCGTCGAAAACGGCATCGCCGGTATCCTGAACTTCTCGCCCATTGTCCTGTCCGTACCCGAGGACGTCATGGTCAACAACGTGAACCTCGCCATCGAACTGGAGAACCTCAGTTACTTCATCCAGATTTGATTCCGGCCCTGTGCTCTCCGCGCCGCTCTTGGAATTGCTAAACGGGCAGAGCCGATGATCCGCCGTCGGGCGAATCACTCCACCAATCCGCCCTTGATGGCGTAATGCGTAAGCTGGGCGTTGGTGGAGAGGTTCATTTTTTCCAGAATCCGTGCGCGGTAGGTACTCACGGTTTTGACGCTGAGCGCAAGTTCCCGGGCGATCTGGCTGGCCGTCTTGCCGGAAGCTATCAGGCACAGGATTTCGTACTCCCGATCCGACAGCAGTTCGTGCGGTTGCTTGGTGGAGTCACTGTGCAGTTCGCCCACCATCCGTTCGGCCTGGGCGGCGCTCACGTATTTGCCCCCTGAATAAACCTTCCGAATGGCCTTTACCAGTTCCTCGGGGGCGCTTTCCTTGTTCAAGTAACCCGCCGCGCCGGCCCGCAACATCCGCGTGGCGAATTGTTCCTCCGCATGCATGCTCAACACCAACACGGGCAGCGCCGGTTTCCCCCGCTTGATGTCCTTGAGAATCTCCAGCCCGCTGCGGCCCGGCATCGTGATGTCCAGCACCAGCACATCGAACTCCTGCGTCTGCACTTTGTCGAGCGCCTCGCGTCCATCGGCGGCCTCACCCGCCACGACGATGTCTGAGGTTTCGGCGAGGATTTGTTTCAGTCCGCTCCGCACGATGGCGTGGTCGTCCGCAATCAAAACTTTAATCATGTTCGCCTCTGGATCTAAGGGTGTCACCAAGGGGCACGCTCACCCACACAGTGGTGCCCTGCCCCGCCTCGCTGCGAATTTCACATTTGCCGCCCAAGGGCAGGATGCGTTCACGCATGCCCAGCAGGCCAAACGCCCCCGACTTGGAAAGTTCCGTCTCCTGGAAACCCCGTCCATCATCCCGGACCTCCAGCACGAGGTCACCGCCCTGCCGTTGCAAACCCACCCACACACTGGCGGCCCCGGCGTGCCGCGCCACATTCGTGAGCGATTCCTGAAGCACGCGGAACAGCGCCGTGGCAATGGGGCGCGGCACCTCCCCCTCGGGCAACACCGCATTCACCTCCGACCGGACGCCGGTTCGCTGGCCGAACTCATTGACTTGCCATTCCACTGCGGCTGCCAGCCCCAAGTCATCCAAGACCGCCGGCCGCAGCTCGGCCGCAATGCGCCGCACGGACAGCACCATGCCCGACAGCAATCCGCCCATGGCGCGCACCTTTTCCTGCAACGTCGCGCGCGGCACGGCGGGCCGCGCCACCAGTTTCTTTTCCAGCCACGCCAGGTCGTACTTGAAGCCCGTGAGCATCTGGCCGAATTCATCATGAATTTCCCGCGCGATGCGCGTCCGCTCGGCTTCGCGCGCCGCTTCGAGATGTCCCGCCAGCAGCCGCAGTTCTGCGCGCGATTTTTTCAACTCGGCTTCAAAGCGTTTACGCTCGGTGATGTCGCGAAAGACGAGCACCGAACCTGAGGGACCGCGCAAATCGTCCAGCACGGCGGAAACGTTCACTTCGATTGGCAGTTCGCGCCCGGCGGCTGTGATCAGGGTCGCTTCGTGAACAAACGCCCCCTGCGCCGCGCTGCGCAACAACTGCTCCAGCGCATCAGCCGCTCCCTGCACCTTGAACACCGCTGCCAACGGCTGGCCCACGGCTTTTCTAAAGGGCCAGCCTGTCAGGCGTTCCGCCGCAGGATTCAAAAACGCCAGCGTCCCGGCCTGGTCGGTCATCAGGACGGCATCCCCGGTGGACTTGATCGCGGCGGAAAGCGATTGCTCGATCTGCTTGAGCTGCGCTTCATGACTGTAGCGAATGAGCGCGAGTTCAATCCCAGCCCGCAATTCCTCCGGACGAAACGGTTTGAGCAGGTAACCGAAAGACTGCGAGCGGCGGACCTGCTCCAAGGTGACGTCATCTGCGCGACCGGTGAGAAAGATGACCGGGATGTCGTATTTAGTGCGAAACGCCTCCGCCACTTCGAAACCATCCATTTCGCCACGAATCTCAATGTCCATCAGGGTCAGGTCCGGACGTGAACGGGCCGCCTCGCGCAAGGCGTCCACGCCATTGTCCACAATCCCCGCCACCTGGTAGCCCAGTCGCCTCAAGTAGCCTTCCACCACTTGGGCGAAGGCGTTTTCGTCCTCAACAATTAAAATTCTTTCAGCCGGCATCATGCCCACCTTTGGCGGTGAGCATCATTCAGCCGTTAAATGGAGGTGGTTACAAGTTCATTTGCTGGCACGTCCATCGGGCACATCGTTCCAATAACCGCTAAACGCCCACCCATCTTTGCGGCTCAAATCCAAGCTCTGCCGCCCGCACGAGTCCCGCAGAGGTTTACCTTGAGTCCCAACGCGTCGGCCATGGCCGCTTTGGCCAGCAAACACTGGTCCGCCGCCTTTGCATCCGTGGCATAGACCACTTGAATATGATTCGACTTGTGGCGCGCCATCATCTGGTCGCGCGACACGCCATAAGTGACCGCATGCATGATGGGCCATTGCATGGTGGTGGAATGCCAGCGGCGGTCGGTTTCGGCTCGCGGCAGTTCCACCACTTTGGCGCGGCCCAGGTCCATGTTCAACGCGTCGTTGGCCACATAAATGCGTGACCAGACGATTTCACCAGGCCTGGAAATGCCACGCAACGTGCTGCCGCCTTTCGGAAAATACATCGGTGGCTGGCGGAATCCTTCCGCGCCGGACCAGCCGCCGATAAAGTGAGCGGGCGGCGCCGCGCCACTTATGAGAAACACCCACACGTAATCATCCACCGTACCGGACTGATCCACATCACCCCAGCGGATGTCGTGCAACGTATTTTCGACCGGTTGGCCGAGCGCCTTCTGGACGCGGTAGGTCAGCAAGCCGTCCAGTCCCGCGCACTCGTCCACTTCGTTGAAATGCACCAGCGGTTCGCCGTCGTACAGCACGCGACGGCCATCGCGCGATTTCACCGGTGGGCGCTCCGAATTGTTCAGCGTGCCTTCGACCAGATCGCTCGCGGGCAGCATGTCCTTGAGTCCTTGCTGATATTGGATGCCGACGCAGTCACAACCGAAATCATCGGCGATGCGCAGGGCGGCGATATACATCGTGGCCTGCCAGAGAATTTGTTGATCGGTGAGGTCGGTGGCATCCACCGGCCCGGTGTGAAACTTCATGCCGCGCGCTTCCATCCAGGCACGCACGGCATTTGCCTCGGCGTCGCTGACCGTGGTGCTTTCGTAATAAAGCGCGGATTGACTGAGCCGTTCCTTGAACACCCCGGTGGCGTGCAGGAGATCGTCGGGAATAATGGCGTTGAACATGCCCATGCAACCTTCGTCGAACACGCCCATGATGGCCTTGTTCGCGCGCAGTTCTGCCGCAAGAGTTTCGCCCAACCGGCGCGAAGCTCCAGGCACTTTGACCTCACACCAAGGGACGACGTGTTCAGTCTTGTGCCCGCATTTGCCGGTCTTGAGCCACTGGCGGAGTCGGAGCTTGAAGTATTCGTCCGTAAACTTTTCGCTCCAGAGGGTGGAATACTTCACACCCGCCTTGGTGAGCGAGCCATTCAAATTCAACATTCCGACCAGACCCGGCCACTGACCCGACCAGTTGGCCACTGTCAGAAGGGGACCGCGATGCGTGGTCAATCCCGCCAGAACGTGATGGGAGTATTGCCAGACCGCCTCCGCCACGATCAGCGGAGCGTCGGGATCAATGGTTTTGAACACCTCCATACCCTCGCGTTGCGAGCTGATGAACCCGTGGTTCGCCTCTGGGCGATACGGGTGCGCGCGGATGATTTCACAACCCTCGGCCCGAATCGCCGCGGCCAGTGCGGCCTCCATGTCCTTTTGCGCAGCCCAGCAAACCTGGTTGGCGGAAAGCCGCAAATCGCCGCTCGCGATGAGTTGCACCTGGTGCTGCTTGAGTCGTGGACGGTTGCTTTTTTTCGCGAGTTGATTTTGAGCCATAATTCCCTCCTGAAAATCAGATGTTGTCAGTTCAATTCCTGTCCGCCGCTGTCCACGTTGCTCTTATCGAACACACGCGACCCCAGCACGATGTTCTTGGGAACCGTTTCGCCCTTCAAAATTTTCAGCGCCGTTGCAATCGCTTCGGCGCCACCGGTGGGATATTGGAAGCTGGCGTCCATGATTCCCTGCTTCACATACGCCACGCCCTCATGCGGCAACGCGTCAATGCCCACAAACATCATTGCTTTCTCGCGGCCCGCTGCCTTGGCGGCCAGATACGCGCCGTGCGCACCCGGATCGTTGTGCGCGTACACGAGATCAATCTGTTTGAACCGCGACAGCGCCGACTCCATTTCCTTGCGCGCGTCTGGTTCGAGCCATTTCATGTCCGCCTCGAAAATCACCTCGATCTCCGAACCGGCGATGCCCGCGCGGAAACCGTTGTGCCGATCCTGGCCGGGAATTGAAGTCATCAACCCTTTGAGTTCAACGACCTTTCCTTTGCCACCGAGCTTTTGTTTGATCCATTCGCCGGCGGCGTGGCCAATTTTGACGTTGTCCGCGCCAATAAAACAAGTGAACTGGTCGCCCAGTAACGCGCGATCCAGCACGATCACCGGAATCTTCGCCGCCACTGCCTTGGCGACGGGTTCGGTCAGTGGCGCGGCTTCTTTGGGACTGATGATAATGAGGTCCACGCCGGCGCTCACAAACTCCTCCACATGGGAACGCTGTTTGAGCGTGTCGTTCTGCGCGTCCTTGAAGACCACCTTGAGTTCCGGTTGCAAGTCGGCGGCGGCCTTGATGTCCGCATTCATCTGCACCCGCCAGGGTTCGCCTAGATTGCACTGGCTCATGCCGATGGTGTACCTGGCATTGTCCGTCTTCCCGCCCGAACCAGGTTGATCCGACGGTTTGCCGCAACCGGCGAGCAGGCCGACCGAAATAATTGAAGTGAGAGCGAGAGCCAATCCTGAAGCTGGTTTGTAGTATCCCATAGCAGAATCTCCAATAGACCTTTGCGTGTGGCTTGAAAAGTCTTTTCCTGCAAATCTCAAAGTCCGCCAGCGACCCGTCCTAGCGTTGCAGTTGGCTATGACTTAGAGGGAGTGTTAACTCCGCCGTCGCCGTTGCGCCAGAACCGCCGCCACAATGATCGCACCGGTGAGCATCAACCGGCTGGCTTCGGGCACGGCGTTCACGCTCAGAATTTTTTCCAGATAGCCAATCGTCAGCGTGCCAATGAGCGTAAGCCCGATGCCGCCACGGCCGCCGGTGAGCGTTGTGCCGCCGATGACGACAATGGCAATGGCCGTGAGTTCGTAACCAACGCCGGCTTCGGGGTCTCCCTGCTGCTCTTGCGCCGCCTGGCAGATGCCGGCAACAGCCGCCATCAGTCCGCCGCCCATGTAAGCCAGCACTTTCGTCAGCCTGACCGACACCCCGGAGAGCCGCGCGGCTTCCTCGTTCCCACCGATGGCGTAAAGTTGTCGTCCCCAGCGATGGCACGCCAGAAACAGCCACGTCACCAGTGCGCAGACCAGAAAAATCACCGTCACCACGGAGACGTTGTCGCCCAGGATGCGACTATCAATCAACTGAAACACGCCCGGGGCGTCCACGTAGTCATACGTGCCGTCGGGTTGCTGGACGGAACGGGAGACTTTCATCCCGCCGGAGACGGTTTTCGCCAGGCCGCGCGCAAAGACCATCATGGCCAGCGTGGCAATGAACGGTTGCACCCGAAACACCGCCGCCACGCCACCGGAAATCGCGCCGCACGCCGCGCCGAGCAACAAACACATCGGCACCGCCAACCACGGCGACCACCCCCAGTGAATGCTCATCAGCGAGAAGCTCACGGCGACCAGCGCCAACACGCTGCCCACCGCGAGATCAATGCCGCCGCTGATGATCACCAGCGTCATGCCGCAGGCGAGGATGCCGAACACGGAGGCTTGCCGCAGAGCGTCGCGATGCGTGCCGGATTTGAAGAAGGCGCCGTCCGCGTTAAAAACGACACCGAGGATGAACACCAGCGCCAGCGCCAACAACGCGCGGCTGGCGGGATTGGCCCACAGCCGAGTGAAAGGATTCGTGTTGCCCGCCGATGATGTCGTCATGCCCTGCGCGGCATGATTTGGAAAATTTCGGACGCGGAGCAAGGCAAATGTCCGGTTTCGTGCGCGACAAAAGGCCGAAGGATGATTTTGCGGACATCATGGCAAAAAGGGTGGATTGACGGAATTCTGGTGCGAGAGGACAATACGCATTGTCGGATCAGCACATGGCCAATCCCTGCCAACTGGCGAATCCCAGGAGGGCCAACAAATCCTCTGAATGGCTGGTCACCGCAGGTGATGACGGTAGACGCAGATGGCGTCGCGCGGATTACCAAGTTTGGAATTTGGGTGGAACGCACAACAAATGATGTTTACAGATTAGGACCCTAGATTATGAACTTATGCCTCACGCCGATTATCCTCCTTACGTTGCTCATCCCCGGCGAACTGTTCGCAGCCACCATATCAGGGCAAGTGGTTGTTTGGGGGACCAAGCTATCCAGCGGAGAGCACTACACTGAGAGACTGGAGGTCGGCGGCAAGCCGGTAACGGACGCCGTTGCCATATCTGCCGGAAGAGAGCACGCCTTGATCTTGCCCGCCGATGGGAGCGTGCTCGCTTGGGGGCAGAGCTTCTCCGGCGAAACGAACGTCCCAGCAGGGATGAAGAACATGGTCCAGGTGGCGGCAGGCATGCGGTTCAGCCTGGCTTTGGACAAAGCCGGGAATATCTCAGCATGGGGAGAAAGACGCATCAAGCCGGACGATGTAACGGATGTAATCGCGCTCTCGGCTGGCGTCCGAGCGCTGGCGCTGAAACGCGACGGCACAGTTTTCAGTTGGGATCGAACTCCGGGATCGTTGCTGAAGCTGACCAACATCATTGCCATTGCATCGGGTGGCGGACACTATGAGCGGAATCTAGCCCTTAAAAACGACGGCACGGTGGTCGCGTGGGGCGACGAAGATGTGCCGTTAGGCTTGAGCAACGTGACCGCGATTGCGGTGGGCGAGTCTCACAGTCTGGCTTTGAAGAAGGATGGTACGGTCTATGGCTGGGGTGACAATCACTGCGAGCAAGCCACGGGAGTTGAGAATCCCAAATGGCAGAGAAACGCCAGCGGCTTGGTGATGAACTCAGGCCAGGTGTTGAGCAACGTGGTAGCCATCGCCGCCGGCAATCAATACGGCATGTTTGGCATTGTGTCCCACCACAGTTTGGCGCTCAAACAAGATGGGACCGTGGTGGGTTGGGGTCGGATTTGCGGACGCCCTGTCGTCGTGCCCGAGGGATTGAGCAACGTGGTCGCGATTGCGGCGGGACAAACGTTTTGTCTGGCCATCACCACCAACGCGGCTGTGGCAGAAAGATTTCGCCGCTGACGTTGCTTCGTCGAGGGGGCTTCGAAGCTAGTGGCCCAGCCTATCAACTCCTGGCGGTTTCCACCTTGCGCACGCGCTGGGTGAAGTCGTCCACTTCGGCAATGCTTTCGCAGCCGACGTTCAAAACATCCACACAACCCAGTCCCATCACGTAGCGGATGGATTCATCGCGCTTCTCAGGATCGTTACGCAACCGGCCCTCGCCCACGAGTTTCATTCCCACCACGCCTTTGCCGGAGTCGTGAATCTTCTTCAGCACGGGGGCCACCTTGTCTGCCGGGCCGTCCATGCTCATGCCGTAGGGATTGATGCGCGCGTGAACGGAATCCACCCACGGCTCGGTAATGCATACCTCCAAAGCTTCCAGCGAATGGACCGATACCCCGTGCGCGCGGATTTTGCCCTGCTGCTTGGCCTTGGCCAGCAGGTCCATTTGTTTGCGCAATTCTTCGTTCCATTTGGGCGACACCGCGCAGTGCAATAAAACCAGGTCAATGTAGTCAGTGCCGATCTCACGCAGGAATCGTTCGACGCAGACATCCGCATCCGGCCGCTCTTTTTCGGGAACGCCACCGTCGCGGAACCAGATCTTGGTGCAGACCTGGTATTGGTCGCGGCGAATGCCTTTGAGCGCGGGGACAACGTAAGGATGCGTGCCGTACAGATCCGCCAAATCGAACATTTGCGTGCCGCGGTCGTTCGCCTCGCGGATCAGGGCCTCGAACTTTGTCTTGCCCATGCGCGTGTGATTGGACTCGCGGTTGCCGCCTCTCATGCCCGTGCCGAGGCAGAAGCGGGAAACCTTCAGCCCGGTTTTGCCAAGAGAGACGCGCTCGTAGGGATCAAAGTATTTGACCCGAGGTTTGACTTCGGCGAGCAGCGGCGTGCCCAGCAGCGCGGCACCGACGCCGAGGGCTGATTTGGTGAGGAATTCGCGGCGTTTCATTTTCATAGGTCAGTGGCAAAAGAATTCACCCAGCCACCCTGCCCGTCAAGGCGGAGTTACGACACAATTTCAAGTCGGAGCAGTCCGCCCCTGCCAGTCAAACAAGCCGGCTTCAACCAGCGCGTCCGTTCAAGGCCTTTAACGTGCGTTCGTAAATATCTTCCGGGCTGCCCTCGGCTTCGATGGTCACCAGCACGCCGCGCGTCTGGTAGTAATCAATCAGCGGCTTCGTGCTCTTCTCATAGACTTCCATCCGGGTGCGAATGGCTTCGGGCCGGTCATCATCCCGCTGATAAAGCGAGCCGTTGCAATGATCGCACACGCCCTGCACTTTCGGCGGGCGGGCGGTGGCATGAAACACCGCCTTGCATCCGGCGCAGGTGCGCCGCCCGCTCAGGCGCGCGACCACCTTGTCGAGCGCGAGGTCGTAATTCAGCACGGCGGTCAGGGGGATCTGCTGTTGCTCCAACAAGCCACTCAAGGCCTCGGCCTGAGCGACGGTGCGCGGGAAACCGTCGAGGAGAAATCCACCGCCGCAGCGCAGGCAACGGGTACGTTCGCGAACGATGTCGAGCACGGTGGAATCGGGCACCAAGTCACCCCGATGCATGTAGTCGAGCGCGGCATCGAGCGCGGGGCTGCGTTCCTCGGGGGTGAGGCACTTGGAGGCACGAAAGATGTCGCCCGTGGAGAGGTGGCACGTGCCCAACCGTTCGCACAGCAATTCGGCCTGGGTGCCCTTGCCGACGCCCGGCGCCCCCAGCAGAACAAAGCGCTTCGGGTCTTCGCGCGGGACCGCCTGTGTTTTGCATTGGGCGTCAGCACCCTGAATCCAAGCCGTTCGGTCGTGTTTCTCGCTCATAAGTATTTCCAAATCCAAACCGGTGAAGGATTCCACCGGACTTGCGCATCGTGGGGCAAAATGCGCGTGGGTTCAAGTACCCCTGGCCCGAAAGCCAAGAAAGGGCTTCTCTTTGCCAAAAACCGAAAAGCCCATCGGCGCCCCGAGTGAGTTGATGGAAGCGGCGACATAAACGGCGCCAAAGATCGTCGTTCGGCCGCAATGACCAATCAGCTAACACTATGAAATCTAATCTAATCTTCCGGCTGGCCACCATCCTCGGCCTGGCATTCCTTGGCACCACAGTCGTCGCCGCCGACGTCGGGGTGCTGGAACACGGACTGGGCAATCTCTACCGCGTCTCCAAGGCCAAATCACGCTCCATCAGCCCGGAGAGTTTCACGGGCGAGAAAGGCAAGGGCGGCATGTCTGTGGATGGTCCGGCGCTCAAGGCGGCCGGCGAACTCGGCCAGGGCTGGAAAGTTTCGCCCTACGTACGTATCAAACCCAACACCACCTTCACGCTCGCCGAAATCAAAGGCCCCGGCTGCATTCAACAAATCTGGATGACGCCGACGGGCAACTGGCGGAATGAGATTCTCCGGTTTTACTGGGATGACGAAAAGGAGCCGTCAATCGAGGTGCCAGTAGGCGATTTCTTTGCGAGCGGCTGGGGCAAGTATGCGCAGTTGAGTTCGCTGGCCGTGTGCGTAAATCCCGGCAGCGCGTTTAACTGTTACTGGCCGATGCCTTTCCGCAAGAAGGCGCGCATCACTTTGGAGAATATCAGCGACCGCGAAATGACGCTTTACTACCAGATCAATTACATCCTCGCGCCGGTACCGCGCAATGCCGCCTATCTGCACGCCCAGTTCCGCCGCGAATCACCGCTCAAGTCCAAGGGCATTTACACGATCGTGGATGGCATTAAAGGCCAGGGCCACTATGTCGGCACCTACATGGCGTGGGAAGTCCACAGCCCCGGTTGGTGGGGTGAAGGCGAAATCAAGTTCTTCATGGACGGTGACCAGGAGTTCCCAACGATTTGCGGCACAGGCACGGAAGACTACTTCTGCGGCTCCTACAACTTCGACACGAAGGGACCGGACGGGAAGAACCGTTACACGATCTTCAACACACCTTACGCCGGAATGCATCAAGTGTTGCCACCGGACAAGATTTACGAGGTCGGCCAGCGGTTTGGATTGTACCGCTGGCATATCATGGACCCGATCCGCTTTGAGAAAGACTTGAAGGTCACCATCCAGGCGCTGGGCTGGCAGGCGGGCGGGCGTTACCTGCAACTCGAAGATGACATTTCGTCCGTCGCGTTCTGGTATCAAAAAGAGCCGCACCACAAGTTCCCGCCACTGCCCGGAAAGGACGAATTGAACTTTGCACCGCAGAAGTGATGCGCAGGAGGTTCCCGTCACCTGCTCGATTTGATCATCCATGAATCTGCCTGTAGCCGACGACGTGAGGAGGCGGACCGATTTGGCACGCGAAGATCCGCCTTCTAACGTCGGCGACTTCACCAAGGTCACCCGTATGAATATGAATATCAGATTCAGCCTCGCGATGTTACTGACCGCGCTGGCGGCGCTCTCAGGTTCGATGGCACAAACCGGCGACAGCGAGACGCCAGCGCAACGTGAAGCCCGTCTGCAATGGTGGCGGGAGGCGCGCTTCGGGCTGTTCATTCACTGGGGCCCAGTGAGCTTGAAGGGCACGGAGATCGGCTGGTCGCGCGCAGGCGAACGGCGCGGCTACGGCTCAAAGGGCACTCAAGTGCCCGCCGAGGTTTACGACAATCTCTACACGGAATTCAATCCCACAAACTTCAACGCCCGTGAATGGGTCGCCATCGCCAGGGCCGCCGGAATGAAGTATCTCGTCTTCACCAGCCGTCATCACGATGGCTTCAGCATGTTCGACACAAAAGCCGACGAGTACAAAATCACCAATACGCGCAGTCCGTTCCGGCGTGACGTGGTCAGGGAACTCGCCGATGCCTGCCACGAAGCCGGGCTGCCATTCGGGCTTTATTACTCGCAGCCCGACTGGCGGCATTCCGATGCGTTCACGCCGAACCGGCACGCTCAATACCTTGCTTACCTCAAGCAGCAAGTCACCGAGCTTTGCTCGAACTACGGGCGACTGGACATTTTATGGTTTGATGGCCTAGGCAAAACGGCGAAGGACTACGACGGCGAAGCGTTGGTGCAGATCATTCGTCGTCTTCAACCGCACATCATCATCAACGACCGCACTGGTTTGCCGGAGGATCATGACACGCCCGAGCAGCGAGTGGGCAAATATCAGGACCACCGCCCGTGGGAATCATGCATCACCATCTGCCGCCAATGGGCCTGGAAGCCCGGGGATGAAATGAAGTCGCTCAAGGAATGTCTTCAAACCCTCGTACGCTGTGCCGGAGGCGACGGCAATTTGCTCTTCAATGTTGGTCCGATGCCCGATGGCCGCATCGAACAACGGCAGGTCGCACGGCTGCGCGAAATGGGCAACTGGCTCGCGGCGTACGGAGAATCCATTTACGGCACGCGCGGCGGCCCGTTCAAGCCCGGCAAATGGGGCGCGAGCACACGCAGGGATAAAACCATTTACCTCCATGTCTTTGAGGGGACCGGCAATGAACTTGTTCTGCCGCCGCTGAAGGGGAAGCTGGTTTCCAGTAAATTACTCAAGGGCGGCCAACTCTCGGTGCGGCAAACCGATGTTGGTATCTCTGTAAATGTTGCCCCTACAGACCGGCAGCCCAACAATACCATCGTGGCACTGACGTTTGAGGATTCCGTGATGAATCTCCCGGCGGTGGGTCTGAAAGGCGACTCACTCACGGAAGGCGCGAAGGCAAGGGCCTCGAACATATTCGCCCGCAATCCACACTACGCCGCCGGCGCCGCCGTGGACGGTGACGATGATTCTCGTTGGGCTACCGATGGTGGCACAAAAGAGGCGTGGCTGGAGGTGGACCTTGGCGAACCAAAGACCTTTTCCCGCGTGCGCATTGACGAGTGGGCGGGCGGTGGCAGGCGCGTGCAGTTCTTTGAACTTCAAACGCGCGATGGTGGAGAGTGGCGGACTATTTTCGCCGGAACGACTATTGGTCCAAACTGGGAGCGCACGCTGACGCCGGTCACCGCGCAGCATGTTCGCTTGCACATTCTCGACGCCAGTGAAGGCCCCACGATCAACGAATTTCAACTGTTCACAAAATGAACCGACCCAGAGCATACTTATGAACTTGAACAAACATCTTCCCCCAACCGCATTGGGGCTGGCGCTGATGATGTCGCTCGCCTTGCAGGCAGCGAATTCTCCGCGCGACTTCACGCAGGAAACCGCCGCGCAACGCGACAAGCGTATGGCGTGGTTCAACCAGGCTCGCTTCGGCATGTTCATCCATTGGGGCGTCTATGCCGTGCCCGCCGGCGAGTGGAACGGCAAAACCAATTACTGCGAATGGTTCATGGAGGAAACCAAAATGCCGGTGTCGCAATACGAGAAGTTCGCCGCGCAATTCAACCCGGTGAAGTTCGATGCCCGCGCGTGGGCACGCATGGCGAAGAACGCCGGCATGAAGTATCTCGTCATCACCAGCAAACATCACGACGGCTTCGGCCTGTGGGACTCGGCGCTCACGGATTGGGACATTGGCCGCACACCGTTTGGACGCGATCCGCTCAAGGAACTGGCTGATGCCTGCAAGAAGGAAGGCATCCGGCTCTGCTTTTATCATTCCATCATGGACTGGCATCATCCGGATTGGGGCACGCGCCGCGCCTGGCACGACACCGCCACCGGTGAACCGGACATGGACCGCTACGTGGAATACATGAAGGGTCAACTCAAGGAACTCATCACACGGTACGGACCATTGGGGATCCTCTGGTTTGACGGCGAATGGGAGAGTGCTTGGACGCACGAACGCGGCGTGGACCTCTACAACTACGTTCGCAGCTTGCAGCCGGACATCATCATCAACAACCGCGTCGGCAAAGGCCGCGCAGGTATGCAAGGCATGGACAAAGGCCAGGGCGTCGGCGATTACGGCACGCCAGAGCAGGAGATCCCCGCCACGGGCTTTGGGCCTGGTGTGGCATGGGAATCCTGCATGACCATGAACCGTCACTGGGGTTACAACCAACACGATCAGAACTGGAAGTCCACGCAGATGCTCGTCCGTAATCTGATTGATTGCGCCAGCAAAGGCGGCAACTACCTGCTGAACATCGGCCCCACCGCTGAAGGTTTGTTCCCCGCGCCAAGCATTGAACGTCTCGCTGAGATTGGCCAATGGATGAAGGTCAACGGCGATTCGATTTACGGCACCCAAGCCAGTCCGTTCAAGAAACTGCGGTGGGGGCGTTGCACGCAAAAGCCAAGTCGCAGAACCACGACCCTGTATTTGCACGTATTTGAGTGGCCCAAAGATGGTCAATTGCTGGTGCCCGGTCTTCAGAACCAGATCAACAAGGCCTGGTTGCTCGCCGACAAAAAGCGTACAGCTTTGCCCGTTGTCCAGGGCGAATCAGGGCCGGTCATCTCCGTGCCCGCCTTCGCACCGGATGCGCTGTCATCAACCGTGATCGTTCAGATCAAAGGAGCACCTGATGTGGTTCAGTCCGGCCTTGCTCAGAATCCCGACGGCTCGATCACACTGCCGCCAGGTGAGGCGCAATTAAATGGCAGTGGAATCCGCCACGAAACCGGTGAAGGCCGCGACAACCTTGGATACTGGACGAATCCCGCCGATTGGGCGGAATGGGAAATCAAGGTGGCGGTCCCAGGCAGATTTGAAGTCTCCACCGAAAGTGCCGCGCTGCAACCTGCCTTCCTTTCGGTGGGAGTCGGCGGACAGACTCTCCGGGTGCAGATTCCAGCCACCGGCAGTTACAGCAATTTCAAGCCCGTCAAATTCGGCACACTCGATCTTCCTGTCGGCGAGAAGATCACTCTCAACGTGCGTCCGGTGCGCGAAGGTTGGAATCCAGTGAATCTCAAGGCCATCAAACTTCAACCGATCCGCTGAGAACTCAACGGAGCGCGGAATCAGGAACTGGCAAACGCAGCCCGCCAGGAAAGCAATGTGAGCAATGCCTCCGCCCCCGGTGTAGCGCACAGAATTGCACCTTGCCGCCAATCCGGGCGACTTTCGACAAGTCCACCATGGGCAATTTTGGCTGCAACCTTTGAACAAGGCGCAGCGTCTGGCGTCATTATGTGAGGCTTTTGGGTCTGGGTTTTTCGGTTCGTGGCGAATGGAACAAACGGGATGAAGAGAGCATTGATTTCGGTGGCAATCCTGCTGGCGGTCTTGGCGGCAACCGCAACGTCAGCACCCACGCCTTATGAAAACTCCCCGTCCCCAACACCGCCGAACCGCATTGATGAACTGGTCCTTGCCCAGTTGACGCGGCTCAATCTCACTCCGGCGAACAACTGTTCCGACGCCGTATTCGTTCGGCGCGTGTTTCTGGATGTCATCGGCACACTGCCCACGGGCGAGGAAGCCCGGGCATTCTTGCGAGACACCAATCCGGAGAAACGGCGCTTGTTGATTGATCGTCTGCTCGAACGCCAGGAGTACGCCGATTATTGGGCCATGAAATGGAGCGACCTCCTGCGCGTCAAGGCGGAGTTCCCCATCAACCTCTGGCCCAATGCCGCCCAGGCGTATCATCGCTGGATTCGCGCCAGCCTCCAGGAAAACAAGCCCTACGACCAGTTCGCCCGCGAGTTGCTCACTTCCAACGGCAGCAATTTCCGCGTCGGTCCCGTGAACTTCTATCGCGCCATGCAGAATCGTGATCCACAGGGCATCGCGCAAACCGTGGCCTTGACGTTCATGGGCGAACGCGCGGACAAATGGACTCCCGAGCGATTGTCCGGTATGGCAGGTTTCTTTTCCCAAATCGGCTTCAAACCCACCGGCGAATGGAAAGAGGAAATCGTGTTCTTCGATCCCTCGCTGGCGACCAATGGCCTGGCAAAAACGGCGCGTTTCCCGGACGGCAAACCGGCCAGGTTCTCGTCGGGCCAGGACCCGCGCGTAGTGTTTACGGATTGGCTGATCAACCCGAAGAATCCCCATTTCAACCGAAACATCGTGAACCGCGTCTGGTCGTGGCTGCTGGGCCGCGGCATCATTAATGAGCCGGACGATCTCCGCCCCGACAATCCGCCGAGCAACCCGGAACTCCTTGCATATCTCGAACAGGAACTGGTCGAGTCCGGCTACGACCTCAAGCAACTCTACCGTTTGATCCTCAATTCGCAGACCTATCAGCGCTCCTCGATTCCCCAGACCGACACACCTGAAGCTGAAGCGAACTTTGCGCACTACCCGTTGCGCCGGCTGGAGGCGGAGGTGTTGATTGACGCGCTGAATCAAATCACCGCCACGACGGAAAAATATACCAGCGCCATCCCGGAACCCTTCACGTTCATACCCGAAACGCACCGAGCGATTGCGTTGCCCGACGGCAGCATCAGCAGTCCGTTCCTGGAACTGTTTGGCCGTCCGTCGCGGGACACGGGTCTGGAGTCGGAACGCAACAACCGCCCCACGGCTGGGCAACGATTGCACCTGCTCAATTCATCCCACATCCAGCACAAACTCGATCAAAGCCGGCTGGTCCGGGAGCAGACGGCCACGCGCAAACCGCCCCGCGAAATGGCCAGCGGCATTTACCTGGAAATTCTCTCGCGATATCCGACCGAAGCGGAATGGAAAGCCGTGGAAGCCTACGCCAAGCCCCGCAGCGCCCGCGGACGCGAAGTGGCGGTGGACCTCGCATGGGCGTTGATCAACAGCGCAGAATTTCTCTATCGGCACTGACGCGAAGGGCGCCGCCAACGGACACCAACTAAAACCGCAAAACCAATCAACCAAATGAGCACCAAGCACAGTTCAACCCGCGATGCGCTGGGCCGCGATTCGGCGCGTCTGCTTTCCGCCCTTGGTCATCCGCTATCCCGGCGCGAGGCATTGCGGCGTTGTCTTTTCGGCGCCGCCGGCTTGTTGCTGGCCAACGGTTGGGGGCTTCGCAGTCTGGCGGCCACGCGACCGGCCAAGGCAAAATCCGTGATCCAGATCTGGATGTGGGGCGGCCCTTGTCACATTGACACGTTCGATCCCAAGCCGGGCACGGGCTACGACTATTGCGGCCCACTCGATAAACCGATTCCGACCAATGTGGACGGGATTCAGATCGGCCAGTTGCTCCCTCAACTCGCCCAGCAGGCCGACAAATATTCCATCATTCGCAGCATGACTCACGGCAACAACGGTCACGAAACCGCGGCCTACATGGTTCAAACCGGACGGCCCGCCGGGGGCCGCGATGTTTATCCGAGTGCCGGCGCGGTGACTTCGCTGTTCAAGGGTTACGACGCGGGCTATCAAGGGTTGATTCCGCCTTACATTGTGCTGACGGAACCGCAAGGTCGTTTCTCCGAAGCTGGATTCCTGGGCTCGCGTTACAAACCCTTTGCCACGGGCGGTGATCCCGGACAGACCCGCTTCAATGTGGAAGGCGTGATCGCGCCGGGCATCACCGAGCAACGACAGAAGGACCGGCGCGACTTGCTTCAGAAATTGAACACGCTGGGCCACGCCCTGCCGGGCAGCGCCTCGCTCAAACCGTTGTATGAATCCGAGGAGCAGGCGTATGAACTTATTCTCGGCGATGCTGGCAAATTGTTCGATCTCTCACAGGAGGAGGATGAATTGCGCGATCGCTATGGCCGGAACACGTTCGGGCAATCCTGCCTCATGGCGCGCCGCCTCGTCGAGAAAGGCGTGCCTTACATCACGATCAATTACAAAGGCTGGGACACGCACAAACAGCATTTCCAGATCATGAATCGGAAGCTGCCGGAACTGGACCGGGGCATGGCGACATTGCTTCAGGATTTGTCAGAACGCGGTCTGCTGGACAGCACCATCGTGTGGTGGAGCGGTGAATTTGGCCGCACACCCAAAGTGCAATGGGAAGCGCCCTGGAATGGTGGTCGTAATCACTTTGGCAAGGTCTTCTCCGCCGTGCTCGCCGGCGGCGGCTTCAAGGGCGGACAACTCGTCGGCGCGTCGGATGCAAAGGGCGAAGACGTGCAAGACCGCCCGGTTTATCCCGCGGATTTGCTCGGCAGCATGTACGAACTGATGGGCATTGATCTCGCCGCCAAACTGCCCCACCCGCAAGGAACGGACGTGCGCGTCATGCCAGCGGCCGCCGAGGGCCCGAAGACCGGCGGCAGGCTTGCTGAAATCATGTAAGCGCCACATGAACGTGAAGACTGACATTCTGCTTCTGAGTCTGGCATTGGCCGTCACCGCCAACGCCCAAAACTTGCCGCGCATCGGCTACGTTTACCCCGCCGGCGGACAACAGGGCGCAAACTTCCAAATCACTCTGGGCGGACAGTTCCTGGACGGTGCGGCCAGTGCCTCTATTTCAGGCGACGGAGTCGAGGCCACCGTCATCCAATTCAACAAACCGATGGGACAAGGTCAGTTCAACCAACTCCGCGACAAGCTGCGCGAGTTGCAGGACAGGAAACAAGCTGCGCTCCGGGACAATCGGCGACGCGATGGCCCTGGAAAATCCACGAATGTCTGGACGGCGGCCGATGAGGAGATGATTGAAGACTTTAGAGCCAGAATTCTCAAGAATCCGCCCAACCGAAACGCCACACCCGCCGTCGCGGAAACCGTCACCCTGAAAGTCACAATTGCGACTGATGCCGAACCAGGTGAACGGGAAATCCGGCTGGGCACACCCAATGGCTTGTCGAATCCGCTGGTGTTTTGCGTTGGCGAGTTGCCGGAGTTCACTGCCCCGTTGGCACAGGTGCCCAATCCCGAAGTGGACCGTTTCCGCGAACGTCTGGGCCGCGCGCCGACCAGCGCTTCGGCGAAAACCGATTTGCGCGTCACTCTGCCAGCCGTCGCCAATGGCCAGATCATGCCCGGCGAGGTGGATCACATCCGGTTCGCTGCGCGCAAAGGTCAACGCATCGTCATGGCGGTCAGCGCGCGTTCCTTGATTCCGTACCTGGCCGACGCCGTGCCCGGTTGGTTTCAAGCCACCGTCGCGCTTTTTGACGCAAAGGGCAAAGAACTGGCTTACGCCGACGATTTTCGGTTCAACCCTGATCCGGTCCTTAGCCATGAGATTCCTGTGGACGGCGAATATGTCATCGAGATCAAGGACGCGATCTACCGCGGGCGAGAGGATTTCGTGTATCGCATCTCGGTGGGAGAACTGCCGTTTATCACCAGCATTTTCCCGTTGGGCGTCCAAGCCGACAAACCGGCAGCCGTTCAACTCGCGGGTTGGAATCTGTCGGTGACGCAGTTGAAGCCTGATTTGATGACGAAGGAGCCAGGTATTCACCCAATTTCTCTGCGCCAGGGTAAATGGAATTCCAACCGGCTGCTCGTTGCCGTGGACACATTGCCGGAAGTCATCGAAAAGGAACCAAACGATCAAGCCAAACAAGCCCAAGCAGTCCAACTTCCCATCATCATCAATGGCCGGATAAATCAACCGGGCGATTCTGATGTGTTCCGTTTTGAAGGCCGCGCTGGCGACGCCATTGTGGCGGAAGTTCACGCCCGTCGGTTAAACTCGCCGCTGGACTCCGTACTGCGACTGACCGATGCCGCTGGCCGACAACTCGCCTTCAACGACGACTGCGAAGACAAAGGCGCGGGCCTGCACACGCATCACGCCGATTCCCGGCTCACGGCCACGCTGCCCGCTGATGGCACTTATCGCCTCCACGTTAGCGACGCCCAAAGGCAGGGCGGACCGGAGTTGGCCTATCGCTTGCGCGTCAGCCCGCCAAAACCGGACTTTGAGTTGCGCGTTGTGCCCTCCACGCTGAATGTGCGCTCAGGCGCGAGCATTCCGATCACGGTGTTTGCCTTGCGCAAGGACGGCTTCACCAACGAAATTGCGCTGACGCTCAAAGACGCACCGCCCGGATTCAAGTTGAGCGGCAACGTCGTGCCGGCCGGACAGGACAACATCCGCCTCACACTTACTGCCCCGCCGAATCCGGCCAAGGAGCCCTTCACCCTGTCAATCGAGGGGCGGGCAACCGTCGCAGCCCGTGAACTGGTCCGCCCGGTGGTGACGGCGGATGACCTCATGCAAGCGTTTTTCTATCGGCATCTGGTGCCCGCCAAGGAACTCAAGGTGGCAGTGAACGGTCGCGGGCCGGGCCGGGCCGCGCCCAGAATTGTGGGCGAAATGCCTGTCAGAATTCCCATGGGCGGCACCGCCCGTCTCCAGATCACCACTCCGCCCAATGCCGCCAAGGACCGGCTGCAACTTGAACTGAGCGAACCGCCCGCGGGCATTACCATCCGCAAGGTGTCCTCGTCGCGCGACGGAACGGAACTGGTCCTGCAAAGTGACGCGGCCAAGGTCCGAGTTGGTTTGCAGGGAAATCTGATCGTCCAAACCTTTACCACGCGAACGGATGCCTCCGGCAAAGCCCGGCCCAACCAACGGCGCGTTGCGCTGGGCGCATTGCCGGCGATCCCGTTTGAAATTGTGCGGCCGTAGTAAAACACCAAAGTTGCGAAATGTTGTCATGTTAGCCAATGCCTCTGAATCCCCGTTGAATGATGCAGAAGTGAGCCCAGCAGGCGGAGATGATCCGGCGAATCCCTCGCGCCCAGCCGCGGTCGCCGTTCCCCTGCAACTGCGCTCGACCGGCGTCGAATGTTCTCTGCTCAATGTGGGCGATGCCTTGCGCGTCGTGCTGTTTATCACCCCGCAACAACGTGGTCCGGTGTCTGAACAAGCCCGCGAGGCATTTACCTTACTGCGGACGATGCTGGCGAGTCAGCCTGAGCGCATGACGGTGACGGGGCAAACGATTTTCCTGCGCGACGCGGGCGATCGGGAAGAATGTGAACGCATTCTGGCCGCGGATTTTGATCTGCCCCATCCGGTGACCTGCTTCGTAGCGCAACCTCCGTGCGATGGGGCGGCGTTGGCGATTGAGGCGTGGGCCATTGGCGGCGAATCTGTGCAACTGGAACGCGCCGGTCCGCACACCCTGGCGGTGAGCTACGACGGCGTGCGCTATGTGCATTGCGGCGGCATCGAGGCGGGTGCTGCGTCGCGCGCCGCCTACACTCAGTCGGTGGAAGCGTTCCAACAAATGAAACAATTGTTGGACCGGGCGGGCACCGGATTTCACCGCGTGGTCCGCACTTGGTTGTATCTCAGCGGCATCACCGCACCCGAAGGCAACACGCAGCGCTACCACGAACTCAATCGCGCCCGGACGGATTTTTATCGGCCCCTGGGCTTCGACCGGCGCGGAGAAAACGGATCAGCCGCAGTTTACCCCGCAAGCACTGGCATCGGCACGCGCGGACATGGACTGGTGATGGGTTGCCTGGCCATGAACACCAACCGCGACGATGTCCGTTTGGTGGCGCTGGAGAATCCCCGGCAAACCCCCGCCTACCGGTATCAGATTGCCAGCGCTGACGAACGGCCCAAGTTCAGCCGCGCCATGGCGCTGGTGGTGGGGAATCGCGTCACGACGTGGATTTCCGGCACTGCCAGCATCGTGGATTCAATCAGCCAGCACCCGGGCGACATCGAGGCTCAGACTACAGAGACGATCAGCAACATTGAGGCGTTGATCTCGCCGAAAAACTTTGCGCGACATGGTTTGCGAGACACCGGTGAGTGTCTGCAGGACCTCGCCAAAGTGCGCGTGTATGTCAAACGCCGCGAGGATTTCGCCCGGTGCAAAGCCGTTTGCGATCGGCGCCTGGGTTCCGTGCCGGCGTTGTTTCTGGAAGCGGATGTCTGTCGTCCGGAACTGTTGGTGGAAATCGAGGGCGTGGCTTTTTCCACAAGCGGCCACGTCCGGCAATAGTCTTAGCCACAAAGCCCGACCGGAAGTCACGCGGGATTCGGCTCAAGTTTTCAACCACGCTGCGCAATTCTCCGTACGCGCAGAGGCAGCCAACGCAAAAGGGCACGATCACTCGTGCCCTCGTTGATGGTAAGTCTAAGTTGAGCGGGCGTTACGCGCCCATGCCTTCCTCGAACGACCCTGCCGCGAGGGGAAAGCACAGATGATCGCGCACGTACGCCATGCCGTTGGCGCTCGTCGCATCCAGATCACGATACGCGCTCTCGGCTTCCACAATCAGCGGCGCGGTCTTGCGGTCCATCACCTGGCAATAGCGTTGCGGGTAGCCCACGTTGATCAGCATTTCCACATAGCGCAGCATGTTCAGGTCGCCGGACGGGATGTCCACGAATTGCATCGCGCGATCCGGCCAGTTGGGTGCCATCGAGCGCAACGGGAAACCAGGCCGGATCACGAAGTTCTTCACGTGACAGGCATAGATGCGCGGGCCGACCTTGCGGAAACGCGTCTCCCAGCTTTCGCCTTCCCAGCAATGCGAAGGATCGGCGTTCACCGCGAGACATTTGTCGCCGCCACAAATTTGCACCAGCATGTTGAAATCATCCGCGCACATCGCCGCCGTGCCGGGATGGATTTCATGCGCCAGGTAAAGCCCAAGCTTGCGGGCGTGCGTGCGGATTTTGCCGGTCTTCTTCACGAAACGGTCCTGACCTTCCTTGAGCAGATCGTAATCGCCGCCCTTCCAGAAACCCCACGGATAGCCGGTCGCCATTTCCCAGCCAAACGCCACCCCCCAGAACATCGGCACAATCTTCACGCCGAGTTCCGCGCACAAATCCAGCAGCCGCAGCAGGTAATCCTCCGTCCACTTTTCGATGTCGGCGGGCGACTTGCGCGCCACGTCCGGCGGCAGGAAGGGACGGACGGTTGGACTGGCCGTCCACGCCGTGGTATGAACCCAGAACGGACAATGCGCGGACACACCGTCCAAAGTCATCTTCGCCTTGGCAAAGGTGGCTTTGATCTCTTTCGCAGTCTTGAAGCCCGCGCCGTCTTGCAGCATGTAATTGGACGGTTGCGCGCCGGACGCGCCGGACTTCCTGGCGTAGTCGAGGAATTGAGCGAGGTTCTTTGCGCCGTGTTGCGCGCCTTCGATGCTGGGGTGGAAACAGTTTTGAGCCATAACAAGTAACAGTTTTGTTCTTCCGACACCATGAGAAATAGCGATAGCCAGACTGGAATTCAACTGTAAAGCATGTTCAAATCGAGTAATCAGTTCCACGCGATGACAACGAAACGCGCTTTTGCATTGAACGAGAACTGAAAACTTATTGCTAGACTGAATCCTGCCATGCCCCATTTCTACGACACGCACGCTCACCTGGATTTCCCCGATTTTGCGGCAGACCTGCCGCAGATCATTGAACGCGCCCAGGCCGCGGGCATCACCAAAATCATTTCCATCGGCACGGACTTGGACAGCAGCACGCAGGCGATCAAACTGGCCGAACAATTTCCATGCGTCTATGCCGCTGTGGGCTGGCATCCCGGCCACGTGACCGCCGCACCGGCCGATGTTCGGCCCGCGTTGCGCGAGCTGGCCAGTCATCCCAAGGTCGTCGCGATCGGAGAAACCGGACTGGATTACTATCGCCTGCCGAGCACACAGAACGCCGGGTCGCCAGCGGATGATGAACACTACAAGCGACGCCAGGCGGAGTTGTTCCGGCAACAATTGGAGGTTGCCGCTGAAGCCGGTTTGAATTGTGTGATCCATCAGCGCGGCGATTGTCTGGCTGACACGCTGGCATTGCTGAGGCCGTTTGCCGACCGCGTGCGCGGCGTGTTTCACTGCTTTGCCGGCGATGCTGATGCCATGCGGCGAATTCTGGCGCTGAACTCGATTGTGAGTTTCACTGGCATCGTCACGTTCAAGAACGCGCAGAGTGTGCGCGACACCGTCGCCGCCACGCCGCTGGGACAATTCATGTTGGAAACCGATTGTCCGTATCTCGCGCCCGTGCCTTACCGCGGCAAACGTTGCGAACCAGCGTACGTGAAGGAGATTTCCGAGGTCGTGGCCAAGGCAAAAGGTTGCTCGCTGGAGGAACTGAGCGCAGCAACTTGTGAAACGGCGGAAAAGTTCTTCCGCGGCCTGGGTGAGTGCGAGGGGGGTTGAGAGCGGGAAAGTATCCACAAACCAAAAACCAAAAACCCAAGTACCCAAACACCCAATGACGTGATTCGAGGATGCGAGCCTATTGGGTACTCGGGTCTTTGGGTCCTTTGGTGATTCAGCCTTCTTCCAACGCCTCCGCCAGCACCTCCACCAAATGCCTGGCCCGCACCGGCGCGAGGTGATCAATTTGATGACGGCAACTCGTGCCGGACGCGACAACGACAGTGCCAAATGGTTGCGCGCGGATTTTATCAATCAACGGCTTCGCCACCTGAAGCGACAGTTCGTATTTTGACTCCAACATACCGAAGGCCCCGGCCATGCCGCAGCAACCGCTGTCGAGATAAGTCACCTTGCGCTCCGGCAACCGCGCTGCCAGCCGGTGCGTGTAAGACGGATTCGTGAGTGCCTTGGCGTGACAATGAACGTGAATGGCAACATTCGCCGGCTTGGCTCTGAAACGCAGGGTGTCCGGCTCGCGTCGCAGCAGTTCATCCAGGAATTGTCCGACCAGAAAACAGCGGCTGGCAATGCGCTCGGCGTCGGGCAGCTTCAGTTCCCGGTAATCCTCAAGAAACATCGAGAAACACGACGGCTCCAGAAAGATGATTGGCGCATTGTCTTCATCGTCCGCCAGCAAAGCGAGATTATGCCGGCCCAGACGCATCACTTCGCCGAGGTTTCCCTGGCTGAACGCCGGCCGGCCGCAGCACTGGCGGCCCTGCGGCAGCACAACCTCAAAGCCGGCCGTCTCCAATAATTTCACCGCCGCAATGCCGATGTGCGGCTCGTGGTAACGGACAAACGTGTCATCCCAGAGAATAACCCGGCCGCGCGTCAGCGGGTGCGTTCGTTGATGCCGGGCGAACCAGCGGTCGAACCGCTCACGCGCATAATGCGGCAGCGGACGCTCGGCAGAAATGCCTGTGAACGTGGCCGCCAGTTTCCGCAGCAAGCCGAAATCGAGCATCAGATTCGCGACGCGCGGCAGCACGCAACCCAGCCGGCCCAGCAAATCCACCGAACTGAACAAACGCTGGTTGAACGTCAGACCATCGCGGCGGATACGAGCGTAGAGCAACTCCGCTTTCAGCAACGCCAGGTTCACATTGGATGGACACTCGGTGGTGCAGGCTTTGCACGAAAGACAGGTGCTCAACGCCTCTTCGAGTTCCGCCGCGCGCAACGGATCCCCGCCTTTGATACTGCGTTGCTCCAGCGCGGCGCGAATCATGTTCGCGCGGCCCCGGGTGGACATGATTTCCTCGCCCGTCGCCACGAACGTGGGGCACATGGTCGGCGCGCTCTTCCGGCAACCGCCGCAGCCATTGCACTGCTCCAGATTACGCGTGAACGACTCGTCCTTGGCCGCAAACGCCAGCACCGGCTCGAACGGGAGCTTCAACGCGTAGCCGGCGCCAAAGCGCAAATCGGTGTCAAGTTTGTAGCGGCCATCGTCAATCAACTTGCCCGGATTGAAGACATTGTGCGGATCGAACGATTTCTTGATCTCGCGCATGAGTCCGTGAAGCTGTTCGCCCACCTGGTCCTTCAGAAATTCCGTGCGCGCGATCCCCACCCCGTGCTCGGCGGAGAGCGAGCCTTTGAACTGCCGCACCAGCGCGGCGACTTCTTCCGAAATTTGTCGGAACTTCTTCACGCCTTCCGCCGTATGTAAATCCAGCACCGGACGCACATGCAACAGCCCGGCGGCGGCGTGGCCATAAAATGACGCCCGCAAACCCAGCCGCGCCATCAAGGATTGCAGCCCGGCATAATACGCCGGCAAATCCCTGGGCCGCACTGCCGCATCTTCGATGCACGTGACCGGCTTGGCGTCGCCCCTGCAACCGGTCAGCAGCGAAAGCCCCGACTTGCGCAACGCCCACACCAGGTTGATCTCGGCCAGCGTGTGCATGATTTGCTTTCGGCGACCCAACGGCTTGCGCTCCATTGCGGCGAGTTTGTCCTCGACGTTGTCATAGAACTCCACGATCAACAGCGATTCGCAGGGCTGCGTGTCGAGTTCGAGCAAATCGCGCGCGTCGGCAAATTCCCGCTGGCCGCGCGTCTGATCAAGTATCACTCGATCAATGTGCTCGATGGCCGCAGGCTTCAAATCCAGCAACTCCACTGTCGCCTGCATCGCTTCCGCAATTGAATCGAAGAAGATCAACCCCAAGCCCAGTTCATCCGGCGTGGGCACGAGCTTTAGTTCCGCGGAGAGAATCGCCGCCAGCGTGCCCTCACTGCCCGCGAGCACATGGATCAGATTCTCCGGCTCGCGCACGGCGCGATCCAGGGCATAACCCGGCCAGCGTTTGAGCAAACCCGGCGGAAATTCCTGCGCGATTTCCAAGCTGTTGAACATCGCCATGTTTCCGATCAACTCCCGCTGTTTGGGCAGCGTGTCATGGCCTGGGCCCACGCGCAGGACCCGCCCGTCGCCCAAAAGGATTTCCAGTTCGTTGACGTGGTCCGCCGTGGTGCCGTAAATCGGCGTGCGCGCCCCCGAGGAGTTGTTGGCGATCATGCCCCCGAGGGTGGCGCGCGAACTGGTCGCCACGTCCGGGCCAAAACACAATCCTTCGTGCCGCAGAAGCTGGTTGAGTTGATCCAGCACCACGCCGGCGCCGACGCGCACCGTGCGACGTTCGGGATCAAAGTTCGTGATCTGGCGGTTGTGCCGCGAAAAATCTATGACCAGACCCTCGCCGATGGCGCCGCCGACCAAACCCGTGCCCGCACCGCGCGGGATGATGGACACCCCGGCCTGCACCGCCGCCTGGATGATCGCGCTGGCTTCACGGGGCGTGCGGGGAAACGCGACCGCCAGCGGCTCAATCTGATAATGCGACGCATCGGTCGCATAGAGCTGGCGCGTCAGATTGTCCAAGGCAATCGGACACTGCGCCGCCGCGAGTGCGGCGTGTTGTTGCGTGGGCGTCATGCTCGTTGCGCGAGGCTGAGCTTAGGCGGGCACGCGCCTGCTGACAACGTGGAATCAGCGGGGAAATTCGGGCTGGTCTGCGAAACTTCACAACTTCAGTTGTGCCTGGTGAAACGAAAACATCAGAGCTGGCACGTTTTCGTCAAACTGAACTGCTTCACCGGGAATGCCAAACCGATTGGTCAGTTCCGAAACGGTCCTCCCGGCCAAGAATAGCGTTCCAAGTCGCAGCCTATCCCAACCCACAAGGACAGGGGCATTACTGGCGCACCTGACTTTCTTTGCGACGCCGACCAAGCACCAGGCAGGCAATCGTCAAACCCAGCACACAAACTGCAAATGCCACTGCATTGGGTGTGCGCGCGGTCCACATCTCCCAAGGCCACGGGAAACGGAAGAACGCGTAGTTCAATCCAAAGTAAAGCCACGCGTTGAGCAACAGCGCCCACCGCGCGAAGGACCGGCCACTCAGCCCTCCGTGCAGCCGAGTCACGCACCATACCGTGGCGGCCGCGGTCAACAGGACCGGCAACACGCCGTAAAGCACCCAGCCCACCGCCGGATTCAGCGCCTGCGCCTCATACACAAGACTGCGGATGGTCTTGCCCGCAATGGGCAACAACGTCACGGGAAACACGACCAGAAACGGCCACCAGCGACCGCCCGCCACCGCCACCATGGGAATCAATCCCAACCACAATCCCAGGTCGTAAAACATATCCACGGCGCGAACTGCGGCGAATTCCGTGAGCAACAGCAGCGGCAGATGCACTGCCAACAGCAGCCATTCGATCGCTGGCTTGAGCGTCGGCGACTGCGCCTCGTTTAGCGGGCTGATCTGTTCCCGGTTGAGCCACAAACCCAAACCCAAGCACGCCCCCATCACCGCGCCGAAGATGGTTTCCATCCAGTTCCACCAGTTCATCAGCGGCGCGATTTGTGCCCAGACGCCGGACTGGAAGAGTTCGCGATTCCAAGCATGGAACGCCTGCAATGACTGGCCGATGGGAAAACCCAGCCCGCCAATCATGCCCCAAAGGGCCAGCTTGCGGGCGAGCGGATCGCGACGAATCCAGCCCGCCCAGACCCACGCGCCGATCAGGGCACACAGCAGTCCGCCCCAATGCTCACGTCGCGGCTTGAGTTCACTGGCCGTGGCGTCCGGCTGCCAGTGCCAATCCGCAGAGAAATAGATGCTCGGCAGGAGTTTGTTGGCCGGATCGTGAGGCCGGTTCAGCAGCCACACCCCCACTGCGTACAGCGCAAGCATGCCCAACATCAGCAGCAGGATTTCGCGCGCACGATAGCGAACGCCGCCCAGGCCCATTCCTAAAAACAGACCGGCGAACCCAATCCAAATGCCTCCCTTGAGGGCCAACCCCACCATGCCCCAGCGCCACGCGTCCCAATTGCCAATCAACGCCACATTCTGCGTCAGGCCGATGGTCTGGCCGTAGGTCATCGTGCCGCCGAAACCCATGGCAATGGTTCCCATGGCCACCGCGCGCGCCGCCGGCAGCAAGGCGGCTTGCGGGCAGAACAGGAAAACCAGCACCAGACTCACCAGCAATCCGGCGATCATGGCTCCGGTTTCGTGACCGTATTGCCCGCGGATGCCCCACGCCATGCCACCCGCAAGCGCGGCGAGCAAGACCGGTTGCCAGACGGGTGGAGGGGCGATTGAACTCTCGGCGTCGAGAATCGGTTTCATGGTTGGGTTGGTGACGGAATTGAACCGATGGCCGGGACGCGCGGCAAGCTTAACTTCGTCGCTTGGTAAACCACGCGTCCGTCCATGCTGAAGGTCGAAGCTCCCCAAGAAGCACGGCCTCACTTGCGTGCGCTACATCCCCTCTGTGCGTAACGAACAGCCGCGTTCCAATGAGAAGTAGTTTCTGGACAGTTTCCGAATGAGCCTTCACCGAAGCGGGAAAGCATTAATTCGATCATAGCGCTTTCGCTGATCGGATTTGATTCCTTGATTACGCCCAGGCCAAGCAGATCGCCACAAGCGAGCGCGTGACCCTGGATCAACAAATCATCCAGCACGTTGCGCTTCCAGAGGGCGCTGGAATCACTCGCCGAAGGTGGCGAATGCACGACGAGTTGATGACTGTGCATCGGTTCAATGGTCGCAATAACGTGACGCTCGCCAAGCTTGAACTGGCGGACTTTACCCGCGCCGTTGAAGCTGGACGGCCTTCCCGTTGCCCGCGCGTGCGCCGCCGTTGCCGGGCGTGACTTGCGTCGGAACCGTTCTGAAGAATTGAGAACGTCGGCATTCGGTGAACGATGGTAACCGCATCGGTGCTGCCCTCGACCGTGCGTTCGACAACAGAAAGGTAATCACGGTGTCTGGCTTCTCCGAGCCCTCAGACGCGGCAAGCTCGTCACCACTTCGGGCATGAAGTTGTCAGCCCATTCCCTGACGGCCCGCTGCTGCTCCTCGCTGCCGTGCCCCAATTTCACCCGGCCATTCATGTGCTTCACCCCGTCGGAGTGGTTGCATGGCAACGATCCGTCCAATCATCGCGGAGGATCGCCAGCAACACCACGTCCTCAAAAGCGCTGCCTTTTCGCAAACGCTGCCGCAGCAGGCCCTCTCGCCTCATCCCGATCTTCTCCAGCACGCGCCCGGACGCTGGATTCCTGACCATGTGATGGGCGTAAATCCGGTTGAGCCGCAGTCCCTCGAATCCGTGGCGGAGAATCCCCTTCGCGGCTTCCGTCGCAAGGCCATTCCCCCACCAGTCCACCCCAATCCAGAATCCCATTTCGGCCTGGCAATGCTCGGGGTCCACCTCCCGCAAACCTATCGTGCCGATTACCTGGCCATCCGTCTTGATCGTGATGGCAAAGACGCTTTGCCTGGGGGGATTCTCCTGCGCCGTGCGGGTTGCAATCCACTCCGCGGCCTGCTCCACGGAATAGGGATGAGGGATCGAAAGCGTGGTGTCGGCGATTTCCCGCCGTCCGGCGAGTTGTGCGATGGTTGGCGCATCCTCCCGCCTCAAGGCTCGGAGCATCAATCGCTCGGTTTCCAACATCGGCAACATCGTTGGTTCACGTTCGCCAGAATCCGCGGAGGAATCCAGTCACTTCTACTAATCAGAACTCTGCCGAAGCTGGAGGTCATCGCGACGCTCCCCAAGCCTGCACTGGCGGACTTCACTCGCACCGTTGAAGCTGGTTTGGCCTTCCCGTTGCCCGGGCGTGCGCCGCCGTTGCCGGGCGTGACGCCGCTTCGGTTGGTCCCATCACATCACCGCGGGGAAGGTGCGCTTCAATGGCGGTTCACTTTCGCTCCATTGCGGCGGTTTCTTTCGACGGGCGCTCGATCAACAAACCGGCCGAGGCGCGACGCAATTCGATCAACTCCCGCTCCTGCTCGTCGCTGAAATGACCGAGCCGCTGCGCGTAAGTGTCAAGCCATGTCAGCAACCGCTCACGCGCGGCGGCGTTGAGGTTCACATCGTGATGTCCTTCCGGCGCGTCGAGCAGGGCCAGCAGCGCGCTGCGTTGCGCGATGCCATCGCCGGGGATGGAGTAGCCGCGACGATAGGCGGCCCAGACTTGATCGTTCAGGCTCGGTTTGCCGTAGGCGACGAGCGTCTCGTAAGCCTTTGCGGGCGAGAGATCGAACTTCGCGGCGACGGCATTTGTGGCCGATGGGTTGTGACAACTCACGCACTGGCGGTCCAGCACCGGTTGCACAAGATGATCGAAGCGCAACGGCCACGAGCCTGCCGGGCCGGCGGTCAGCCGCGACGGTTCGCGCAAACTGGCGAGCGCCACTTTCGCGGGCGGCGCTTGTTGGCGCGGTTCATGGCAACCAATACAACTGAGCGTCTGGCCGGCTTGAACATGGGACGCGCCGCGCATCGTTTGCACTGCCACGCCTTGGGCGTTGAGCGCCTGGAAAAACACGATCACGCCCGCTGGCACGCGGAAGTAAGCCGAGCCGTCGTTCTCGACGGGCACGGTGCCGAGCACGCATTTGCCCGGGTCGTCGCGTGTGACGCCCAGATTCGGGAAGTTCATCGTCGGATGCGTTTTCGCCGGCACGGCCACGATGCGGAGGGATTGGATTTCACCGCGCTGCACATCGGTCAGGCCGCGATACACATCAGTCACCAGGAAACGCCCTTCCTTCGCCGCGCTGTCCGCAAGCTGGCTCGCGATGATTGGCGGACGTTCGCGCGGGCGGACGGGGATCGGATCGCCGCAACTAATCTCTTCGTCAATCCAGAGCGCTTCGCGGGTGCGGGTGGCGGCGTCGTACAGATACAGCGCCATACCATTGCGCGGGCGTTGCACCGCGTGCCAGCGATCCCAGCCGTCGCGCCCTTGCACGAGGTATCCCTCCGCGCCCCAGGCCACGAGATGGAAGCGTTCGCTCAACGGCCAGGGATTTGCGTAGGAAGTTTTCGGCCAGCCCTCGATTTCAGGGAACGCCACTTCGGGCGTGAGGCGCGTCATGGGTTCGCTGCCTTCAAGGCCGGCGCTGGGATCGAGCAACACCAGGCTGCCCATCGTCTGCGCATGGTGTGCGCTGCCGGTGAAAACGATTTTGTGCGAGCCGGGAATCGGTTTCGCTTCAAAAGTGCAATGCGGCGCTGTGGTGTAATTCTTGAAAACCATCCGCGCGTCCGTGCCGTCAGGGTTGATCGCCCACAAGCCCATGTACGGCATGTTGTCGCGGTCAATGTAATCCCAGCGCGAGTAAAGGATGCGCCCGTCCTGCGCAATGTCCGGCGTCCATTCGAACATTTCAAAGGGCGAAATGGTGACAAGGTCCGAGCCGTCGGCGTTCATCGTGTGCAAGGTGTAAACCGCCACTGGCCGTTCCGGGCCGCCGCCGCAACGCACGTAACTGTCCGGCTCATCCGCTCGCGCTACCGTGCGCGCCGCGCTCTCGCGTCCGACCTGCAACGCCTGCCCGCGCCGAGTGCTGAGAAACACGATGCGACCGTCCGGCAGGTAGCGCCCGTCGAAGTCATCGTATTTGCCACGCGTGAGCTGGCGCAGGCCGGAGCCATCGAGGTTCATCTCGAACAGGTGATAGAAGGCGTCTTCCGGCACATTCGCTTTGTCGAGCTTGTTGGGTTCGGCGGCAAGGTGTTCGTAGTGCCGGCACCAGGCGAACAGGACTTTCGTGCCGTCGTAGGAAAGCGTCGGGCGCAGGAAGCTGCCCGGCTCTTTGAACGAGGTCGTGATGCACTGCTCAGTCGGTGAATCGCTGGTGAAGCCGCGCAGCAGGTAAATGCCGCCGCCGGGCTTGGACCACCAGCCGTAATACTGATCGGACATGTGATTGAAGCTGCCGGGCACGCGCTTGGTGAACAGCAGCGTGTCGAAGTCGCGGAGCAGCGGATTGGCCAAAGCAAGCTGGCGCTGGAGGCGGCGGGCTTCGAGGAAAAGCGGTTGGGCGGATTGGTTGGGGTGGAGGTTCGTGAGCTCATGTTTGAGCGAGGCGATCGTTGCAAATGCGTTGCGTTCACCCTCACCCTGACCCTCACCCTGAGGGAGAGGGAACAGCTTTCGGTCGGTTCGATTCTGTCGTAAGTCTCTGGAGCTTCCTCCGACTTCCGAGTTCTCCAAATCCTGCGAACGATTCTCCCTCTCCCAGCGGGAGATGCCCCTCGCCCGCTCGGAGCGGGAGAGGGTGGCCGCAGGCCGGGTGAGGGAAAAGCCGGAGGCTTGGGTGAGGGAGAGCGCACCGTTAAGCTCATCAACCAGTCTCTCGCACACCACCAGCGTTTCCTCTGCGCGTCTGGCCCAATCCACCAGCTTCGTTTTCTCGTGCGAGACAGACCATTGCGAAACGCTGATCTGATCCGCAGGACGATTCAGCGCGAGGTTCTTCTTTGGGTTGGCTTCGCCAAAAACCTCCACCTCGTCGAGATCAAGGTAACTGATACCCGGCAGGGCAACGCGGACGAACCGCGCCGACTCGTTTTGCAACGCTACGACCAGCGGCTTGTTGTCCTTGAATCCAAGAAACACCGTACCGTCGTGCTGATACACCTGCCGAAACTCCTTGCCGTCGTCTGAGAGCAACACCTTGATGCGCGCCGCGCGCGCCGCAGTAGCAGTGCGATTCCAGACCACGACGCGCGCGAGGCGCTGCACCGTCCCCAAATCCACCTGCCACCACGGGTTCTTCGAGTTGTCCGTGTGAAAGCCCCATTCGCCGTTCTTGATGCCATCGCAACCGCCAGCCGCGTCGGCCTGCGTCGTGACCGGCTCGGAGACGCCCCCCAACAACGCCACTTCTTCCGCCAGCAGCCAATCTGCTTCAATGCGTTGTTGCCAGGATTCCCGGGTGGCTGCGGGCGCGGTGGTGAACGCCAGTGTGGCGAACGCGAGCGTGGCGATGACGGTCGCTCGGCTTTGTCGGTGGGTTGGAGTTTTCATGGGTTTACTGGTCTTTACGGCCGGCGGTCTAGTGCTCTGTTCAGGTGTCGCGTCGTAATTCTGACTCATGTCTGACTCCATGCTCGTCAACCATCAGCACCCAACGCGAACCTCTGCATTGGAGCCAATCAGGAGATGGTTCGACGATACCAGTGGCATTGAGGTCATCACGAACCCCATGATCGTCCTCGTCCATGTCAAAAGCGGTGACGGTCATGCCTGCCCGAAGCTGGACCACGGCTCCGGACTCATCTAGCAGCCTGTCGGACTTAGCGCGAAGAGATTTCTGAAAATAGTTTGAACAAAAAGGGGGCGGTACGGATCCAAAGGCCATGTCTGCACGTTTTGTAAATGTGGATCGCCAGACGCCGATGTTTCTGCCCTGCGATCTG
>JACZKP010000065.1 GCA_014860005.1 Verrucomicrobiota bacterium | reverse complement strand
TGACAGCGCAATGTCAGCCATCTCAAACTGAGTGTTATCGCCGGTGCGACGATCGGGCAGGCCAGACGCGACGGTGCGCCAGCCTTGGATAAGATGATCGAAGGAGCGCGTGTTCACGCCTCCAGCAATGCCGGAACGGTAACCAAAAGTACAGTTACAATTGTGTTACAGAAAGCAAACAATCCGGTGGCGTCCTTTGGGATCGGCTTTCTGCCTCCAACTTCGCTCAACGCATCGCCCCGCCAAGTTTCAAAATGAGAACTGCTGCGCCCTTGACGACCGCCATTTACAATCGGGGTTTTTCTCCGCATGATGCGAGGGTCGGCGGAGAAACGAACATGCCACCGACGAGTTAATCCGCAAAAGACCAAACAAAGTTATGGGCGATAAATCCCCGAAGGCAACGCAGAAGAAGTCCTCCCAGAAACAGACCAAAGCCAGCAGCGCCGCCGCCTCGAAGAAGGCGACCGTAGCCGCCAAACAGGCCGCCGGCAAAAACAGGTAACCGTCCGGCTCACGCCGTCTCTCCTGAAGCCAGAGTTCGGAGAGACGGATTCTTTCCCACCCCCAACACCGCATGACGCTGAAACTTCGGCAAGGTCAGGTCTGGAAGCTCGGCGATGAATTCATCCGTATCGTCCGCCTTGAACGCCTCGTGGTGGAATACAAGACCTGCCCGAACCTGAAACCGGGAGCGGGCCAACATCGGCAGAGCAGCAAGAAGGAATTCTGCCGGCTGCTCAAGTCTGCCACGTTGGTCACACCCCAAACGACGGCCAGCATTTCAGCGCCGCCAACGTCGCGGACCTGAAGGTTTCTGTCTCAGTTGCCAATTGCCCGGCTGCGGACGGGATTGGCCGGAGGGTTGCGAGCGGGATTGACCGCGCGGTTGCGGATGTCGTTGCGGTTGACCCTGCGGAAAACGGCGTTCACCTTCGCCGGCGTTGCCCGCCGGCGCTGCCACCCCGTAGTTAAAGCCTTCCGCCTTTTTCCGCACGATGCCGCGCCCGATGAACCGCTCCAGCGCGCGTAATTCGCCGTGATCTTCCGGCGTCACGAAGCTGATCGCATCTCCGACCGCATGAGCGCGGCCCGTGCGCCCGATGCGATGGACGTAATCCTCCGAATGCATCGGGAAGTCGTAGTTGACCACATGCGAAATGCCGTCCACGTCAATGCCACGCGCGGCGATGTCCGTCGCCACCAACACGCGGACCGCCCCGGATTTGAAATCCTTCAATGCCTTCAACCGCTGGTTCTGCGAGCGATTTGAGTGCAGCGTCGCCGTGCGGATGCCCTTTTGTTCGAGTTGCCGCGCGATACGATCCGCGCCGTGCTTCATCCGCGAGAACACCAGCACCATGTCCATTTGCGGATCGCACAGCAGATGCAGCAGGAGCGCCGGCTTCAGATGTTTGGGGACTTCATAGACAAGTTGCGTGACGGTCTCGGCGGGATTCGCGCGCCGGCCAATCTGCACCAGTTTGGGCGCCCGCTGAAATTCATGCGTGAGCACTTCAATCTCCTTCGAGAGCGTTGCGGAAAACATCAGCGTCTGCCGGTTCTTGGGTAACTGTTGCACGATGCGCCGGATATCCGGCAGGAACCCCATGTCCAGCATTCGATCCGCTTCATCGAGCACGAGGAATTTCAATTGTGAAAAATCCGCACAGCGCTGGCCCATCAAATCCAGCAATCGCCCCGGACACGCGACGATCACGTCCGTTGCCGAGCGCAAGGCCCGGATTTGCGGCTGTTCGCCCACACCCCCGAAAACCGTGGCGACGGTCACTGGCAGATGTTTCCCGTATTCCCTCACGCTCTCATCAATCTGCACCACGAGTTCCCGCGTCGGCGCGATCACCAGCACGCGCGTGCCGCGCCGTTGGCCCGGCGGTTGTGCGGCGAGTTTCGTGAGGATGGGCAGCGTGAACGCGGCCGTCTTGCCCGTGCCCGTCTGCGCGATGCCGATGAGGTCATGCCCCGCGAGGATCGGCGGGATGGCGGCGGATTGGATCGGCGTCGGCTCGGTGTAACCCGCTTCCTGCACCGCCTGTAAAATTCTGGCCTCAAGGCCCAATGGTTGAAATGGCATGGCCGGACAGCATAACAGGGGGCAAGGCGAAGGCACGTCCTAAAAACCGCACGATCAACCGAACGGCAGCAAGTCCGTTGTCGCCGCCGCCTTCTGGCTGGCGTTGAACTCACGCAAACTCGCGACCAGTTGCTCCTTGGAATGACGCTGCTTCACAGTCGCAATGGCGGCGGTGGCCAGTTCGTCGCAACGTTCGTTACCCGCCTCGCCGGCATGACCTTTCACCCAATGCCAGTTCACTTTGTGCGCTGATACTGCGGCATCAAGCTGACGCCACAAATCCTCGTTCTTCACCGGCTGTTTCGCTTTGGTTCTCCAACCGTTCCGCTTCCAGCCGTGCAACCATTTGGTGATGCCGTCGCGCAGGTAAATGGAATCCGTGTGGAACTCCACCGCGCACGGTTGCTTCAGCGCCGTCAGCGCTTCAATGGCCGCCCGCAGTTCCATGCGATTGTTCGTGGAGGCGGCCTCGCCCCCGCTCAATTCACGTCGGTGCGAACCGCTCGTCAGCACGGCGGCCCAGCCGCCCGGGCCGGGATTTCCGTGACACGCTCCATCCGAATGAATCACCACTTTACGCACACGCCAACTCTGACCAGCGTGGCGTCGGAAGCCAAGCGAAGAGCACCAACGGGCTGGAATTGCCGGGCGCACCCCGCTAGACTTTCGCCGTTGCCATCCGCCGCACCAGATCACTACGCCACGATCGGCCTCGACCGACGTTGCACCGACGCGCAAATCCGCGCCGCCTACCGCCTGCTGGCCAAGCAACACCATCCTGATGTGAATGGCGGTTCGCCCGCCGCCATCGCGCAAACTCAGGCACTCAACGCCGCGTATGAAATCCTGAGCGATCCCGCACGCCGCCGGGCGTATGACGAGGAACTCGCGTCCATCAAACGTTCAGCCTCGCAGCCGACCATCGGCAAAGCAGCGGTCAACATCACGAAGGAAATTCACCTCGGCATTCAGGAACTGCTGCGTGGCACCACCCTCGAAGTCCGCGTAACTGATCCTGCCCATCCGCATGGCCCGGAGACTTACGAACTCATCGTCCCGCCGGAAACTGCGCCGGGAACACGTTTTCGCCTGCCACGCACTGCGCCATTTGAGCGCGGCGTGGTTCTGGTGCGCGTGAAGGCGCGGCCTGATTTCCGATTCAAGGTCCGCGGTTCGGATTTGCGCTGCGACTTGAAGATCACTCCGCAGCGTGCGTTGCAGGGCGGCAACGAAATGGTGCGCGGCGCAACGGGAGATTTCCTGCGCGTTGAAATTCCGCGCGGTGTGGCTCGCGGCGAAACTGTGAGAATTTCTGGAGAAGGCTTGCCCAAACCGCGTGGCGGTCGTGGTGACTTGCTCGTGCGCATTCTCTACCAGCCGGAAGTCCGCATCTCCCGTCGCAACGACTGTTAACGCGGGACCGTTTCCAACTCACGGCTTCTCAAAAACGAGGTAAGCCGGACTTTCCGCCGCTTGAAGTGTGATTTTCCCATTCTCATCCTGCGCCACACTTGGTCGGTTGGGGGTGCCTGCTGCCAACGGCATCATTTGCGCGTCCACGAGTTTGCCGGGAACTTTGTCGAGCGTGACGGTTCTGGTGCTGCCATTCCCCGTTGGCGACCAGAAGACCCAGACAAGTTGTTTCGATTCGTTCCCATATTCCTGCACGCGTAGGCGATCCGGTTCGTTGGCCACGACCCGTTGAAAACGGTATTCGCCCAACACGCGTTGCAGATGAGCGAGCGCATGGTAGGACGGTTTCGGTTCAAAATGCCGGGTGATGCCTGCGCTCGCGTGAAGGCTCGGCTGATCGTCGTCATTGAAGAAATAGATGTAAGCGCGCTCCACCGGCATCGCCGAGAACACGAGCAATGAACGCACGAGCCATTGCGCTTGCTGTTCCTCCGTCACGCCCTGCCACTTCGCGAACGTCCCGGACTGGTCCGCCGGCTTCGTGCTGCTGTCGTAACCGAATTCCGTGATCCAGACCGGCTTCCCCGGCGCGTGTGCATCGCGCCAACGGCAGAGCGCCTCCACATCCTGAAGATATTTCGGCAGCTTCGGGTCTTCGGGAAAACTGCGCCGCCATGTCGGCCAGCCTTCCAGTTGCGCGTAGGTGTGAATGGTCAGCACGTCGAATGAATCTGTGGCCTTCGCCACGCATTCGACGCTCTTCTCGTAGTCGCCGCTTTTGCCGGTCGTGAGATTGCAGGTCGCGATCTTCAACTTCGGATCGCCCGCACGAATACCTTCCGCCATCGCCTTGAACATGCGGGTGTAATCCGCATCGCTCCATTTCCCCGGCTCATTGCCAATCTCCACCGAATCTACGAGCTTCCGCGGGCCCGACGGTCCGAACTCTCGGGCGAACGCTTTGCCATAAGCCCGGGCGTCGGCTTCGATGTTTTTCCAATCCGACTGCTTCACCGATTCAAACATCAGGCACGCATCAATGTCCCAAGCTTTCGCGCGCCACGAACCATAGACTTGGCTCCAATCCACGCGGTTCTTGGCGAACGGAAACTCGGGCAACACCGCGGTATTCGTGCCCAAGTCCCATTCCACCGGATGATAATCCCGCACCAATCCGCATACCGGCCGGTAAAGTTCCGGCTTGAATTGCACCGTGTGCCCGTTGATGCCGATGAAATCGCGCAGCAACGGGCGTGCTTCCGCGGCACCCAGGGACAACGTTTGTGCCCACAGGAAAACGAAACTGGAGAGACTGATCAGGGTTAATAAATGAGGCGGTCGTATGGCCAACATGTCCGGACTATACCGTGTTCACTGTTGGAACCAAACTTTGAACCACGGCGGCAACCTGACAAGCACATCAGTAACGATCGTCAGTTCCGTGGCTGCACAACCGCAAGCTGAACCCTGACGGGCCGTCCGATCAACTTCACTATGGGCCGGGTTTCAGCCGCCCTTCATCCAGATCAATGAATTCAAACATCGTCTGCACCGTGCCCGCTGGCAGGCCGATCTCGGCGAGCCGCTCGTTCAAGCGCTGCGTCCCCGCATCGCGCCAGCCGCGTTTGGTCATGAAGGCATTCCAGATTTCGATCTCGTCCTCGCCTGGCCTTCGCCCGTGCTGAAACGCCCATTCGAGAAGTTCCGCATCGGTCTTGTCACCTTGGAGGGTTTCCGCTTCGAGCGCGGAATAATCAATCCCGAGAAACCGGCAGCAGCGGGCATCGAAACTTGTATGGTGCTTCAACCCGCGCGCCACTTCCCAATCGGGCGGTAGTTTCCCCGCCGCCGCGAGCCGCAGCTTGTCCAGCATGCGACCAAAATAAACGAGGCCATTGACCTGATCGAACGGACTGCGCAGTCCGGGAATGATGGTTGGACAGGATTGTGCCATGGCCTTGAATAGAGCATTGCCGAATCAAGCGCGCAAGTGAACGGCAACGGAGAGTTATAGGAAAATTGTCCTGACGCCATGCTTCTTCGCCGCCGCAATTAGCGCGGCGTTCTTCCAATTGAATGAAAGATCGCCCTCGGCGTTCACCGGATTGTCGAACGCCACATTGATGTGCGTGAGCTTGGCGTAGTCAATGTTCGTGCTGAATGTGCTCAGATCGATCCAGTTCGGCACGTAAGCGACCACTTTCTTCTGCGCGAATGCTGGAACAGCCGCCGGGCCGGCCACGAAGGTAAACGATAGAAATCGAGCGATACGTCGCATGCCGCGCATTAAGCCGAGCGTGCTGTGGAATTGCAACTTCAAGCTTAACTCTTCGGCGGCCATTGCACCCCGGTCAGTTCCTTGGGCAATGGCGTCGGGTCAACCGGGTAAATCAGCGACCGGTCGGGCTTGGTCCTTGCGCCGGGCGGAGATTCCAGTTCCTCCGGCGTGCGATGATGAGCCAGAGCACCTCGGCGTCGGTGTCGTTGAACATCTGGGGCGGCAACGCCCGGCTAAATCAGGAGACTCTGTCACATGTCCCAAAGGGATCGAAATCCACCTTTACAAGTCTGCGGCGCCTGTGTCAGGCTGCACTCGCGTTTTATGTGGAAGAAAGTTTTACCATTGCTGCTCGCGCCCTGTTTGCTGGCTGGTTGCAGTTCAACGTTTACGAACCTGACCGCCCAGCGGCAGCCGCGGAATCCCAACCATCTGTACCCGGTGGGGGTTGCCTTTAACACCCGCCAACAGTCGCTCCGCTGGGACAGCATTCAGCCGGTCGTGGTGGTCGGAACGGAATCGTTTCCGCTGCGCCAGACGGTGCTCATGAGCAATCGCTGGGAAGGTCTGGTGCCCGTGCCAGCCGGCACCAACCTCGTTCATTATCACTACAAATTTGATTTTCAGTATAACGACTTCGGCGGCCCCAAGAGCGACAGCGCCTTCTCGCCATCGTACCGGCTGCAGATCCTGGAATAACAAGTCTTTCGTGTGCCAACCCTGAAAAGGGCGCTGCCTGGCAGCGCCCTTTTTGTTTAATAGGAAGTTGTCTCACCGCAAGAACTACACTCGGCCTTGGGAGCGCGTTGCACCGGCGTTTGCCAGGCGGCTCGGTAGAGGGCGGCGAGGTCATCCGCCCGAACGGGCCGGGGATTGAAGCCAGCCGTCCATTGCCCCGCAGCGGCCTCGGCCAGTGCGGGAATGGCCGCCTCCTCCACCCCGCACTCGGTCAGCGCCCGGGGCAGATTCGCGAGATTCAAGATGTTCTCCAGTCGCGCCAACAGCGTGTGCAGCGCGTGCTCGTGGGTGTCGCCCACACCGGCAATCCCGGCCGCCACGGCCAATTCCGCGTAAGCAGCGCGAGTGGCGGGGTCGGCCCCGTTGAACTGTACCACATGCGGCAACATCAACCCCACAGCCTCGCCATGCACCACTCCATACCGGGCCGTCAACGGATTCGCCAGGGCGTGCGCCGCACCCAACATGCTGTTCTCGATCGCCAGGCCTGCGAACGCCGCGCCCAACAGCATCCGCCCGCGCGCTTCAAGATCGTTGGAATTCAGCATCACTTCGGGAAACGCCCGCACGCAGAGCCGGAACGCTTCGCGCGAATACATCAGGGAAAGCGGCGTGCGCTTGGTGGTCACCGCCGTTTCGACGGCGTGCGCCACGGCATCAATGCCCGTGCAGGCCGTGACGCGCGGCGGCTGCGAGAGCGTGAGGGCGGGATCGAGAATCGCGATGCGTGCTGCCGCCTTGGGATCAAGACACGCCATCTTCTGGTGCGTCTGCTCGTCGGCAATGAGCGCGGCACACTGACATTCGCTGCCTGTGCCCGCCGTGGTGGGTATCGCGATCAGTGGCAGCATCGGTTTGGTAGCCTTGCCCACGCCCCAGTAATCCTGCATCCGCCCGCCGTTGGTGAGAATGAAATTGCAGCCCTTGGCCGTGTCCATCGAACTGCCACCGCCCAAACCGATGATCAGGTCAACGTCCGCGGCTTTCGCCACCGCCACGCAATCTTCCACACACCGCGTGGTTGGATTCGCTTTGACTTTGTCGAACAGCGTTACGGAGAGACCGGCCACTTCGAGACTCTTCTGCACGTGCCCGGCGTGGCCCGCCGCAACGATGCCCGCATCCGTGACGAGCAGAATTTTTTTTGCGCCGACTTCACGCGCCAGTTCTCCGGTGCGGTCCACGCTGCCCGCGCCAAAGACAAGACGGGTGCGCGGCTGGTGGTCAAAGATTGATTGCTGCATGTCGGTGAATCAGACGGGCGGGAGATGGCGGCTGTTCAAATGGAAATCGGCGTCCAGCCGTCACCACGCCCGCTCGATGCTTCGGCGTTGCCAGAGAAACTCGAACATGTTGCCCTCGTGCGGCTGGTCCCAGGAAATCTTCATCGTGGAAATGGGGCCAAGGTTCAACCGTTCGATGTGCGGACAAGCCATCAGTTGTTCGATGAATGCAGAATCTTTCGTGATCGCGGTGCAGGCGAGGGTGTAGCCGATGTGTTTGAGCATTTCACTTTGCGGCACCTGGACGACGCTGGCGTAGGGGCAAAGGAACTCCCGATTCGCCAGCGGATGCGCGAACGAATCGCACAACACGAGGGTCGGGCGAACAAAAGTGCCGCCATCGAGCGTCAGCTTACGCGGGCCGTTGCGATACTTCGCCGTCACGTCGGTTGCGCCGGGCGCTTTCAACCCGTCCTCAATCGCCCCATCAATGAAGTCCGCCATTTTCGGATTCGCAAAACCGGACAGCTTCGCGTTTGGATCATCCACCTTCGCCGGCTGAATCGGGCCGAGCTTCTGAGCCAGCGCGTCGGCGATCTCAGCCGCATATCTCGGCGCGACAATGGCACTGGCGTTGATACAGGACCGCCCGCCGTTGTCCGAAATGCTCGCTACCATTACATCCACATAATCACGCCAGTGCTCGATGCAGTCTTCACCGATGAGAATCTTGCTCCAGCCTGGTCCGTGAATCTGGATCGCGGGATTGTTCGCGTATTGTTGCGTTGTGGACTTGTCGCCAAAAATCAACGCGCGTCCGCAACTGTTGAGAATCACGCCCGCACCCTCGTGGTCCGTTGGATAAAAACCAAACGCTTCCGCCGGAGCGCCCGCCGCAATGAACGCTTGGATCAACCGGTACGGCGTCCACGGCTCCTCTTTGCCGGGCTTGATGACGACCGGCGTCTTGAGCGCGATGGCCGGCAGCCAGAGCGAATTCACCGCGGGCGAATTGCTCGGCATCACCAGCCCCAGCGCGGGCGTCGTTGGAAAATAACTCAGCCGCGTGCCGAATTGCTCGCCGCTGCCGGAATCGAGGATCGAGAAATCGAGCCCGCGCGATAAACCGTTCAGCACGGTCTTCATATTCGTCAGCGCGAGATGGATTTTTTCCATGTTGCGGCGCACCATCACATGCGGCAGCCCGCTGGTACTGCTCAACGTTTCGATGTATTGCTGCGGCGATTGCGTGTGCCCTTTGTCGCCCAGCGGGAGGGTGCCGTTGAGGAATTGCTCGCCGGTCTGCGCGCAAATCTCGATCAGTTGCGCGACGGTGTACTTCTTCAAGGCCGCCTGCGCCTCGGCCATGCGGGCGAGGTCTTTGCGCACAATACCGGCGTTGACCTGGCTGACGGTGGCCTTGACTTCGCCGGTGCGAAAATCTTTCACCTCGACCGTGTCGAGACTTTCATAAGCTCTGCCGCGCCGCAGCGCGGGAATGTGGGGAATTGGACTCATTTCGTTGGCCGAAGTATAGCCGACCTTGGCCGGGAGGCTAGGGACAATTCCAGTTCACCGCCCGGTCCGCGCTCAATTCTTTGTCCCTTTTCCCTCCCACGGCGGGGATATTGATATAAAATCGCTTGCAGACATGGACGACTGGCAACTATTGCAGGATTACGTCGCGCGGGAGTCGGACGCCGCCTTCCGCACGCTCGTCAACCGCTACGTGAACCTGGTGTATTCGGTCGCGCTCCGGCAAGTGCGGGACGCGCATCTGGCGGAAGAAGTGGCACAGGCCGTGTTCATCCTGCTGGCTCGCAAAGCCAGCAGCTTTCGCCCGAGCGTTGTGCTTTCCGGCTGGTTGTTCCGCACGACCCGCTTTGTCGCCAGTCGCGCCGTCCGCGCAGAGCAACGCCGTCAGCGCCGCGAACAGGAGGCCTTTGCCATGCAACAATTCACCGCTCCCGACGACACGTGGAAACGCATTGCGCCCGCGTTGGATGAAGGACTGGAACACCTGGGGGAAGCCGACCGCAATGCGCTGCTGCTGCGTTTCTTCAACGACAAGAGCCATCGCGAAACCGCCGCTGCCCTGGGTGTGAGCGAAGACGCTGCCAAGAAACGGGTGACCCGCGCGCTCGACAAGTTGCGAAACTTCTTCGCCGGACGAGGCGTCTCGCTTTCGACGGCGATGCTGGCTTCCACGATTGCGGGCAACGGTGCGAAAGCTGCCACGCCGGAAATCACGGCAAGCATTGTGGCGAAGGTTATCGCGAGTGGTTCAGCCGGGGCGGGCATTTTGACACCGCTCGTGAGTCAAACCCTCAACGCGTGGCGCTGGGCGAAGTTGAAACTGGCCGGTGTCGGTGTCGCTGTCGGGACTGCGGCGATTGTGCTGGTGATCTTGGTTTCGCCAAAAGGACCGATCCAACCCGGAAGTTCAGACTTGGCGGTGCAGGCGGCGGATTCCAGATTGACGACCGCTGCGACAGAATCCTCTGAACCCAGGACTGTTGTTTCCTCGCAACAGCCCGTTTCGAACGGGGCAATGCGCTTCCGCGTCGTCGCGGCAGACAATGATGAGCCGGCAGCGTACGCCAGACTGGCTTTGCAGACGGCCACGAACGAAAAGTGGGAAGAACGCTTCGATCTGGCAACCGACGAAACTGGCGAGTGCGAACTGCCGTTGGCCGAAGGGCTGCGCAGCATGGCCGTTGGTGTCATTGCTTCCGGCTGGGAAGGACGGTTTATGACTTGGGCGACGGATCGCGATGGAGAGTTTCCGGCGGAATACACTTTGCGTGTCCAGCGGGTGACGAATTCCCTGGGCGGCTGGGTGCGCGATGAAACCGGGGCGCCAGTCGCGGGCGTCGAGATCTGGATGCAGTGGAGTGACTATACCGATTATCCCTCGCGCGAAACGCCGCGCGAGCGCATGGGTTTTTGTAATGATGCTCCCGTGGCGATGTCGGATCGCAACGGTCGGTGGAGTTGCGCGGTCATTCCGCCGCAGAACAAACGATACTACGGCCTCAGCGCCCGCCAACCCGGCTTTGCTGAAACCGCCATTGAATCCGGCAACCCGGAACGAATGAACACGGACTTGCAGCGCGACAGCTTCCGCCAGTTATGGGCAGGAAAATTGGTCACCACGTTGCAGCGCGGCATTACGCTTACGGGCCGTGTGATGGATCAATACGGCCAGCCGATCGCCCGGGCACGCGTTGTCCAAAAACCACAATCCGCCGACGCCAAGTCACTTGAAACCGACATGTTCGGTCAATTCGTCATTACTAATCTGCCGGTCGGCACGTTTCCGATTACCGTCCAGGCATCCGGGTTTGCCCCGGAATATCGGGACGTCAATGTGCGGCAAAACATGGAGTCGCTCGAAGTGCAACTCAAGCCCGGCTTGCAACTGCGGCTGCGAGTCGTGGATGAACAAGGCGCGCCGGTGTCCGAGGCCACCGTGGTGTTGGAGCAATGGGGCGAAAACCGTCACGTGATTGACTGGCGCGAGAAAAGCGGTTCAGATGGCCGCCTCGAATGGGACTCCGCCCCGCCGTCGAGGCTTCAGCTTTGCGCGTACAAGGACGGCTGGTGCATCACCCGCGATGTTTGGATCACGCCCGACGGCGAGGAGCACACCATCGAATTGCGCCGGGCGCTGGAATTGTCCGGCTATGTCACCGACGCGGAAACCGGCGCACCGATTGCCGAATTCAAGGCGTTTCCGGGATACAGTGAAGATTCCGGCGAGCATGTCTGGGAACTCCTGGCGACGCGCCAAGGCAAGCGTGGGATGTTCACCGTCACCTTCAGCGAGACTCGCCAACCGTGGCGGGTGCGCGTGGAGGCGGAAGGCTACGAGCCGGCGATTTCCAAGCCGTTGCCAGCGGATTTCGCAGGCACATTGGCGTTGTCGCTGAAGCGCGTGAATCCCGCCCTGGCATTCCGAGGCTTCGTGCAGTTGCCGGACGGCTCTCCCGCCGCCAACGCGCAAGTTGCGCTGCTCACGCTGGAAAGCGGTGCGCTACTCGGCCGGGCAAGGTTTCTCGATCGTGGCCAGAGTGTCCTGACCAACACCGACGCGCGCGGTTTCTTTGCCTTCGCGCCGGACCCGCGGGCGCACTCCGTCGCCGCCGTCGCTGCCGAGGGTTTTGGCCGTACGCGGGTTCGCCGTCCGGGCGAGCCGTTCACGCTGCGCTTGCAGCCGTGGGCGCGGATCGAGGGAGTTCTGGCGGCAAGCCTGTCCACCAAGTCCAGCGACCAGATTGTTTTAATGGATGATACGGCGATGAATTACCGGGGTTCGGTCGCGCTGGAATATGAGACATTCAGCACCCCCCTTGATGCCGAACGCCGTTTCACACTCGAACCAGTGCCGGAGGGCGAATTCAACCTTTACTTGAATCGCGGTCTGGGCATCCCGTTCACAGCCCGGACACCCGTGCAAACACAGCCGGAGGAAACGGTCTCCGTGCAAATGGGCGGAGCGGGAGTAACCGTGGTTGGCAAGCTGGCTCTGAAATCCGGCCGGGCCTTGGAATGGGGCGGGCAAACCCAGTTTGCCATGCTGGCTTCAGCAGTGACTCCGTTGCCCCAGCCGCCGGGTTTGACGGGTGAGGCTCTGGAACTTTGGAAGGTGGATTACTGGCGCTCCGAGGCAGCGCGCGAAACCTTGCGGAAGAATCATTCCTTCACCGTCACGGTGGCGAATGACGGTTCGTTCCGGGCCGAGGGGGTGTTGGCCGGCGAATACAAACTGAGCATATTCGCCGCTGACACCTCGTTGAACACGAGTGTGACGATCCCTGAGGCGAGCGGAACCGAGGCGAAAGAAGTTAACCTAGGCATGCTTTACCTCACCGAACCAGCATCGCGCCCGGTTGGCAGTGTCCGATAGCGGCAGGCCAGCCTCGGGCGTGCGGCACGAAATGTGCCGTGAGGGATTGCGGGCGATCGTCCGTTTTCACGGCCAAATTTATGCGCCAAGCGGCGCAGGGCCAGATCACGCCGCAACCTTTCGGATGGCGCTGAAGAACCGTCTGACCTTTCCCTCGTCCAGATTTCCATCCGTTCGCAATCCGCTGCAAACATCCAGCCCGAACGGGCGCACTTCGTGAATCGCACTGGCGACGTTCTCCGGCGTCAGGCCACCGGCGAGAAATACCGGTACGCGAACGGACTCGACAATCTGCCGGCTGAGGCGCCAATCGTGGGTGCGACCTGTTCCCCCAAGTTCCTTCACGGCGAGCTTCTGATTGCCGGAGTCCAGAAGAATGGCGTCCACCCGCGTCCCAACGGAGATGGCTTCCTCCACGGACTCCGGGCCGGTGACATGAATCACCTGCACCAGCGCGATGCCCGGCAGGCTCGCGCGCAACTTCGCATGACAGTCCGGTTCGACTGAATCACAAAGTTGGAGCGTGTTGACCCGGCAACGCCGTTGTTGCGCGATAATGGATTCCGCGTTGCGTTGGCTGGTCAGGAGAAAGGTCGCCACACCAGGCGGCACACTGGTCGCGATTTCCGCGATGGATTCCTCGGAAATTACCCCCGGCCCGCTGGGCATGGCGGAGACCAATCCCAAGGCCGCCGCCCCGTGGCGAATCGCTATTTGCGCTTCGGCCACGCTGCTGATGCAGCAGATTTTGACGCGGGGTCGCACGGTTTCACCCGGAGGCATTTTGACGGGCAAACTGGAGAATCACGGGCCTGGCTTTCGCAAAAGCGTCCCGCAGTTCCACCAACTCGATCGGTTTCATCTGCGCGAAGGCTTTGAGCAGTTGAGTTTCGGTGATGCGGTCGTGGCGGATCATGAATTCCGCGTCGGTCATGTCCTGGGGATCCCGACCGCGCATCATTTTCGAAAGGACCAGGTCAATCGTCGCCGGGCGGAACAGCTGCAGGTGGCGAAGCTGAGGGCGCGTCACCGGGACAATATGTTCCACCCAGTTGCGCCGAAGAAAAACTTCCCGTTCACTGAAGAGGTGGGTGATGTAGAGTCCCCGCGCTGCCATTTCGGAGTTTGCCGCCTCGATGGCATCCCAGAACTTGTGGTCGGCTTCCAGTTCACTTTCCTGTACCGTGCTGATGACAGCGTCCACGTCCTGAGTGCGAGCAGCCTCCGGAGGTGATCCGTTGAACCCAAGCCAAATCGCAGCGCGGCCATAAATGACCAGTCGTACGGCATGATCGAGGTGCGCGTCCACCGTCTCAAGAATCAGCGATGGATTATCCACGGGCTGGCGTAAGTTCGGGACGGGGACGAATCCACACGGCGACCGTTTCAACACCGGCGCGCGTCATGCCCGTCATTGAAACAAATCGGGTTGGATGCGGCATCACGCCTTCGACAATGGGGGGAGACTCCGGGATGAGATTGAGCAACTTGGGCCAAAAAGGATTGTCCGGCTCGAACCGCACGGCCGCGTTGGCAATGTAATGGGCTGGGGCAGTGGCGTTCTCCGCCACCACCAACCGTGCGAGTTGTTCAACATCGTTGCCGTCGGCCCCCAACATCGCAGCGCCGATGCGGATGGTGTGCGGTGAATAGGGCAGCGACGGCGATAACAAGACGACCGCCAGTTCCTCGTTGCTGAACTCCGATTCGGAAACCACAGCGGCGGGTCTGAGGTCCGGCGAACGGTAATGCCAGCAACCACGCACCACCGCCAGACTTTCGAGCGACTCCGGTGAATCCAAACCCAATCGCCCGGCTTTATCCAGCAACGGCGCTTTGGTCGCTGGCAGGCCGAGTTTTTCACCCAAAGATGGCGGCTTCACGGAGTCGGAGTTTGCCTCAAGTCGGTTCGGGAGTAAACCCTTGGTCTTGAATTGGTCTTGAATCACCGTGACCGCACCCCATTCGACTTCCGCTAGTAAACTCCCTCAACGATATTCTTCTCCATCGCGCCGAAAGGGCGCACCTCAGCGACGCCGTCCCAGGCATAAGGTTCGCGCGGTTTGCGGCGGATGGCTTCGTCGCGTTCGAGGAAGCGTGGCATGAAGAATTCTTTTGTTAGTGTGGTCAACTCCACGCGGCCCCATGAGTCGTATGCAACAACATGGGACGTATCCTTCGGGTCAACGATGCGCAAGACGGCGCGGGGTTGCGGGGCGTAGTAGGTGATGGAGAATTTGTCCTCAGGCGTGAGCGGCACGCTGGCGGCCAGACCCATCAGCGTGTTGCCGTAAGTGGGATAAAAACCGATGCGGCCTTCCAGCACTTCCTCGACGATGAAGCGCACGTATTGCGGTGCCATCGTTGTGCCGCCGCAGAACACACCGCGGATGCCGGCTTCGTAGAGATTAATTTTCTCGGCGAGCGCTTCGAGCAGTTTCGGCGTAGTGAACAGGCCGGAAACTTTACGGTGTTTGAGAATGGTCACGGCCTGATCCACGACGTGATCCATGTAGGCGCGGGCGACATCGAATTGTTTGTTCGCAATGACCTTCTTCACGAAGCGCGGATCGAGGTCAATGAAGTAGCACGAACTGCCGCGCACGTTGGCAAGGTGTTCGATGGCCAGGCGCAGGCGGCGCGGACCGGTCGGGCCCATCATCAGCCAGTAATGGTTGCGCGGAAAATGCTCGTCGGAAACCTTCTCGCTGAACTCGGAGTAATCCACCTTGTAATCATTCCAACCGATGCGTTGCTTGGGCATGCCGGTCGTGCCGCCAGTTTCAAAAATGTTGAACGGCTTGCCCTTGAATTGCGCCGGCACCCAGACCTCGGGTTGCAGGTCGCGCAACGCTTCGTCTTGGAAGTGCGGGAACTTGGCGATGAGGTCGGCGAAGGAATTCACTTCCTGGCGCGGATCAAAATTCTTCCTGGCCCAATCGAGCCAGTAGGGACAGCCAGTTTCCGGCGCGAAATGCCACGCGATGATTTCGCGGAGGTGCGCGTCGAGTTGTTGTTGCGCGGCTTGGATGTCGGATTCGGAGATGGGCATACGATGGAGAGTGATTTATTTCTTTGGGAGACCGAGACTGACTCGGATTTCTGCACGGATGGAACGGCACTCCTTCAAGGCCGCCCGTGCGTCAGCCCTTGTGGCGGCATGGCCTGGGTAACGGAACTTCACCGCGTAATCCGTCAAATTGCCGAGCGTCGCATGGAAAGCTGCCCACAGCGGATGGCGGCTCACCAACTGATTCAGCAGCGTCTGAAGGTCGTGGGTTTTGATGACGGGCGTCCCGTCTTCAACCATCCGAGCCTTCAAGTACTTCTCGACACACTGCTGACAATGAAATCCGATCGAGCTGGCGGTGGGCTTACGGGTGCGGCTGCGAAAAGCGAGGTTGGCTACCGTAAAATCCTCCTCGGCCACGCGCACCCATTCCTGTGTATCAGGCTTCATACATCACCTTGCCGCGGGTCAGCACTTCGCGGGTAAAAAAATCGCCCCGCTGAGCGCGTTCCGGACTCCAGACCAGCAGGTCCATGGGAAAAGGCGCGCCGACTCGACCGCGGATTTTGCCCGTCATCTGAATGTCGCGTCCGCGAAAGGGCATCACCACGGCGATGTCCACATCCGAATCCAGCGTGGGTTTTCCGTAAGCATACGAGCCGAACAAGATAATTTTCTTCGGCTGAAACTCACGCGCCACCACCCGGCAATAGGCCCGAATCTGGCGGCGATCCACCAGACGGGTGCCGTCCCAAAGCGGACCGGGCACTGCCGGATGCCAGAGTTGCAGGGGCGCGGTCGGCGGTGGCGCCGGTCTTCGCTGGCCTTTGGGTTTGCGGTTCATCTCGGTGCGAAATCAAATTGGTGTGTTTAGGAAGCCGCTTTGCCGGCGGCGCGTCAAGCCCCGAGCGACTTCAACTGGGTAGTCCTTTGAGTGCTTCCGGGAAGAACTTGTTGATCGTCGCTTTGGACGGCGGTTGCGTGAGAAGCGACACCACCACCAGCGTCAGCACCGACGCGCCGAAGATGATCGCCACCGGCATCATGCCGAACACGAGCAGTTCGTCTTCGCCGCCGGATTTGCCCTTGGCCGCCATGTCGCGCATGAACAGCACGAGCCAGACGACCACGGTCACGAGCAGGGAAGAAATTGCGCCGGCCTTGGTGACGCGCCGCCAATAGACCGCCGCGAACGCCAGCGGGAACAGACTGGCAAAACCGCTGAAGCACCACACGCCCAAGTCAAATACATGCGGCGGCGGGAACAACGACAGCACATACGTCACCGCCACGATGAACACGATGAAGGCGCGCGCCAGCCAGATGATTTGCGTGTCCGTGAACCGGTTTTCGCCATAGTGATGTTGCACCACGTCGCGCGTGAACATCGTGCCCAGACAGACGAACTGCGAATCCAGCGAACTCATGATGGCCGCCAGCACGCCCGCGATGAGCAGGCCGGTCAGATACGGACTGTGGACAAGGTCGGCCACCATCCGGCCCAACACGGCGTTCGGCGCGGTTTTGATGCCGCTGCCCGCCGCCCAAATGCCGATGAGAATACACGGAATCCACACGATCATGATGCAAATGGGATGTGCCACCACGGTGAGACGGAAAGATTTCGCCGACTTCGCCGTGAGCCAGTGCTGGAACAGATGCGGAAACATGCCGACCGACAACGGAATGAAACAGTAGGTGAAGAATTGCAGTTGGCTGATCTTGCCCTCGCGTGCCAGCAGTTCGGGCACAACCTCCAGCGCCTTCTGGCTGGCTGCGGCCGGTCCCCCCAGCGCTTTCGCGATCATCCAAAATGCGACGATGCCCGTGCCCATGAACACGAGCGTTTGAAATGTGTTGGCCCATACCGCACCGCGCACGCCGCCGTAGAATACATACGTCAGCACCACGCAACAAATCACCGCGCCCGTCAACCACGGCGGGATCGCGCCCCTTGTGTCCGGGAAAACCTCAGCGAACGTGCCCACGGTCAATCCGCGCATCACCGAACCGGCGCCGATGATGCCGATCAAGAGATACGGAATCACCAGCAGCACAAGCACCGGAAAGAGGATGCGCCCGAGCATCTCGGATTCAAACCGTTCGCGGAAAAACTGCACCTGCGTTACGTAGCCATAGCGTTTGCCGATGGCCCACAACTTGATGCCGATGAGAAAAAAGCACGCCGAGTGAATCAGCCCGGACCACGACGCCATCAGCCCGTACACGCCGATGCCCGTGGTGTAAGCCTTGCCGGTGCTGCCCACCAGCGCGAACGCCGTCATGGTCGTGCCGAAGATGGACATCAACAGCATGAACGGCCCGATGGAATGGCTGGCGACAAAGAAATCCTTGGCGGTGCCGCGAAAGAAATGGTTGCTGGCCAACCCCAGCCCCAACAGCAACACCAAGTACCCGCAGATGATGTAAATCGGAATCATGGCTGGTGGTCCTTCGGTTGCGCAGCGGGGTCTTTGCCTTCGGCGAATTCCTCCACATGACTGGGCCACGCGAATTTAATCATCGCGAACCAAGTGCAACCGGCGGCGACGGAAAACGCGAGATGATAGGCCAGCCCGATGGGCAGGAAGCCGAAGACGAGCGAAGGATTGTCCCACCACCAGAAATCGTGGTGGAGGATGAACAGCAGGCCGACGGCCAGCCAGATGAGTTTGCGATTACGCGAGGAGGTGTCACGCATGGGTTAGGCGGTGAGTTGGGGTTTTGTCATTCGGAATTCAGAGTGATCGGGCGGCGAGAGTGCATGAAACTGAACCGACGCAGAGGTGGTCCTGCAAATTTGCGCCACGCTCGCCCTCACCCTGACCCTCTCCCCCGGGGAGAGGGAACAGCAATCGAGCGGTGCTGGCAAATTGGCTGGTCGCGGTTGCAGTCGCCGTTTCTCTGCTGATCGCAAGAGAGAGCCCCGAGTAATACCATGGGTCCGCAATGTGTGAGACTGGCGAAGGATTCTCCCTCTCCTGGGGGAGAGGGCCGGGGTGAGGGCGGGCGTTCAACAGAACTTCTGCGGAGCGCGGCTGTGGTCGCGGACCCAGCCGCAGCGGGTTGGAAAGGCTGGACATGCTGCGGCTGGTGCTTCGCACACAGCCGCGCTCCGGAAGCACATCTGTGCATGTAAAACCTAGTGGTCTTGAGCGATGAATACTCATTCGAGAGCTTTTCCGAGTGCGCGCCTGCTTACCAAGAGCGGACAAGTGCCGATGATTTTGTCGAGTTGAGCCCAGGAAAGAACGCGACTGTCGTAGCTTTGCTCTGGATTGTCCTGAACAACGAAATAGCTTCCCGGCGCAACTGTTGCTGAATCAGGCACGCTTGGAATCTGCACGACAGGATGCAGCTTTCCTGTCCGCCCCAACCGAGAGGCTTTTCTTTCATTGACCACGTAATGGTCTTCCTCAATCGCGATCCTGTCGCCTGGAAGCGCAAGCAAGCGGGCAACCACAACATCACCACCTTGCCCCCAGGCGGAAGTGGTCGAAGTTCTAAAGATCACGAGTTTGCCACGCTCAAGATCGTTCTGGTTCAGACGTTTGCTAAACACAAATCGCTCCCCCGGGAGGACAGTGGGCATCATGCCGCTTCCGCGCAGCCGCATGTAACCGACATTCAAGACGAAGGAGACGAGGATCGCCAAACCAAGGCAGCCGAAGAACATCAATACAACTTTCCCAAAGCGACTCCACCACGGCGCGGGCTGCTGGCCGATTTCAACTCTTCCGATGCTCATATACTCAATGAGCCAGGAGACAGCAGCTACCAACAAGGCCACCGCAAACAGTTTAAGAGTGAATTCGCTCGGCAACAGCGCAAAGCTCAAGGCACAAATGGCGGCAATAAAAGAGATGGCAAGCGCGGCACAAGCCGGCTTCCCTTGTCCAATAATTGCATATCCAGCGCCGGGACAGTACCAAGTCCATCGCCGTGCCTTTTGACGCAGATGGTCGGTTGTCGGATCAGTCATGTTCGCGTTGGCGTGACAAACCCAATATCCGGTTCAGTTTTCTTTGTCAGGTTTGTCCAACTTCACCTCAATCTTCTGAGGCTCGTCCTTGAGGCCGGATTGCTTGGTCGGATCGTGGAACGAGAACAGGTGCGTGTTGGATTGAATGTAAACCGAGCCATTGGCCACGACCGGCGTTCCGTAAATGGGCGCGCCCAGGTTGGTCTCGCTGATCAACCGCTTTTCCTTGCTGGCCGCCAGGACCACCAAGTCGCCGTCCTCGTCGCCGACATACAGTTTGCCGTCGGCCACAAAGGTCGAACCCCACATGTGCGCCTTCATATCGTGCGTCCAATGGAGCTTGCCGGTTTCGGCATCAAGACAGTGGATGAAGCCGGAGAAGTCACCCACAAACAGCAGGCCGGTTTCGGGATCAAGTGAAACGGTCGAAATGCTGCGATGAATGCCCTTGTAAGACCAAATCGTGGCCGTCTTGGTCACGTCACCTGTCTTCGTGGCATCAATGCACACGAGATGGCCCACGCCTTCGCCGTGTTCGGGATCCTGACCGGTGGCGATGTAAATGCGGTTCTTCCAGAATACCGGCGTGGCGTTGATTTCGCTGACGCCTTCAGCGGCGGGATATTTGATGGCCTTGCCGTCTTTGTCGTGTTTGTACTCGGGTGGATTGGCGTCATACTTCCAAACGGTCTTGAGGAAGGGGCCATCGTCGGTTTCCACCGGGATCGCGTCGAACGCGTAACACCAGCCGTCGCCGCCGCCGAAGACAATCAGTTTCCGGCCGTTCACGACAGCGAGCGTGGGTGAACCCCATTGGCCGTGCAGAATGTGCGGTCCGATCTTGGCGTCGTCCTCACCCATAAATTCACCGGTATGCTTGTTCACAGCGACGAAGCTGGGCGCGTTGGGCGCGGGGATGTTGGTGTGCGTCCAGTCCTGCCCATTCGAGGTGCAGGTGTAAACGATGTCGTCCACGATGAGCACGGAACAGTTCGAGGCGTTGTGCGGAAACACGCCAAGGTCATCCATCATGTCATAGACCCAGATGATGTCGGCGTCGAATTCGCCCGGTTCGACGGGCGGTGCGGGGCGTTCGGTGGGCCGGCCACGGTCGAGCACGACGTCCTTCACGACATATTTGGCCTCGTCCTTGAACGGGCCGTCGTTGCCGTTGGCCATGCCGTTCACGTCGAGACACATCACTTCGCAACGGCTCGTGACGATATAGACGCGGTCACCTTCCAACGTCGGCGATGCCAGCAACCCAAGGCTTTCCCAGTCGTTGACCTTACCGGACGAGAGCTTGGGCACAACGAGCTGCCAGAGGAATTTGCCCGTTTTTTCATCGAAGCATTTCAAGATGCTGCGATCGCCCTGATGGCGTGGATCGCGGGGCGGTTCATTGTTCGTGCCGACAAACACCTTGCCGCCGGCGACGGTGACGTTGCCATAGCTTTGCGAACCGAGCTTGGCAACCCAACGAAGATTCTTCATGCCATTGGTGTTTACCTCGTCGCTGCCGGGCTTGAATTTGATCTCGCCAAACGCATCGGGCAGGCCCTTGGCGGGCGAATACATGTTGCGGATGCTTTGCCCGCCCCACTGCGGCCAATCGGCTGATTGAACGGGAGAGCTTAAGAGGAGAAGCGAGGCTAAGACGGTCAACTTTTCGTAGTTCAAGCGAATGGTTTTCATGAAAGGTTTAAGATTAAGATTAATATTAAGATCAAGAGAACGGAATCAATTCGGCGTCACCGTGACGTTATCAATGTAAACCGGCATGTCTTGTGGCGAGAAGCCGAACAAGCCGGGTGAACCTTCGCGGTGCGCGGTGCGGTGTTTCACTTCGATGGTCCACGCTTCGGGTTCGGGGTCGCCTTTCTTCCACGCCTTGGCGCGCACCACGCCCGTGCCGTCGGCGGCGATGTCCACGCGGGATTTGAGGCGATACCAGACATTCGGCTGCCAGCGAAAATCCACGCTTTCGCGGAGGCGCTCGAAATTGGAACTGACTTCGAGCTTCTGTTCGTTGCCCTTGAGGACGATGGCGTAGCGCTGACAGATCAGACCGACCTCGGACATCTTGCGCCGGTTGCCGTCACTCATTACATCGGCGGCAATGGTGTAATTCTTTGCGTCTTGCGCGCCGACGAAGACCGTGGCGCGTTGGAAGAATTTATTATCCACGGTTTTGGCCAGCACCTTGTTGCCCTCACGTTCGCGAACCTCGAATTTGAAACGCGCACCAATCCAAGGCAATGGCGGGAAGGCAAACGCGGCGCCATCGGCAGTGTTGGTTTCGGAAAGCGTGAATCCTTCGAAATCCTCCTCCAACGGCAGATACGGCAGCACGCGACCACGCATGTAACCTTTCAACTCCCCGAGCGAGGCTTCAAATGCACCGGCGGAAGGCACTTTGTCCGGAGCGGCCATCATTTCGCCCTTGTCATTGAAGCTGGCCTTCATCGTGGACTTCACCCGGGCAGTGGTAGGGATGTAACTTGCCCATTTGAGAGATTGCACGTCCTTCAGTTCTTCGACAACGAACCCATTAGCATCAATCTTGCGCGCACGGAACGTGGCCTTCTCGCCGGGACGCAGCGTGACTTCGGCAGGAACGATTTGCAGTGAACTGGCCGGACCGGGTGCGGGGATTTTTTCCACCACCGCTGGTTTGGGCAATCCTGGGTTGTTGCCCGGTTTGCCCCAGCAATACAATTTGCGGGTGGTTTGCAGGTAGATTTTACCATTGTAGGCTGCGGGCGTGCCGAAACAGCGTCCATCCAGTTCAACGTGCGAGAGGATTTCCGGTTGATCGCCGGGTTTGATGACATAGAACCCGCCTCTACTGCCGGCTTCGCTGGCCGTGCCTTCCCCCTTGCCGGCGGGATTGTCGAGAATAGGCACGTAGAGTTTGCCATCGGCGTAAAGCGGACAGGAATTGCGCTGCTCAATGCCGATCTTGAGCGTCCACTTGATTTCGCCCGTGTTGGCATCCACGGCGCACAGATCACCCTTCTCGGCCACCACATAAACCATGTCGCCCGCCAGGATCGGCGAACTGGTCGAGGTCGTCACCGGGGCCGACCAAAGCTCGACTTTCTCGCGCTCGATCACGACGGGCCCTGCTTCGCCGGCCACAGGACTGACGTTTGGAATCTTAATGGCCACCAACTGCCCTGGTTCGTAGGGCACGCCAAAAATGGAAATCACCTTGTCATTGTTATGCACCAGCACGGCGGCGTTGATGCCGGCCCGAAAAAGCGGCACGCGCCAGATGGGTTCGCCTGTACGGGCGTTGATGGCGGCGGCACTCCCGTCGCCGAGCGCCGAGTACAAGACGCGCTTGCCGTTGTGCCAGCCGATATACGGATGCGAAAAGGAATTATCCTTGGGCCTATCACTGGGGCTGGATGCCCAGACCAGTTCACCGGTTTTTTTATCAAACGCATAGAAGCGGTCTGCCGCCGGCCCGTTCGCGCCCCAGTTGGCGGTGATGCCGCGCGTGATGACCAGATCCCCTTCGATGACCGGCGATGCGGTACGCGCGTTGGGGAAGGTGAGCCGGCCAAATTTCTCCATCAACGAATGGTGCCAGAGCGGTTTTCCATCCGGGGTGAATGCGGCGAGAATTCCCTGCGTGCCCTGAATGAACACGTTGCCGGTTTCCGGGTCAATCGCCGGGCTTGCCGTGGCGTAACGCAGATAAATGGTGTCGCTGATGAAATCATTGAAAAGGTGCTGCCAGAGTTTCTGGCCCGTCTCGGCGTCAAAGCAGGCCACGCCCTCCTGCAAGTCCGGCCCTTCACCGAGATAACCCATGATGTAGAGTTTTCCATTCGCAATCACGGGCGTGGATTGGCCGGGAAAATCGGCAACCCACAGGGCTTTGTCCGGGTCCACCTGGTCTGGCAGGCCGGTTTCGCGCGAGACGCCGGATTGTTCCGGCCCGCGCCAGGCAAGCCAGCCCGGCACGGGCGCCGCGCTGCTATTAAGAGGTGTCACCACGCCGCCGGCCAGCAGCAAAATGGCCGCACCAATTGCAATTATCAGTCTCATAGGTTTCCGCTGTGTATCGGCACAAAGCAAGTTTGCGCCGGAAATTTTTAATCGGGACGCGCGGAATATGGTCCAGCTTCATTCCGATTGCAACGCAATAATACCTACACGTATGATGCGCCCGGTAATCCACTGTTTTATGCCTGTAAACGTCAAAGAAACCGCCGCGACTGCTGATTCGCCGGAGCGCCGGCGGCTGCCCATGCTGCTGCGCCGCGCGTGGTACGGCCTCAACCAGGCGTTCCGCCGCCGCATCGCGCATCTCAAACTAACGCCTGACCAGTTTACCGTGATGCGCACGCTCCTGGAGCACGACGGCATTTCCCAGCGGGAACTCACCACCCTGATGAGCAGCGACCCGAACACCGTGGCGTCACTGCTGGAGCGGATGGAAAAGGCCGGCTACATCGAACGACACGCCCGGGAAAACGACCGTCGGACCAACTGCCTGCGCGTCAAAGTGCGTGGGCGCGACCGGTTTGAAACCGCCCGGGACATCGCGATTGCGCTCCAAGGCGAAGTGCTGAGTGCGATACCCGAAGCGGCCCGTGAACAATTCCTGACCAACCTTGACCGCCTTTCGGAGGCGTGCCGCGCGGCGGCGGTGAGCTTGCCCAAATCGCCGAAGCGTCCGCTGCGACGGAAGGCGGATTGACCGCTGACTTGCTTGACCGTGGGCGGCGCTTTTGAAATCGTCGCGCCATGACGCGGCGTATGTGGCATTGCCGGACGGTCGGGGCTTTGTGCTCGTGGTGTTTACGACCAATCATCCGAACGAGCGCGAGATCATACCGGCGGTGGCGCGGGCGGTGATCGCGGACCTGCCACTTGCGAAATGACCTCGCGCACTGCGGTTCGGTGAGACGGGAAGGTCAGGGCTTTTTCAATGGAAACCGTGTTTAGGCTCGCGACGGCGACCCCGACGAAATAGCATTGCCATGGCGCACAAATGAAGAGACGAGCAAGCAGAGGGCCGGACGTCTGGTGTTGGACGGATTGCGGAAGCGACGGTGGACGGAACGAGAGTTGAAGCAGCGACGTAAAACCGATGCGGCCAATGTGAAGATGGCGGCGCGATTAAGAGCCGAGACGGTAATGACCTTGGATGGGATAGCGGAGCGATTGCAGATGGACTGCCGGCACCCGGCGGCCAATTGCCTGAAACGATGAAACGACATTCTCCAATGACCGGGACACCTTTCTGACACCTTTTCGGCGCGAGGCGAACGAACGGCCATGAACCCGAAAACCAAAATGAACCGGAGCGCCGGTTTGCCGCCGGCTTTGGGCGCGAGCCAACGGTTAAGCCGGCGCCAAATCGGCACTCCGCCATGTAGCGCAGACTTCCAGTCTGCTGTATCGCAGGTTTCCAACCTGCGAACCGCGCGAACGCCCGGCGCGCTGGCCGACTGGAAGACGGCGACACAGCAGGTTGGAAACCTGTACGAGCCTTCCGCCCAGGCGGTCGCCAGAAAGCTTGCGATGCTTCCAAGCCAACGCCGCAGTCAAGTCCGGGTTTCCCTGAGGCATGACACCCCCGCCACCATTTGCTTATGACCATTCTCATCGTGGACGATACCGAGGCCATCCTTTCCATGCTCCAGGTTCTGTTGAGCCGCCACGGCTACCAGGTCGTCACCGCCGCCGATGGTGCCGAGGCGCTGGCCAAGGCGCGGCAACACCCCCCGGACCTGATCGTCAGCGACATCATGATGCCGGAGATGGACGGTTTCTCGCTCTGCCGCGAGTGGAAAAAGGACGCGCGTCTGAAAGCCATCCCCTTTGTCTTCTACACCGCCACCTACACCGACGAGCACGACCGGGAATTCGCCCTCAGCCTTGGCGCCGAACGGTTCCTGATCAAACCGGAGAAGTCGGAGGTCCTCTTGCGAACGGTCCACGACGTCCTCCAGCAAGCCCGGCATCCCTCCGCCGTGCCAGCACCGCCGGCAGCCGCCGCGCCCGAGGAAGTGGAGGTCGTCCATCTGAAGCAATACAGCGAGGTCCTGGTCCGCAAACTGGAGGCCAAGACGCAACAACTGGAGCAGACCAACCGCGAGTTGGAGCAGGACATCGCCATGCGCAAGCGGGTGGAAGAGGCGCTCCGGGAAAGCGAAGCCACCCTGCGCGGTTTCTTTGATAGCGCCGGCGGCATGCGCGGCATCGTGGAACTGGTCGAAGACGACCTGGTCCACGTCTCCGACAACGCCGTGGCGGCTATTTTCTACGGCCAGACCAAGGAATCTCTGCGCGGCAAGCGCGATTCCGAACTCGGGGTGCCTCGCGAGATCATCCAATTGTGGAGCGCGCGCCTGCTCCACAGCCGAAAGACCGGCGACCCGGTGGTCTTTGATTACGCCCTGCACCGGGACTGGGGCGACCAATGGCTGTTCGCCACGGTGAGCCACTTGGGCGACCCGGCCCAGGGTCACCCTCGCTTCGCGTATGTCGTGAATGACATTACCGAGCGCCGACAAGCCGAGGAACAGGTGCGGCAGTCACGCGAGCAGTTGCGCGCCTTGCTCGCCCGCCTGCAGACGCTCCGCGAAGACGAGCGCACCCACATCGCCCGCGAAATCCACGATGATCTGGGCCAGCAGCTCACCGGTTTGAAGATGGACTTGCGTTGGATCGAACGGCATTGGGAGGGTTTGAGCGGCCCGCGCGCGAATGCCCTGCTGGACAGGCTGGCCGGGGCCACGGGACTGGTGGACGCCACGATCAAGACCGTCCAACGCATCGCCACGGAGTTGCGGCCCAGCGTGCTGGATCATTTGGGCCTGGCTGCCGCACTGCGCGGCGAGCTGGACCGCTTCCAGGAGCGCGCGGGGCTTCGCTGCCAGTTCGTGTCGCCGACGGACGAGCCGACGGTCCCGCGCGAAGTGGCCACCACTTTCTTCCGCGTCTTCCAGGAGGCGTTGACGAACGTGGCACGGCACGCGGAGGCTCGTGAAGTTACCGTGCGGTTCGAGTTGACGGATCGAGGGTTTCTGCTTGAAGTGCGCGACAACGGCAAGGGCATTTCCGAAGCCAACCTGGGAGACGCCCGATCGCTTGGCCTGCTCGGCATGCAGGAGCGCGTCCGCCTGGTAGGGGGCGAGGTCACGGTGGCGCGGGGAGCAGCCGGCGGCACCATCGTCGCCGTCCGAATTCCCGCCGGTACGGTCCAGGCAGGAGAGGTCGGAGGGTGAGGGGTTAATGGTTGATGGCGAATGGCTGATGGGGATTCAACACAAAAGGCATGGAAGAAAAATCCCGCGAGTTTACCGAGAAGGGCGGCGAGCTTTACGCGAAAGCGTGAATCGCGCATCATGCTGTCGCGCCAGCCGGGCGTGAACCAGGCCAGGTCATTATGAAAATGCTGATTCAACAAAAAATCCAGGCGGGGTTCGCCGCGGCTCTGGTCTTCCTGATGCTCACCGGCGCAAGCGCGTGGTGGAGCCTGCAGCGGAATGTGGAAACCTTCCGCGCGGTGAATCAAACCCACGAAGTCATTGAGCAGCTCAATGACACGCTCGCGGAATTGCTCAACATCCAAACGGGGGCGCGCGGCTTTACCATCTCTGGTAGTGAGGTGTTTTTACAGCCCTATCAGGCCGGAATCGCCAACGTTGAGACATCGTTCGCGGCGGCGAAACGATTGACGCAGGCCGATCCCGAGCAGCAGCGCCGACTGGCGGCGCTTGAGCCGTTGATGCAAAGGAAAATCAGCCTTGGGAAAGAGATCATCAAATTGCGCCGCAGCGGCGACACCGCCGGGGCGCAGAAGATCATCGCCTCGGGACAGGGCAAGCAAACGATGGATGAAATCCGAAAGGTAATCGCCGAAATGAAGGACGAAGAGAAGCAACTCCTGCAGCAGCGCACGGCCCGGGCGCAGACGTTGTCCCGCACGACGATTGCGATTGTGGTCTTTGCCTGTCTGCTCACCCTCGGGTTGGTGGGCATTGCGACCGTCATCGTGCGCCGCGATTTTGAAAAGAGGCAGCGGGCCGAGGCGGAGCGCGACCGTTTCTTCACCCTCGCGCTGGACATGCTCTGCATTGCCGGGACGGACGGCTATTTCAAGCGCCTGAATCCCGCCTTTCAGGAAACGCTGGGCTGGAGCACGGAGGAATTGCTTGCCCGGCCCTTCCTCGATTTCGTCCATCCCGACGACCGCGCAACCACGCTCCGCGAGGTGGAGAAGCTCACCGCCGGGCAGCCGACGCTCCAGTTCGAGAACCGCTACCAGTGCAAGGACGGTTCGTGGAAATGGCTCTCCTGGCGCACCATGCCGCAACCCGACGGGACGCTCTATGCCACCGTGCGCGATGTCACGGATCGCAAACTGGCCGAGGAAGCCCTGCGCCGGAGCGAGCAGAAGCTCGCCGTCACGCTCAATTCCATCGGCGACGCCGTGCTGGCGACCGATCCCGCGGGACGTGTCACCCGGCTGAATCCCGTCGCGGAAGAATTGACGGGCTGGACGCAGGCCGAGGCCTTGGGGCGGCCGGTCGCCGAGGTGTTCCACATCATCAACGAGGAAACCCGCGCGCCAGCCTCCATCCCCGTGGACGAGGTGCTGGCCACCGGAGAGATCCACGCGCTGGCCAACCACACCGTGATCATCGCGCGCGACGGCACGGAGCGGCCCATTGCCGACAGCGCCGCGCCGATTCGCGACCACGAGGGCCGCACTCTCGGCGTGGTCCTGGTCTTTCGCGATGTGAGCGCGGAACAGAAAGCGGAGAGAGCGATCCGCGAGGCCGAGGCGCTGAACCGCGCCGTGCTCAATTCGATGATGGCAAACATCGCGGTCGTGGACCGAAATGGAACGATCCTCGCCATCAATCAGGATTGGGAGTGTTTCGCACGGGAGAACGGCACGAAGGCCACACTTCCAGCAGTGGGTGTTGGCGAGAACTATCTGGAGGTCTGCCAGCGCGCCGCCCGGGACTTGGGCGAGGAGGCGCAGGCCATCGTGAACGGGCTGCGGGGTGTGCTCGACCGTTCGCAGGCGACATTCACCTGCGAGTATCCCTGCCACTCGCCCACGGAGCACCGCTGGTTCACCATGAACGTCTCTCCGCTGGACCGTGCGGAAGGCGGAGCAGTCGTTGTTCACTTCAATATCACCGACCGCAAGCAGGCCGAGCAGCGGCTGGTGGACATAAAGCGGGCGCTCGACGAGCACGCCATCGTCGCCATCACCGACCCGTGCGGCAAGATCACCTATGCGAACGACAAGTTCTGTGCGGTCTCGGGGTATGCGCGCGAGGAGTTGCTCGACCAAGACCACCGCATCTTCAATTCTGGATATCACCCGAAAGAGTACATCCGCGAGATGTGGGAGGCGATCACCAGCGGTCGGATCTGGAAAGGCGAGATCAAGAATCGCGTGAAGGACGGCACGTTCAAATGGCTGAACACAACCATTGTCCCCTTCCTTGGCGCGGACGGGAAGCCAGCGCAATTCATCGCCATCCGCACGGACGTCACGTCTTTGAAGCACGTGGAAGAGGAAATTCGCCACCTGAACACGGGGCTGGAAGAACTCGTCGCCCAGCGCACCCAAGAGGTGCATCAGAGCGAAACCCGCTTCCGCTCCGCTATGCAGCATTCGCCAACCGGGATGGCGCTGGTCGCGACCGATGGACGCTGGCTGGAGGTCAACGAGGCCCTCTGCCGCATCCTCGGCTACTCGCGGGCGGAACTGCTCGCCGCCACCTGGCAGGCGCTGACCCACCCGGACGATCTTGCACCCGATCTGGAGAATGTCCGCCGCCTGCTGGCCGGCGAGATTCAGACCTACAGCATGGAAAAACGGTATCGCCACCAGGACGGACATGATGTCTGGGCCATGTTGAGTGTGTCGCTCGTGAGGACGCCGGATAACGCACCGGACTACTTCATTTCGCAGATTCTCGACATCACCGAGCGCAAAAACACGGAACGCCTCGCCCTGCGCTCGCAACGGCTGCAGTCCATCGGCACGCTCGCGGGCGGCGTGGCGCACGATTTGAACAATGCCATCGCCCCCATCATGATGAGTGTGGAGCTGCTCCGGATGCAGTATCCGGCGGAATCACAAATGCTCGACACGATCCAGGCCTGCGCCCATCGGAGCGCGGACATGGTGCGGCAATTAATGACCTTTGCGAAAGGCGCGGAGGGCGCGCGCGTCGCCGTCACCCCAAAACATCTGGTGAAAGAGCTGCAGCACATCATGAAAGGCACTTTCCCCAAGAGCATCCAGGTGGCGGTCACCTGCGACCCGAAAGTGCCGCCGGTGCTGGGCGATCCTACGCAGTTGCACCAAGTGCTCCTGAACCTGTGCGTCAATGCCCGCGACGCCATGCCCCATGGCGGCACGCTCACGCTGGAGGCGCAACGCGTGCAAGTGGACGCCGCCTATGCCAGTTCCATCCCCGACGCCAAGCCCGGCAACTACGTGGTGCTGCGCGTGCGCGACACCGGCACGGGCATCCCGCCGGAAGTCCTGGACCGGATTTTCGATCCGTTCTTCACGACCAAAGATCCGGACAAAGGCACGGGCCTGGGACTCTCGACTGTCCTCGGCATCGTGAAGGGCCACGGCGGCTTTGTGCAGGTTTATTCCAAGCCCGGCCAAGGCTCGACGTTCACCGCGTATCTTCCCACCGACGCTGCGGGCAGCGACACGGAGCTCGTCACCAAAACGACGGTGGAATTTCACGGGCAGGAAGAAACCATCCTGTTTGTAGATGACGAACCCGCCGTGCGGCAGATGGCGCGTGCGGTCTTGCATCGGCTGAATTTCAAGCCGTTGACCGCCACCGACGGCGCGGATGGTTTGATGCAGGCGGCGCAGCACCGCACCGAATTGCGCGCCATCATCACCGACCTGCACATGCCGCACATGGACGGCCTGGCGTTCGTTCGTGCGCTCCGGCGGATGCTGCCGGACCTTCCGATTGTGGTGGCCAGCGGACGGATGGAAGACGCGGTGGCCGAAGAGTTCAAGACCCTGGGCGTGACAAGCCGGCTGGACAAACCGTTCACCGAAGTGCAACTGGCGGACGCGTTGAAGGATATTCTTGCGCCGAAAGGAACCGCCAATTGGACAGGTCTGGACAGGCATTTTGATTGAGCGCGGATGATTTTGGCCATCAACCTTTGACCGGGTTCGCCGGGAATTTTAACGCGAGTTGAATTTGCAACGTTTTGCCCCGGTTGAATTGAATCATCATCGTCATCATCGGCGACGGCCTGCGCCCCGGCTCGCTTGCCGACGCCATCGAGTCCTTGCGGACGGCCACCAAGCGATTCGGCGAACTCACCGGCTTCCTGCCGGGAGGCCATGAAGTATGACGCCTTCCGGCAGAAGCGGGTGCTGCAACAGCACCAATGGACCGGCAGCGCGTGGTTGCTGAGCAACGAAGTGGTGCGGAACGGCATTCCCAGCCGCAGGTTTCGACCAACATCCCGGTCAACACCATCAGCTACACGCGGGGGAATGACCTGAGCGGCAGTTTGCAAGGCGCGGGTGGATGGGTGCATGGCGTCGTGGAAGGACAGGCCCAGGACTTGGACGTGGAAGTCAATGGCGTTGCCGGCGAGGTTGCGTTCGGGCCAGCGCCAATAACTGTCCTTGACGATGATGTGCCAAAGGGTGTGCGTTCAAACGCACAGTTCCCAACTGAGCCGGCCCGGCGCACTATGGGCGCGAAAAGAACCGATGCGGCCAGCGTGAGGGTGCCTGCTGGAGGCTGGGTGACGGAATAGCGGTTTACAAGCAGACCCATGATTCTTACGCTGGTTTGAAAGTGCGACACCAAAACGGTAGATGCGACAATTCGTAACAATTTCCACCAACGCCTTCATGGAGCTGGTGCGGCAGCCGGTGTTCCTGCTGTTGATGACCGCTTCTTCGCTCTTCTCTGTGTTTCTGGCCACGCCCTACTACTTCGCCTTTGGCGACGAACCCAAGCTGGTGAAGAACAGCACGCTGGCGGTGATGTTGCTGGCGGGGCTGCTGGGCGCGGTTTTGAGCGCGTCAGCTTCACTGGCGCGGGAAATCCGCACCGGCACGGCGCTCGCGGTCCTGTCCAAGCCCGTCGGCCGCGCGCAGTTTCTGCTGGCGAAGTATCTCGGCTTGATGGCGGCGCTGACGTTGCTGACGTATGTCAATCTCGTGGCGGCACTCGTCGCCAGCCGGATGGCATTTGACGCCTATGGCGGCACAGACCTGGCCGCGCTTGGCATATTCTTCGGCGGGGTGGCGCTGGCGTATTTGCTGGGAGGTTTCAGTAATTTCTTCCTCCGCCGGCCCTTTGTGAGCGACGCGGTGTTTTCCCTGCTGGTGATGGTCACGGTGGCGGCTTTTGTCATTTTCCAGTTCACCCAGCAGCGGGTCAGCCTGAATGAAGCGGCCAAGGTGGACTGGCGGCTGATCCCGGCGGCGATCTTGATTTTGTTCGCCCTGTGGATTCTGGCGGCGCTGGCGCTGGCGTGTTCCACCCGGCTCGACATGATTCCCACCCTGGCCATCTGTTCGGCGTTTTTCCTCGTGGGGTTGATGTCGGATTATCTGTTCGGACGGCCCGCGGACCAAGGCTCATGGTGGGCAACGGTGCTTTACACCGTGATACCGAACTGGCAAAATTTCTGGCTCGCGGATGCTCTCGATACTGGCAAAAGCACGTTCCACTGGGGCTATGTGGGCAAGGCGCTCGCGTATGCCGCGTGCTATGTCGGTGCGGTGATGGCGCTGGCAGTGACGATGTTTGAGGAACGGGAATTAAGTTGAGCCGGCTTGCCGGAACAACCGCCCACAAACCTGGTTTTTAATGGATCGCAACATTCAAAAGAACGGACTGGTCAATCTGCTCGCGCTGTTGGGCGTGAGTGTGGCCGGCTTTGCCGTGGCCCGGTATGCCGGCTCCCTCGCCGGCCAGATCAGCGTCGTGTTTGTCGGCTTTGGCGTGCTGGTCGCATTTGTAAGCTGGTTTCAGATGCGGCTCGAAGAGCGTGATCGGCTGGAAAAATTTGAGTTGGAGGAAATGGCCCGCTCGAAGGGCAGTTCCACTTTGTTTGAGTCCAAGGACGCTGAAATCTTCCCCGCGCAACGTTCCCGCGAACAGTTCGAGCGCTTTTTCGTGCCGGGTTTCACGGTGTTATTGTTTATGCTCCAGGCCGGCAGCGCGTATTTTTTATGGCGATGGCTGGCTGACGCGACCCCGGACGTGAAGGCGTCGCACTCGACGGTGGCGATGTCGCTGTTCAGTCTTTTTGCGCTCTTGTTCTTCCTGTTGGGGCGTTTCTCCGTGACCATTGCACGCCTGGAGAACCATCGCCTGCTCCGGCCGGGCGCGAGTTATTTGCTGCTCGGGGCTTATCTTTGTTTTGCGACGGCGGCGGGCATAGCCGCGGTGAAAGCAGAGTTTCCGCGCGCGGACTTCTACGTGGCGCAGGGGTTGTGCGTGGTCTTGGGGTTGATTGCGCTGGAGACGCTCGTGACGTTGATTCTCGAAATCTACCGCCCTCGGGTAAAGGGCAAGGTCGTGCGTCCGCTCTACGAGAGCCGGCTGGTGGGTTTGCTCGGGCAGCCCGAAGGTCTGATCACCACGGCGGCGCAGGCGCTGGATTACCAGTTTGGATTCAAAGTTTCGGAAACCTGGTTTTACCGCTTTTTTGAAAAAGCCCTGGGCTGGCTGATTCTCCTGCAACTGGGCGTGTTGTTGCTTTCAAGTTGCTTCGTGGCCATTGAAGCGGGCGAACAGGCTTTGCTGGAGAGGTTTGGCCGGCCAGTGGAGAGCCGCCCGATCCTTCAGCCGGGTCTGCATCTCAAGTGGCCTTGGCCGGTGGACAAGGTTTATCGGTACCACACCGATCAGGTCCAGACGTTGTATGTCGGTTTCGCGCCGGAGGGTGACGGCGATGGGCATGGCGGCACGCATGTCGAAAGCAAGACCATCCTATGGACCGTCGGCCACGGCAAGGAAGACAACTTTCTGGTGGCTAATCGCGAACAACCGACGATCGAGGACACGAGTCGGCCCGGCGAACGCAGGGCGCCCCCGGTCAGCCTGCTCTCGGTAAACATCCCGGTGCAATTTCAAATCCGCGATCTGCCGGCTTGGGCCTACAACCACAAGGATGCCTCCAACCTGCTGCACCAGATTGCCACGCGTGAAGTGGTGCGGCATCTGGTCAGCGCCGACCTGAACGAAATCATGTCGCACACGCGCCTCGAAGCGGCGCAGACGTTGCGCGACCGCATTCAGGCCGCGGCCAATGCCTACAAACTGGGGGCCAACATTCTGTTCGTCGGTTTGCAGGGGATTCACCCGCCCGTCAAGGTCGCGCCCGAATACGAAAAAGTCGTGGGCGCCATCCACCAGAAGCAGGCGAAGATTCTCGCCGCAGAGGCGGACAGCATCCGCACCAACGCACTGGCCGGCGCGCAATCGTTTTCGATCACGAACAACGCGGAAGCGCAGCGCACCCGCCTGGAAGTGGCGGCTTTGTCACGGGCGGCGGCCTTCACGAACCAGATTCCCGCGTTCAACGCCGCGCCGTCGGTGTATCAGGAGCGCGTTTACTTCGAGAATTTTGCCCGCGCCACCGCCAAGGCGCGCAAATACGTCCTGCTCACCACCAACACGCAGGATGTGATCGTTTTCGATCTGCAAGACAAGATCGGCGAGGATTTGTTGCGATTGACTGTCCCGCCGCCCAAGACGCAAAACTAAGATGAAAAGCTACAAAGAATCTGAGTTCGTCAACGCCGCAGCCTGGGAATGTCGCTCAATGGAACTCCCCTCGCCCCGTGAGATAAGTCCGGGGACGCCCGCCGCCGAGTCAGCGTCTGCCACCTCACGGGGCAAGACGCCAGCAACCCCTCATTCCACCCGGTTCTCCCAGCCATGAAACGCAATTCGCTTACTATAATCGTCGGAGCGGCGCTGATTCTGATCTTCGTGCTGCTGCTGTTCATGTTCCAGGTGCGCCAGTCGGAAGTCGCCGTCGTTACCACCTTCGGCAACCCCACCCGTTCCATTGACAAGCCGGGGGCCTATCTGAAACTGCCGTGGCCGATCCAGAAGGTTTACAAGTTCGATCAACGCATCCAGACCTTCGAGGACAAATTCACCGAGGACCTGACGGCCGACGGCATCAATTTAAATACGCTGGTCTATCTCGGCTGGCGTATCACCGACCCGGCGGTGTTTTTCCCCAAATTTGCCGGCGGCTCCATCACCGAAGCCGAACGCATGCTCGAAAGCATCGTGCGCCATGAGAAAAGCGGCATTGTGGGCAAGCACAACCTCTCTGATTTTGTCAGCGCGGACCCGTCGCAGATGAAATTTGACGAGATCGAAAACCAGATCAAGGCCCGCGTCCAATCCCAACTCGAACTCAGCAACTACGGCATCGAGATCGAGTTTCTCGGCATCAAAAAGCTCGGGTTGCCCGAGAGTGTCACGCAAACCGTGTTCGACCGCATGACCTCCGAGCGCAAACTGCTCGCCGATGACCTGCAATCCCAAGGCGAGGCAGAAGCTCAGAAAATTCGTTCGGCGGCGGATCGCAAAGCGGCGGTCATGCTGGCCAACGCCGAGGGCGAGGCCACGCGCATCCGCGGCCAGGGCGAAGCGGCGGCGGCGGAGTCGTTGCCGGTTTTCCAGAAGAACCCCGAACTGGCCAAGTTCCTCTTGCGGGTGGATGCGCTGGAGCAATCCCTCAAGGAACGTACGACGCTGATTTTCGACCAGCGCACGCCGCCGTTCGATTTGTTCCAGGGCTTTGGCACCAATCGCGTAAGCAAGTAAACCGGCATGAGCAACGACCACGAACATTCCCATCCCGAGCCGGCCACGACGGTGGTGGACAGCGGCTCGCAGGCGCTGGCCGAGGCGTTGCGCAGCAGTTTTGCCATCGTCAAGGTGGTCATGGTGGTGCTGCTGGCCGTGTTCCTGTTCTCCGGCTTCTTCACCGTGGGGCCGCAGGAGAAGGCCATCATTCTGCGTTTCGGCAAACCGCTGGGCGAGGGCGACCGTGCGCTGCTCGACGCCGGGGCGCACTGGGCGTGGCCTTATCCCATTGACGAGGTCATCAAAATCCCGATCACCGAAATTCAACAGGTCACCTCCACGGTCGGTTGGTACGCCACCACTCTGGAACAGGAACTTACCAACACCGAACCGCCGCCGGGTCTTTCCTTGAACCCGGCGATTGACGGTTACGCGCTGACGGCGGACGGCAACATCGTTCATATCCGCGTCACTTTATCTTATCGGGTGGAGGACCCGATTCGTTGTGTGTTTGGTTTCGCCGGCAGCCCGAATGCGCCACTTGGCCTGGCCGGCACGTCCAACTCCGTGCAAAACGTCTTGAACAACGCGCTGCTGCATACCGCCGCTCATTTCAAGGTGGACGACATCCTTACCCGCGATGTAATCGGTTTTCAGGACGCCGTTCGCCGCCGCGTCATCCAGCTTATCGAAGCCCAGAAACTCGGGGTCGCAGTGGAACAGTGTTCGGTGCAGAGCCGGTCGCCGCGCCAGTTAAAGCAGGCGTTTGACAACGTCATCAACGCCGGCCAGAACCGTAGCAAGCTGTTGAACGAGGCCCGGGCTTACGAGAACCAGACCCTCAGCCGGGCCAGTGCCGACGCGGCGGGCAAGATCAACATCGCCGAGTCCGACCGCAACCGGCTCGTGCAGCGCGTCGAGGCGGACGCCACGGTCTTCAAGGATTTACTGGCCAAATACGAAGCCAGTCCCGACCTGTTTGTGGAACAACATCTGGTGCAGGCGATGGGCCGCGTCCTCACCAATGTCTCCGAAAGAATTTATGTGCCGGACCGCGCCGATGGCCAATCGCGCGAACTGCGGTTATTGTTGAATCGCGAACCGCCGAAACCGAAAACCGAAACGCCGGGCCAGCCCGGCCGATAACGCCTTAACGCCGTCCGAACATGCAAGTTACCTCTCTACTGAGCCAGCAGGAGCACGACCACCGCCACGACCACGACCACGACCACGGGCCAGAGTGCGGTTGCGGGCACGATCATGAGCACGCTCCCGTGCGCCTGTGGCAGACCCTCCTGGGCGTGGTGTTTGTCATCAATTCCTTTCTCGTGGACTGGCTGTTCAGCAACGCCCACACCGTTGCCAGCGCCAGCGCGATGATCGGCGCCATCATCCTGGGCATTCCCATCATCATCGTTGCGATCAAGGATTTGAAGCGCGGCCATCTGAGCATCAATGAACTCGTCGCCATCGCCGTACTCGCGGCGTTTGCTTCCGGCGATTACAAGACCGCCGGCGTGGTCGCATTCTTCATGCTCCTGGGTGAAATCATCGAAACCCGCACTGCCGAGGGCGCGCGCGCTTCGATTGAATCGCTCATCAAGCTGACGCCCACCAAGGCGCGGCGGCTCAAAGCCGACAAGTCGGAGGAGGAAATTCCCGCCAGCGAACTCGCAGTGGGCGACGTGATCCGCATCCGGCCCGGCGACAATGTGGCCGCTGACGGCGTGATCGTGAGCGGGCAAGGCTCATTCAATCAAGCCACCATCACCGGCGAATCGCTGCCCGTGGACAAGAAGCCCGGCGACGATGTTTTTGCCGGCACGCAGAATCTTACCGGCGTGCTCGAAATCAAAGTCTCGCGCGCCGGCACGGACACCACGCTGGGCCGCGTCCGCGAACTGATTCTGGCCGCCGAAAAAACCAAGCTCCCGATCATGAAGATCGTGGACCAGTACATGGGCTTTTACACACCGCTGGTGCTGGTGATTGGCGCGTTGGTGTGGGCGTTCACCCGCGATCTGGATCGCGTCATCGCGGTGCTCGTCGTCTCGTGCCCGTGCGCGTTCATTTTGGCTACGCCCACGGCGATGGTTGCCGCGCTGTCCGCCGCCGCACGACTGGGGATTCTGATCAAGAACGTCGCCGACATCGAACTTGCGGCGAAGATCAACGCGTTTGTCTTCGACAAGACCGGCACGCTTACGACCGGCGAACTCGCCGTCAGCCGCCTAGCGCCTCTGGGCGAAACCAAACCTGCGGAACTCCTCCTCCTGGCCGCCTCCGCCGAGCGCTACAGCAACCATCCCACGGCCAAGGCGCTGACGCAGCTTGCCACCGAAGCCAGTGTGCCGCTGGCCGAGCCGCAGAATTTTGCCGAAACCGCCGGACGCGGGGTGAAGGCTGAAGTCAACGGCGCCAAAATTCTCGTAGGCCGCGCGCAATGGCTCAAGGATAACGGCGTGGACAGTGGCTTTGAGCAATCGGTGGACCTCAACGAAACCGAGGGTTGGAGTTTGATCTTCGTGGCGCGCGAGGGGAAGTGCATTGGCTGGGTGGGTTTGCAGGACGCCACCCGTGCCGAGGCGAAGGAATCCTTGGCAGAGTTGAGAGAAGCCGGCGTGCGTCGGGTGGCGATGGTTTCCGGCGATCGCCAGCCCGTGGCCACACGCGTGGCACAGGAGATCGGCTGCGAAGAGGCGCGGGGCGAATGTCTGCCGCAAAACAAGGTGGACTTCGTGCGCGCAATCAAGAGCAAGGGCTACCGCGTGGCCGTGGTGGGCGACGGTGTGAATGATGCCCCGGCGCTGGCAGCGGGCGATATCGGCATCGCCATGGGCGCGGCGGGCAGCGAAGTGGCCATCCACAGCGCGACGATTGCGCTGATGAACAACGATCTTCGCCGGCTGCCGTTCCTGGTAAAGCTCTCGCGCAGCACGCGCGCGGTCATCAATCAGAATTTCCTGTTCGGTGTGCTGTTCATCGTCGTCGGTTTGACGGCGGCAGCGTTTGGTTACGTGGGCCCGATTGTCGCGGCCATTCTGCACAACGTGGGTTCGCTCATTGTCATCTTCAACAGCGCCCGCCTCGTGCGCAAAGGCGAGGAACTGGAGCATTTCCATCCGGCACCGGATGTCCCCGGCGACGGCGGCAGCGGCAGTTCCCGTCACGAAGCCGCCGGCCAACTGGCGCCGAAAATGGCGTGAACCCCCCTGGCGGACGTGCAAACGAAGCAGCGACTGGTGGTTCTCGGAGGCATTGTCGCCGTGGCGGTGGCGGTGGTTCTAATTGTGATGCCGCGGGCGCCGCAAGGCCAGGTGGATGCCCGCAGGCTGTTTGAAGCCATTCACGCGTATGCGCAGCAGGCCAGGGCAAATGGCGAAATCGTGCCTGCCACCGTTTCGTTGCGGGAGATGCTGGCCCGGGGGTTTTTGCAGCCGGAAGACGTGAGCGCCTTCGACGGGATGGAAGTCACCGTGTCGCTGAAAGTGAACGACCCCAACCCTGGCGCGGTTCTGCTGGAGGCGCGGGCGCCCGACGGTTATCGGATTGTGCTGCTGGCGGATGGCAGTGTGCAGACTTATGCGAAATGAGTTTGCGGACGGGCGGTTTGAGGATGGGCTTCGCCGGGCGAGCCCTTGCTGACCGGGTGAATCGTTGGTAACGTGATTGCATGAGCGCTGTAGATGTTATTGAGCAAATCAAGAAATTGCCTCGCGAAGAGCAGGCCAAAGTGGCGGAATTTGTCCATGAGGCCGAAATATCCGGAGAACTACAGCTACCTGACCGCCGGGTCAGCAGCGAGTTCAAGCGCGTGGCAGATGAAGTTTTTACCAACAACGCCGATCTGTTCCGCAAACTCGCTCAATGACGCGTGAACGAGCCGAGGTTTTTGACATTGAACGAAGTGTTGTACTTGCACGACGAGTCGCTGAAGCGTTTTGGCGGATCAGCGGGAATCCGGGAGCCGGGACTTATCGAATCCGCGCTCGGCTCGGCGCAAAACACCTTTTATTATGGGCACGGTGACCTGTTCGAGATTGCCGCTGCGTATGCCTTTCACCTTGCGGAAGCACAGGCGTTTCTGGACGGCAACAAACGGACCGCCACCGCGTCGGCCATCGCATTCTTGACGCTAAATGGAATACCCATTTCGCAGGACGATGGCACGATGTACGTGGCAATGATTGACGTGGCCGAAAAGAAAAAAACCAAGGCGCACCTGGCGGGAGTGTTTCGCCGGGCCGCCGAACGAAAGAATTGAAAAGCATGACGCTCACGGATAACAAACCGTCTGCCGGCCAGGCTGCCGCCAATGGCGAGGTGGTCGTGTCGGTGCGCGGCCTCACCAAGGTCTTCAAGGATTTTTGGAACCGTCCCAAGGCCCGCGCCGTGGACAACGTGGATTTCGACGTGCGGCGCGGCGAAGTGTTCGGCCTGCTGGGCCCGAACGGCTCGGGCAAATCCACCACCGTAAAGTTGATCCTCGGCCTCCTTTATCCCACCAAGGGCCATCTCGAAGTGTTCGGTCACTCGGCTCGGCACGTGGCCACGAAATCGCGGATTGGTTATCTGCCGGAAGAATCGTATCTCTACCGCTATCTCAACTCGCGCGAGACCCTCGATTTTTTTGGCAACCTGTTTCATCTCTCCCGCAACGACCGCGACAATCGCGCGGAGCAGTTGCTCGAAATGGTCGGCCTGAGCCAGACGCGAATGCGCGCGGTGGGTGAATTCTCCAAGGGCATGCAACGCCGCATCGGGCTGGCGCAGGCGCTCATCAACGATCCCGACCTCGTCATACTCGATGAACCCACGTCCGGTTTGGACCCGATTGGCTGCCGCGAGGTGAAGGACTTGATCGTGGCGCTGGCGCGGCGCGGCAAAACCGTGATTTTAAGCAGCCATCTGCTGGCGGACGTCGAGGACGTGTGCGACCGGGTGGTGATTTATTACGGCGGCAAAATTCAAGCGGCGGGCACGCTAAAGGAATTGCTGGCCACGCCCGACGTGGTGCGGATCACCACGCCGGCGCTGTCGCGAGAGACGATGGAGCGCGTGCTGGAAATCATCCGCCGGGACGTGGCGACGGACAAGGTGCGCATTGATACGCCGACGCAGAATCTGGAGAGCTACTTCCTCGACGTGGTGCAGAAGGCCCGGCAGGCCGCCGCCGAAACCAGCGGGGCCATGTCCGGCGCGCGCGTGGCTGCGTATCTGCGCGGCGACGCCGAGGCCAAACCCGCGCCCGAAAAAATCCTGGAGCGGCTCACCTTGCCGCAGGCCGCTCCGACTGCTCCCAAGTCCGCTTCGCAACCGGCTGAGACTGTGGATCAGAGCAAACTGGCGGCATTGGCCAAACCGGCGGAAGCAGCGCCAACGATTAAACCCGCCGTGGCGCCAAAGACATCGGCGGTGGATCTGTCCCAAGCGGACGAAAAACTCTCGTCTTTGCTCAACAAGCCAAAATAAGGCGCGTCCCCGAACCTGAATCAACATGACCAGTTCCCCTCCAGCCTACGTCCGCCTGCTGTTGAAACTGGCCCTCTTGCTGGGCGTGTTTCCGCTGCTGGCGCGCTGGATTTTCGGTCAGCGGATTGCGGCCGTGATGGGGCTGACGTGGAAAGCCGCCCTCCGCTTCCGGCTGTTTCTGGTCATCGCAGTGTTGTTGCTTGCGTCAGTGGTCGGCCTGCCGATGTTGATCGAGGATGACGGCACGGCGCGCGGCTTCACGCAGATTCTGCTCACCTACACCCTGAGCGTCATAACGGCGTTGCTCGGACTTTCCACGTTGTGGCTGGCGTGCGGCACACTGGCGCGGGACATCGAGGAATGTCAGATGCAGATGCTGGCGGTAAAACCCATTGCCCGCTGGCAAATCTGGCTGGGTAAATGGCTGGGCATCGTGACGCTCAATGCCGCGCTGCTGGCGATTTCCGGCGCGAGCGTCTATGCGCTGCTCCTCTATCGGGCGCAGCAACTGCCGCCGGAGCAGCAAGCCGTGCTGCACAACGAAGTGCTGGTCGCGCGCGCATCCGCCCGTGAGCGCAGTTACGACCGGGAAATCGAGCAGGAGGCGCAACGAATTTTGCAGGAAACCCTGCAACGCACCCCGGTCACCGCGCTGGATTTGCCGCTGCTGAAACGGCAGATTCTGGAACAGGTCAGGGCGCAGTTCCAAATCGTCGCGCCGGGTGCCTATCGCCCCTGGCAGATTGAACTGGGATTTACCCGGCATTATCTGCGCGATCAGCCGCTTTTTCTCCGCGTGAAGTTCAACACCGCCAACTACAATCCGTCCGGCACCTTCGGCGCGGTGTGGCAGGTGGGCAATCCGGACACCGGACGGGTGTGGCGCAGTGAATTGATGAGCCTGGCGCCGGAGACGTTTCATGAATTCGAGATTCCCCCCAATCTCTACGATGAGAACGGCGTGCTCACGATCATTGTCATGAACCCCAACGACACCGCGTTGCTGTTCCCGCTGGATGAAGGGATGGAAGTCCTCTATCGCGAAGGTGGTTTCGGGCTGAACTTCGCGCGGGGGCTGGGCATCATTTTCTGCTGGATGGCGCTCCTGGCGGCGCTGGGGCTGGCTTCGGCGAGTTGCCTTTCGTTTCCGGTGGCGGCCTTTGTTTCGTTGAGCATTTTGACGATGGCGTTGTCCAGTGGCACGATGGCCACGGCGGTTTCCGAAGGGACGCTGATGGGCACCAACCACGAAACCGGCGCGAGCGCGTCAACGATTGCCGATAAACTCCTGCTGCCCGTTTTTCAAGGCGTGCTGACCGTGATCAACCTGGCAAAGGATTTCTCGCCAATTGACGCGTTGAGCACGGGACGCAGCATCACGTGGGCGCAACTGGCGCAGGCGGTCGGCCAGATCGTGCTGTTGCTGGGCGGCATCATTGGTGGCGCGGGCATCGTGATTTTCACCCGGCGCGAACTCGCCACCGCTCAGGGAAATCAATGAGCAGTCGCGTCAAAAAAATTCTTCTTTGTGTGCTGGCCGCCGTGCTGCTGGCCGGCGTATCGCAGATTCAACCGGTGTTAAACCACGATCGCGAGCGGCTGGGGCTGACGCGCGTAACCCCGTTGGAGAACGCGCCGCCGGTGCTGGCCTTCACCACCGTGGCCTTGGGCGGTTTCCGTGGGTTGATCGCCAACGCGCTGTGGATTCGCGCCAGCGAGTTGCAGGACGAAGACAAATTCTTCGAGGCGGCCCAACTGGCGGACTGGATCACGAAGCTCGAGCCACACTTCGTCCAGGTCTGGTTGGTGCAGGCGTGGAACATGGCCTACAACATTTCCGTCAAGTTCAAGGATTACGACGATCGCTGGCGGTGGGTGCAGCGCGGCATTTCCCTGTTGCGCGACGACGGGCTGCGGTTCAATCCCAACGAGGTTCTCATTTATCGCGAGCTGGCGTGGTTCTTCCAACACAAGATGGGCCAGAACCTTGACGACGCGAATATGCTCTACAAGCAGGAGTGGGCCAACGAAATGGCGGAAGTCTTCGGCAAGCTGAGAGAGCCGGATCTCGATGAGTTGATCAATCCCCAGACTGACGACGCGCGGGAGCGTTATCAGTTGTTGACCAACAAATACAAGATGGACCCCGTGTTCATGAAGCACGTCAACGAGCAGTACGGCCCGTTGGAATGGCGGCTGCCCGAGTCGCACGCCATTTATTGGGCGGCGCGTGGACTGGAGGTCGCGAAGCAGAATCCCAGCAAAGTGAACCAGGAGGATTTGATCCAATTGCGTCGCGTGATCTATCAGTCCATGCACATGGCGGCGCAGCGCGGGCGGTTGGTGGCCAATCCGTTTGCCAAGATCTTCCAGTTCGGTCCAAACCTGGACATCATTCCCAAGACCAATTTCGCCTACGAACAGGCCATGGAGGAGGATGCTGCGAACCGTGAGCACATCAGCCGGGCGCACCGCAACTTTGTGCGCGATGCGGTCTATGCTCTCTACCTGCACAATCGCGTCGCAGACGCGGCGGAGTGGTATCAGTATCTGGGCACGCGCTATCCGGACAAAACCATGATAGACGATGATCCCAATTCGATTCCCAGCCGCACGACGCTGGATCAATTCGTTGTCGCGAATGCCCAGGTGGACGTGAGCGAGACCGACCAGAAAAAGATTCAGTCGGCCATCGAGGCGTTCGTCTCCCGCGCCTATCAAAGCATGGTCATTGATCAGGATGAACAGGGGGCCGGTTATCGGCTGCTGGCGCGCAAGGTGCGCACCACTTACATGAGCCAGCTTGACGAAACGGGCGCAAAACGCATCCCCGTGTCACCTGTTGAAGAGACCGAGCAGATCATCCTGAATCGCCTGTTGGATCCCGATGAAGGCATGCCCTTTGAGGCGCGGGCAATATTGCGCACCAAACTGCAGTTGCCGGCGGAAGGAACGCCCGCTCCCGCCACCACCAATGCTCCACCCGCAGTTGGCACTAACGCGCCGGCAGAGCCGCGATGAATTCCCCGACAGCCATCCTTCTGAACACCTGCCCAAGATTGCCTGGCTCCAATCCTTGCCGTAAGCTGCGCGACCTGTGACAAAAGCTCCGGTCAATGAACGCCCCGTCCGCGTGGGGCTGATCTCGCTGGGTTGCGCCAAGAATCTGGTGGACGCCGAAATCATGCTCGGCGCGCTGCTCAAGGACGGCGTTGAGATCACCAACGAGGCGGCAAAAGCCGACGTGGTAATCGTCAACACCTGCTCGTTCATTGACACGGCGCAGGAGGAAAGCGTGGACACGATTCTGGAGTCCGCCGAATTGCGCGAGGCGAAGAATCGTGGCCAGGGCTTGATCGTTTCCGGTTGTTTGCCGCAAAGGTTTCGCGAGGAGCTTCCCAAACTGTTTCCCGAGGTGGATGCGTTCATGGGCATTGATCAGGTGGCGCAGGTGGCGGACATCGTGAAACAGGCGATGGCCAGGCGGAGAGAAAACACCAATAACCAAACTCCAAACACCTGGAAAACTCCAAGCTCCAAAGCCAGGGCCGCGCTGGCCGGCCGGCTGGCGGAACTGGAAACGGGCGCGGCGCTTTCGGAGCACGGTAAATCCGAAAGGCTGCGCGGCTCGGAAAAGTTTGGCAAAACCAGAACGGTCGTGGCTGTTCCGTCCGCGCACCGGTCACCACGCACCGCGGAATCACACTCAGCTTCAGGCCCGCTGCTCAAGGTAAATGCCCGCCCCAGCTACATTCCCGACTACGCCACCCCGCGCTTCCGGCTGACGCCGCGCCACTTCGCCTACGTCAAGATTGCGGAAGGCTGCAATCATCCGTGCAGCTTCTGCATCATTCCCCGAATGCGTGGTTCGCATCGCAGCCGGACGCAAAACGACATTGTGGCTGAGGCCAGGGCCTTGATTGCCGACGGCGTCAAGGAACTGAATCTGATCTCCCAGGATTCGACATACTACGGACTGGATTTGCGCGCCAATCACAGCCGCGCGATTTCGTCACCCGAAAAATTCGCCGCCGTCACAAAGTCACTGGCCGCAGAGGCCACCACCATTTGCACTCTGCTGCGCGAGTTGAACGCGTTGCCCGGTGATTTCTGGATCCGACTGCTCTACACGCATCCGGCGCACTGGACGGATGAGTTGATTCAGACCATTGCCGAATGTCCCAAGGTCGCCCGCTATGTGGATATTCCATTGCAACACATCCACGAGAACATGCTGGAGCGGATGCGGCGCGAAACCTCGCGGCAATACATCGTGGACCTGTTGAAAAGCATCCGCGCGGGCGTGCCGGGCATCGCGCTGCGCACGACGTTCATCGTTGGCTTCCCCGGCGAAACGGAGGCATGCTTCGAGGATCTGCTTGGATTCATACAGGACACCCGATTCGAACGACTCGGCGTGTTTACTTACTCAAAAGAAGATGGCACGCGGGCCGGCGCGATGGCCGGGCAGGTTGCCGATAAAATCAAACAACGCCGCCGCGAGCGGGCGATGCAAGTTCAGCATGAAGTGGCGGCGCAGGTGGCGGGTTCATTTGTGGGCCGCACGCTCCGTGTGTTGGTGGAAGGCGAAGCCACCGCCAGACAGCTTCAAGCGGCGAAGGTGAGTTCCTGGGAACACGGCTTGATCCGCGAGGCCGAAACTCGCAGAGCGCAATTGGGATCGAGGAAGTATCTGGTCGCGCGCAGTGAAGCGGACGCGCCGGACATAGACGGGCGGGTTTATATCCAGGGACGGCTGCCCATCGGGGAATTCGCGCGCGTCCAGGTCATCGGCCACACGGACTACGATCTCATTGCGAAACCGATACACGATAAATGATCCAAGCACCCAATTACCCAAGGACTCAACGCGGCGCAAACAGCGACGCTCCCACTTTGTGTATTTGGGTCCTTGGGTGTTTTGCGCGGCATTTAGAGATTCATTTCTTCCCGCCCTTGCGCTAAAACCCTCGCGTGAACCTGCCCAACAAGCTCACCGTTTCCCGGCTCGTGCTGACCCTGGCGTTTCTGGCCGTGCTGTTTTCGCGCATGCCGTATCATGAAACGCTGGCTCTGATTTTGTTTTCCGCAGGCGGGATTACGGATTTCCTTGATGGCCGCATCGCGCGTTCGCGGAAGTTGATCACGAATTTTGGCATCCTCATGGACCCGCTGGCGGACAAAATTCTGGTTTGCTCGGCGTTCATCGCCTTCGTGGGCTTGAACTGGATGCCGGCGTGGATGGTGGTCATTATCGTTGCGCGCGAACTGGCCATCACCGGGTTGCGCCTGTTGGCGGCGTCGAAGAACGTGGTGCTCGCTGCGGAAGGTTATGGCAAACACAAGACCATTTCGCAGATCGTGGCCATCATCGCCATTCTCGTGGTGGCGGCTTACCCGACGTGGGGTGACCTCGGTGAACTGGTCTTCGGCTGGTCGCTGTTTGGGAAATCCTGGGCAGTGTGGTTCACGGAAGCTTCGAAGTGGGTGTCGGTGGTGCTCACGCTGCTGTCAGGCTCGCTCTACCTGTGGCGCAATCGCGAGTTGTATCTGAACGATCTTTGAACTGGCCGGTGGAAGGCTGCGAAGACTCGAACTACGGCTTGCGGGGCGCCCACAGCGGCAGCGTGTCGCCGGATTGATGTTGGGTCGGTTGGTAAACCGCCGGCGGCAGATCGGCCAGGGGATCCCGCTCACGATACTCGTGCCAGAGCCAGTAGCTCACGATGACAATTACCACCAACACCAACCCGCCCAGGACCACCAGCGCCTTCTGCCAGTTCACCTTCGAGAGTTGCAGGGTGAGAAAATCCAGCGCCCCGCGCGGCTCGCCCGAAAGCGACGGTGGCTCGCTGAATTTCTCCGTTTGCGCGAGTTCCGCGTCCAGCGCAGCCATGACCTGCGGCACCTCGAGTTTCAGCAAGGTCGAGTACGTGCGCACAAATCCCCGGATATAAACCGGCGCCGTGAAGACGTCGAAATCGCCGGCTTCCAGCGCCCGGATATGGTCCGTGCGAATCTTGGTCGTGTCGGCGACCTCGTGAATCGTCAGTTTCCGGGCCTCGCGGGCGGTGCGGAGTTGTTCAGCAACCGTTGGCATCGCGTCCTGTTGTAGCCGGTTTGACGGCGCGTTGGCAATGTCTTAAAGCGTGGTTGAAACGATGTGAACCGGCGTGAAGCAAGCCCATCAGTGGCTTTATGCGGTGAGGATTGGGCACCCCGAGTGGCGACACTGCTCCGTAATCAAGGTCAACCGGACGGAAGTCCGGCGCAGTGTGCGTCGGTTCAACGAGCCGCTGCGGTAAACGCATACCCGATCATAAGCGCCTGGAAGTCCGCATCAAAAAGGATCGCGAGCTGTTGCTCAGTCAGAATGCCGCGTGTTTCTCAACGACCGTTTACTGAGAAAAACGTGGGATGGGCTACACTTCTCCGTAGCGCAGATTTCCAATCTGCTGTATCGCCGACTTCTAGTCGGCAAGGCTTCCGATTCCACCAAGACCGTCGGTCGGATTTCTGGCGCACGCAAGTTAGAAACCTGCGATACAGCAGATTAGAAATCTGCGCTACGGGCTGGCGCCAAACTGTCGCCTCTCCCGTAGTCCAAGCAGTATACAAGTGTTACGAAGGCGTTTGAGACGCCGCCGTGCCGGCGCAGTTCAGCGGGCAAGGTTCGCGGCTCAGGTGGGATACTCCCAACCCTTCCGATATTCGCGCCGCAACAATTTGTTGGCGGTCGGATCGCCCACACACTCTTCCTTCTCGCCGTCCCACTCGACGCTCCGGCCCAGCTTGTAGCTCAACATGGCCAGCAGGGTGACATTCGTGGAGAGATGAATTTCCTCAATGTCGCTCACGGGCCGGCGGCCTTGCTTGATTGCGTCCAGAAAATCCGCCCACAGTTCCTTGATGTTCTGGTCGTCGGGTTGACCGAGCTTGGGGGCTTCCTGAATCACCGGATCACGGCTGTTCACGGGATAAAACGTCCAGCCTTTCTGCCAACCCATGTGGAACGTGCCGCGTTCGCCGTAGAAATAACAACCCACGCTTTCGCCCTTCTCCGCATTGTTGCCGGCAAACTGGCGGTTCTCCCAAGTCACATCAAAGTTGTTGAATTTGTACGTCGCGATTTGATGATCCGGCGCGTCGGTGGTCTGTTCCTCCGCCGTGAGGATCGCCGGACCTTTGATGGGCCGTCCGCCGACGCTGAAGATTTTTGTAGGCCACCGTTCCCCGGTGATCCAGAGGATTTGATCCATCCAATGAATGCCCCAGTCGGCCAGCGTACCGTTGGCGTAGTCGAGATAATTGCGAAACCCGCGCGGATGAATCCCGCCGCCCCAAGGATTATCAATGTCGCCGTTGAACGGCCGCACCGGCGCCGGTCCGCACCAGAGGTCCCAGTTCAATCCCTTGGGCGGTTCGATGTTTTTGCGGGGACGCTCCAGCCCGCCGCCGTAATGCACAAACGCGCGCACCATGCCGATCTTCCCGAGTTTGCCCGAACGGATGAATTCCCGCCCGCTGACATTGTGCGGTGAGACGCGCCGGTGCGTGCCCACCTGCACCACGCGTCCGGTGTCACGCGCGGCCTTCACCATCGCCCGACCCTCGCGGATCGTGTGGCCGATGGGTTTCTCCACGTACACGTGCGCGCCGGCTTTCACTGCGGCGATGGTTTGCAGCGGATGCCAGTGGTCCGGCGTAGCCACGATGCAAATCTCCGGCTTCTCCTTGTCCAACAACTCGCGGTAATCCTCGTATGGCTTCGCGTCATCGCCCATTTCCTTCTTCACCCGCGTGGCGGTGCGGTCCAGGAAGCGGCGGTCCACGTCGCACAAGGCCGTGATGCGACACTCGCCGCTCGCCATGGCCTCGCCAAGAATGTTGTTACCCCACCAGCCACATCCGATCAGCGCGGTGCGGTATTTACGACCGGCGGATTGCGCGCGCAGCAGCGGCGCGGCCGAAAAGGCCAGCGCGGCGGCGGTGGTGGTGCGGAGAAACTGGCGGCGGTTGAAGTTCATAATCTTGTTCGAGTTGAAGGTTTACGTTTCACAGAACGGCGAAGAGAGAATTCCCCCGCGCACCGTCGCGCGTCAACGATAATCCGGTAAAGCTCGTAATGCCTCAGTCTTGCCCGGCGATAACGCTCGTAGCGCAGGATTCCATCCTGCCGTATCGCGGATTTCCAATCCGCAGGTCTTCGCCAGCACGGGCGTTGCTGGGTGTTTGGCAGATCTGCCGAATGGAATTCGGCGATACCGCAGATTGGAAATCTGCGCTACAGCCGCACCGGAGCAGTTGCGTCACAGCTTGCGTTTCCGTGACACGCGCTTACGCTCGCGCGCGTGAAAACTCCCGCCCGCACCGACCCGCCGGAGACGACTTCTGCCGGGACGGATGCCTGCCGCCGCCCGGTGTTCGTTACCACACATTGGTCCGTGGTGCTGTCCGCGCAGGACTCCAGTTCGCCCCAATCCAATCAGGCGCTGGAAACCTTGTGCCGCACGTATTGGTTTCCACTCTACGCGTTCGTCCGCCGGCTCGGACATAGCCCGCACGATGCCCAGGATTTCACCCAGGAGTTTTTTGCGCGCGTGCTGGAGAAGGGTTATCTCAAAGCCGCGGAACGGGAGCAGGGCCGCTTCCGCACATTTTTGTTGGTGGCCTTGAAGCGCTTCCTGGCCAACGAATGGGACCGCCAGCATGCGCAGAAACGCGGCGGCTTCACGCCCATTGTGTCCATTGACCAGGAATTGGCCGAATCGCGTTTCGCCGCCGAGCCAGCGCATCAACTGCAACCCGACGTGCTGTTTGACCGGCAATGGGCCCTGACGTTGCTGGAGCGGACCATGACCCGCCTGCAGGAGGAATACACGGCCACCGGCCGGGCCAAACTGTTCGAGTTCTTGCGTGGTTGTTTGGCCAAGGATGAATCAGCCTTGCCCTACGCCGGGATCGCCGGGCGAATGAACCTCACGGAAGCCGCGGTCAAAATGGCCGTGCAACGATTGCGAGCACGCTATCGGGACATCCTGCGGAGCGAAATCGCCGACACCGTGGCCTCACCGGCGGAGGTCGAGGAGGAAATCCGCCACCTGTTCGCCACGTTTGGTCCATGAAATCGTGCTGGCTGCTTGATGCATTGCTATGTCACGCCCACGGAGCACCTCGGCTCACGGCTCGGAGGTTTACGGCCCGCCTCCGGCCTGATAGTTTGCCCCAATGAAAGCGACATGGGCCGAACCCGAAATCGTGACGCGCAAAGGCGAATCCGGCTGCGCGGGGCGGCATGTCTTGCGACATCCGATGGAGGAAGCCCTCATCGCCAACTTCCCGCTGGCCGAAGCCGAACCCGCGCAACCGCCGGCGGAACAAACATCGCTTTTCGCGATGGAAACCAACCCATGAACCCGCGCTGCCGAACCCTGAAGCTTACCGAAGACGTCCGCAAATACGCCACCGGACAAGGCATCGCCGAGGAAGAGGCGCTGAAGAAAGGGATGGAAGCGAAGTCGAAGGAGTTTCAAGAAAAGGTGTCAAGAAAAGGGTGCGGAACTCTACGCAAAGGCATAGAATCGGCGCATGGCAACGCCTGCTCCAGACCAAGCGGCAACCGACATTCCCGCACAAGTTTTTGAAAAGTTCCTCGGAGCTCTCGCTACCACAGATACGCCGCCGGATGCAGTCGGTCGCCTTCGCAAAGCCTTGTTGGAAGACAAGAGTTTCACCGAGCGAGCATTGAGGGAGGCTGTCTTCGGCGAGGAGGTGCAGCCGTGATTCGCGTCGAGTCGCTGGAAATTAACGAATTTCGGGGAATTCGAAAGCTCACGCTGAACTTCAATGGCAAGAGCTTCGCTATCTGTGGACCAAACGGCACGGGCAAGAGCGGCGTTGTGGATGCGGTTGAGTTCGTTTTTACGGGCAATGTCTCTCGGCTTTCCGGTGAAGGCAGAGGTGATATATCCCTGAAGGAGCACGGGCCACATGTGGACAAGCGGAACGACCCCGACAAAGCGCGTGTGCGCGCGACCATCTCGATTCCTGCGTTGAACAAAACAGTCGTTATCGAAAGGAGCGCCAAGACACCGAACAAACTCACGGTGATTCCGAATGAGCCAGATGTGCTGGCGATTCTGAAGCAAATGGAGACGCATCCGGAAATCGTTCTCTCCCGGCGAGAGTTGATCCGCTACGTCCTTGCGACGCCGGGAAAACGAGCTGAGGAGATTCAGGCTTTGCTACATCTGGACCAAATCGAACAGGTCCGCGTTGGCCTTCAAAAGATCGCGAACAACTGCGAGAAGCAGTTGCAGCCGCTCACCAGCGCAGCGAACGAAGCGCGCGCCAATTTGTTACGTGTGCTTGACCTCACCGAGTTGACTGCTGAGAAGGTGTTGGCTGCCGCAAATGCACAGCGCGCTTTTTTGGGCCTGCCCCCCCTGCCAGAACTGACGGCGACAACGTCATTGAAAGACGGAATATCAGCGGCGAAGTTCGGCCAACCCGTTCGTATTCCGAAAACACAGGCGCTTGGCGACATCAAAGCTGCCTGCGAGGCACTTGATGAAGTCTCCAACGCGAGCACTCGCGCATTGATTTCGGACGTGTTGAGCGATCTGGCCGGTTTGGCCGCCGACCCAACAATCAGCCTTGGAGTGAAACAAGATCGCTTCTATTCGCTTGGGATGGAGTTGATTGATGCCGCCGAATGTCCTTTCTGCGATACCTCTTGGGAATTGGAAGATCTCAAACAGCACATCCAAGCAAAAATCAACCATTTGAAAGCCGTGGGGCAGAAGCGCGCGACAGCAGAGACAAAAATCCTGCCGTTGACCACGATGTTGACCAAAGTGCGATCGGCGCTGGATGTGGTTTCAGCTTACGGGTCGAAAGCTGTGCCGCCGATTCCGACTCCAAAACTGCTCGACCAGAACGCGACATGGAAGGCGATTGCCACTGCGCTTCGTGATTTCCTCCCCATCACTGAATCCATTAACGCCCTGAACACAATCGCCGCTTTGCCGCAGGTGGTTCGCGATGAAATCGCCAATCTCGAAAAGGCAGTTTCGGCTCTGCCTGAGCCAACGAAACAAGATGCCGCCCGCGATTTGTTGACGTTGGCCCAAGAGAGACTGGAAGTCTGGCGTGAAGCCATGAGAAAGCAAATAATCGCCAAGGCGCGTGCTACGAGAGCACGGGTGGTTTCTGATGCTTACGCGAAAACAAGTGACGAAGTGCTTGCGGCGCTCTACGCCGACGTGGAGAAGGATTTCGCCGCGCTCTACGGGTTCGTTAACCGGGATGACGAGAACGCGTTCAAGGCAAAGCTTGTTCCGTCGCTCGGGAAGCTCGGCTTCGACGTGGATTTCTACGGGCGCGGCTTTTTTCCGCCTGGCGCGTATCACAGCGAGGGACATCAGGACGGGATGGGATTGTGTTTGTATCTTGCGCTGATGAGACACCTGTATGGAGCGAATTTCACGTTCGCAGTGCTTGACGACGTTCTTATGTCCGTTGATTCAGGCCACCGTCGCGAGGTCTGTGCGCTGATGAAGCGTGAGTTTCCGAACACGCAATTCCTCGTGACGACCCACGACCCCATTTGGCTTCGCCACATGAAAACCGAAGGGCTAATCGGTTCGCGGTCCGGCGTGCAGTTCAGATGTTGGAGTGTCGACCAAGGACCGACTTGTTGGGACGACCGCGACATCTGGAAGGAAATTGAGGACCACCTGAACAAGAACGATGTCCGGGCTGCCGCCGCGCTTTTGCGGCACTATCTTGAATTCGCATCTGGCGAGTTGTGCCACCGACTGCGCGCTGCGGTGGAATTTCGAGGCGATGCCCGTTATCAACTAGGTGAACTTCTGCCGGCAGCCGTATCGCGATTTCGGAAATTGTTCAGTAGCGCAAAGGAAGCCGCCTCGTCTTGGAATCAGAAGGAGATAGTCGAGCAACTCGCCGCACGCGCTGCGACGTTCAGCGAACTCGTCAACAAGTCGAACATTGAGCAGTGGCAGCTAAACGTGGCGGTCCACTTCAATTCTTGGGACAACCTCGAGAAAGGCGACTTCGCGCCTGTTGTGAAAGCGTTTCGCGACTTACTCGACGGGTTTTGCTGTTTGGATTGCCACGAATTCCTTCGTGTTTCACCGGAACGAGAAAAGGTAGAAGCGCTGCGTTGCGACTGCGGAAAGACAAACGTCAATCTCTGCAAGAAGACTGCTTAAATCCCATCGCCAAATAATGAAAACCCTCGACCGCCAAAAACTGGACGTCACCAACAAGACGCGGAGCAACATCTTCGGCTGGCGTGGGCAGTTCACGCCGGAGTTCGTCGCGTCGGCAGTTGGTTAAGCTCGCATGAGTGACGCGCCCAAATCCAAATCCGACCTCGTCCTTTACCAGACGGAGGACGGGCGCACGCGCATCCAGTGCCGATTCGAGGCGGATACGGTGTGGATGACGCAGGCGCAGATGGCGGAGTTGTTTCAGACGACGCCGCAGAACGTGACGCTGCATTTGAAGGCCATTTTTGCCGAGGGTGAACTGGCGGAGGCGGCAACGTGTAAGGATTACTTACAAGTTCGCCCGGAAGGCCGGCGGGCGGTGTCGCGGAATCTGCGGCATTACCGGCTGGAGGCGATTCTGGCGGTGGGTTACCGGGTGCGGAGTCACCGGGGCACGCAGTTCCGGCAATGGGCCACGGCACGGCTGAATGAATATCTCGTGAAGGGGTTCACGATGGATGACGAACGGTTGAAGAATCCGCCGGGCAAGGGGCAGAAGGATTATTTCGATGAGTTGCTGGAGCGCATCCGGGACATCCGCTCCTCGGAACGGCGCTTCTACCAGAAGGTGCTGGATATTTACGCGACGAGCGTGGATTACGCGCCGGACGCGGAGGCGTCGCAGCAGTTTTTTGCCACAGTGCAGAACAAGATGCACTGGGCGGCGCACGGGCAGACAGCGGCGGAGGTCATCCACGCGCGGGCCGATGCGGGGCAGCCGTTCATGGGCATGAAGTCTACCCGGCCCGGCGGCATCGTGCGCAAGGAGGACGCAGCGGTGGCAAAGAATTACCTGACCGAGCCGGAATTGCAGACGCTCAACCGAATCGTGAACCTCTACCTCGAATACGCGGAACTCCAGGCGCTGGAGCGCAGGCCGATGAAGATGCGCGACTGGATTTCCAAGCTGGATGAGTTTCTGAAAATCTCCGGGCGCAAGCGACTCGACCACGCGGGCGGCGTTTCGGCGGAGGAGGCACGGGCCAAGGCCGAAGCTGAGTATCAGAAATACCGCGCGTTTCTGGATTCGCAGCCGAAGCAGGTGGACGCGGATTTCGAGGCTGCGGTGAAGCGATTACCGAAGCCGTCGGCCAAACCGAAGAGGTTGAAATGAGGGAAGCGCGACGCGAGATCGGTCACGCCAGCCCCGCGGCCATCAGCCTGTTCGCCGGGGCAGGCGGGTGTTCCCTCGGGTTCGGACAGGCGGGCTACGACGTTCGGTTTGCCACCGATCTTGACGCGGACGCGGTGGAGTCGTATCGCCGCAATTTCCCCGGAACTCCGTGCGAGGCGGCGGACATCCGGCAGCTCACCGCTGAAACCGTGCTGGCGCGCATCGGGCTGAAGCCCGGCGAACTCGACATGCTGCTGGGCGGCCCGCCGTGTCAGGGTTTCAGCAGCGCGGGCGTGAAGGCGGGCGATGACCCGCGCAATTCCCTGCTCGCGCATTACGTCCGGCTGCTCGAAGGCATCCGCCCGAAATGGTTCGTGATGGAAAACGTCGAGGGACTTCTGACCAGCGGCGGCGGCTTGCACGTTCGCGACACGGTGGTGGCCTTCTTGGAGGCGGGTTACTCGCTGAACGTGGAGAAGGTCTATGCGCAAGGCTACGGCATTCCGCAGCGGCGCAAGCGTGTGCTGATCGTCGGGAACAGGCTCGGACACGACTTTTCATTTCCCGAACCGGTGACGCGCTTTTCGGGCAGCATCTTTCGCAAAGGAGAAATCACCTTCGCAACCGCCGTGGGCGATCTGCCGCCGGCAGCAACGGAAGCGGGCGAACCGCTGACGTTTCGCAAGCCGGCGCAAAACGAACTGCAAGCCTACCTGCGCGGTGACGCCAGAACTGTGGCCGATCACTATGCGGTGGTGCTGTCGGAGGTTCAGCTTGAGCGGGTGCGGGGATTGCAGCCCGGTCAGACGATGAAGGATTTGCCAGAGCACTTGCAGCATGAGTCATTTCGGCGCCGCGCGTTCCGCCGCGTGATGGACGGAACGCCAGTTGAGAAACGCGGCGGCGCGCCGTCCGGCTTGAAGCGGTTGTTCGCCAACGAACCGAGTCTGACCATCACCAGCGCGGCCACGCGCGAGTTTGTGCATCCGACGGAAGACCGGCTGCTCACGTTGCGCGAGTGTGCGCGGTTGCAGACGTTTCCCGATTCGTTTGAGTTTGCCGGCAGCGCCGCGAGCCGCATCCAGCAAGTCGGCAATGCTATTCCGCCGATGCTCGCGCGAGCGGTCGCGGAACACATCGCGCGGGAGTATGGTTTCGCCGCGCGATACAACGGCAACGATCATCCGTCGCTCCGCTTCCGCCTGACGCGTTCGGAAGGAATGAGTCCGGCCCTTGCGCAGACAGAGTCCTTGCTCGCGGAACTGGCGGGCGTGAAGGACGAGCAACTGGTCCTGCTGGAGCAGGCAAGGAAATGACCATGCCGATACCTGCCGAAATCAAGAAGTCGTTCAGCGCCGCGCGCCTCCTCGGCAACGGCGATGACCGAGTGACGCTTTCCGAGAACGAGCTGTTTTGTCTCCTGTCGCAGTGTTGCCACGACCTCGGACTTGCCGCCGGAATCTCGAAACTGCCTCCGCTTTCATCTCCGCCGCCGAGCAACGATTATTACCGTCTTCCGTTGGCGTGGTTTCAGACTCCGCAAGCTGGTTGTCCCACCGCTGCGGCACTTGTTGAGAGTCTCGCGGCGTGTGTCGCCCGCGAACCTGACTTCCGGCTCTACTTTGAGAACCTCGCCACGCTGCACAAACGGCGGGTGAAGTATCAGCGCATCCTTTCCACTCAGCCGAAGCCGACGATGAACCAGATTGGTCCTCGCAGCCTGCTGGAGTTTGGTGGTGTGGACGAGGGACTGCTCGCGTCGTGGATTGTCTGGCGCAAATGGATTTTCGACATAGACAACCGCGCCGCGCAGGAGACGGGCTATTTGTTCGAGCCGGTGCTGGCGAGTTGTCTCGGCGGTCAGGCGGTCGGCTCAAAGAACTCGCCCGTCAAACGCGTGAACGAACTCGGCGAACCGACTGGTGAAGGTCGCCAGATTGATTGCTATGATGGGGAGAGCCAGCTCGCCTATGAATTCAAACTGCGAGTAACGATTGCCGCCAGCAGGCAAGGCCGCTTTGGTGAAGAACTTTCCTTTCCTCGCGAAGCCCGCGCCGCCGGTTTGACACCCGTGCTCATCGTTCTCGACCCAACGCCCTCACCTCGTCTCACTCAACTGATCGCGGCGTTCAATGCGTGCCAAGGCAAACATTACATTGGCACGGATGCGTGGGCACACATGGATTCCAAAGCAGGCAAGACGATGGCCGTTTTTCTTGAACGCTACATTCGCCCACCGCTTACCGAGATGGCAAAATACGAAGAGGCCAAACCGGAGACGATTCAGCTTTCATGGACGAAGGACGAGATTCACGTTCAAGGAACGAAAGCGAGCATTCGCATTCCACGGAAGCTTTGACCTGTCCATGAACACCCTCGACCGCCAGAAGCTGGATGTCGTCCACAAGACGCGAGCAACATCTTCGGTTGGCGCGGCCAGTTCACGCCGGATTCGCGCCGCCGGGAAGCGAGCGAAAAGGCTTTCCTGGAACAAAAGGCCAGAAGGCCAAGGGTGTGGACGCTATCGGGACATCCTGCGGAGCGAAATCGCCGACACTGTGGCCGCGCCGGAGGAGGTCGAGGAGGAAATCCGCCACCTGTTCGCCACGTTTGGTCCATGAAAAATGTTCTGGCCGCGTTACCTTTCGCCGATCTTCCTTAAGATCAGGGTAGAAAGAACGACTATGGCCGCCACCGAAACAACTTCACCCAGACGCAAGTGCGCTGATTGCGGTGCCGAACTGCCAGTCCACCTGCCGTCGGAACTTTGTCCGAAGTGCCTCTTGAAAGCCGGTTTAAGTACGCAGCCGGTGACCGGACCGGCCGGCACGGTGGCCCTGCCGGGGCCGATGAAACCATCGCGCGGCCTGCCGCAACCGGGCGAACTGTTTGGTCATTACCGCATCGTGCGTTTGTTGGGTCAGGGTGGCATGGGCGCGGCCTTCGAAGCCGATGATCTGGACAGTGGGCGTTGTGTTGCACTAAAAGTCCTGAGCCATACGCTGGATTCGCCGGAAGCGCGCGAGCGGTTTTTCCGCGAAGGTCGTCTGGCGGCCTCCATCAATCATCCGAACAGTGTTTACGTCTTCGGTACCGAAGAGATTGGCGGCACTCCCGTCATTGCGATGGAACTGGTTTCCGGCGGCACCTTGCAGGACCGCGTCAGTGCGCGGGGACCGTTGCCGGTGGGCGAGGCCGTGGATGCCGTGCTGCAAATCATCGCCGGGCTGGAGGCGGCCCAGGAAATCGGCGTGCTGCATCGCGACGTGAAGCCGTCGAACTGTTTCCGCGATGCCGACGGGACGGTGAAGATCGGTGATTTTGGTCTCTCGATTTCCACCGCCGTCCGCACGGAACCCGCGTTGACCGCGACGGGTGCGTTCCTCGGCACGCCCGCGTTCTGCTCGCCGGAACAATTACGCGGCGATGAACTCAATGTCCGGTCGGACATGTATTCCGTGGGCGCGACGCTGTTTTATCTCCTCACGGGCCGCACGCCGTTTGAAGCAAAGAACACGGTGCAACTGCTCGCGACGGTGCTCGAACAACGCCCACCGTCGCCGACGAAATTCCGACCCGATATTCCACGGGGACTGGCCAAAGTGATCTTGCGCTGTCTCGAAAAGCAACCGGGCGAACGCTTCAAGCACTACCGTGATTTGGCCCGCGCGCTGACGCCATACAGCTCCGCGGCCCCCACGCCTGCCACGCTGGGGTTGCGTTTCCTGGCGGGCTTGTTGGATTTCTTCCTGCTCAACCTCGTCGTCATGACGATCTGGCTGCCATTGATGGGAAATCCCATGGAATTCATGAACCCATCCTTCGTGAGTTCCCCCAGAGCCTTGCTCGGGATGCTCGCGGGTGTGATCTTTTCGGTGCTGTATTATGCGCTGACAGAAGGAATCTGGGGTGCGACGGCGGGAAAAGCTCTCTGTCGTTTGCGCGTGGTCGGAGCGGGAAATAATCCGCCGGGAATTCCGCGCGCTCTGTTGCGGGCCGGCTTTTACGTCGTCCTGCCGATGCTGCCTTATTGGCTGATTTACGGCAGCAATCCGCGGGCGTACCTGGGAAGTTCGTTTGCGACTCAGTATTTGCTGGGGATCTCATTTTACCTCGTCCTAGCGCTGTTGTTTTCCACAATGCGTCGGCGGAATGGTTTTGCCGCCGTGCATGATCTGGTCACGAAGACGCGCGTGATTTCCCGCGTGGCCTTCCTGGCGCGGCCCGCACTGGCTGTTAAAGAAACGCCGCCGCCAGCGCTGGAGGGGCAACGCACGATTGGGCCTTACCATATTCTGGAAACGCTGGAGAAAACCGCCGACGCAGAGTGGTTGCTCGGCTACGACCTGCGGCTGTTGCGCAAGGTGTGGATTCGCGTGGTGTCATCGGAGACGCCGCCCGTGCCGGCGGCGCTGCGCAACGTCGGGCGCGTGGGCCGGTTGCGCTGGCTCACCGGCAAACGCACATCGGAGGAAAACTGGGATGCCTTTGAAGCCGCGACGGGGGAGCCGCTCGTTCGTCTGGCGCAGACCCGCCAGCCTTGGAGCCAGGTGCGGTTCTGGCTTTATGACCTGGCCCGGGAAATCAGCGCGGCGCAAAAAGACGGTACGCTACCGGTGATGCTCGCGCTGGACCGGGTGTGGATCACGGCCGATGGCCGGGCGAAGCTGTTGGACTTTCCCGCACCGGGGCTTTCATCCTCCCCGACGAATCGCGAGGCCGCCGTCCTCGCGCCGCCCTTGCCGCAGCACAACCACCACCAAGCCTTTTTGAAGGAAGTTGCCGATGCCACACTGCGCGGAGAAGTGCAGAGTTCAGCCTCTTCCGGCGAAGTCGCCGGCCCCCTGCCACTGCACGCGCATCGGCTTCTGGAAAAGCTGCCGCAAATGCCGGACGCGGAAGCCGTGGCGACGGCGCTTTGGCCATTGTTGCAGCGCGTGGCGGAAGTGACCCGCTGGCGTCGCGCAGCCATCGTGGCGGGCTGCCTGGCGTTTCCGCTGCTGGCCACTTGCGGCATGTTCTTCGGCATGACGCTTATGGAGCAATGGAGCCGAAAGAACCCGGGCCTCATGGAACTGAACATGTTGCTGCAACACCGGGGCATGATGAATTCGCGATGGGCAAAGAACCAGCCGCATCCGTCCGACCGCCAGTTTGCAATCTACATCGCCCAGCATTACCGGCCCGTCATCACCAACGACGCCTCGTGGTCGGGCCCGCTTGCGCTGACCCTGATCAAAGGCGAAGCCCGCCGGTTTGCCGAGCAAAGCGTGGCCGAAAACCCGTTGCCCTCAGAAAAAGAAATCGCCGACGCTGAGGCCGTCCTGAAAGGTCGCCTTCCCCCCACGGACAGTCTGAAGTTCATGAAACAGCCATCGTTTCCGGTGATGCTAATCTCAGTAACCTTGGCGATTTACGTCGCTTTTCCGGCGTTAATCGCGGCGCTGGCGTTCCGTGGCGGTCTGGTTTTGCTCATCGCCGGAGTGACCTTTGTCCGGCGGGATGGTGCCTGGGCTTCGCGGTTGCGCGTGTTCTGTCGGGCCATCGTGGCGTGGAGTCCGCTCTTGCTGGAATTGATCGTATTCGTAACGCTGCAAAAGCTGCTGGGCACGTTGCCCGCCGCCTTGCTGGGATTACTATTGATCTGCGGTCTGGCTCTGCTCTCATTGGCCTTGCCGACACGCGGTCTGCCGGACCGTTTGGCAGGCACGTGGCCGGTACCGCGCTGAACCGAATTAACTTATGAAAAACACCCTCATCCTTGTTTTTGCTGCCACCACCCTTGCGCTTGGTGTTCTATGCGTGGCGCAGTGGCAGAAGTTCAAACGTCAAGACACCCAGATGACTTCCTTGCGGGTGGAACTTGATCAACAAGCACAGCAGCTTGCCGACGCTGAGGCCGCCAAAAGCCTGGCGGACCGGCAGCGTCGCGAATTGCTGGATCAGGCGGGTGATCTGGCCGCCAAACTTCAATCCGCGCAACAGGCGGCGGCCCATTCACCCCAACTGCAAGCCGGCGAAGTCGCTGCTCCCGAGTCGAAGCCGGGCAAAAAGGAGAATCCCTTCGGCAGTTTTCTGGCGAAGATGATGGAGGACCCTGACACCAGGAAAATGATCCGCGAACAACAACGCCTGATGCTGAACCAGCTTTACGATCCACTGATCAAACGCATGGGACTGACGCCGGAGGAAGGCAACCAGTTCAAAGATCTGCTCGCCGACAACATGATGAAGAGCACGGAAAAAGCCACGTCACTGATGGGCGGTTCGTCCACCAACCGCGCGGCCATGGCCGGCGTGCTGGCCGAGGAACAGAAGGCGTTCGAGGAACAAATCCGGGGGGTCCTCGGCGAAAGCCGCTACGCGCAATACCAGGATTACCAGCAAACCGTCGGGGAACGGACGCAACTCACCCAGTTCCAACAACAATTCGCCGGCAGCGAGAACGCGTTGACCGATCCGCAAACCGAACAACTGCTTCAGTTCATGAAGGAGGAGAAGCAGCACGTCGCCGCCGCCACCGGGCAGCCGCCGCCCGGCCCCGCGCAGGACGCCGCGAACCTCGAAGCCATGTTCTCCGGCGACAGCCTGGAGAAGCTCATGCAAAGCCAGGAAACCGTGAACCAGCGGGTTTACGACCGCGCCGCCGGTGTGCTCACCGAAACTCAGTTGGCCGCGTTCGGCAAGTTTCAGACGAATCAATTGCAGATGACGCGCATGGGCATGAACATGGCGCGGAAATTCATGGCGCCGGAAGGCGACGGCAGTCCCCCGCCGCCGAATCCTTGACTTGTGCCGGGACGGGGGCATTTCAAGTTGAACACGCCATCCGGAATGGCACCACATACAATGTCCGCAGCAACTGACAGCGACCCGGTTTTGGGTTCACTCAGTTTGACAGGATGCCGGGATGCCATGGGCAGGCAGGCGCTGCGAGGGAAAAGGAAGCGCACCCAAAAAGCCGGGCAACGCAAGACTCTCTACGGGAGATTCCTGCTCTGCCCCGCGTTGTTTCTGGTTGTCATGCTCGGCGTGGGTTGTGGGAGTTCCTCGGAAATCAACGCGGCCTCGACCTCAATCACTCTTTCGAACGGGATTCGCGTCGTCGCCGTCCGTTTTCCCGCCAGCACGAATGTATCCATCTTCACCTTTCTGCCCATGGGCCTCACAACTGACGCACCCGATCAGGCGCAGTGGTCACATTTGATCGAGCATCTGGTGATTCGGTCAACGGTTCCCGCCGATTCATCGGAAGCCAATGCCGAAACGCTACCCGATCACACGCGCTTGGATTTCTACGGCCATCTGGGCAATTGGCGGGAGGGCTTGGCGCATCATCGCCGTTGGCTCGAAGGCGTACCGTTCACGGAAGCCAGTCTGGCGGCGGAGAAGCCGAAGGTGATCGCCGAATGTGATTTCACCGCCCGCAATTTCGCGACGCACAAGTTCGCTGTCGCTGCGTGGAGCCAGGGCCATCGCCACGGGAAGCAGCATGTGGCGCTCAAGGGTGATGTGATGCGCGCCGGGCTGGCGGAAGTGCAGCGCCTTCGCGACGAAAGGTTGGTGGTGTCCAATCAAGTCACCGTGTGCGTGGTCAGTGGTCTGGAGTCAAAGCAGGTTGTCGCCGAAGTCCAGAAGCAGTTTGGTAGTCTGAGGTTGCACTCCGCACCAGTGTCAAGGGTCAATGCCACGCATGAAACGACAAGCCTGACTTGGGATTTGGATGCGCGGCATTTGCTGATAACGTGGGCCATTCCCGGTTTTCGGCACGAAGACCACGCCGCCCTGATGGTCGCGGCTCAATCCCTGAACCTGCTGCTCGCCTCCGACCCACAACTCAAGCGCCAGACGGGTATGTCCTTTGCCGGAGCAGACCTGATGACCCCTGAGGGCAGCTTCTTGTTCGTATCGGCCTCGCTTCGGCCAGATTCAGACGCGGAGCAAGTGCGGCGGGCCATTCTCGGCCACGTAGGAAGGCTTTCATCCGACTTAGCGTTAGGCGTGCAGGCGCGTTTCATCGGTCGTCAGCTTTCAACCGTGCTGACCGAATTGCCGGAAACCAAGCTGTTCAAGGCCCAGTTGGCCTCCGGCATGACGATGGCCATGCTCGAAGGAAATTCAGGACTGCAACTGGGAATGTACGAGCACCGCTTTGGAGCGTATCGGGCCACGCTGGCCGGGAGACTCGCCGGCGTTTCGGCGTCCGACACGCAGCGCGCTGCGAGCGCCTATTTATCCGAAGCCAAGGCTGCGGTCTGCGTGCTGAGTCCGGCCAAGCCTTCAACCGACAGCAGATAATTCTCCAGCCGAAGGCCCAGCGCAGTGTGGCGTAAATCACAGAGAAACCCTGGCTTAATGACTGCCGTCACCGCAAAGCGGGTGTAAACAATCGTTGCCAAACCCGTGTGGCGCCGGTTGAATTGATTCCGTCACCCGGCAAAAAAAACAACATGAAACCAACACACCCGCCGAAGCTGACCGCCGTCATAATCATTTCCCTGGTGCTCGCTGGCCGCGCTTTGCCCGCCAGCGGTCAGGAGTCTTTGCAAAGCCGGCTGATCTTTCCGGCGCAGGCCAAGCACGTCCACAGTAGTTCGATTGTCGAGTGTCCGAACGGCGACTTGCTGGCCGTCTGGTTTCACGGCTCCGGCGAACGCACGGCCAACGACGTGGTGATTCAAGGCTCCAGACTGAAGCAAGGCGCAGCGGACTGGGGCGAGGTGTTTGTCGTGGCCGACACACCCGGTTGGCCAGATTGCAACCCGGTCCTGTTTCTCGATGGGCGTCAACGTCTCCGGCTGGTTTGGGTGGCCGTGCAGGCGAATCGCTGGGAGCAGTCGCTCTTGAAATCCCGTTTCACAGCGGATTACGACGGTGACGGACCGCCGCGCTGGCAATGGCAGGACGTCATCCTGCTCCGGCCCGGAGCGGATTTTCCCGACCAACTGCGGAACGGTTTCAAGGCCACGGGCTATGATCAGAGCATGTGGGCCGAATACGCCCGGCCTTATGACCAGTTGCTGGTGGAAGCGGCGGCCGACCCCGTGAAACGCGAGATCGGCTGGATGACCCGGGCAAAGCCATTGCGAATCGCTCAGGGCACTCATGCTGGCCGCCTGTTGCTGCCGCTTTACTCGGATGGTTTCAACATTTCGCTCATGGCCATTTCGGATGATGACGGGGACAACTGGCGCGCCAGCAAGCCGATGGTCGGGCTGGGCAACATTCAACCGACGCTGGCCCGTCGGAAGGACGGGACGATTGTCGCCTTCATGCGCGACGGCGGCGAATCACCGAAGCGCGTCATGGTGAGTGAATCGAAGGATGACGGCGAAACGTGGTCCGTGGCGCGGGACACCGATCTGCCAAACCCCAGCAGCAGTCTGTCTGTGATCAGTCTGGACGATGGACGATGGTTGATGGTGTTGAACGACACCGAGGATGGCCGTCACCAATTGGCCGTTGTGCTTTCCGAGGATGAGGGCCGCACTTGGAGCGGGAAGAAGTATCTGGACAAATCGCCGCCGCACGAGGGCAACTACGGTTATCCGACCGCCATCCAGTCGCGCAACGGTCGCGTGCATGTGACTTACACGCACGATGTGAAAGGCGGCAAGAGCATCAAGCACGTCGAGTTCGGTCCGGTGTGGTTGGCGCAGTAGTCCGTTGACTTTGAAACTTGAGACGCTCACGCTTCCATGAACCTAAGGTTAACTTCAGTGTTTGAACGATGAGGCCGGATCGAACATTCAGTATTCGCATGACAGAATGAAACAGGTGATGACGATCATTTCGTTGGCTTTGTTGGTCCTGATCGCCGTTGGTCTGGTGGCCATCCGGTCGAGTCCCGATGTTCAGAAGTTGTCGCAGGCGGAGTTCATGGCGTTGGCGCAGTCCAACCTCCTATCCAGCGTCCAAGTTTACCATCCGCCGAAGCCCGGACGAGTTGATGGAGTTCCAGTCATGCTCCATGAAGTGCGAGGCACGTTCTACCAGACTGATCCCACTGGTCAGATATTGAAGATGCAAGGGATGGCTGAGGAATCCTCCTTTACCGCCAGAGTGCATCTCACTATGGAGTTAGAGGAAATGCTCACGACTAGAACGAACTTTGTGGCGGTCTCGCCACATCCGCTTGTCCAGACGTTGAGCAAGTGGCTTGATCGCTGAAATAGAGGTCGGATGTATGCCGGACGAAACTCCCAGCCAGTCGTTGGCGACGAATTACCACCCCGCTTCTTGGCTCACCGCGGGGCGGCAATTCGAGTATGCCTGGTGCGCTCCACCTCCCTGTCGGCCGCAGTCGCTCACCTCAGTCGTTCGATTCCTCTCCCACCGCACGGACATTTTCCCGGAGTACGGACAGCCATGCCCGCGTGTTTCCATCAGGCCAGGGACTCGCCGACAAGGCTGTCCGCGCTCCTGTGGAGGTGGTCATGTTTTATCCCGTTTCATTCGATTCGTCGCTTTGGCGTTGGTTATTGGATCTTCGCTGGGTGGCTTCGCGGCAGAGTCCACCTCAAAACTCGGTGACGCCCTGCTGCTGCACGCCTCGTTCGACAAAGGACTCCACGCCGATGTAGCTGCGGGTGATCCCGTGCTCTACAATGCGCCGACCGGCAATCGCAAAGAAGCTCGACCCGGCCTGCCCGAGGACAATCTGGTCACGCTGGCCAAGGGCGAAGGCCGTTTCGGGGACGCGTTGCGCTTTCACACGAAGTCGCGCCCGGTTTTCTTTCGCGGTGAGAAGAACCTTGGCTATCAAACAAACCAATGGAGTGGTGCGGTTTCATTATGGCTGCGGCTCGACCCGGATAAGGACCTTGAGCCCGGTTATTGCGATCCGTTGCAATTCGTGGGGCAGGCTTGGGAGGAAGGCAACATGTTCATCGAGTTCAGCAAGGACCACACGCCGCGGCATTTTCGTTACGCCATCCTGCCGGTGAAACGCTTCTGGAATCCGCAGAACCGCGGTTGGGAAAACATTCCCGAGCCGGAACGCCCGATGGTGGCGGTGCATCAGCCGCCATTCCGTCGCGACCGCTGGACGCACGTCGCGTTCTGTTTTGGCAACCTCAACTCTGGTCAAAAAGACGCGTGGGGAAAACTGTATCTCGACGGCCGGTTGCAGGGCGAGTTCACCGGCTGGCTGGGGAACTTCAACTGGGACGTGACGCAAAGCGCGCTGACGCTGGGCTACAGTTGCGTCGGCTGGCTGGACGATGTGGCCGTGTTCAACCGTCCGCTCACTGACGGGGAAGTGCGCGAGTTGTTCGCCCTGCCGATAGGCGTCGCAGGGTTGAAAGCGCCAAGCGCCAGTTCGCGGCGCTGACACGCACGCGGTCCTTGCGCAATCGGTCCGGTTTGCGCCGGCGAGCAGCCACTGGCTTGCGTTTCAAAATCGCGGCGTTACGCTCGCGAGGTGAACACTTCCTCCCACCCGGTTCTGCCAGGTACTGATCCGGCCGGAGATGAACCGCCGCGCGGGGCTGTGTTTGTCACCACGCAATGGTCGGCAGTGCTGGCCGCGGGGCGCAGCGACACGACTCACGCACGGTCGGCACTGGAACAACTTTGCCGCCATTACTGGCATCCGCTCTACGCCTATGTGCGTCGGGCCGGCTATTCGCGCGAAGAGGCCGAAGACCTCACGCAGGAGTTTTACGCGCGGTTGCTGGCGCAGAACACCGTCGCGAAAGCCGATCCGGAGCGCGGCCGCTTTCGCTCCTTCCTGCTCGCTTCGCTCAAGAATTTCCTGGCCAACGAATGGGAGAAGGCCCGCGCCCAGAAACGGGGCGGTGGAGTGCAACACTTCCCGCTCGAATTCGATACGGCGGAAACTCGTATCATTGAACCGGTCGCACCCGGCGACACCCCGGATTGCGCCTTCGACCGGCAGTGGGCGCTGGCACTGCTCGACGTTGTGCTGGGGAAGTTACGACGGGAATACACGGACGCTGGTCGCGATGAACTGTTTCTGGGCCTCAAGGACACGCTTGCCGGCGGGCGGGCGGAGATTCCGTATCGGGATCTGGGTGCGCAGTTAAGCTTGAGCGAAGGCGCGGTGAAGGTGGCCGCGCACCGGCTGCGGCAGCGTTACCGGGGATTACTGCGTGAGGAAATCGCGAACACCGTGGCGGGACCGGTCGAAGCAGAGGAAGAACTGCGCCACCTTTTCAGCGCCCTCAGCGGGTGAGGTGGAATCGCCCTGGTCGCTGCCGTCGAAGTGCCGAACTCAAGTATCTCGGCAACGTCCGGTAACCTTGGGATTCAATTCCGTTAGTAACCGGTATATGAACAATGTGATGTTTGGAATGCTGGGTTGGCCGGAAATCATTGTGATCCTGATCGTGCTGCTGGCCATGGCGGGGCTGGCGGTCGGGCTGGTCCTGCTGGTGGTCTGGCTGGTGCGCCGCAAACCAACTTCCCCGCCAGCCAATTCGATCCGTCCGCAACAAACGCCGCCGCCAACCTCCGCTGCCTGCCCCCGCTGCGGTGCGACGCTGCCGCCGAACTCGCCACAAGGACTTTGCCCGCGCTGCGTCTTGGGCGTGGGCCTCGACACGCAAACTGAAGCGACTGGCGAGTTCGGTCCGCACGGCACAAAGATCGTCCCGCCGCCGGAAGCGGAAGTCGCGAAACGATTTCCCCATCTGGAAATCCTGGGATGCCTCGGCCATGGCGGGATGGGCGTTGTTTACAAGGCGCGTCAACCGAAATTAAACCGGCTCGTTGCCCTGAAGATTCTGGCTCCGGAGAAAGGCGCGGACCCGAAGTTCGCTGAACGATTCCTGCGCGAAGCTCAGGCACTGGCGCGATTGAGTCACCCGAACATCGTCACCGTGCATGATTTTGGCGAGGCGGACGGGATGTTCTTTCTGCTGATGGAATACGTGGACGGCATGACGCTGCGGCAGTTGTTGCGCGAAGGCCGGATGAAACCGGAGGCGGCGCTGGCCATCGTGCCGCCAATTTGCGAGGCGCTCCAGTTCGCGCACGAACAGGGCGTCGTGCATCGCGACATCAAACCAGAAAACGTGCTGCTCGATAAGCAGGGCCGCGTGAAGATAGCCGACTTCGGCATCGCGAAAATCATCAATCCCCTCTCCCGGCCTGCGGACACCCTCTCCCCATCGGATGGGGAGAGGGCCGGGGAGAGGGGCGCGGGCCTTACCCAGGATCACATCCTCGGCACGCCGCATTACATGGCGCCCGAGCAGGTGGAAAAACCCGCGACGGTGGATCATCGTGCGGACATTTATTCGCTGGGCGTGGTGTTCTACGAAATGCTCACGGGCGAACTACCGCTGGGCAAATTCCAACCACCGTCAAAAAAAGTTCAGGTGGACGTGCGGTTGGATGAAGTTGTCTTGCACGCGCTGGAGAAGGAACCGGACCGCCGTTACCAGAAGGCCAGCCAGGTCAAGACCGACGTGGAAACGATTGCGACGACGCCGTCCTCCGGCAGCCGCGGACGTCAGTCCGCTCCATCCGAAGCAGCACGCCCGCAGGCTGTGCTCGCCGCAAGTTCCAACGCCAAAGAGGCGATGATTGCATTCGCTGGCACGGTCTTCTTCCTGTTTATGATCGCGGTCGTCGAGGAAATGTTCCACAGGGCGGGGCCTTTCAGGGGATTTCTGGTTGTGATCTGCGTCGTTGGTCTGGCTATATGCGTGCTTTCGCTCGCGGGCCTCTGGCCGTTTCCGTCGCCGTGGTTTCCCGAACCGAATTTCAGTTCGCGCAACCTGCGGCGCGGGAAGACGGGGAAAGATTCAGAAACGGAAAGGAAGCCGCATTTCTCGCGCACGGCGATTGTCGGGATGGGGTGGGCATCCTTGTTTTTCATCGCGGCAATCTTGTTTTTCACCGTCCAGGCAAGCGTGCCGGTCGCGCCGCGTCTCCTTGAGCCACCACCCGGCCCGCCGTGGTGGCAGGTGCTGTTGAGCTTCAGCCTGTTGCCGCTCGGTCTGACTGCGCCGTTCGGCACGACGATTCTGGGCGCGGTTGCGATCTCGCAAATCCGCCACTCGCGGGGCCGGCTGTACGGGCTGGGGTTGGCGGTGTTTGACGTGTTGCTGTTTCCGCTGTTGGCGCTGAATGGTGGGCTGGTTGCAGGATGGAGCTGGCTGGCCGACCAGGTTGCCTCGGAATGGATTCCACAGTCGGGCCGCGCATGGTTTTCCATCCTCGTCGTGGGACTGATGGTGACGAGCTGCGTGGTCGTAAGCTGGTTGATTATTAGGGCGGTGTGGCGAGCGGCCAACAAACCCGTCGCCGGCGACCCATCCTCTGTGCCGCCGCCGACTGCGGCATCACCGTCCCGCGGCAGAGGGGAATGGAAGATTGTTGTAGCGATTGTTGCAGCTATAGCCGGGGTGGGGTTGCTCGTGCTCGCCTTGCCGGTCGGCTATTGGTTACTGGCGAGGAAACAACCTGATCCGGCGAGGCAACAACAGGTCAGTGCTCAGGCGGTGGTCCGCGTCGAGGACAAATTGCGCCGCGAGATTCTGCAGCGGATGGGGGAAGGCGGCTGGAAGCCAGAAAGTCTATCCGTGAGCGTCACTCCTGACATGAAGCGCGCCGAGTGCCGGTTTGGAAGGATTTGGAAAAACGGACTCACGGAAGAGCCGCCACCCCGTGCGGCAATTCACCTCGAACCGCAAGCGAATGGTCTTTGGATGGTCCGCGGTGAGGGCCTCTTCGAGTCGTTGCGCTTCTCCGTGGACACTACGGGAGAGGTGTTCCAACCCATTGAACCGGGAGGAAATGATACCCCCACCAGTGGTTCCGCGTTCACTGCTGTTTTCGGCCCGGTAAACGAGCGGGTGGTGAAGGGAAGCGATGCGAAAAGCGGATTTCAAGGGTTGGACTTTGAGAGTGGCAATTTGTTGACGGCCATGGCCGGGGAGCTTTCGAGTGATGACCTGCGGAAACAATGGACCGCCGATCACGACATTGACCTCCTGGTGGTTAACAAAGGCGGCTTCAAGTGGAATCTGGTCGGGCCGAACCTCAAGCTGGCCCGCCTGTCCGAGTGGCAATGGGATGACGCGACACCCGAAGCATTGCGCCGCGCTCTTGATGCCGTCGTGATGGAAACGGAAGACGGCTGGCCGTTCCATGCGATCAATGACCGACTCGACAAGCCGTTGGTCTTTGCTCTCCAGACGGGGAGCGGAGCCATTGGTCTCCTACAAATCACCGGAATGATTAAGTACCCGCGTGGTGTGAAGCTTCGCTACAAGCTGGTGCAAGAACCCCGCACGACGACAACGAACACCGAAATTCAAACCTCCCGTTGAACCTCTGCGTGAGCGGCGAAATCAAATACGTCGCGCTGAAACCAAGGCCCTGATCCCCGTAGCGGACCCGCAGCAGGCGCCCCCCCGGAAGCTTTGCTGTAACAATGGACGACGGTTTGCTAATCTGAGGGGACGACGTTCATGACCGGTCAAATCACATCCCACGCGCAGCCGCAGGCGTTTCCACAAACACGCTGGTCCGTGGTGCTTGCCGCCAAACGCGAAACATCCGCCGCTTCCGCCGCGGCGCTGGAAACAATCTGCCGCGCTTATTGGTATCCGCTCTACGCGTATGTGCGTCGTTCCGGTCATTCATCGCACGACGCGCAGGATCTCACGCAGGCATTTTTCTGCCGCCTGCTGGAAAAACGCTGGCTCGATACCGCTGATCGCGAGAAAGGCCGGTTGCGGACGTTTCTGATTGTGGTGCTGAAGAAATTTATGGTCAGCGAATGGCGTCGCGTCTCCTCACAGCGTCGTGGTGGCGGTCATCTTCATGTGCAGATGGATACTGCGTTTGCCGAAAGCCGCTATGCTGCCGAGTCTGAATCCCGGCTTCAGCCTGATGAAGCCTACGATCAACAATGGGCGATCACGTTGCACGACCTCACATTGGAGCGGCTGGAGCACGAATTTGCGGCGGTGGGAAAAGCGAATGAGTTCGACACGTTAAAGGACTGCCTGATGGCTGTTCACGGAACAATTGATTACGCGTCAGTCGCAGAGCGCATTGGCTCCTGTGAAGGCGCCGCCCGCGTGGCCGTGCATCGGTTGCGAAAGCGCTTTCGCGAAATATACCGGGAGGAAATCGCCCAGACCCTGTCCGCGACCGCGGATGTCGAAGCGGAATTGCGCCATCTGGCCCGGGCACTTGCCCGGACATGAAAGTTTGTAACAACCGCCGGCGGATTGCGAAGGAACAGGTATGAGCACAACGACTCCGCAAAGCTGCCCGCAATGTGGCGCACCGCTTCCGGCGAGCGCCAAGGCCGGCCTCTGCCCTCGCTGCGTCATGGCGATGAACCTGGCGACGCAAACCGAATTCACCGGCGAAGAAGGCCCGCACGGGACAAAGGTTCTTAAGACAGCGCCAACGCCCGAAGAACTCGCCGACAAATTCCCGCAACTCGAAATTCTTGAACTGCTCGGACGCGGCGGCATGGGGGCCGTTTACAGGGCGCGCCAAAAAGAACTCGACCGCATTGTCGCGCTGAAAATCCTTCCGCCGGGAATCGGCGATGATCCCGGATTTGCAGAACGTTTCACGCGGGAGGCCAAAGCGCTGGCCAAGTTGCACCACCCAAACATCGTCACGCTGTTTGAATTCGGGCGCGCCGATGGTTTGTTCTTTTTTCTGATGGAATACGTGGATGGCGTGAATCTGCGACAACTCCTGCAAGGCAGTCGCATTTCTCCCCACGAAGCGCTCGCCATCGTTCCACAAATCTGCGACGCACTGCAATTCGCGCATGACCAAGGCATCGTCCACCGCGACATCAAACCGGAAAACATTCTGATGGACCGGCGTGGTCGCGTGAAAGTGGCCGATTTTGGATTGGCGAAAATTGTGGGGGCGGAGAGTTCGTTTGGAGTCCCGCCTTCAGGCGGTTCGGGCGCGGCGGCGGACCGGCTAAAGCCGGAACTCCAAGCGCTGACCGACGCGGGCAAGGTGATGGGCACGCCGCAATACATGGCGCCGGAGCAAAGAGACAAACCGCTCGAAGTTGATCATCGCGCCGACATCTACGCGCTGGGTGTTGTCTTTTACCAGATGCTCACGGGCGAACTACCGGGAAAGCAGATCGAAGCGCCTTCCAAAACAGTCCACATTGATGTGCGCCTTGATGAAGTGGTTTTGCGCGCTTTGGAAAACAAACCGGAGTTGCGCTACCAGCAAGCCAGCGTGTTTAAAACGCAGGTTGAGAACATCGCCGCATCAGAATCCGCGTCGCCACCGTCTGAAGCGCCAAAGCGTTCACAACCCAATGAGAAATTGGTTAACGAAGCACGCAGCCGACTGAAAGCGCCCGCCATCGGATTAACAATTTATGGAGCATCAAGCTTGTTGCTGATCGTAATCGGATTAGTACAGGTCATCTCACAACCGCCGCAAAGCGCCCGAATTATTTCGATGTTGTCGCTACTCGGCAGCTTTTTCGGTGTGTTCGTAATTGTTTGCGCTCAACGAATGCTCCGATTGCGCAACTACCGGCTGGCGGTTACCGCCAGCATTCTGGCGCTCTTACCGTTCATGTATTTTCCGCCGATCATTCTTTTCGGAATTGTCTTCGGCATCTGGTCTTTAATTGTGTTGAGCAAAAAAGAAGTACGCGAGGCGTTTGAGGCAAAGCAAAAACGTGCCGAAAACGCAAAACTATCCACACCGAAAACACCGCTTCAATACATTGCGCTCGGCTGGTTTTTTACAGGAATAATCGGGACAATTCTGTGGATGCAATTAACCGGTTGGCGCTACGCGACTCCACTGATCCCCGGAAGTTTGGCGTTGGTTCTGGCGCTTCTCTGCGGATTAAAAAAGCGATTCGCTTATGCAACGCTCCTCGCGCTTTTCAGCTTCGGCGTCATCGCCATTTTAGTGATGGAATCCAGCCACCGCCATAAGGAAGGCGCGACGATGGAAATTCAAGAACGCCTGAAAGAGATGCGTTCGGTGAATTCGCCATCTCTCGTTGAATCCACCGCAGCTTCTTTCGGCCCGGTCATCGAACTGGTCGTCGAAAGTGGGATTGATTTCGATACCGGCACGCGGAGGCATTTGCCTTTGCCGCACCCGGTCGGAGATCGGGACCAAGCGCGTTACGACTGGTTCAATGGCAACGAAGCGGGGCCGTGGATGCGCGAGCACGGGATTGATGCGGTCAACGGCAATCATGCTCTCATGAGCAAGGACCTGATGCTGGTGAAATTAGAAAAGGAAGATTGGGATACTCTTTCGCCGGACAAACTTCACCAAAGAATCGCTGCCCAGGCGCCAGCGACGGATTCGTTTGAGGGCAATCGCATTCACATGACGTTTGGTTTCAAAACCCGGGAGGGCGGCATCGGCATCGTGCAAATGATGGAAGATCGTTATGCCCCGGGCACGGTCAATAAACTTCCAGGCGTGAAGATTCGTTACAAGCTGGTGCGTGACAATCTGGCCGAATCCGGCCTTGCACCGAAAACGGATTTCGCCGCTCAACTGCCGGATGGCTCCTTCGTGGAATTGGTTTGCCTGATGCACGGTTCGAATCCCCGGCGCGCGTCAGGGCAGACAAACGAAATCGAGTGGTTCTGGAACCCGGACGGAACGCCTTCCGAAGAAAATATCGGTTGGTCGTTCGGGGCGTCCACCTTGTCGTCCACGCGCGATCCTTCGCTGGATTATCGCAAGTTTGTCGCGCGCTGGGGCGGGCCGAATGCGAACAATGCGCACTTGATGGGTTGGCAGCTTGATGAGAACCCGCCAGACAGCGCCGACGGACAGTTTACCGTCACGCCGAAAGGTGAAAGCGCGGAAAACTGGATTGGACTCGTGCAGGGATTTCCCCAGGACAAGAAGACGGCGACGATTCGGTTTGCCCTCGCGTCCGGACCCTACCTGGACGGACCCAAACCGAACTTTGGCTGGAGTTCATCCGACAAAACCCCTTACGGCAGCTTTTCGATAGGGCAAATTTTTGATCACAACGGAAACGCGGCTGTCACGCTCACGCATAACTTGAAAGGGTGCGATTATCGCCTGCGAACCCACATACCCGAACCCTCCGAACCCAAATCAACACTCGGTGGTTTCATTTGGGAATGGAAGCAGGAATTCCGGCGTGGCAAACAGTTTCAACCGGTTTACGGTCGGATTGTGAAAGGCGGCGCATTCAGTCAAACGTTTGAGTTCCCCGGCATCCCAGCGAAGGAGGCAATGGCCACGCTTCCGCGCATTGACTTCGAGGTTCGTCCCGTCCAGTGGGTCGAGTTCCAAAACGTGGCGCTCAATCCGGGAGAGCAAACGCGCGCGCATATCCGGGTCAATGACGCAGCAGCGCCCGCAACTGATGTGGTGACGTTCGGTCCGGTGATGGACCGGGTTCTGCCCGATCCAGATAACGGCACCGGCAAGAGCAATCGTGAAACGCTCAACCTGAGAACTGGGGAACAAACTTCCATCCTTGACGGCGCACCCAAGGAAAGTGGCGGACGACTCGGGGCTTTGGTGGCGAGCGAAGGAGATTTGATTGCGGAGTACGACGACTTCGTTTCCGGACGCTGGGCGTTCGTTACCGCCGGTTTGAAGCTCTCCGATTTTCTCACGCGCCAATGGGAAACCGCAACTCCCGAGGACGTAGGCAAAGCCCTCAAACAGCCGAGCGCATTGCAGCGGGTGGAACATTCCGGCGCGACGATCTATTACCTTCCGGACGGGCTGTTGCCATTGACGTTCGCGTTTGAATCCCGCACTGGCGAACGCGGTCTGCTGCAAATCCCTGGTTTCACCGACAACCCGCGCACGGTGACGATTCGTTACAAGCTGGTGCAAACGGCAGGCAGTACCTCGGTCAATCCCGGTGATTTCAAACTCACACTCACCAACGGCGTCTCTTTCGAAGTCGTTGCGATCTGCCGGAATCCACGCGGAACAAATCTTTGGTGGAAACCAGACGGTACGCGCTTTCCGACGCCGCCCTTTGAAATCATGCAATTGCCGGAATTGGAACCGACGCGTGGACCGACCGTCACAATAAATCCGACAAACGAATTCCTGATCTACGTTCAACGGCAATGGCCGGAAGATTGGCCAAAAGATGTGGCAAGGGCAGTCGGTATGGACTGGAGCCCGCGCCCTTCGGATATTGGATTCTTCCCACCCACGATCCGCGATTTGGAATCGGGCAAAAAGGCTTCAGCACATTTGATCTGTTTCGACCAGGTACCCGGTTCAGTCAATTACCTTGTCAAGGTGGCCCGCGGTCCTTGGGAAGCCATCGCTGTCTATGACGGTAAACAAACGCGGGAATTGGTGAACGGCGTGATGGTCGTCTGTAGTACACCGGCGATCCCGGAGAAACGCGATGATCACCAGTTCGAGGTGATGCACAACGTGGACCGCGAAGTTTATAGCATGCGCTTGATTGCGAAGTTTCTGAATGGAAAGACCAGCGAAGTTGATTTCCATCCCGGCCCGGTTCGAGGCAATCCGTCCAAAGGCTCGGCGATCATCCACCCGGGAGACTTCAATCCCGCCGATGTTATGGAATACGTGATCGAACGCGCACGCTGGGAGCGCGGAGAGATCAAAGGGATTTCGCTCAAAGCCAACGTTGGACATCTGCAACGTTTGATCGAGAGCTATTTAGACAAATCAGGGCAAAATGTTCCAGCGCCGCACACTTTGCAATCTTCGACTCTGGACTTAACGGCATCCCAACGCATCGCCATCGTGGAAGAAGCGCATCGCGCATTCAGGCGGTTGGCGGACACGCCGCAGAACCAGCGCCTTAACGACGACATTTCCGAAAAGTTTTGGGGTGAAACCATTCGTAGCCTCAAACCGGTGCGCGTGGTGAACGACCGCGTGAACATTAAAATTGTCCTGCATGAAAGCGGTGGCATCGAAAGTGGTTTTTACGTGAATCTTCCGGTGTCTTCCTACGCTCCACAGACAGAAGAGTTCCTGGAATTCGTGCCTCTGAGCCAGCCTGATGACAAAACCTTCGGAGAAGTTTACCGCTACAAACTCAACACTACTCCAAAGATCACTGTCTTTAGCCCGGTAGTTGAACGCACGTTGCAAAGCCCCTCGACGGCGCGAACGAACGCCTTCATAGATTTCGACACTGCGAAGGTGTTGACCCCTCCAGCGACGCTTGACGTCCAGGAACCCTGGAAGGCTGATGTGTATTCCAACATTTGGAACTGGGCGGCCAGCAATGGCGTGGACGCTGTCGCCGATACGTCACAAGAGGTTCGTGGACTGCGCTGGTTCGGAGTGAGCGTCACGCGTGTGCCGGATTCGGAATGGGTAAACGGAACGGCCCAATCCATCGAAATCGCGGTGAATAGCAGAGAGGCGCAAAGCGCGTTTCACAACATCAAATTTCCCTCTCCTGCCGATGACAGGTTGCAGGCTGTCATCAGCGCAAACACGTTAAGCACGGATTCAAGCGGATCGCGCACCTACGCCTTTCGCACGCGCGAAGGGAACCCGGGGTTGCTGCAATTCCGCTCCTACACCGACGCGCCGGGCGGCAGCGTAACGATTCGTTACAAACTGGTGCGCTCCACCGCTCCGTGACTGTGAATCTGCGCCGCGGGTTCACCGCGGCTTGCGTTTCGGGAATGCAGCGATACGCTCGCGTCAGTGAGCGCGTCCACGCATACCGCGTCGTCGGAGCCGATCTCGACTCGTATTGAGCCGCCGCGCAGTCACGTTTTCGTCACGACGCATTGGTCGGTGGTGCTCACCGCCGGGCGTAATGACACCACCCGCGCCCACGCCGCATTGGCGAAGCTTTGCCAAACTTACTGGTATCCGCTCTACGCCTACGTGCGGCGGCGCGGGCAATCGCCCGAGGACGCGCAGGATTTGACCCAGGAGTTCTTCGCGCGGCTGCTGGAAAAGAACTGGGTGGGCAACGCCGATCAGACGAAAGGCCGCTTCCGCTCGTTCCTGCTGTCGGCGATGAATCATTTTCTGGCGGACGAATGGGACAAGGCCCGGGCCCAGAAGCGCGGTGGCGGCGTCCCTTTGGTACCGCTCCAGTTCGAGACAGCGGAAACGCGCTACGGGGTTGAACCGACCGACAGTGCCACGCCCGAACGGACTTTTGAGCGGCGCTGGGCATTGACGCTGCTGGAGGAGGTTTTGAACCACCTGCGTGCCGAATACGAGCAGGAAGGCAAGGCGGATTTGTTCACCACGCTCCATCCGTGTCTGGTGGGCGAACGCACGGCGCAGCCTTACGCGGAACTGGCGACGAAGATGGGCGTCAACGAAGGAACGGTGAAATCCGCCGTGCATCGCTTGCGCCAGCGTTACCGGCAACTCCTGCGAGACGAGATTGCGAACACCGTGGCCGGGGCAGATGAGGTGGATGAAGAATTGCGCCACTTGTTCGCGGTGCTGGCGGGGCAGTAAACGATTGCTAACCACGGATGGACACAGATGCACACGGATGCCTCGGGTAAATATGTTCAAAGCTTTTTCCACCGAGCCTCCATTTCTTCGGAACAGAGTTTTGAGATGCGGTGGATGTTTCACCACCAGTTCCGATCCTTAATCTAATGACGCGACTTCGCCCAAAGACGGCAAGAATTCCAGTGGCCGCCGGCCGGCTGTCTCCCTCTCTTAGCGGGAGAGGGACCAAGGGAGAGGGAGAACACTCTGCCTCGCGAGCCATGTTTGATTTATCCGGATGTGCCACAACTTCGAGACGCTCTCCCACACCCCCGCCCTCTCCCGCTGGGAGAGGGGGATTCATCCGCCGGCTTTTCCAGTGTCGTGAGTCGGCAGTGGCAGAGTGGCTTTCCGCAAATCAAGCAAGTGCGGATTGCTGTCTCCCTCTCCCAGCGGGAGAGGGATTAAGGGTGAGGGAGAACCGCACGTCCATCCACCGTGTCCGCATTGCGGAACGTGGAGATAGAAGAACACTTTCCGCGTCACCCCGGCCCTCTCCCGCTGGGAGAGGGAGAATCACTCGCCTTGACTCAACCATTCGTTCGGCTCTTTGGTTTCGGAAGCAGCCACGCTGGGTCCATCCGTGGTCAAACTGCGCATTTAAGATTGGGTGTTTTCAGCGCAACCTTCCGCCACCGTTTCCTAAGTAATGGGTGGAAAGAACGATTATGGAAACGAAACAAATTTGTCCGAGCTGCCAGAAGACTTTGCCACCCAACGTACCGCTGGGGCTGTGCCCCGAGTGTTTGATCAAGTCGGGCTTCAACACCGGCACGGACCCTGGCAATCCCGGCAAGGAATCCGGATTTGTGCCGCCGCCAGTCGAGGAACTCAGAAAACTGTTTCCGCAACTGGAGATCATCGAACTCATCGGCAAAGGCGGGATGGGCGCGGTGTACAAGGCGCGACAACTGGCGCTGGACCGGTTGGTGGCGCTGAAAATTCTACCGCCGGGCTCGGCGGACGATGCCGGTTTTGCCGAGCGGTTCAATCGGGAGGCCCGCGCACTGGCCCGGCTGAATCATCCGCACATAGTCGCCGTGCATGATTTCGGGCAAACGGGCGGCCAGCCGTATCTGCTGATGGAGTTTGTGGACGGCCCGAATCTGCGTCAGGTGGAACAGGCTGGCCGGCTCACGCCGGAGCAGGCGCTGGAGATCGTGCCGCAAATCTGCGAAGCGCTCCAATTCGCCCACAACGAAGGCGTTGTCCACCGCGACATCAAGCCCGAGAACATTCTGCTCGATAAAAAGGGCCGGGTGAAAATCACCGATTTCGGCATCGCCAAGATTGTGGGTGTGCCAGCAGGAAAGGGTTCGCTGACCGGCGCAAAGGACGTGCTCGGCACGCCGCATTACATGGCGCCCGAGCAGGTGGAGAAGCCGTCCACGGTGGATCATCGCGCCGATATCTATTCGCTGGGCGTAGTGTTTTATGAACTGCTCACGGGCGAACTGCCGTTGGGCAAATTCCAGCCGCCATCCAGGAAGGTTCAAATGGACGTGCGGTTGGATGAAGTGGTGTTGCATGCGCTGGAAAAGGAACCAGAGCGGCGCTATCAACAGGCGAGTCAAGTGAAGACGGATGTGGAAACGATTGCGGCGACCCCCCCATCCGGTAGCAGCGGACGTCAGTCCGCTCCATCTGAAGATCAGAGCCGACTCACGTCGGCTGCCACGATCCACAGCATGGTCAACTCTCCTGCCAACTGGCTGGTGGCCACGGGCATTCTGAACTGGATCGCGATTCCGCTGGTCGTCCTCGTCACTGCGGCCATCTTGGGCGGGAAAGGTTATTCCACCGCCGCCGCCCCGATGCTGCTGGTGTCCTTGTCAGCCTTTATCTTGAGCAGCATGATGATCGTTGCCGGCTTGAAAATGAAGCGGCTCGAGGCCTATCCGCTGGCCATGATCGGCAGCATCCTCGCCATCCTTGTCACGCCCGGAAACCTCATTGGCCTGCCGATCGGGATTTGGTCGCTGGTGGTGCTCTGTCGGCGCGAAGTGCGCGAGGCGTTTGGGCGAAAACCTCCGCTGGCCTCGCTGGCGTCGGGTGCCGCCGCCGCGCCGGGGCCGCGCCCTGACCGGTTCTGGCGGCGCTTCGCGGTGGCGATTGCCGTGGTTCTGCTCGCGCTGATCTTGATTCCCGCTGGACTAATCCTGCTCGCCATCACGTTGCCGGCCTTAAGTCGGGCCAAGTTCAAGATGCAGCAACAATCCGAGGCAAGCCACGTGTCCATGACCTTCGGTCCGGCTGTCGAACGGGTGCTGAACGATCTGGACGAGAACCGGGGCAATGAAGCCTTGAATCTGACGAGCGGCCAGTTGCTGTCGTTGCCCGCCGACTTCGGACAGCGGACGGCTGAGGCGCGCGAAGGCTGGTTGGACTCGAATCGCGTTGATTTGCTTGTGGACTTCGCGCGCGACCGTTGGGCGCTGATGAGCCGGGGAATGCAATTCCGCGACCTGCACGACAAGGCCTGGGACGCGCCGCACATCGGCTTCGGCGGAGATTGGCCGGATACTGCGGTCTTGGAACTCCGCGAAGCTCGTGGAGCGACGTTATACCTGCTGCCAACCAACGCGCAGCCGCCGCTGACCTTTGCCTTTCTCACCGCCAGCGGCCAAGCGGGTGTGCTGCGGATCACGGGTCTGTTCACCAACGAACCGCGCGGCATGAAGCTGCGCTATAAGCTGACGCAACTGGCCAGCGGCGGGGGCGGTGGAAGCGTGACTGTCTCGTCGCCCGATCGCAGGAATCCGGATGCCGATGCCATCAAACTTAACATCCCCAACCGGTATCTGGCTGCAGCCCTGGCAGGAATGGATCTGGCCGCTGAAAAAATCAAAGCGGCCGCGGCGCGAGGGGAATTATCGGAACAAGCGGATGTGTTCAATCACTTCAACGAACTCTGTGACCAACTCCAGGGGAAGAATCAAAACGCCTCCTTTACGCCGCAAGATTGGGGAATCCAGGATGCGGACAAGTTCAGATCCGTCACGGACAGCCTTGCCGGCTTGGAGGATGCCTCGGAACGGATGCGGGACATTGCTCGAAGCAGTCGTCGCTCCAAAGCCGAACGCGAAGCAATTCTGAAAACGGAGGCAAACCAGTTCGTGAGCGGTTATGCCGACTTTAAGTCGCAGTTGCACCTCGCGATCCCATCCGGCGGAATGGGCGCGGCGGCCCAAGATGCCCAACGCAAGTTCGTGCGGCTCGTGATCGAGCAATCCGCGATGACCTTCGAAGGCCAGCCGACGAATTGGGAGAACGTGGGTGCGTTGCTGGCCAAAGTGCCGGACCGGAACAACACGGTGCTGGAGTTTGCCGTCACGTCTGACCAGATCACCGTCGCCCAGCAAAATGAATGGTTTCAAAAGGCGAGCGCACTGGCCCGACAGCACGCGTTTGAATACGCCAGCTTCATCGGTGTTCATCCGCTCGGCTCGAAAGGGACTTCCAGTTCATCCACACGATCTGTCCCTTCACTTGCACAGGCCAGACCCGGCGAGTTCAAAGTGACGCTCACCAACGGCTTAACCTTGGAGGTCGTGGCCGTTGCCCGCAATCCGCGCGGTACGAATTTCTGGTGGCAGCCCGACGGGACGCCGCTGGCCACGCCGCCGGTCGCGATTGTCGAATTGCCCAAGCTCGCGCCCACCACCCAATCCCGAATCACCATCATTCCGCAGAACGAGTTTCTGTTTTACATCCGCCGTGAGTTGCCGACCGGGATGGCGCTCGAAAGTTTTCAGCCTCGTTTCTCACCCCGGCCCAGCGACATCGAAATGCCGGCGATGGTGCAGGAGCTTGGCAGCAAGGCCCGCGCCTCCGCGCAGTTGGTTTGCTTCGCCGAACCACCGGACACCGCAGACTACCAGGAGGCCGTTGCGTGCGGGCCGTGGGAAGCGGTTTCGGTTTATGACGTGCAGACGAAAACCACGCGCGATCTGGAGCGCGGCGCGATGGCCCTCTGGAGCGAGCCGCGTTACGAACAGGGCGCATTGCGCTTCGATGTCATGCATAACGCGGACCGGGGGCAATATGCGCTGCGGATGGTTGCCCGCTTGCGAAACGGCGGCTCCGAGAAGTTGGTTTTTCATACTGGCGTACTCACGGGATCGCCGGCCAAAGGCTTCGCCCTCATTCACGGCAGCGAGCCGGAGGCGAAGAATTGGTTGCAGCAGGTGAAGGAAATGGTCATCGAGCGCACGCCCTGGGTGCGCGGGGAGATACCGAATATCTCCCTGAAGCCACGCTCCGCCGTCGAGGGCGCTTTCGCGCCAGCCACGTTTGGCCAAGTGATCACGCGATCGGTCAACGGCGAAGGCGATACCCGCCGACGCTTCATTGATTTCGATACTGGCCGTCAATTTGCCGCGTCGGAGTTCTTTGGCGCGAAAGCCGAACCCAGCCCGGAGGACACGCACAAATGGTGGAAGGAATACGGGATTGACGCTGTGGGCGACACCAGCCCGGTCGTTTCTGGCCTGGTCGGTTTCGACCTGATTGCGGTGGCGGTCCCGCGGAATGAATGGGACATGGCGCCGGCGCGACTCGACCATTATCTCGCCTCCGCCAAATCCGGCACGCCCGCCACCCTGTCCGCCAAAGGCGATCTGCCCGCTACCTTCGTGATTCGAACCCGCGAGGGCGGACGCGGCTTGCTGCAAATCACTGGTTTCAGCGGTGCCGCGCCCAATACGCGCAGTGTGCTGATTCGCTACAAGCTGGTGCAATCCGCGGACAAGCCGAAGCGTCTCTCCACCCTTCTGTCCGAGCCGGACAGGGCCCGCGCCTTGGAGCTATTCAATGATATCGAGGATTTCGGCCACGAGTTCGAAGCGGCCTTCGCCTCGACGAACCTCGCGGCGGCACAAACGGGTGTGCGACGCCTTTTGAGTTTGGTGACCAACTTCAATGCGACCGTGCAAGGGACGGATTGTCAGTTTCCACCGGCGCTGTTGAAAGACATCGGCAAAGTCCGCGAGGCGTTGCAGGAGGGTGATTGGACTCAAGCCCGACTGCTGGGGCGACATAACGAGGAGTATGCCAAGGAATTCCGCCGTATTGGCGAAGAGATGGCCAACTTGGCGCGCGAACTGAATGCGATGCAGTCGCGTCCGACAAACCAGACTACTGCCATGAAACTCACAGCGGAAAAAGTGGCGGTGGAGGACCTGGCATTGCGGATGTTGGCGGCGATTCGCGACAAAGAGGACGACAGGGTCCAATCGCTCGCCGTGGACCGCATCCAAGGTTGGCGCGAGTCCCTGCCCCACTTTGCGTTCGAAGCGAGAGAGCGTTTTCAGCAAATGCGCGGCAGACCTTTCAACCTGCTGCCCACCGAATCGCTCGTCGAAGGCGATCACGCGGTCGTAAAATGTGATGACCCGAAGGCAACCAACCAGATTTATCTTGTGCTCCATTTCGTCAAGACGGACGACGGCTGGCGCAACTGGTCGCTTCGCAATTCACCACCCCATGTGGCGCTGGGTGAATATTTGAAGCAACTCCCGCCGAACGGCCCGGCAGCAGAGTGAAATCGAACCGCTAATTGAACACGCAGCAATTTCATCATTCACGACCACTGCTTAATGGGCATTCTCTTTGAACCTTTCCGACCGCGAGGGGAATTGATAAGTGGGTGATCATTACGGAAGAGCGACCAGGCCTGTCTGAGTCCGCGGACCTTCTGGCTCGCGCCCGAGCCGGCGAGGCGGACGCGTATTGCGAACTGGCGCAAGCCAGCGAAGAGCGCTTGTTCCGTCAGGCCGTCGCGCTCTGCCACGATCCCACCACTGCCGAGGACCTTGCCGCCGAAACCCTCATCGAAGGTTGGAAAAGCATCGCTCGCTTTGACGGCTCGTGCCGCTTTTCCACCTGGCTCTACGCCATCCTCGTTCACCGTTTCCAGAAGACGGTGCGGCGGGCGCGCTCCCGTCCGGTGACGCTGGCCGGGTTGCCGCAAAGCGAGCGGGACGCTGGAGAATCGAGCCTGGAGCGTTTGCCGGATGCACGGCCTCTGCCGGCGGAGAATCTGGTGCGGCAGGAACAGGCGGCCCGGATGCGGGCGGCCATTGATACACTCCCGCCGAAGCATCAGGAGGTGGTGTTGCTGCGCTTCTATGAAGAGGCCTCGTTGTCCGAAATCGCCGCTGCGCTCGGCCTGTCTCTCGGCACGGTCAAGTCCCGGCTGCATCACGCGCTGGAGAAACTGCGCAAGATGAAATCCCTCGTGAATCTTCTCCGCCCGTAGCAGCCGAGGTCACGAGGCTCTAGCTGAGCATTCAAGAAACGAATCCAATGCAGTCCCACAGGTTTGAAGGTTGAGGGGTATAAATGAGTTGGCTTGCGGGTTTGATAACTTGCCGAACATTCCCCTGCCTTTCCTTTACCACTTAAAATCCTGCAATCTGCTTGCAACTGCTTCCGCGTTGGGGCGGCTGTTGAAGGCGCTGATTCGAAAATAGCCTTCGCCCTTCGAGCCAAAGCCGCTGCCGGGCGTGATGACCACGTTCGCTTCGGCCAGAATCTTATCGAATGCCTGCCAGCTTGTGACGCCTTTCGGGGTGCGCACCCAGATGTAAGGTGCGTTCACGCCGCCGAAAACTTTCAGGCCGGCTTTCTTTGCGCCTTTGCGCAGGATTTCGGCGTTGCCGAGATAATGGGCGATGAGCGCATTCACCTGCGCCTTGCCTTCGCGGGAATAAAGTGCTTGGGCGGCGCGTTGCACGATGTAGCTCACGCCGTTGAACTTCGTGGTCATGCGGCGCGACCACAGCGGGTGCAACGGTTTCGCTTCGCCAGACTTGGTGTAGGCGTTGAGCGTTTTGGGCACGACGGTGAATGCGCAGCGCGTGCCGGTGAAACCGCCGTTCTTCGAGAAGCTGCGGAATTCGATAGCACATTCCCGCGCGCCGGGAATTTCGTAGATGCTGTGCGGAATCGCCGAGTCAGTGATGTATGCCTCGTAGGCCGCGTCGAACAAAATCACGGCTTTGTGTTCGAGCGCGTATTTCACCCATGCTTCGAGCTGCTCGCGTGTGGCGACCGCGCCGGTCGGATTGTTGGGCGAGCAGAGATAGATCACGTCCACGTGCTTCTTCGGCGGCTCGGGGATGAAGCCGTTGCTCGGTTTGCACGGGAGGTAAACAATCTTGCCGTAAGCGCCCGCTTCGTTGGCTGGACCGGTGTGGCCGGCCATCACGTTCGTATCCACGTAAACGGGATATACGGGATCGCTGATGGCGATTTTGTTTTTGTCGTTGAGGATGTCGAGAATGCTGCCGCAATCGCACTTGGAACCATCGCTGACGAAAACCTCGTCGTCCGCCACGTCGAGGCCGTGGTCGCGGAAATCATTCTGCGCAATGGCCGCGCGCAGCCACTCGTAACCTTGCTCCGGGCCGTAGCCTTTGAACGTGTCGCGCGACGCCATTTCGTCCACGGCTTTATGCATCGCGGCGATCACGGCGGACGGGAGCGGCTCGGTGACGTCGCCAATGCCGCAACGGATGAGGCGTTTGGCGGCTTCGGGATTGGCGTCGCAAAAGGCTTTCACGCGGCGACCGATCTCGGGGAAGAGGTAACCGGCTTTGAGTTTAAGGTAATTTTCGTTGAGTAGGGCCATAGCAAAATTTTGGTGACAAGTCGTCGCAGCACAGGCGCGACGGATTCAACGTGCGGACGTTAACCACGAACGGATGTGGAGGCAATCACGAGAAATGCTCAGCCGCCCTGAAACGAGGATGGTAATCCCGGTGCTGGCTCAGGGAGAGAATTGCCCGGAACTGAAAATTCGCGCTTTGAACCCCTGAACCGTAGCCGACGACGTGAGGAGGCGGAAGGTATTGCGAATCAGGCTCAAGGAAACGGTCGCTGCCTTCCGCACGCGGGTGGCCCCAATTTCGTCCGGGTCGCTCGGCCTGCGGTTCAACTGGATTCTTTCGCTTCAGCTTTCCGCCGTCACCGTGTCGTAAAACTCCAGGACATCACCTTTTGCACCCTTGAGTTCCGCCTCCTTGAACCGGATGGCAGTGCGCGGATGTTGATTGAGCATGCCGGTGAGCAGATAGGGCAGATCGTAACCCCAGAGCAGTTTTGCGCGCATGGGTTCGATGTGATTCTGCACACAGTCGAGCACCGGCCGGAACTCGTATTTGGGATTATGCAGGAAGGCGAGCAGCAATTCCATGGGACAATTGCCGGCGCCGCGGCCCAGGCCCGCCATCGTGGCGTCGAGAAAGTTCGCGCCTTTGACTATACCCTCAATGGTATTTGCGTAAGCGAGCTGCATGTTGTTGTGCATGTGAACCCCCACTTCCTTGCCGGTTGGCCGGCAATAGCCCAGATACTTCTCCACCAGAAAATGCACCTGCTCGCTGTAAAGCGCGCCAAAGCTGTCCACCACGTAAATCGCTTTCGCTTCGGAGGTCGCCAGCATTTCCATGCCCTCGTCCAACTCGCGATCCGGCACGGTGGAAACGGCCATCAGGTTGACGGTGGTTTCGTAGCCCTTGTCGTGCGCGTCCTTGACCATGTCGAGCGCGGTGGGAATTTGAGTGATGTAGGTCGCCACACGGATCATGTCCACGACCGACTCCTTCTTGGGTGGAATGTCCTCATGATAATCGCACCGCTCGGCATCGGCCATGACGGTAAGCTTCAGGTCCGTCGGATTGTCGCCGACAATTCGCCGCAGATCCTCTTCCAGGCAGTATTTCCAACAACCGTGTTCGCCCTGCTTGATGCCTTTGCGCGAAGCCTTGTAGCCCAGTTCCATGTAATCCACACCCGCAGCCACACAGGCTTGATACACGGTCTTCACGGTTTGGTCGTCGAAGTGGTGGTTGTTCATCAACCCACCGTCGCGGATGGTGCAATCGAACACCTTGATTTCGGGGCGGTAAGAGAGCCAGCGGCTGGTGGCGGTGTCTTTGGTTTTTGGGGGGTTCATGGAGCTTGTTCAGGATTCAATTCAAATTGACGGCGGGCATTGTTTCGCAAGCCGCGCATCAGGGACAGCAGAAAATCGAAGCGTCCGCAGATTGAGCACATTGCTCGGCATCCGCCTCCCGCTGCTTCAGCGATAGAGCCTTGGATTCTCGCGCCAGTCTTTCTCGCGGTCATGGCCATAGTCAGCGACGCGCGGACGGCGTTCGCGCAGGCGCACCGATTCGAGTCCGCAATAATAGCCCTCGGAGCGTGGATTCCTGCCAACACATTCCAAACGGAGCGTGTACGTACCAGGGTCCGGCCAGAAATCGAGCAGGTGGAACTCATGGTCCACGACCTTCTCACTGAAGAAGTCGAGCGGCCCGCCCAGCTTCACACGGTTGAGGGTGGCCTGGTATTTGCCGAAGTCATAAGAACGCGTCGCCTTGAGCAGCAGCCGAAGCGGTTCTTTCTGCTTCACCTCGAATGAAATCTCCAGCCAGGCATTGTCCGCGGACGGCGCGCGGTAGATTAATTGCGGACCGGGGTAAAGATCGAGTTGCTGGCTGGCAACCGTGCCCGCGCCGTGATGCTTCGCTTCCGTAAAGTCGCGGGCGTAAATGGTCAACCGCTCAAGATCCGGCAAACGGCGCTCGCGCGCATGCGGAGCACGGGCGGTGAACGTGGGCGTGCCAGTCTGATACCAGAACGCCACACTGGCGAAATCGTCCTCACGCTCGTTCCAGCTCATGGACCGGTAATCAGGATTCTCGTCCGGCGAAATCCAACCGAAATGTTCAAAGGTCACCTTGATGCCCTTGTTGAAAACAATCGGGTCAGCAATGTGCCAGCGATAAGCGCTGGTATGCCCGCCCAAGATGCCCCACTGATCAAAATACGGAACGCCAAAGTACGGCGTGCTCGTGGTCTTCAAACCCCACGCGGATAGAAAATAATCCTCCGTGCCCGTGCCCCAGATGGATGGTTTGGCTTCGCCATCAATGTAGATTTTTTCGTCCCCCTCGCCGAACCACGAAGGACTGCGCGTGCGCACGGCCAGCACCGTGCCGACGTAGTGGCCCTTGCCTTTGGTGTCCAGCACCACGTAATCCTCGCCTTTTTGTACCGGGTATTCCTGCCGATATTGCGCGTAGAAGTAAGGCGTCTTCCGCGGCAGGCTGCGTTTCTTGATCCAGTCAATGTTGTAATAGAGCAGGCTGATGGGTTTGTCGCTCTGGTTCGCAATCTCGATACGCGCCGACTTCCGAAACGGCATCGGCCAGAAGCAATTGTAGGAATCCGCATCTTCGACAGCTACCGGCAAGCTGATGATTTCGCTGCGTTTGCCGAAGCAATTGGCGAAGAAATCGCCCACCGGCGCCTCGACCGCTGGCCGTTCATTTCCGTCCCAGTAGATGCGCAGCAGCATTTCCTGATGATTAGCCGAGCCTTGTTTGGCCCACGCCTGCGGTTCGGGACCAAGGAACGTGAACCAGATGTGCGTAATGACGCCCGGGCCTTTTTCATCCATCAGAACATGCGTCGTACCAGGCGCGACACGGTAATTGTCCCAATTGCTCTCCTCGCTCAAATCACCGCGCGGATCGGCCTTGGGATCAAGTTTCTGCTCGGCTCCGCCGCGGCGCACTTCGCCCACGCGCATGGTGGACGTGGCGCGCATCGAGCGTCCGTCCTGGGGGCGGGCAAGTTCACTCAACGAAGCGCCTGCGCCCGCCAACCTAACCGGCAGAATGCCCAGCCCGATGCAGCCAAGCACCAGAGGTGTAACGATCCCAATAAGAGAAGCCCCGGTAGTTTTCATACTCGCCGGGGCCATCTCACTCCGATGTGACCGGGATTGCAAGCCTGACTTTTGGCTCCGCGCTTCAGCCCCGTGAAAGCCGGGTGCGGCGACCTCAGCCGTTTCAACGGCTTTGCACGACGGCCTGAGAACTACGGCAAAAGTCGTGCGCGATAGAAACGGGAAGGCGCGTTGGAGGATTCAGGATCGGTGAAGTAAAACTGAGCCCCGTCGAGCGTGTTGGTTTGGAGCGGTTGCCAGTTCTGTAAATCGGTCGAGGACTCGAAGACCACGATCTGGCCGCCCAACGCAGAGAGATTGAAACCAAACAGATTCGTGCGGAATCCGAAGTTGCCATCGCTGGTGAGGATCATTGGTGGCACGAGTGGGTCAACGGTCAAGGTCCGCTCCAGAAACCAGCCGGAAGCGTTGAAGGCCCCGCCAGCGGCGTAGCCGCGAGCGCGAATCCGGCCCTTGGGCAACAAATCAAGTCCGCCGAGTTCCCAGCCACCAGTGGTTCGTGAGCTGTTGCCGAGTATGCTCCAGTTGTTGAGGTTGGTGGAAAACTCCAAGCTGGTTCGCCACACTTCGGGACTGGAGCCGCCACGCTGCCAGGTGACGGTCGAGCCGTCGTAGTTCAAGCTGTCCGTCGCCGGCTCGGTGGGATTCAGCCGGCCGATGCGGCTGCGCGACTGTCCAGCCAACTGCGTAAAGTCGCCGCCCGCCAGAATCTTTCCGTCGGGCTGGATGGCGAGACCATAGACGTAGTTGTTCGCGCCCGGATTGAAGCTGGCGTCCAACGTGCCGTCGGCATTGAGCCGTGCAAGGTTGGCGCGCGATTGACCGGCGACGGAAGAAAACAGGCCGCTCAACAGAATCCTGCCATCGGTTTGCGGCGCGAGCGAGTAAACACCGGCGTTACCCCCGGTTACAGTTGGAGCGAAGCTGGCGTCCGCCGTGCCATCCGGATTCAAGCGGGCGAGGTTGGTGCGCGGTTGGCTGGCGATGGCGTTGAACGCACCGCCGACAAGAATCTTTCCGTCGGCCTGCACAGCGAGTGTGAGCACGGTGTTGTCCGCTCCGGGGTCAAAGGTGGTGTCGAGCGAGCCGTCGGCGTTGAGCCGGCCAAGCCGGCTGCGTGCTTCTCCGCGCAACGAGGTGAACAAACCCCCGGCCAGGATTTTTCCGTCCGTTTGGAAGGCCAGCGATGCCACCGGGCCACTCACGCCGCTGGTTGTGATGAAGCTGGTGTCGGTGGCGCCGTTGGTGTGAACACGGGAAATGAAGCCAGTGAATGGCCCGCCGTTGAATGATATCCTTCCGCCAAGAATAATCTTGCCGTCGGGCTGGAGCAGGATGGCCTGGACCCGCGCGACCAACGAACCGACCGGCGGCGGATTGAACAGAGTGGTGTTGAAGCTCGTGTCAAGGATGCCGTTGGTAGTGAGCCGGCCAATGTAGCGGCGCGTCTGGCCGGCCAAAAAAGTGAAATCCCCGCCGACCAGAATTTTTCCATCGGGCTGCACGGCCAGGGAATAAACCGTCGCGCTCGCCGTCGTGCTGAAGCTGGTGTCGAGCGTGCCGTTGGCGTTCAAGCGGCCCAGACGGTTCCGTGTTTGCCCGGCCAGCGTGGTGAACAATCCGCCTAGCAGGATTTTGCCATCCGTCTGCAAGGCCAGCGCCGAAACCGTGCCGCCCGCGCCAGGATTGAAGTTCGTTTCGACGGTGAGCAGGTTCAGACTCAACGTCGCCACGCTGCTGGCCAGGCTGCCGATCCGGTTGCTCACGACCACTCGGTAATCGCCCACGTCGCTGAGTTGCACGTTCGTGAGGGTCAGCGTCGTGCTCGTGCCTCCGGCCAGAGCGTCCCCGTCTTTCCACCACTGGAAATCCAGCGGCGGCGTGCCGACGGCGGTCACGCTGAACGTGCCGGTTTCTCCCGCGTTGCGCGTCAAACTGGCGGGGGGCGTCAGAATGGCTGGGTCCAAGACCGTCAATATCGCCACCGCGCTGGTCACGCTGCTAAAGGCGTTGCTAACCACAACGTGGTACAAGCCCTCATCGCCCTTGAGCAGATTGCTGATCACCAGCGTGGGAGCGAACGCGCCGGTCAAATTCCCGCCATCCACGAGCGGCACGCCGTCCTTGAACCAACGGTAATCGAGCGGTTCGCTGCCGTTCGCCACCACGCTGAGACTGGCGGTGGAGAACGCGTTGTTGGACGAGCTGGCGGGTTGTCGGCTAACCGCGGGGCTGCCGTGAAAGGTTTCCGCAAACCAGTCCGCCAAGCCGCCACCCGCAACGAAGCCACGCGCCCGAACCCTGGCGGTGGATGGGAGGGAAACTCCGGTCAACTGCCAGCCGCCGGCAATGCGCACACCCGCTCCGTGCAACGTCCAGTCCGAGTTGTTCGTCGTGGCCTCGAAGATTGTGCGCCAGGCTTCGGGGCTGGTGCCGCCGCGCAGCCAGGTGATCGCGGCGCCATCGCGGCTCAGGTTTTGCGTGGCGGGGTCGGTGTTGTTGAGCCGGCCAATCTTCGCGCGCGACTGTCCCCCGAGCGTGCTGAAGTCACCGCCCACCAGAATCCTCCCGTCCGGTTGCAACGCGAGAGCATACGCGTAGCTGCTGGCACCGAGATTGAACGTGCTGTCCAATGTCCCGTCCGCGTTCAGCCGGCCAATGCGACTGCGCGGCTGTCCGCCTAGCGTGGAGAAGTACCCGCCCGCCAGAATTTTCCCGTCCGCCTGAACGGCCAGCGAATACACGTCGAGGTCCGCGCCCGGATTGAAGCCGGAGTCGAGGGTTCCGTCCGCGTTCAAGCGGCCAATCATCATGCGCGGCTGACCGCCCAGCGTGCTGAAATAGCCGCCCACGAGAAGCTGCCCATCCGCTTGCACGGCGATGGAATACACGGTACTGCTCGCCCCCGGATTGAAGGAATCGTCAAGCGAACCGTCCGCGTTCAGCCGGCCAATGCGGCTGCGCGACTGCCCGAGCAGCGTGGAGAAGTACCCGCCCACCAGAATTTTCCCATCGGGTTGGACGGCGAGGGCTCTCACGTAATCGCTGGCGCCCGGGTTAAAGGAGTCGTCCAGCGTTCCGTCGGAGTTCAGCCTGCCAAGATAGTTGCGCGATTGCCCGCCCAGCGTGGTGAAATTGCCCCCCACCAGAATTTTGCCGTCCGTTTGCAGCGCGAGGGAGCGCACCGTTGCGTTCGCCCCCGGATTGAACGCGATGTCCAGCGTCCCGTCCGGGTTCAGCCGCCCAATCCGATTGCACGCTTGCCCGGCCAGACTGGTGAACGCGCCGCCCACCAGAATTTTTTCGTCCGTCTGCATGGCAAGGCAAGATACGGAACCGCCCGCACCCGGATTGAACGTGCTGTCCAACGTCCCGTTGGCGTTCAGCCGGCCGAGGTAACTGCGCGGCTGCCCTCCCAGTGTGGTGAACGCGCCGCCCACCAGAACTCTCCCGTCCGCCTGCACCGCGACGGAATTCACGGCGGCGCTCGCTCCCGGATTGAACGTGCTGTCTAGCGTCGCGAGGTTGACCGAGAGGGTGGCCGGGGCGCTGGTGACGCTGCCATAAGCGTTCGACACGTCCACGTCGTACCACCCGGCGTCCACGCGCTGCACGTTCGTGAGACTCAGGGCGGAGGCGGTTGCGCCGGACAGGACCACGCCCTCCTTCCGCCACTGGTAGGCCAGCGGCGGCGTGCCGAGAGGCGTGACCGTGAACGTGGCCGTCTCGCCCACATTGCGCATCAGGTTGGTCGGCGACGTGACAACGATCGGGTCCAAGACCGTCAACCTCGCCACCGCGCTGGTCACGCTGCCGTAAGCGTTACTCACGACCACGGCATATCTCGCGGCGTCCGCGCCGAACACGTTGCTCACCGTGAGCGTGCTGGCTTGCGCGCCAGAAATGTTTCCGGCATTGGCCAATGGTTGTCCCTCGCGCAGCCACTGGTAACTCAGCGGTGGCGTAACCCCCGCCACCGCACTGAAGGTGGCCACCGTTCCGGCGCTGTTCGTGCGGCTTACCGGCTGGGTGGCGAAAAACGGAAAGCCGCCGTAAGATTCCGCAAACCAGCTTGAGCCGTTGAACTGACCACTGGTAGTCCAACCGCGCGCCCGGAGTCTGGCGCCAGGCGACAGCATCGCGTTGGGCAGTTCCCACCCCGGCGACACGCCGCCTGGCGGGGCCGGCAGACGCCCGCCCGCACCCAACTCAGTCCAGTCCGCACCGTTGGTGCTCACCGCGAAGCTGGTGTGCCACACCTCCGGGCTGGTTCCCCCCCGCAACCAGGTGATCGTACTCCCGTCGTGCGACACGCCTTCGGTGGCCGGTCCGGTGTTGTTCAGCCGCGCAATTCGGTTCCTCAAATTGGTGAACAGGCCGCCCACCAGGATTTTTCCGTCGGGTTGCAGCGCGAGAGCATACAGAGTGTCGTTCGCTCCCACGTAGAAGCTGTCCAGCGTGCCGTCGGCGTTCACCCGGCCGATGTAATGGCGCGTCGCCGTACCGTCCGGTGGGTAGTAGGCGAAGGCAGTGACAATTCTTCCATCCGCCTGCAGCGCGAAAGAACGCACCCGGTTCTTCGTTCCCGGATTGAAAATTTCGTCCAGCGTCCCGTCCGCGTTCAGGCGGCCAATCCCCTCGCGCGAGAATCCGCCCAGCGTGCCGAACCAGCCGCCCACGAGAATTTTCCCGTCCGCTTGGACGGCGAGGGCCGTTACCTCTGGAAAAGTCGCTCCGCCGACGCCCGAAGTGAACGTGCTGTCCAGCGTCCCGTCGGGGTCCAGGCGGCCGAGACTGTTGCGCGGTTGCCCACCCAGCGACGTGAACCAGCCCCCCACGATAATCTTCCCGTCCGGCTGCACGGCAAGAGAGTAGACATAATTGCCCGCGCCTGGATTGAACGTGCTATCCACGGTCCCGTCCGCGTTCAGCCGGCCAATCATCATGCGCGGCTGTCCGCCCAGCGCAGTGAATGAGCCGCCCACCAAAATCCCGCCGTCCGCCTGAATTGCGAGGCAAGCCACATGGGCTTGGCTATTGCCGGTGACGCTTGGATTGAACGTGCCGTCCAGCGTCCCGTCTGCGTTGAGCCGGGCAATATTAGTGCGCGGCTGTCCCCCGAGCATAGTGAACTGACCGCCCACCACAATTTTCCCGTCTGTCTGCACCGCGAGGGCGTACACAGATCCGTTTGCCCCCGGATTGAAACCGTTGTCCAGGGTGCCATCCGGGTTAAGCCGGCCAATCCGGTTGCGGATCTGCCCGCGCAGCGTGGTGAACGCGCCGCCTACCAGAATCTTCCTGTCCGCCTGCACCGCAAGGGCACTCATGCTCCCGTCTGCCCCCGGGTCGAAATCGTCCAGCAATGGTGCTTGGCCTTCGGCGCACCAAGCCCCTGTGAAGAAGATTGTTGGAAGCAATGCCAAGAAGCGTTTCGGAGCATTCAGAAACCGGCCGAGGCCCTGTTCCGCGTTCCGGTTAATGGTCTGTTGGCGTGCAATGTTCATACGAGCCATGCACAGCTTGAACGGCCAAACCCGATTCGCCAAGTGACAAACAGTTCCCGCAGCAGTGCTCGACCTGCGTGATGCCTTTGCGCGCGGCGTGATCAACGAGTATGCATTTAACAAATGCCGCCGGCAACACAGGGGTCATAAACGACCACCATTTTCGTCATCGAAATCGTGGTCGTTCATTCGTCAGCCCTCCGTCCCCGATTGGGCAATTCAGTGTCTTGATTTCCAGCCGATAGTAAAGCCAGCGGGCGTGGTGCTTTCAAAGTTTCTGAAAAAACTCTTTGATCACCGAAACCACGCGCTGAATCTGCGCTTCGGTCAACTCCGGGAAGATCGGCAGGCTCAGGCACTCGCGCGCGGCCTTTTCCGAAACGGGGAAATCCCCGGCCTTGTGTCCGAGACTGGCGTAACACTTCTGCAGGTGGAGCGGTAGCGGGTAATGCAGGGCGCAGCCCACGCCATTCGCTTCCAGGTATTTCTTCAGGTCGTCGCGCTTCGGATGGCGCACCACGTAGAGATGATAGACACTTTCCGCCCAAGTGGCTTCGCGCGGCAATTGCAGCGGTATGTCCGCCAGCAGTTCGTGATAACGATGCGCCACGCGGCGACGGGCGGCGGTCCAATCGTCGAGCTTCTTGAGTTTCACACCCAGCACGGCGCCCTGGATGCCTTCCATGCGATAATTAAACCCAACCTCGTCATGATAATAACGCACGGAGGAGCCGTGTTCCCGCAAGGAACGCGCCCGCGCGGCATACGCCGCATTGTTGGTCACGAGCGCGCCGCCCTCGCCACAGGCGCCGAGGTTTTTGCCGGGATAAAAGCTGAAGCAGGAAATCTCACCAAATGTGCCGATGGTTTTGCCTTTATACTTCGCGCCGTGAGCCTGCGCGGAATCCTCCACCACTGGAAGATTGTGCTTCTTCGCCACGGCCAGGATCGGATCAATGTCAAACGGATGCCCGTAAAGATGCACCGGCATGATCGCCTTGGTGCGCGGCGTGATGGCCCGTTCAATCCGCGCGGGATTGAGATTGAACGTGTCCTCGTCAATGTCCACGTACACGGGCCTGGCACCGACATAAGAAATGGCCCAGCTCGTGGCCACGAATGTGTGCGGGGTGGTGATGACTTCATCGTCGCGTCCGACGTTGAGCAGCATGAGCGCGATGTGCAGGGCGGAGGTGCCGCTGTTGAAGCCTATTGCGTGTTCCGCGCCACAGTACTTGGCGAAATCCTTCTCAAACTGCACGGTGTCCGATCCGAGGCAGAAGGAGCAGTTGTCCAGCGTGCGGGCGATAACGGCGTCGAGTTCGGAGCGCAAGGAACGGATTTGCGCAGGCAGATCGAGGTAGGGAACTTTGTCTGGCATAAGAGTTGGTTTGTTGTTGGTCAGATTGTGGGTCTAAGTTGCGGGTTAATCATAATCAGGGCAAACGGGATGCGACAACATTTTCGTGGCAGAGTTTTAATCGCGGGTTGATGCAGTTGGGGAGCGCAAATGTCGTCAGAGTTTTCATCGGGGACTCCTGGCGCTCTGCTCCTTTGCCAACGGAGTATCAGGCGCGTCGGCAGCAACGGTTTCGGTTTCTTGTTCCACCCATGCGGCGATTGCATTTTCCCAAATGCCCCAATCCTCTTCGAAGTCTTCTCCCAACACCACGGCGAGGATTTCCCGGGCATCACCGCGATACGGATGTCCAGCAGCACGCGCCACGGTGAGGAGGGCGGGCAGTTTCAGGGAATCGGGACGGTGCAGCAGGTCGCGCATCATGGCGTCCAGGTCATCCTGCGGCGTCTCCGGGTCACTCAGCATTTTGTCAAGGGGAGCGTAGTCATCGTCGGGAAGCAATTCGGCCGCGCGTCGAATGGCCTGCAACCGGCCGGCTGGCGGCAACTGAGGCAGCATTTCCAGCAGTTGCCGCCCCATTTCCGAAGGTTCGACGTCCGAACGGAGCACCTCTGCCAGGCGTGGCTCCCAATCCGCGATGATTTCTGCGCCATTTGCTGCTGCGGCTGCTGCGGCGTCTAACTGGGCAGGCATGTGGGCCGAACTGCGTTTCGTGAAGAAGCTGGATTTGCCGACCCTAGTCTTGGCGGATTCGGTGTCCACTTCCGGGGCGGAAGTGTGCGCTGGCGTGGGCATCGGGGTTTCGGGCAAGCCGAACCGGATTCCCGCCACGATCACGACGCAGCCTGCTGCAAGGCTTGCCAAAATCGCTGTCCGAGGACGCATATCTTAGTTTCCGCCGGGGAAATCAGCAGGATGTTCGCCAGCACTTAACTGAATGTGAATTATTTGGCCCGTCAACCGGTTTGTCCGCAAGAATGGCGAGAGATGGACGGAACGCCAATTCAATCACACCCGGCCTCGCTTGGTGCCGATGAAGGCATAACGGGCATGAGTGAAACCGTTGACTGCCTCATTGAAGTAGTATTTCAAGCCCGAAGCCAGATTCACCCGCCGGGCTTTCACCACCAGGCCGGCGCGCCGGAAGAACTCCTTGTATTCTGAAAGCGTGTAGAGCGGTTTCTGGTCGTGTGCGGAAATCAAACCCGTGCGCCGTCCGGCGAGCGGCGACTGCCGGACGAAGGGGCAGACCGGCTCGCGAATGGAAATAAACTGCCCTCCCGGCTTCAGGACCCGCCGGGCTTCCCGCAGCAATTGCGGCAGATTGACCGCGCGATGCAGTCCCGCCGAGCAGACCACGAAGTCGAAGTAATTGTCCGGAAACTCCAGCCGGTGCAAATCCGCTGGCATGCGGGTGATTTTAGCCTCGTGCGCGCGCAACAACCTGAAAACCTGCGGGGCCTGATGCTTGAGAGTTTCCGACAGGTAATCCGTGGCAATGACCTCCACCACGCGCGGCAGTTTGGAAAGTTCCGCGCTGAACCACGCCACGCCGGCGCTGATTTCCAGGATGCGACCGCGGAACTCCACTTCGCACTTACGGGTGAGGAACGGAATGAACTTTGGCAAATCCTGCTGCACCGAACGCAACCATTCGGCATCACCGCCAAACTCCGCGGGCGGCGCCAAGTCCGGCTTGTCCCGAGACGAGGCGCGCTGCGCCCGCGGCCGCCCGGTGGGACGACGCTTCTCAATGTATCTGGATTCCACTGCGCTCAAGGGAGGCAACATTATGGCGACCTGCCCACGGAGGCAATCGACTTCTGCTTGAATTGAACTTCGGATCGCGAGCGCCGCGCTTGAATGTTCCCCGGACTTTGCGCAACCTGTGGTCATGCTTCGCACGTTGCTGTTTCTACTGCCGGTCGTTCCCTTCGTTGGAGCGTTGAGTGCGGCCGAGTTGCCCCCGCCATTTCCGCTCGATCCACAGCAAGTATTGGAGCGCACCTGTTTCCAGACGGGGCAGGCATGGAGCGAAGCGGGTAATCTGCGTTCGGATGTCGCCATCGTTTACGGCATTGATCCCGGCCTGCCGCAGCGCATCCAGACCTGGCGTGATCGCGGTTATCGCATTCACGTGATGACCGGTGTCTCGTGGGGGAATTACCAGGATTACCTCTATGGCCGCTTCGACGGCGTGAACCACGAGGACGAAGCCCAAACCGACCGGCGCGGCAACAAGATCAGCCACGGCGGCGATGTGTATTACATGTCGCCGGGAACGAACTTCGGAAAATTTCTCTGCGTTGGGGTGCAACGCGCGCTGGATGCGGGTGCGGAAGCGATTCATCTCGAAGAGCCGGAGTTCTGGGTGCGCGGCGGTTATTCGGAAGGCTTCAAGCGGGAGTGGCGCGCGCACCACGGCGAAGACTGGCAGCCGCCGCACAGTTCCGTGGACGCTCAGTGGCGTGCGTCAAAGCTCAAGTATTTTCTCTACCGCCGCGCGTTGCAGCAAGTTTTCGACTACGTGCAGGATTACAACCGCCGCACCGGGCGCAAAGTCCGTTGCTATGTGCCGACCCACAGCCTGCTCAACTATGCGCACTGGCGGATCGTGAGTCCGGAGTCGAGCCTCGCACGGCTTAACGGTTGCGACGGCTACATCGCCCAAGTCTGGACCGGGACCTCGCGAACGCCGAATCAGTTTCGCGGCAAGGTGCGCGAGCGCACGTTTGAGACCGCGTTTCTCGAATACGGCGCGATGCAAAACCTCGTCCGCGCCACGGGGCGCACCGTTTGGTATTTGAACGATCCCATCGAGGATAATCCGAACTACGATTGGAACGATTATCAGCGCAACTGGGAGTCCACGCTGGTCGCGTCGCTGCTGCAACCGGAGGTTTGGCAATACGAAGTCGCGCCGTGGCCAGAACGGGTTTTCAACGGGCGTTATCCTTCATCCGCAAAGCCAGAGGACCGCCAGCCCATCCCGCAGCCGTACGCGACTGAACTGCAAACGGTGATGAACGCGCTCAATGACATGAAGCAAAAGCGCGTCGAGTGGGATTGCGGCACGACCGGACTCGGCGTGCTGGTGAGCGACTCGTTGATGTTCCAACGCGGCGATCCCCACCCCGGCGATCCGCACCTGAGCGAAGTCTATGGACTGGCATTGCCGCTCTTAAAACGCGGCATGCCGGTCGCGCCCGTGCAGTTGGAAAACCTCACGGTGCCACACTATCTCGCGGACTTCCGCGTGTTGCTGCTTTCGTATCACGGCATGAAACCGCTTGCACCCGAAGTTCACGCTTCACTCGCGGATTGGGTCAAACGCGGCGGTCGGCTGCTGGTATGTGATGACGACTCCGACCCTTACCATGCCGTGCGCGAATGGTGGAACACCGAGGGCCGTAGCTACGCCACGCCGCGGGAACACTTGTTTGAGCAACTTTCGTTTGGCGTGACCAGCTCAGATCACTCTAAGGCTACTCGGGTCAACTGGGAATATGGCAAAGGTGAGGTGTTCTGGTTGAAAGAAAGCCCAGTTCGACTTGCACAGGACGCGCAGGGCGATGAACGGCTGATTCAACTTGTGAAACAAGCCGCGCTGTCCGCGAAGCTGAAATGGCGCGAAACGAATTACCTCCTGCTGCGGCGTGGCCCATACCTGATCGCCGCCGGATTGGATGAATCCATTCCCGGCGCACCCAAGCAGCTTCACGGTCGCTTCGTGAATCTTTTTGACCCGGAGCTCCGTGTGCAGAACAACATCGAACTGAAGCCCGGCTCGCGGTACTTCCTGCGCGACCTCGACACCGCACGCGGTCGGACGCCTCAACTTCTCGCCTCCGCCTGCAAGGCGCTGCTGTTGGAACAGGATTCAAAATCAGTTTCGTTCACGGTCGAGGGCGTGGGGAAGACATCAGCGATAGTGATGCTCCGTACCCCGAAGCCGCCGCGTTCCATCACGCTGGCTGGAAAACCGGTGGCGGACTTTGAACATTCAGTAACGGACGGCCTATTGTGGCTCCGGTTCGCCAACGAAACTCGCCCGCGCGAACTGGCAATCCAGTTTTGAACCGCAAACCGCCGTGTGACCGGCGGGGTTGCGGCCGTGTCGCAGCGCAGAAGATTGACCTCGAATGAATCGCCGGCCTGACGCACATTGCAGTCATGCAACCGGTCTTCATCCGAACCGTGGCGAGCGCAATGCTGCTTGCGTTCACACTGGCGACTACCCACGCCGCTGAATCCTGCGATCCCATCCGCACTTTCGCCGATGGCAAGCCGCCGTTGCGCGAGATATTCATTTCACCCACCGGCAACAACTCCACGGGCAACGGCTCGCAGGGGAATCCTTATCAGACCATCAGCCGCGCGTTGCAGGGCGTGCAACCGGGCGACGCGATCCGGTTGCAGCCGGGCACTTACCCGGCGGGCACGTCCATCGGGAATCTCGCCGGCACGTCGAACGCCCCGATCTGGCTGGGCGGTGTGCCGGATCAGGCGCGACCCGTGATCAGCGGCGGGGCCACAGCGATGCAGCTTTCGCGCGTGCGTTTTGTCATTCTGGAAAACCTCGAAGTCGCCGGCGCCACGGCCAACGGCATCAATTGCGACGACGGCGGCGAGTACACGAACAGCAATGCCACCCGGCATGTCATCTTTCGCAATCTTTACATTCACGACATCGGCACGGGCGGCAACAATGACGGCCTGAAGCTTTCCGGCGTGAATGATTACTTCGTGCTCGATTGCGAGTTCGCCCGGATGAGCGCGGGCGGCAGCGGCATTGATCACGTCGGTTGCCACGGTGGCATCATCGCGCGCAACAAGTTCACCGACGCCGGCAGCAACGCCATTCAGTGCAAGGGCGGCAGTGAAGACATTGACATTCGTTGGAACTCCTTCACCAACGCCGGCACCCGCGCGATCAACCTCGGCGGTTCGACGGGCTTCCAGTTCTTCCGCCCGCCGCTGGTCACGAACGCACCGAATTCCGAAGCGAAGAACATCCGCGTGATTGCGAATCTGTTTCATGGCTCGGACACGCCGGTGGCTTTCGTTGGCGCGGTCAATTCACTCGTGGCCAACAACACGTTTATCCAGCCGACGCGCTGGCTGATGCGCATCTTGCAGGAAACCGTTTCCAGCGGCGGCTACACATTTCTGCCGTGCGGCCAAAACCAGTTTATCAACAACCTGGTTTACTTCGATCGCTCACAGATCAGCACGTATGTGAACATTGGCGCGAACACGGATGCGGCCTCGTTCGAGTTCGCGAACAATCTCTGGTACGCATTCAATCAGCCAAGCCAGTCACAACCGACGTTGCCCGCGCCGGAAACCAATGGAGTTTATGCGTTGAATCCATTGTTCCACAACGCGGCGACGGGCGATTACTCGGTGGCAACCAACAGCCCGGCTGCGGGCAAGGGCCGAAAGCTGCCGAACGTTCGCGCGGACTTGCAGGAGCGCTGTTACGCGGCGCTGCCCACGATCGGCGCTTACGAGGCCAAGCCGCCAGCCATTGAGCAGGCCGATTACGATGGCGACTTGATGCCGGATGTCTGGGAGGAAGCGCACGACCTGGACCGGCTCGATCCGGCGGATGCCGTGCTGGACGCGGACAAAGACGGCCTTAGCAACCTGAGCGAATATCTGGCGGGCACGGACCCAAACGATCCGCAGTCCGTGTTCAAGCTTCACACCGTTTCCACCGGCTTGGATGGCTTCTCGTTTCGCTATCCAACCGTCACCGGCAGGATTTATCGGGTCAAGGTTCGCGACCTCGCCCTGCTCGCCGAGTGGTCGGAAACATCCGTCACAAACGGAACAGGAGACGAGGTTGAATTCCGGGAATGGGTTTCCGTCGGCGAGGGAAAACTGTTCCGGGTTCAACTGGAGCTATCTCCATGAAGTGATGGCCGGATTCATGTGGTTGATTACACCCCCAAGTGACCGCGGTTCAGCATGAACGCAAAAGAAACTTACGGTTCTTTGGAAGAACTGAGGCGTGCCGCAATACAGGGAGTTCCCCAGGCACAAAGTGAACTTGGCCGCCGCTATCACGACGGCGACGGCCTTGAAAAAGATTTCGCCGAAGCCGTGAAGTGGTTGAGAGATGCCGCTGACCACGGCAAAGCGTCGGCCCAAAACCGGCTCGGCGTCTGTTACCAAAATGGCGACGGTGTGGACCAGGATTCCGCTCAAGCGGTCTGGTGGTTTCGTCAAGCTGCGGAGCAGGGGAACTGCCAGGCGCAAGTCAATCTTGGCCTTTGTTATGACCGTGGCAAGGGAGTTCCCGATGATGCGGCCGAAGCAGTGAAATGGTACCGCTTGGCAGCCGGGCAGGGTTTTCATTGGGGACAGCACAATCTTGGCGCCTGTCTTGAAGAGGGGCGGGGTGTGCCGCAGGACCTCCCTCAAGCAGTCGAGTGTTACCGTAAAGCAGCCGAACAAGGAAACAATGCCGCCCAATACAATCTGGCGCTCTGTTATTCCGACGGCAAAGGCACCGCTCCCAATGAGTCGGAAGCCTCCCGGTGGTTCCGGATGGCCGCCGAACAAGGCGATGCGCAAGCCCAACACCGATTGGGGATTTGTTACGAGAATGGCCATGGCGTCACCAAAGATCTGGCCGAGGCGGCAAAGTGGTATCGCAAAGCCGCCGAACAGGGCCTCGCTGCCGCCCAAATGCTCCTGTCGTACGCCTATCAAGACGGTTGCGGAGTTGCCGCGGATCAGGCGGAGTCCATTCGTTGGCTGCGCGCTGCCGCGAACAACACCGATGGAACCGCTAAATACCTGCTTGGCTTTGAGTATTTGAGTGGAACCCGCCTGCCGCGCGATGCCGTCGAGGCAGCGCGGTGGTTTCGTCAATCCGCTGAAACGGGCAATCCGGTCGGGCAGTCCTTTTACGGTGCCAGCCTGCTGACGGGTGAAGGCGTGGCCCAGAACGAGACTGAAGCCGTGGAATGGTTTAAGAAAGCCGCCATTCAAGGCGACGCCTTTGGCCAATCCAGTCTTGGAATCTGTTATGCCGAAGGGCTTGGAACAGTGAAAGACTTTGATGAGGCCCAGAAGTGGCTTAGGTCGTCAGCCGAACAAGACGGACTAGACGCCAAATACCGGTTGCGACTCCTGTTCTTCCAGCGGCACTCGCTATTGAAGTGGCGCAACGGCGTCGTCTCGACCTTGGGCTATGCGCTGCTGATTTTTCACGGCGCAAACAATCCGATCAACGTCAACGGATTTGCCGTCGCAGCATTCCTCGGCATTCTTGTGGCTACGGCCTTGGTGTTTTTAGTGGCGATGGCGGCGCTGGAGCGCTTTGGTGTGAAATTGTTCGACGACAAGGAAGCGGATGAAACCAATGAACGAATCCTGTCCGATTTGAAACAGAAGCCTTGGAAGTTTCTGCTGATCCCGGCCGAAGACGGTTTCTTCCTCCTGCCATTGCTTTACATCGGCATAAGCCCCTTATCGGCTGCGGTGGCGGCGTTACTGTTCGCGGCGGCGCATTATCCGACGTTTCCCTGGCGTTACTGTGTTCCCAAAGGCATCGCCTACTTCTTCGTGGCTTTCTTTGTTCTGCCCTACGGCATCTGGTCGGTCGTTGTCGCTCACCTGCTGGTTGATGCCGCGCTCATCGGTCTCCCGCTTGCCTTCAGAGTGCGAAGCAATCCAACTTGGCGACGGCTCATTCGTGCCTTACGGACGGAGTGAAGAGTTCTTTCGCAGTTTGCCAGCACTGAATGTCACGGCCCCGCCCGAATCTATCGCGCCGGCTTTCCCAGGTGCATTTGGAAATAGCCCGCGATCCGGCTGTAGAGTCGCTCCGTGACGACCGGATCGGGTGTCATGTGCGTCATGCTGGAGAGCGGTAACAAATCGAACTCTTTGCCGGCGCGGAAGAGCGCGTCGGCCAGTTTCAGCGTGTGACGGAAATAGACGTTGTCGTCGCTCGTGCCGTGGATGAGCAACAAAGGTCGCTGCAAATCGGCGGCGTACGTGAGCAGCGAACCTTCGGTGTAGGCGTCCGCGTCGGTGTCGGGCAATCCCAGATAGCGCTCGGTGTAATGCGTGTCGTAATCGAGCCAGTCCGTGGGCGGGGCGCCGGCGACCGCGGCTTTGAATACGTCGGGCCGGCGCAACACGCCCAGCGCCGAGACGTAGCCGCCATAGGACCAGCCGTAAATGCCAACGCGGTTCAGGTCCAATTCACGATATTTCTTGCCCAGCGCCTGCAGACCCGCGACCTGGTCATCCAGCGGCACGGAACCAAAGCGTTTCCCGATGGCGCGCTCCCAAGCGTGTCCGCGTCCCGGTGTGCCGCGCCCGTCCAGACTCACCACGATGAAACCCTGGTCGGCGATCCATTGCGCCAGCAGCCAGCGGCTCATGGTCGCAGTCACGATGCCACTGGAGGATGCGTGCAACGGCCCGCCATAAACATTCACCACCACCGGATAGCGTTGTTTGGAATTGAATTTCTGTGGCCGCACCAGTGCCGCGTAGAAACCTTCACCCGAACCGACCTTGGTCATCTCCACGCGCGGCACAAACGGCGGCGCCTCGGCAACCGACGGCAGCTCGCCAACGAGAGAACCGTCCGCACGATGGACCGTGGACTTCGGCATGGCTTGCAACGCCACGAACGAGCGAACGTGAATGGGACTGCCTTCGTTGAAGCTGGCGGAATGAATTCCCGGCGCCTGCGTCAAGGCCACGAGCGCGCCGCTGTCAAGCGACACGCGGAACAATTGGGTTTGGGTTAAATCCGGTCGCGCGGTGAAGAAGATTTCACCCGTTTCGGCGTTCAGACTTTGCAGTGAACGGAATCCCAAGCCGGCGTCAGCGAGGACCCGCTGGATTTCCCCGGAGCGATTGCGCCATTCAAGCTGCCAGCCTGCGGCCTTTTCGCTCGCCCACACAAATCCGCGACCATCAGACAGCCAGCGCGGCACGTCCTGCCGCACGCAGACCCACGCGGCGTCGCGCTCGGTGAGCAGCGTGGTGGTGCGACCTGACTTGGGATCGGCTTCGAGTAACACCAGTTCACGCTGGTCGCGCGTTTGCACGGCGAGGGTCAGCGGGCCGTGCTTGTCCCAGCGCACCGTGGTGAGATACGGGTAACGCTCGCCGTCCCATTGAATCCACACGGTTTCTCCGCCGCTCACGGAAACGACCCCGAGGCGTGCTTTGACGTTGTTCTTGCCGGGACGCGGATAATAGGCGGGGTGAGGTTGTTCCTCCGGTTTCGCGGCATCTGCAACGTGCCAGATTTCAACTCCTTCATGATCGCTTTCTTCGTAGGCAATGAACTTTGAATCGGGTGACCACCAAAAACCGGAGAAGCGATCCATCTCCTCCTGTGCAACAAACTCGGCGAGACCGTGGCGCAGTTTGTCAGTGCCGCCGGTGGTTACGCGCCGCTCGGTTTGGGTCGTTAGATCAAACACGAACACGTCGTAGTCCAACACGTAGGCGATGCTCTGTCCGTCCGGTGAGAATTTCGGGTCCACCAGCGTGCCCGCACCGGTATTCAATTGCCGCACCGCGCTGTTGGCGCGCTCCACCAGATAGAGTTTGCCGGACAGGCTTAGCAAAATCCGGCTGCCATCCTTCGAGAGTTGAAAATCCGTGAAGCCGCCGACGCTGATGCGCATCCGTTCGCGGCGTGCCTTCTCCTCGGGCGACAATTTTTCCTCCGCGCCCTGAAGCACCTGTTCCGGTGTGAGCAACACTCGTGACCGGCCCGTGGCCACGTCAAATTCGTAAAGCTCCAGTTTGGGCACGCGCGCCTGGGTGCGCAGAAACAGAACCGCCTTCCCGTCCGGCGTGGGGATTGCCTTGCCCGGCCGGCCGAGCATGAAGCCGCGCGTCTCGGCGTGGTCGCGTAGATAGTGCGTGTTCACCAACTGCGCCTCCGGGCGGCCTGACGCAGCGTGGAGGGCAATGACGGAGAATAGGCACAGAATGATGCCAGAGAGGCGGACAGAGCTTCGCATGGGGTCAACGATAACGAGCCGAGGAAGCCGGCACAAGCTGTTGCCCGCCCGCACATGTATTCCGCACGGTAGTGCGGATTCTGGTTTTGAGGATCACGGGATCATTTTTCGACCGCGTTAAGCTGCCGACGGTGGCCTTGCAGGCCGCGGCTGCGCGCCCGCAAGCGACACTTCCTCCGTAGTCCCCCAAGTCGTGGTTTTAACTTGTCAAAGAACAGGGGTCAAAGCGTCACCGCTCCACAAAGGTCGCAGTTCCGCCACCGCTTCCAAGGCGCGGTCCAGTTGCCGCGCCAGTTCCTGCAACGTGACCCGTCCCGCGCGCCACAGTTTACTTCCTCAACCAATGCAACCAAAATAGCGCCACTACGCCCCACGCCGCCTGCATCTCGCTTACCGCTTACGATCCTTCTTCCGTACGAAGAAGATCAACGCCACCTTTTGGCTCAACGGAAAATGGATCAACACGGTCAGGCGGATTCCGTCCTAACGCTGTCCTAACAGCGGCTCGACTTTTGTCGAGATTCAGGGAGTATTGTGGGGCACGAACAATCGAAGCCGTATGAGCGAAAGACATCAAAAATCCTCAGTGAAACCGCAGGGAACTGGGGGCAAAAAATGGAGCGAGCGAAGGGACTTGAATCATGGAAAAAAAATTCCCATTGATTTCAAAATGCTGATCTTGAACCCATTATAGATTTCAGTTGAGGAGTCTCTCACGCACGAAATGGCACCTTTCGGCAGTGCCGTTGTTGCCAATTGTTGCCAACTTCTGCTCGATCGGATGGGGACGCTCTACCGCAATGCCGCCTTTGCCTGAGTCGTAATGGCCACCACCGCCGGATGGGTGAGCCGGCGTTCTGCACTGATGGCGTAGAACTGCTGAACACAATCCGCCGCTTGTCCAATTACTTTCACGCCATAGCGGGCGACCGCCTCACTGGCGACCACACTGGGTAGCGCAAAGAACCCCAACCCGTCCGCCGCCGCCACTTTCGCCAGCGCAGCATCGTCAAACTCGGCGACGAGCCGCGGCGAGATTTGGTGTTCGCGAAACCATTTTTCCAATGATCGCCGCAGAGCTGAGTTCGGACTCGGCAGCAGTGCTGGCGCGGTATGCAAAGAGGCAGGGAACTGGCGCTTGAGTCGACCGGCCAGTTTGGGCTCGGCGCAGAAGGCCACGCCACATTCTCCGAGGAGATAGTTGAAAGTCTTGAGGTTTCCCGAGGCGGGCGCTGGCTCGTCGGAGAGCACGATGTCCAGGCGGTAAGTGGCCAGTTGGGCGAGCAGGTCAGGCACTTTGCCCTCGCAACACGAGGCTTGGACGGTCTGCGGCAGGTGGAAGATCGGTTTGAGCATCCCGTAGGTCAGCAACTTCGGCAGCGAGTCGGCGATGCCGATGTTCACCCGCAACGGACGGGAGGTGGGGCGCTGCTTCATGGTGCTCACCAGTTCTTCACCCAGCGAAAAAATCTCCTCGGCGAAGCTGAACACGCGCTGGCCGGCTTCCGTGAGGGCCAGCCCCTGACTGCTGCGGCGGAGCAACTTCTCGCCCAGCGCCTGTTCCAGGGCCTGGATTTGCGTGCAAATGCTCGGTTGGGAAACCCGCAACTTTTCGGCGGCCCGCGTGAGTCCGCCCTCTTTGGCGGCCACCCAGAAATAGCGCAAGTGGTGGTAGTTCAGAAATTCCATGCCCCGAGCATATTAGGTTAAAGCTAAAGCCTCAATTCAGATTACGTAGTAGTCTAAAATGCGCCGGCGGCCACAATGGGGGCGTGTTGAGCACGTCCCAACAAGTCAAGCGACCGAACCAAAAGCGGGAACCAACTCTCCTGATCAGGTTGAGTTCCTTCAGCGTCCTGGCGTTTCACGTGAAAGTCACCGCCACCATCAGCGGGTGCGCCGGGCGCATCCGGTTTTGCGGGCCAACGGCTGGGGCAGCGGTCACGTCCGCAGTCTTCATCCCGAGTAAAGCATGGCGACCACGATGACCATTCATTTCCAGATGCAAGAACTAAAGGCGGATGACCGGCTGCGGCACCAGGTGGAAGCCGACTTGCAAGAGATCAACCGCGTGATGGCCGTGGCTTCCGCCCGGGTGACGTTGCAGCAGCAATGCGACGTTTCTCCACCCTGCCAGGCGATGGTTACGTTGAGTGTGACCGGCCCGGACATCTGCGCGGCGGCGCGCGATTACACCTGGCTGGCGGCATGGCGCAAGGCGGTGACCCGGTTGCGGGAGCAAATGGCCGAGCGCCAGACCGTCCGCCGGCCTGAGGGGGAAAGAGCCAAACCTGATTGATTGGCCCGCCGTACGGCCCGATCCAATTTTATGAACCCACAATCGAACATGACAAAAACAAACCTCAACTGGCAAAAATATCATCCTCCGGTCGAAGCGGCGGACATTCTCACCCACTGCAAACGGCTCACCATCGCCAGCACGACCGATGAACTCATTGACTTGGCCTGCGGCGGACCCAAGTCGAATTATTTTGAAGTTGCTTACGACGTTCCGGGCAAAGGACGTGTCGTTGAAGCCACCGTGGCGCGGGTGCGCAATGGCGTGGCCGCCAACTACCCCGATCCTTACATGCGCCGCCGCGACCCCGACTGCATGGTCGTTGGCGACGGGTTGCCGACCGACAAAGAATCCTTCCAGCAACGTTTCGGGGCCGACTTCGCTCCGCTGCGTCAGCAGACCTTCGATTGGCTCAAGGGCCAGGAACTGGCGATGTTCGGTTTCGTGGCCGGGGGCGCGGGCCTGGGCATGGACGCGCTGGTGATTGCGCCCGGCAACGCCGGCTTCTTCGCGCTCGGGCTGGCCATGTTGCAGGGCATCATTCCCGCCGATGAGATTCCGGCGAGCTTCATGCCGCGAGCGATCATCTACGTGGCGCCGGTCTTCCGCCACACGCATTGCAACGGCAAACAAGTCGTTGTGCATAACCGCCGCGACGGGCTGCATGAGCTGTTCTCTTACAACCTGTATCCCGGCCCCAGCGCCAAGAAGGGCATCTACGGCGTGCTGCTCGGACTGGGCGAGCGCGAGGGCTGGGTGACGAATCACTGCTCCACCGTCCAGGTCATCACGCCTTATGACAACGTAGTAACGATCATGCACGAAGGCGCGAGCGGCGGCGGCAAGAGTGAAATGCTCGAACAGGCCCATCGTGAGCCGGATGGCCGCTTATTGCTGGGCGAGAATCTGGTCACCGGGGAGAAGCGTTACCTGGAGATTCCGCGCAGTTGCGAACTCCACGCCGTCACCGACGACATGGCCCTGTGCCATCCCTCGTTGCAGGATGGCAAAGGCAAACTCACGCTGACCGACGCGGAGAACGCCTGGTTTGTTCGCGTCAATCACCTGGAACATTACGGCACGGATGTGCATCTGGAGAAGTTGGCCGCCGAACCGCCCGAGCCGTTGTTATTTCTCAGTATTGACGCCGTGCCCGGCAGCCGTGCGCTGGTTTGGGAGCACATCAAGGATGCGCCGGGCAAGCGTTGTCCCAATCCCCGCGTGATCATTCCGCGCAAGGCCTTTCCGGGCGTGGTGGAGGGAGCGGTCCCGGTGGACATCCGCAGTTTTGGCGTGCGCACACCTCCCTGCACGAAGGAGAACCCCACTTACGGCATCATGGGCGTTTTTCACATCCTGCCCCCGTCACTCGCCTGGCTCTGGCGGTTGGTATCGCCGCGCGGCCACGCCAATCCGAGTATCGTTGACACCGAAGGCATGACCAGCGAAGGCGTCGGCTCCTATTGGCCGTTTGCGACGGGTCGTCGCGTGGATCATGCCAATCTGCTGCTCCGCCAGTTCGCGGAGAACACGCGCATGCGTCACATCCTCTGCCCCAACCAGCACATTGGCGCGTGGCGCGTGGGCTTCATGCCGCAATGGGTCGCGCGCGAGTATCTGGCCCGGCGGGGCGTGGCGAAGTTTCGCCCCGACCAGCTTCGCCCGGCGCGTTGCCCGCTGCTGGGCCACACACTGCACCAGTTGCAGGTGGAAGGCCGCATGATTGCCCGCTGGTTGCTCCAGGTGGACACGCAACCGGAAGTCGGAGAAGCAGCCTACGATCAAGGCGCGGAAATCCTGCGGGCGTTCTTCCACAAGTGCCTGGCGGATTTCCAAGACCCCGACCTGGACCCGCTCGGCAAACAAATCATCACCTGCTGTCTGGACGGAGGGAAGCTGGAGGATTACGAGAAAGTCATTATGGCTTCCTGATCCGCATCACCCGGCTGGCACGGTCCGCTCGCGAAGCGCGCCATGCCGTCGGCCCTGCGACCCATGACTGTTCAACCTATCCATACCGGCCTCATCCCGATTGCGGAACAAAGCCTGTTCCGGCTCTTGGACCAACACCTGCCCGCGCTGGAAGAACGCACGGTGTTGGCGATCACTTCCAAACTCGTCGCCATCTGCCAGGGGCTTTTCTTCTGTTGCGACACGACCGACAAGCAGGCGCTGATCGAGAGCGAGGCCGACGCATTCTTGCCGCCCGAGAGCAACCGCTACGGCGTCACCCTCACCCTCAAGGAGGGCCGCCTGATTCCGTCAGCCGGAATTGATGAGTCCAATGCTGATGGCTGCTTCATCCTGTGGCCCTCGGACGCGCAAAGCGTGGCGAACGTGGTCCGGTCTTACGTGCGCGACCGGTTTTCCCGCCGGCACGTTGGCGTGCTCATCACCGACAGCACGACCGCGCCGCTGCGCTGTGGCGTGACCGGGCTGGCGCTGGCCCACAGCGGCTTTCTCGCACTGAACGATTACGTCGGCAGGAGGGACGTTTTCGGTCGCCCCCTGCGAATGACTAAGGCGAATGTCGCCGACGCGCTGGCCGCCGCTGCCGTCCTGGTCATGGGCGAGGGCAACGAACAAACGCCGCTGACCGTTCTTTCGGACCTTCCCTTTGTGACCTTCCAAGACCGCGAGCCATCACCCGCGGAACTGGCGGCGCTGCGCATCAAGCCGAAGGACGACCTGTATGCGCCGTTGCTTCAAGCTGTGAACTGGAAGCGGGCCGCGAAAGCCAGCCCGGCGAACAACCACCAAGCCGAGTCGGAACGGGCACTCGCTGAAGTTCCGTCCCGTGCGCGTTGAAATCGAATCATGCACAACCAATTGCCAACACCTGACGCGCCAATGCGGATGAACCCCTCACCCTTATGAATGACTCCACCTCGCTCGACTCCACCGTGCCGGAACTGCCCCTGGTCGCGCGCGGCAAGGTTCGCGACATTTACGATCTGGACGACGCGCTGCTCATCGTCGCCACGGACCGCATCTCCGCCTTTGATGTGGTGCTGCCCACGCCCATCCCCGACAAAGGCCGCGTGCTCACGCAACTCTCGCGATTCTGGTTCAAGCGCACAGAGTCCATCGTCCGCAACCATTTTCTCACCATGGACCTCGAACTGGCCGTCGGCCACTGGGAAAGTCTCCAGCCGCTGAAAGGCCGCGCGATGGTGGTGGAAAAGGCGCGCCCGCTGCCGGTCGAAGCTGTCGTCCGCGGCTACTTGAGCGGCTCGGCTTGGAAGGAATACCGACAATCCGGCGCGGTCTGCGGCATTCCGTTGCCACCCGGACTGCGCGAATCCGACAAGCTGCCCGGCCCGATTTTCACACCCGCCACCAAAGCCCCACAAGGCCAGCACGATGAAAATATCTCTTTCGAGCGCATGACCACGATGGTTGGACGCGACCGCGCCGAGGTCGTTCGCCGTCTCAGCCTGCGACTCTACGAGGAAGCGGCCCATTACGCCGCCCAGCGTGGCCTCATCATTGCCGACACCAAGTTCGAGTTCGGCGTGTGCAAGGACGAGGTGATCCTCATTGACGAAGTGCTCACGCCTGATTCGTCCCGCTTTTGGCCGGTGGCCGGCTACGCGCCGGGCGGGCCGCAGCCCAGCTTCGACAAGCAATACGTGCGCGATTACCTAGAAGGACTGCGTTGGGACAAGCAACCGCCCGCGCCGCCCTTGCCGCCGGAAGTCGTGCGCAAAACCAGCGAGAAATACCGCGAAGCTTTCCAACGCATCACCGGAAGCCAGCTTCCATCCCCTCCGTTGCGTGAAAGCGACGATGGTTTTTAAGCCGCTTGACCCGACACCTGTTGCGCGAGTCAGGGGCGCATCCGGACACCCATTTCCAGCAACCGCTCACTACAACGAATGCAAATCATGAAAGCGACAAAGCATCGGCCGAAGATCCGGGACATTGAGAAAAAGTATCCGCGGGCGACATTCAACAGAAGGCCGGCTCGGTGAACGTCAGCCAGTTGCTGCCGCTCATCCGCGGGCAATAACGCCAGGGCCAGATGCCGTGTCACGCCAATGAAAGAAACAAGCACAACCCAACCGCCGGCCTGGCATCAGCTCCAGACCGAGCAGGTCGTGCAACGCCTCGGCGTAGATTTGCGCGCCGGCCTTCCCGCTGATGAAATCCCGAGGCGGCAGGCGCAATACGGCCCGAACCGCCTGACCGCCCAGAAGCGCCAGAGCGAATGGGTGCGCTTCCTCCTGCAATTTCACCAGCCGCTCCTCTATCTCCTGCTGGCCGCCAGCATTCTCACCCTCTTTTTCAAGGAGTGGGTGGATGCGGTGGTCATCTTTGGCGTGGTCCTCGTCAACGCCATTGTCGGCTACGTACAGGAGGCCAAGGCCGAACGCGCCATCGAGGCGCTGGCCAAAATGGTGATCACCGAGGCGACCGTGCGCCGCGAGGGCCGCAAGCAGCGCGTGGCTTCGGAGGAACTCGTGCCGGGCGACGTGGTGCTTCTGCAATCCGGTGACTGCGTGCCCGCCGATCTCCGCCTGTTCCATGTGCGCGATCTCCAAGTTGACGAATCGGCGCTCACCGGCGAATCCGTGCCAGTCGAGAAACACGCCGATGCGCTGGCAGTCGACACCATTCTGGCGGAACGCAAGAACCTCGCTTTCGCCGGCACGCTCGTCACTTACGGCCAGGCCGAGGGCGTCGTGTGGGGCATCGGCAACCAGACCGAAACGGGCCGCATCGCCCGGCTGATTAGCGAAGCCACCAGCCTCTCGACGCCGCTCACGCGGAAGATCGCCCAGTTCAGCAAGGTGTTGCTCATCGCCATCCTCGCGCTGGCGGCCGTGACGTTCCTGGTGGGCGTGCTGCGAGGGCAGCCGCTGGTTGAAGTGTTCATGAGCGCCGTGGCGTTGGCCGTGGGCGCTATCCCGGAAGGCCTGCCCGCCGCCGTCACCATCGTGCTGGCCATCGGCGTCGCCCGCATGGCGCGCCGCCGTGCCATCATCCGCAAGCTTCCCGCCGTCGAGACGCTCGGCAGCACCACCGTCATCTGCTCCGACAAGACCGGCACGCTCACGGAGAACCAAATGACCGTGCAGCAGATCTACGCGGCGAAGACCCGGTTTGAAGTGACGGGTGCTGGCTATGAGCCGGACGGCCATATCCACCGCAACGGCGAGCCGACGCAATTGGCCGCGCAAGACGCCATCCGGGAATGTCTCCAAGCCGGTCTGCTCTGCAACGACGCCCAGCTCGTCCGCAAGGAGGGCAGGCTCACGGTGCAAGGCGATCCCACCGAAGGCGCGCTCATCGTCGCTGCGGGGAAAGGCGGTTTGATTGAATCCGAAGCGCACCAGCTCTTTCCCCGGCTCGACCTCATCCCCTTCGAGTCGGAACACCAATACATGGTCACGCTGCACGCCCCGCCCGGCAATCGCGAGCACGTCATCTACGTCAAGGGCGCGGTGGAACGGCTGCTGGACCGTTGCGTGGACGCCCTCGGCGAGAGCGGTGGCCACACCGCGCTCGACAAGGAAGACCTCCGCCTCGCGGCCGAGGCCATGGCAGCGCAAGGACTGCGCGTGCTCGCGTTCGCCCGGCGTCGGGTTTCCACCGAGCAGACGCGCGTGGCGCACACGGACGTGGCCGGCGGCCTCACCTTTCTCGGCCTGCAAGCGATGATTGACCCGCCGCGCGCCGAAGCCATATCGGCCGTGCGCCAGTGCCAGCGCGCCGGCATCCGCGTCAAGATGATCACGGGCGACCACGCGCTGACCGCCAAAGCCATCGCGCACCAGATCGGGTTGAACGGCGTGGCGGGCACGGGTCACGAGTTGCGGGTGGTCACGGGCCGGGAGTTGGAGGACGTCTCCGACACGGAATTGCCCGAAGTGGCGGAGCAAACGGACGTGTTCGCCCGCGTCGCCCCGGAGCAGAAGCTGCGGCTGGTTCAGGCGCTCCAGTCACGAGGTCACGTCGTCGCGATGACAGGCGACGGCGTCAATGACGCGCCCGCGCTCAAACAGGCGGACATCGGCGTGGCCATGGGCATCGCGGGCACGGACGTGGCCAAGGGCGCGGCCGACATGATGCTCACGGACGACAACTTTGCCTCGATTGAAGCGGCGGTGGAAGAAGGCCGGAACGTCTTCGACAACCTCACCAAGTTCATCGTCTGGACGCTGCCGACCAATTTCGGCCAAGGGTTGATCATTCTCGCTGCGGTGTTGGCCGGCGTCACCCTGCCCATTCTGCCGGTGCAATTGCTGTGGGTGAACATGACCACGGTGATCCTGCTGGGACTGATGCTCGTCTTCGAGTCGAAGGAGCGTGATCTCATGCAGCGCCCGCCGCGCGGCCCAAAGACACCGATCATGACGTTCCCCGTGGTGATGCGCATCGGGCTGGTGTCCGCGCTGATGCTGGCGGGCGCGTTCGGTCTATTCGTCTGGGAACAGGCCGCGCACGCTGCGAGCGTCGCGGAGGCGCGGACCATCGCCGTGAACGTGGTGGTGATGGTGCTGGTGTTTTATCTGCTGAACTGCCGCTCACTCACGGACTCGATGTTCGCTGTGGGCGTCTTCAGCAACCCGTGGATCTACGCCGGCATCGCGAGCATGGTCGCCGCGCAACTGCTGTTCACCTACGCGCCGATCATGAACCGCCTCTTCCACACCGCGCCGATCAGCGGCCAGGCCTGGCTGCGCATTCTCGCGGTCGCCGTGGCCGGTTACGCGCTGGTCGGCATTGAGAAGTGGATCCGGCGGCGCTGGGCCAAGGCCCGCGAGGGCGTCAAATCTTCCCTGCCACTGAACCATTCAACCACCGGGAGGTCGTCATGAACATCATGTTTGGAACCGATTTCAGCCACATCGCCAAAACCGGCGCGGATGTCGCCGCCGCGCTTGTGCGAAAACTCCGTCACCGGTTCGACGTGGTTTGGTCGCACCGGGGCCACGCCCCGCCGCGCTTCCGCCGGGGGCCGGTTTGCGTCCTGGCGGTTTTGTTTGTTCTGAGCGTTGCTGGTGTTTCCGCCGGGGCTGGCGATCAGCCGCAGTGGGGCCAGCGCCATTCGCGCAACATGGTTTCCGCCGAGCGCGGCCTGCCGGTCGACTGCGATCCGCAGACGGGCCGCAATATTCGCTGGGTGGCGGACCTCGGCACGTCCACCTACTCCACCCCGGTGATCGCGCGGGGACGGGTGCTCATCGGCACCAACAACGGTGCGCCCCGCGACCCGCGCCACAAGGGAGACCGGGCCGTGCTGATGTGTTTTGAGGAATCGAGCGGACGCCTGGTCTGGCAACTGGTGGTGCCCAAGCTGCCGGAATGCCCGTACCTCGATTGTCCCGGCGCCGGCCTCACTTCGTCCCCGGCCGTGGAAGGTGACCGGGTGTATCTCGTCAATAACCGCGCGGAAGTCATGTGCCTGGACCTCGACGGCCTGGCCAATGGCAACGACGGTCCTTATCAAGACGAAAGCCGCCATGCCGCGCCGCGCGGCGTCGAGCCGGCACCGACGGGTGCGCTGGACGGGGACATCCTCTGGGTGACGGATCTGCGGCGTGAAGTGGATGTTTATCCGCATGATTCGGCGAACATTTCGGTGCTGGTGCAGGGCGATCATCTCTACGTAAGCACGCCGAACGGGGTGGACCACACGCATCGTCACCGGCCTTCGCCGCGCGCGCCCGGCCTGGTCGTGCTGGACAAACACACGGGCCGGATCGTGGCGCAGGACGCCACGGGCATCGGGGCGCGGGTGTTTCACGGCACGTTCTCGTCGGCCTCCTTCGGGGTGGCGGCCGGCCGGCCCTTGGTTTTCCACGGCGGCGGCGATGGCGTGGTGTATGCCTTCGAGGCACTCCCGGCGGCGACGCCGGCCCCCTTGCGTCCGGCGAGCTTGAAGTTGGCCTGGAGCTTCGACTGCGACCCCGCCGCGCCCAAGGAGAACATCTCGCAGTATCAGGGCAACCGCCGGACGAGCCCGAGCAGCATCGTGGGGATGCCGGTGTTCCACGGCGATCGCATTTACGTCGCCGCCGGCGGGGATCCCTGGCACGGCAAGCGCGAATGCTGGCTGTTTTGCCTGGACGCAACCGGCGCCGGCGACGTGACCCGCACCGCTGCGGTCTGGACCTATCCCCTGGAGCGCCACTGCATTTCCACGCCATCGGTGACGGAGGATGGGCTGGTTTTCATCGCTGACATGGGACGGATGCTGCATGCCGTGGATGGGCGCACGGGGCGGGCTCTTTGGACCCAGGAATTGGACGGGGAAGTCTGGGGTTCGACCCTGGTGGCTGACGGCAAGGTGTATGTCGGCACCCATCGCGGCACGCTCTGGGTGCTGCGGGCGGGACGGGCCAAGGAGGTGCTTGGCTCGACAAATCTGGGCCGGCCGATTCACACGACGCCGGTCGCAGCCAATGGCGTCCTTTACGTGGCGACCATGAACCGTCTATATGCCTTGGCGGCTGCGCCTGGCGACTCCAAGCGCCCATGAAACCGCACGTGAACACGCCTCCTCCGGGTGGGCGGATGTCCGGATTCGAACCGCCTCTTCCGCGGCGCGCCGCTCAGTGGCGAGGCGCGACTGCACATTCCGGCGGTCGCGGTGGCCGTTACGCGCTGGTCGGCATCGAAAAGTGGATTCGACGGCGTTGGGCCAAGGCCCGCGAGGACGCGCGGTTTTTTCCCAACCTGAGAACTTCCAACCCGCGGAGGCGTTTATGAAAATCATCTGCGGGACCGACTTCAGCGACAACGCCGCGCGCGGAACCACTGTGGCCGCCGTTCTCGCGGGGAAGCTTCAGGACCGCTTTGCCCGGAGGCGGCCTTGGCGCGTCCTCCCCCGCGGTCATGAACGCACTCTTCGCCAGCGTCCACGAGACGCTCGCTGAGGAAGCGGCGCGGCTTTAGACCATGCAACCCATCCTTGCGCATATTCATCCGTTACGGAGCGAAACGTTCGGCGGGTCTCGCGAATTGTTGCACCGGTCGTCACGCGACGGGCGGCATTCTCCCGCGTTGCTCATCACTTGCGCGGACGCGGGACTGCTGGCCGAACACCTCACGCAGACCAATCCGGACGGATTCTGTTTTGCCAGCGACTTGGGCACGTTTGTGCCGCCCGCCAACGCCGTTGCCGACGGCGAGGACGATTCGCTGGCCGCGACCATTGAATACGCCGTGCGCGTGCTGCAGGTTGGCGACATCGTCGTCTGCGGCCATTCACCGTGCGGCGCGATGGCGACCCTGCTGCGCGGTTCGCCCCTTATCCCATCCCAATCCAGTCTCGCCTGGTGGCTGGAACAAACCGCCCCGTTCCGTGATTTGATTCATTTGCACGACCCGCATTTGACCCGGCTCGCCGAACGCCATCGCGCGGCTGAACTGGAAAGCGTGCTCCTCTCGCTGGCGAATCTCCCAACGTATCCCTGCGTGCGCGAGCGATTGAATCAAGGCACGCTCCACCTGCATGGCTGGTTCCATGAACACGCGACCCGGGAACTGTTCGCGTACGATCCGGTGGCGGGACAGTTGGAGTTATTGACGGCTATCGGCGAAGGGAGGCGCGCATGAGCACCACCGAGATGAGTGAGAGTTGCTCCCCTATGGTGCGGCCCGGGCCAAAGCTGGCGATGGCCGCAGTCCAAAGCCGGGCTGCCACCGTTCGCCGATCGCCGTCGGGACTGCGGAACGCAATCACTCTGGGCATCGTGGGCGGCGGGCAGCTCGCCAAGATGACGGCCCAGGCCGCGGCGCAACTCGGCTGCAAGGTGGTGATTTTGGAACGGCAGCCCGAATTCCCCGCTGGCAGCGTCGCCGCCCGCACGCTGATCGGCGATTGGGATGATCCGGACTCGCTGCTCGACCTCGCGGCATTGGTGGAGGTGGTCACATTAGAGAATGAGTTTGTGGACGCCGGCGCGCTAGCCTTCCTCGAGCAGCGCGGACACCCGCTTTGGCCGTCGTCCGCCACGATGCGTCTCATCCAAGACAAGTTCGTCCAGAAACAAACACTCGCCGCAGCCGGTCTTCCCGTGCCCTGGCCGCGTGCAGTGGAGCGGATGGAAGATGTGGCGGCCGTAGCGTGTGAGTGGGGATTCCCGCTCCTCCTTAAAGCCCGGCGCAATGCCTACGACGGCAAGGGCAACGCCACCATCCGAACCGTCACCGACATCGAAACAGCGTGGCGCAAACTCGGCGGCCCTTCCAGCAACCCGCTGTTCGCCGAACAATTTTGTCCGTTCACCCAAGAACTGGCGATCATCGTCACGCGCGCTCGCGACGGCGAAGTCGTTACCTATCCGGTGGTGGAAACCGTGCAGCGTGAACACATTTGCCATGTTGTGCGTGCGCCCGCGCCGGTCGCGCCGGAAATCGCTGAACGCGCCGCCGACTTGGCGTGCCGCGCCGTGGCAGCCATCGGCGCAATCGGCAGCTTCGGCGTGGAAATGTTTTTGATGAAAGACGGCCAACTCTTCATCAACGAACTCGCGCCGCGCGTCCACAACTCGGGCCATTACACCATCGAGGCATGCGTCTGCTCGCAATTTGAGAACCACGTCCGCGCCGTGCTCGGCTGGCCGCTGGGTTCAACCGCCATGCGCTCGCCCGCCGCCGCGATGGTCAATCTGCTGGCGAGCGCCGATGGTCCGGCCATGCCGCAAGGATTGCAGGAAGCCCTGCGCGTGCCCGGCGCGCACGTCCATCTCTACGGAAAAAACCACAGCGCGCCCGGCCGTAAGATGGGCCACGTCACCGCGCTGGGCCAAACGCTGGCAGACGCGGAGGCAACCGCCCAACGCGCCGCCGACTGCATCCGATTCGAGTGAACCCAATGAAAAACAAGACGACCAAACGACAACTCAAAGGCAAAACACCTGCGCCGCTCGTCGGCATCATCATGGGCAGCGATTCGGACTGGCCCACCATGAAACTGGCCGCCGAGGCTTGCGCGGAATTCGGCGTGCCGTGCGAGGCGCGCGTGGTCTCGGCCCACCGCACGCCGATGGACATGGCGCGCTACGGGCGCACCGCAGCGGTGCGCGGGCTCAAAGTCATCATCGCGGGCGCGGGCGGCGCGGCGCATTTGCCGGGCATGGTCGCCAGTCACACGCCACTGCCGGTGATCGGCGTGCCCGTGCAGAGCAAAGCCCTCAATGGACTGGACTCGCTGCTCTCGATCGTGCAGATGCCAGCGGGCGTGCCGGTCGCTACTGTGGCCATCGGCAATGGCCGCAACGCCGGGCTGCTGGCCGTGAAGATTCTCGCCGTGAGCGATTCCGCGCTGCGGAGACGTTTGCTTCAATTCATGGCGAACCAGGCGCGCGCCTCCCGCGCCAAGAACCGGTCCCTGACCGCCTGACATCCGCATGGAACTTTTTGAAAGCATCCGCCTCAATCTGGCCTCACCGGCCATCCTGTTCTTCGTGCTCGGCCTGGTCGCGACCGCCGCCAAGACGGATTTGCGATTCCCCGAGCCGCTTTACCTGGGACTGACAATTTTCCTGCTGGTGGCCATCGGCTTCAAAGGCGGCGTGGCGATCTCCGTCGCCGGGCTGAGCGCGGTCTGGCTGCCCGCGCTCGCGGCGATGCTGCTCGGCACGCTCATTCCGCTCTGGACCTATCCAGTACTGCGGTTTGCGGGAAAATTTTCTCCCGTGGACGCCGCCGCAATTGCCGCGCACTACGGCTCGGTGAGCGCGGTGACGTTCATCGCCGCGACGCATTATTTGACGTCCGTCAACCAGCCCTACGAGCCTTACGCCAGCGCGTTTCTCGCCGTGATGGAATCGCCCGCGATCCTCGTCGGCGTGGTGCTGGGCAAACTCGCGCTCCGGCGAGGCGGCGTTCCGCTCAACTCCGTGATGCGACTGGCACTGCACGAGGCGTTGCTGGGCCGCAGCGTGTTTCTACTGGTCGGCTCGCTGCTGGTCGGGTTCCTGTGCGGTCACCGAGGGCTGGACGCGACGGCGGGTTTCTTCGTGACGCCGTTTCAGGGCGTGCTCGCATTGTTTCTGTTGGAAATGGGGATGGTGGCCGCACGACGATTTGGGGACTTGCGCAAAGTCGGTCTTTTTCTGGTGGCCTTCGGCATGGTGATGCCTCTGCTCCACGGCGCGGTGGGGATCATACTGGGCCAACTGGTGGGGTTGAGTCTGGGCGGCGCGATGTTGCTGGGGGTGCTGGCGGCGAGCGCATCGTATATTGCCGCGCCGGCAGCCATGCGGATGTCGTTGCCGGAAGCGAATCCCACCCTGTATTTGACCGCGGCCCTCTCGATCACCTTTCCCTTCAATGTCACGATCGGCCTACCGTTGTATTACGAGATGGCCCGCTGGTGGTTTGGACTGATAAAATGAAGTCGCCATGAACACACATCCAATGAAACTGGTTACGATAGTCTGCGAAGCCCTGACCCGGGAACGCCTGACGCAGTTGCTCATGGAAGAGGGCGCCCATGGCTTTACCTTGTTCCGGGTGGAAGGCACCGGGGCGAAGGGGGCGCGCGTGGCTGACATTGAGGAGTTCAGCAACATTCAAGTTGAAATCGTCGTCCCCGCGGCGGTGGCGGAGCGACTGCTGGCGCGGCTGCAGCGGGATTTTTTCCCGCATTTTGCCGTCATTGCTTACGAATCGGACATCCGGGTGTTGCGCCCGGAGAAGTTTTGAGCGAAAGGCGCCAACCACCCACATTTTCGCGATTAACCCAATATGGAGACATTGCATCACCCTGGATCGGGGGCGGCTTTATGGTTTCCGTGCTGGCGATGCTGGCGCTGAAACGAACCTTGAATTGGCCCGAAACCGGTTGAACGCATTTTCATTCGCAGTCAGGGCGAACGTGTTGCCAAAGTGTTGCCAATAATTCAGTTTCTCAAGAAATCCTTGGTTTTATACTCAGAGCGAAGGAGCTATTTTTGACGGGCTGGAAAAAGGACGGCCTTTTGTTCGGGAAACGGATGCATTTCTCATCAAACCCCAAGCATCAGCACGCTTTTGAGATGTTTGCCGCCATCCGGAATGCAAGTAATCGTCAATAGAATCAAGCCGTTGACAAAAATCCGTCGGTGGGTAGAAATGGAGCGAGCGAAGGGATTTGAACCCTCGACATTCACGTTGGCAACGTGACGCTCTACCAGGCTGAGCTACGCTCGCTTCCTCGAAGACGAGAGCAAGCTACGAGAAGCCTCCCTCAATGCAAGCAATCTTTTAACGGTGCCGGGCTGGTTTTGGCGCTCTGACAATACGACGCCACACCCCACACCTTCCTGCCCGGTTGTGACGATAAACAAGTCCTCCTGGAAATCCTCGACGACGCCACACGCCTCAACACCGCGGCGCGCCTCCATCCCGCTGAAACCTTGCTGGCCCACCTCGATTTCCTCTCCCGCGTCCTCCAAGCCCACGGCCGCCCGCTGGCCCTCTACTACGGTGTCATTTAGATAGACTACACTGAGTGAGTTTGATAGCATTGCCCGGTGCCGAAAATTGACGGACGGGAATTATCTCACAAGACGCTGGAGCACATGAGGCTGCTGGCAGTGCGGCGAGTCATGGAAGATGGCGAGAGACCGAGCGAGGTGATGGATTCCCTGGGGCTCTGCCGGACCAGCATCTATCCCTGGCTGCGGAAGTTCAAAGACCAGGGCCTGGAGGCCTTGGCCGAGAAGATCGCCTTGGGCCCCGAACCCAAGCTCCGGGAGCAGCAGCGCCAACAAGTGCGGCGCTGGGTTCTGGGCAAAGACCCGCGCCAGCACGGATTTGACTTTGGGCTGTGGACCCGCCGGATCGTCCAAACCCTGATTCTTGAAAAAATGGGGGTGGAATTATCTCTGACCTCGGTGGGCAAACTCCTGGCCAGCTTGGACATTACCCCGCAGAAACCGCTGCGCCGAGCCTATGAACGCGACCCGGTCGCGGTGGAACGCTGGCGGATGGAAGATTATCCCAAGCTCAGGAAGCGAGCCAAAAAGCTGGGCGCGATGATCTTTTTCCTGGACGAGGCTGGCTTCCAGTCCGACCCGCCGCTGGGCCGGACTTACGGATTAAAAGGACACACGCCGGTCGTGGCCAGTTCCGGCCAGCGCCAGAGCATCAATGTGATCAGCGCGGTCAACGCCGGCGGGGCCTTCTGGGCCGCGACCTACACCGGCAAGCTCGACGCGGCAGCCTTCGTTATTTTTCTGCGCAACTTCATGAAAGGTCGGCGCACGAAGGTCTTCCTGGTCGTAGATGGTCATCCCGCGCACAAAGCCAAGGTCGTCAAAGAGTATGTGGCCCAAACGCAAGGCCGATTGGAACTCTACTTCCTGCCGCCCTACGCGCCAGATTTGAATCCTGATGAATTCGTCTGGAATTACATGAAGAACACCGGAGTCTCCAAAAAGCCGCTCAAGAAAAACGAATCTCTGCGCGAACGGGTGGAACAGGACTTAGCCAACATCAGCCTGGATGAGATTCTCGTTGCATCCTTCTTTTTGGCCGAAAGTGTAGTCTATACCGCCGACTAGGTAGTATGTGGACCTTTTGCTACACCCACAACCCCGACGCCTTTACCCAACTCGGCCAGGCGAGCACACTCCTATGAACTTTGATTACTTGGCGAGCATCGTTCGGGAGCAGCCGGGAGAGCCGCTAAGCGCAGGAAAGCGCACGAAGCCAAGGTCAGAAAAACAAATAAAACCATTGCAAAGATTGGTTTTGTTTGGGTTTTTGAGAATGACAAAAAGGTGGTGGTAGGTGATGGATTCGAACCATCGAAGGCGTAAGCCAGCAGATTTACAGTCTGCCCCCGTTGGCCACTTGGGTAACCTACCGATCTTCCCGTCCGTGCGGGACGGGGATTAAGCCAGACGCCCCGGCCCTTGTCAATCCAGTCCACCCGCCCTAACCTGCCCGCATGTTCGATTCCTTAAGCGGCAAGCTCCAGAACGCCTTTCGCAACCTGCGCGGCCTCGGCAAAATCTCCGAGGCCAACGTGGGCGAAGCCTTGCGTGAAGTGCGCATGGCGCTGCTCGAAGCCGACGTGAATTTCAAGGTCGCCCGCGACTTCATCGAACGCGTCAAATCCAAATCCCTTGGCGCGGAAGTCGTCGCCAGCATTCAACCCGGCCAGCAGATCGTCAAAATCATCCATGACGAACTCGTGGACTTGCTGGGCGCGGCGAATGCCGGCCTGAATTTCAGCGGCAATCCCACCTGCATTCTCTTAGTCGGCCTGCATGGCGCGGGCAAAACCACCTCCGCCGGAAAACTGGCCCGCCTCATTCAGAAGCAAGGCCGCCAACCATTGCTCGTAGCGGCTGATGTTTATCGGCCCGCGGCGATGGACCAGCTTGAAACGCTCGGCAAACAACTCGACCTCCCAACCTTCGTTAATCGCGGCGAGCAAGACGTTTTGAAGATCGCCCGCGAAGCCCTCGACTTCGCGAAGAGGAACAACCGCAACACCGTTATCTTTGACACCGCGGGCCGGCTGCAAATTGACGAGCCACTCGTGCAGGAACTCGTCCGCTTGCGCGACCTGGTAAAGCCCCAGGAAGTTTTGCTCGTGCTCGATGCTGCTACCGGCCAGGAAGCGGTCAACGTTGCCACGCATTTCGATCAGGCGCTGAACATCACCGGCTCCATTCTCACCAAACTCGACGGCGACGCGCGCGGCGGTGCGGCGTTGAGCATGAAGGCCGTCACTGGCAAACCCATCAAGTTTGCCGGCGTGGGTGAGAGGCTGGACGAATTCGAGCCGTTTCATCCCGAGCGCATGGCCTCGCGCATCCTTGGCATGGGTGACGTTGTGAGCCTGGTCGAGAAAGCCGCCGAAGCCGTTGACTTCGAGGATGCCAAGCGCATGGAGGAAAAGATGCGCAAGGGTGAATTCACCCTCGAAGATTTCCTGGATCAACTGCGCCAGATGAAAAAGCTCGGTCCATTGGAGAATATCATGAAGATGCTGCCTGGCGGCGCGGAAGCCTTGCAGGGGCAGGACATGTCCAAGCAGGAAAAGGAATTCAAACACATGGAAGCGATGATCTGCGGCATGACGCCCAAGGAGCGCAAAAGCCCGCAAATCCTCAACGCCAAACGCCGCATTCGCATCGCCAAAGGTAGCGGCGTGAGCGTGACCGAGTTGAACACCATGCTGAATAAGTTCGGCCAGATGCAGCAGATGATGAAGAAGATGGGCAAGTTCTCGAAAATGATGGCCCGCATGGGAGGCGGTATGCCCGGAATGTTGCGACGTTAACGCTGGGCAGGCTTCGTCTGCTGCTTCGCTCTCCTTTCGCTCGCTCCTACATTTGCAAACCACCCCTTTACCTGAGCAGCAGGGAATGTTGCTTGAGCCAGTGCTCGGCAGCCTTGAAATCCGGGCACACCCGTTCCACCTCCAGCCAAAAACGGGCGGAGTGATTCATCTCCCGCAAATGACAAAGTTCGTGGAGCACGATGTAGTCCTGGACGTGAGGCGGCGTTTGGATGAGCCGCCAATTCAACGAAATGGTTCCGCGCCGTGAGCAGGAGCCCCAGCGCGATTTCTGGTTGCGCACGGTGATGCGGCGCACCGGCAGTTGGTGCATCGCGGCATAATTGAGCACACGCGGCGGCAATTCCTGCGCCGCCAGTCGCCACAAGTGCTTTTCAATGACCGGGCGCAAATTGATCGCGGGATTGGCGACGCGAATAACCTCGCCGCCCAGTTGGATCAGGCCGCTCTCCCCATTCACACCCGCCTCGATTCTGACTGGCTCGCCGCGAATCAGAATTTTCATTCCAATCCACCATTCCTTTGGCCGGCTTGAACGCTCGGCCATGCGCTGAAGCTGTCGCTCCAGCCAGACTTTGTTGCGTTCGGCAAATCGCCGCGCCTCCGCTACCGAGCCGCCACGGGGGATGGTTACCCGCGCCGAACCGTCCGGGCGGAGCCGAAGCACGTAACGGCGTGCGCGCGGATTGCGAACCAGCGCCATTGGAATCTGGCGGCCACTCAATTCCAGAGCAACCTCGGAGGAGGCTGGCTTGGTTGAGTTGAGGATGAATTCAAACTGCACCCACGCAGTTAATGCCAGTTGTCGAAGCGCGGCAAGCAGTCTGGAGCGGTTCAGCGCAAGGTCGGAAGTTCTGGGATGGCAAACGCACCAATCCCACGACCGCGAGGCAAGCCGGTCAGGAATGACCGGGTCAATCAGATTAAACGCGTTTGCGAAGCCTGCTTCCTCGCCGGCGGTTCGGCGGGTTTTGATTTGGCCAGCACCCAGCCCTTGAGGGCAAAGCCCAGGCCGCACCCCACCGCGAACACCAGCCAGAAGAGCGCGGGTTGCTGGTCGTTGAGCCCGTGAGCGAGGTTCATCCCGAAGAGACTGGCGACGGCGGTGAGCGGAAAAAACAGCGCGGCGAGAATGTTCAACCGATGGCTTGCGTGGAGCGCTTGCTCGCTGAGCCGCGCCTGTTCCTCGGCCTTGCGTGCCGTACGATGTTGGATGGCGTTGCGCACGTCTTCATTAAGCAGATCAAAACTGCGCTGCAATTCGTAGGCCTGATCGCGCATTTCGAGGAGGAACGCGTCGCCCTTCACGGCCTCGCGTGCGGTCTGCAGGGCCTGATGCAGATTGCGCGCGGCGCGCACCAAGGGCGTCAGTCTTTCCAGCAAATCAAACAATACGCCGACATCCGCCGCCTGTTCGTACTCGGCGGTGAGATTCACCTCGATCTCCGCGTACGACTGCACGTGACGTTTCAATCCGCCCGACCCGGGTCCCCCGCGATTAAACTGCCAGTCGCCGGCTGGGTTGCGCCAGAACAAGACGCCTTCCCGCGCGCGGTCATCGGGTCCAGGAGCCTTGTGCAGCACCAGAACCAGATGGCCTTCTTCCACGATGGCGCGCTGGCGGCCATAGCTGCTTTGGCCCAGCCGGATGCGAATGGCCTCGGGAACTGTCCAGGTTGGCGGAATGATCATGGTGTGGCTCCAGTTTCGATTTTGCCGGGACAATGTCCGGCGCTCCACGCGCGGTCAACCTTGAAATTGACACTCCGCAATTGTCTCCAGCGCAATTGCCCGGACCATGCCGGACTTGTGGATTTCACGCTGGCACCGGCACTATCCGTGCATGATGATTCCAGCGGGGTTGATCGAAAAGCTCAGCGCGGCCAGAAGTGTCACCGTTCTCACCGGCGCAGGCGTTTCGGCGGAAAGCGGCGTACCGACGTTTCGCGACGCCCAAACCGGATTGTGGGCGAACTACAGTCCCGAAGAACTGGCCACGCCGCGCGCGTTCCAGCGCAATCCGCGTCTGGTCTGGGAATGGTACGCCTGGCGGCGAAAACTCGTCGCCAACGCGCAACCAAATCCCGCGCATCTTGCGCTCGCCGAAATGGCGCGGCGCTTTCCCGCCTTCCATCTCATCACGCAGAACGTGGATGGCTTGCATCAGCGCGCCGGCAGTCGCGAGGTCATTGAACTTCACGGCAACATCACGCGCACGAAGTGTTTCAACGAAGGCACGGTGGTTTCCATCTGGGCGGAAAATGGTGACGTGCCTCCACTATGCCCCAATTGCGGCGGGCCGTTGCGACCCGACGTGGTCTGGTTCGAGGAAGTGTTGCCGGCGGTCGAACTGACACGGGCGGTGCAAGCCAGTTCCGCTTGTGATGTGTTCTTCACGATCGGCACTTCCGCGTTGGTTTATCCGGCGGCAGCGTTGCCTTTCGAAGCATTGCGCGGTGGGGCGCTGGTAGTGGAGATTAATCCGCAGCCGACATCATTCACGGAGCAGGCGCACCATAGCCTGGCAGGCGCTGCGGGAGTTGTGCTGCCTGAGTTGCTTGCGCGTGTGCGAAATTGTTTCTCGTAAGTCAGTTGGCCGTTGAACGGCTGGATTGGAACTGACGAATCAACCCACCTGCCAGACGGCGACCGCGCCGCAGTCTCTAGCGGCAATGGGAACGGCTTACCAAAGGAGCCAGAAACAACCCACGAGCATGGCCGCAACGGCGCAGGCGCTCATCAATCCGCGATATATTTTCGCGCTTTGCGCGGCGAATCGGTCCGCCACTGCGCCCATGATCCAGGAAAACGCCGCCATCGAAGCAATGGTTCCCACCGCATAGGAAATCAGGTACGCGGCTGCCTGCGTCCGCGTCGGCAGAGCAAGCACGGGCAGCACCCCGAGGAAATGTGAACTGCCCGCCAGCCCGTGCAGCACGCCGATGCCAAACGCAGCATGGCGATGTTGGTGAGACTCCGGGCGTTCGTGGGCGCCGGCCTGCGGGTGCGTGTGGGTGTGGATATGCACGTGACGGTCGCCATCATGTTCGTGCTCGTGAGCGTGGATGGAGTCTTTGAAGGCCAATCGCAAGGCCCAGAGGCCGATGCCGAACAGCATCACCCCGACCAGCCGCTCGCCCCACGCGGAAAGCAAATCAACCGGCAGCAAGTCCCGCAGCCAGAGAGACAACAAACCCACGAGCGCCACCCCGGCCGAGTGCCCAAAGCCCCAGCGGGCGCCCGCCACCCAACTGCGTCGTCGCTGGCGCGCGGCCAGGGGGGCAATGGCCGCCAAGTGATCCGGTCCCGACCACACATGCACGGCCCCGGCGATCAATCCTGAAATTGCTGCGATCATAAGTCTGCCATCCAATCCGGCGGTGACTGTGCGGGATTCTTAAGCCGGGCGCAAAACAAACCTGCCCCAACCGCTCCCGCAATCTTTTGGGAGCTTCCCGCAGACAAACGGACTCCGCCACACGCAGATTGACAAAAGGCACGCGTTTCTTGCGGTGCAAGGTGCAAACGGCGCGGAAGGGCAGCGGCGAGGTTCACTGGCCGGCCGCCGTTTTCGGCAACCAGCTTTTCACCAGGTGGGTCACGGCTTTGACGGCCAGTTCAATGGGGAACACCGGTTTGGCGATCAGATCGTTGCCGCCCGACAGAACCCCGGCGGCGCGGCTTGCAAATTCGCCGTGTGCAGTGACGTAGATCACCGGCGTTTGCGCATAGCCCGGCAACGTGCGCAGTTTCCGGCACACGTCGAAGCCGGTCATGTGCGGCATTTCAATGTCCAGCAGCACCAGGTCGTACTGGTATTGCTTCAACAACTCCAAACCGGTCAAAGGATTGTCCACCGCTCGGGCGTTCAGGTGCGCCCGATGCAGCGCCGCGACCACCAGATGATTGGAAAGCGGGTCATCATCCACCACCAACACGTGCGCCACCAGCGGACGCTCCGGCACCGCCTCACGTTCGTGGTCAAACAACAACTCCAGAAAATCGAGCGTCATCGTGATGGTGTTGAGCGTGGAGGCGTCAATATGGGCCGGCTTTTCCAGCAACCCAAACAGCAGTGCTTCAAACGCGCCGCTCAACAACGCAATCCGGTGGCAGCCCGCCAGACCCGCCAGTGTGGTCACAAAATGCGCTTTTCGAAAGAAGGCTTCGAGCCGGATCGCCTGCTGGGCTGGCTCGGTGCATTCCGTGAATTCCAGGTAGAGCTGGCGCAATGTCGTCACCGTGACCGGGCCGCGCTCCAGGAACTGCTGCCGGACGCGGGCGCTGGATTCGCCCGCGTTTGGGGGTAATCCCGCCGGCTTCACGAGAACAGCTTCTGAAGTTGCCGGGGGTGTCACCACATTCGGCGAATTGCCGTCAAGAATCTCGCGCACGGCCTGCACCAAGCGTTCCGGCGTACACTGGGATTTGACAATCGCCCGCTGAATCCCCAAGTCATTGGCCGCGTTCGCCAGTTCGTTCATGAACGAATTGGTGAAGATGGTTACCGGGAGCGATTCCAGTTCAGGCTGTGACCGGATAAACTTCAGCACTTCGACTCCGGAAAGTTTGGGCATCAACAGGTCCAGAATCACCACGTCAGGCCGGCTGGCGCGTAGCGCCTTGGCGGCCGCCAGACCGTCTTCGGCGGTCTCGACTTCAAAACCTTCACGGAGAAATTTCTGGCGGTAGATTGCGAGAACCGTCGCGTCGTCATCCACCATTAGAATTTTTTTCATAACGCGGCTCCGGGGACGCTGGAATACTTTGTTGCACTGACGCTAGCAAGGTTCCCCATCTGCGGAAATAAAAAGATTGGGAGCGGTTTTCACCTGTGGTTCAGTTAGAGCCGCAAGGGGGTGTGAACTGCAAGGATGAGGTTCGCGTTTCAAAAACCGATCCACTGCCCGGCGCAGCGGCTGGTGCCTACAGCGAATGGTTCGCCGGCTGCTCATCACTAGCAGCACGGCCACGATGACGATGGGTTTCAGGGACTGCCCTGCTCGAACTCCTGCCAATACACCAACGCCATCTGATCCAACTGCTTGAGATTGCTCAGGCACGTGACCTGATGCGCCTTGAGCCTGGCCGAGGAGAGCCCCGGCAGCAGCAGCGCCGCAAGAATGGCGATCACGGCAATCACGACCAGCAGTTCGATTAACGTAAACGCGGCCGTCGTCACCTTGAGTCTGCCGACTGGCACGACCCTGGAAACGCGATTGTTCATTTCTTCGAGTCCGAAAGCAAAAGATCGAGGTTTGTGAACACCAATGGGGATCGGAGAATGTATTTGGAATCCTCAACCCGCAAACTTATGAGTGTTTTGGTTGGCGCGAACAATTTGACCGAAGCAACGCTGCCCTGGCCATCACGGCGGTTTTCCTCTGATACCCAATACACGTCATAAATGGGAACAAACGTGGTTTTCGTTTTGGGGTTGGCTGCATTCCAATATGATTCGGGTTCAATTCGGATCTGACAATTCCGGTTCAAGCCTTGGACATCCATTTTCGCAGCCGCCAGCCATTGGGCCGCCAACTGATACGCTGCGTTGGTGTCAATCCGCGATCTCAGCCACTTGTATTGCTCCATCCATTTCAGGCAATCCTCATCTTGATGCGTCCCCTCCACATATGACAGCTTGTAGCCAACGGACGCATAGTAGCCGTAGTCGCGTGTGTGGATCTTGCCAATATACGGGCGGGCTTTGGTAATACCGTATGGGGCAATGAACCGCTCGACAACGTCCTCCTCGGTGATGGGGAGCTTCTCGGGCAATCGCAACTCGTGCGCTATCTTGTTCGCCTCTTGCAGCACGAGCCTAAATGCCTCCTTGTTGTAGGCTGGAGTCGTGAACGTGATCTTCATCGGTGGGGCTTTGCTGTCGGATCGGACAGCATTTGTGCTGATGATTTCTACAATCACTCCATTTAGCTCAACAGCGTTGGAACTGAACCCGTGTGAGCCCACTTCAGCGCAAAGCCCCTGCTGCAACGGAATCGCACTACTGACGAACAGCCACCATGTGATGAGGTGTCTCATAAAACGGATCGCCGCATGGCTACAAGAGGGTGTTACAAGTTTCGGCATTCTCCAAGTCCATCCAGCGAAGAATTGTGAGTTGAAGCCAAAGCCGGACGCAGTGTTTCAAAAAGGGTAGCCTCTGAAGCCATGAAGCGCCTGCCGGTGACCGGCTCCAACCAGTTGCTCGACCGACTCGATCCATACATAAAGGTGTCATTCCTAGGCGGCCTTTGCCGTCACGGAGACGGTGGCGGCAGGACGTTGACCCGGAAGAATCGGGCGGCGGACGGTTCCGAGAATGCGCCCAGATCCAATTCAAAGACGGCCTGGTAATTCGTTGCCGTGATGGGCAATGCCGGACGATCCAAGGCAGTGAATGGGCCGGACGAAGTCTCCGCCATTTCGATGTCATAGCGGAAACCGGGCGCGGCGTTCCACTCGAGGCGGAGGGTTTGCGGAGGCGTCAAGCTGGGGCGAAGGTTTGGCGGGCTGACCCGCGGAATGACGGCTTCATCGAAGATCACACCATAGCGATCCACGGCCTGGATCTGCATGGAGTCGCCGGTGATCGAAGCCAGGACGTGATGGAAACGCACTTCGAACCGCTGGCTCAACGCATCCCGTTGGCTCAACCCATAGAGGGTATAACCCCCGCCGCCCGTGACAAAGCAGTGGACGCCGTTGGTGGGCGCAAGCCGCTCGTAGCAGTGATCGTGGCCACTGAAGACGACTTGCACGCCGTATTGCGAAAGCACGGGCAGCAGCCACTCCTGCAACTCCAGCCGGTCATACACTCCGTTGCCGTCGTAATCATCCCAGCGGTGTCCGGCGGAACTAAACAGCGGACAGTGCAGGAAAACAATCCGCCATGGACGCGTGGTGGCGGCGAGGTCGTTGGTGAGCCATTGAAGCTGGGCGCTGCCTGGTCGCAGCGCATAAGGCGCCATGCCGGCAAAGTTGGCCAGCGTGGGCACGAAGAGCGAAACGAAGTGCGCATCGCCGTGGTCAAACGAGTAGAAGTGCGGCGTGCCGGTAGCGACGTTGGTGGGCATCCGGAACGTTTCCAGGTAGGTGGCGAAGAGATCGGAGGCGTAAAGGTCGTGGTTGCCCGGAGTGAGGAAAAACGGCGTGCCGCGCATCTGCGACGCATAAACGCTCAGGCAACGAGTATCCGCCAAACCGCGGTTAAGGTTCGGGTAAGCGAGGTCGCCCGTGTGCAATACCAGATCCACGGCGGCGGTTGCCAGACAGGAGGCAACATCGTACTGCGAGCGCCAGCCTGATCCGCTATCACCGAACACCGCAAAGGAAATGTCGCCGGTTGTTCGCAGTGTGCGAAAGCGGTACACCGGCGACACAGGCTCTTCGTCGCTCGCCGTGCTCCGCACCCGATAATACCACTCAGTGTCCGCTGCCAACTCCGTGAGCCACGCGACGTGGTTGGTGGTGAGTGTTGTGTCGGAGTAAATCTGGCCGAGCGCCGGAGATTCCCCGTACTCGACCACCGTGGTGGCCGGCACTGGAGTACGCCAAAGAATGTGGCATTCTTGCGTGCTGACATTCTGGACAAACGGACCGCGTTGAAAGTTGGCGCATAGTTCGGGCACGAGCACAAGTTGCGTTGCGGGGGTGGTGGCCCCGTGCAATTGAATCGCCAGCACGTTCGTCCCCGCCACCAGCGCGTCGCGATGTTCACTGACGTTTACCTCTTCAGTGGCGTTGCGGGCATGGGGTGTGGCGACCGCGTCGAAAGGTGGCGGATCGCCTTCCACGCCGCGCCGGGCGATTTCGCGTCCGTTCAGATACGCAACAAAACCGCTCACGTAATCCATGCGCAAGATCAACCACTGAACTGCCGCCGGATCGTCGAGGGTGAATCGGCCACGGAAACAGGCCGCGGTCAGATTGGTTCCAGGCAGGGGCGTAGCCTCGCCACCTATGCTGCTGAAACCCGAGAGGCCGACGGGCCAGGCCGCATCGTTGAAGTCCGTCGCCCGCCAGTCCGCGGCTGGCGGGGGCGATTCCGGGCCAACGACATGGAAGCGCCACTCGGCGGCCACCGGGAGCAATTGGGGTTCGACAGCAGGAAGCCAGACGGTTGTGAGCAGAAACACCAAGGCGGCAATTCTTGCTCCATCTGCCGGACAGCGCGGGAACTTGGGATGACGATGCACTCGATTCATCACGCGCGGGAGTTTGAGAAGAGGACGAGGGCATGTAAAATCTAATCACCCCGCCGATCGGTGACGTCCATTGTCGCCAACGGACACTCGCCACTTTCAACGGGTAGCAGATGGCGCAACTTTCAGACTCGTCCTTCGCCGCAAAACGGATTAAACTGTTCGCCATGCAATTCTCGACTCGCAAGCTCGCCACGTCCGCCGGGTTGCTCGCGCTCCTCAGCCAGCCCTGCACCATGGATGCCGCCGCCGGCGGCTTCAGCATCCGCGACCACGGGGCGGTCGGTGACGGCGTGGCGCTGGACACGGCGGCCATTCAGCGGGCCGTGGACGCAGCGGGCGCGGCGGGCGGAGGCCAGGTTTTGTTTCCGGCAGGCCGCTACCTTTCGGGCACGATCCATCTGCGCAGCCACGTCACGCTTCAGTTCGACGCGGGCGCACGGTTGATCGGAACAACGAATTTGACGACTTATCAGCAGCCACAAGTGCCGGCTTCTCTGCCGGAGTCGAAATGGGGCAAGTGGCATCGCGCGCTGCTGCTGGGCGAGAACTTGCAAGGCGTCACCATTACTGGCACCGGCACAATTGATGGCAACCGCGTCTTCGATCCCACGGGCGAGGAGAAGATGCGCGGCCCACACACGGTTGTGCTGGTGAATTGCCGCAACGTAACCGTTCGCGACGTGACCTTCGTGGACTCCGCCAATTACGCCATACTGTTTTTCCTGACCGACGATGTGGACATCCACAACGTTACCTTCATCGGCGGTTGGGATGGGATTCATTGGCGCGGCGCGCCTGAGCGTTGGTGCCGCAACGTGCGCATCACGGGCTGTCGGTTCTTTACCGGCGACGACGCCATCGCGGGCCGTTACTGGGAAAACACCCTCATCAGCGATTGTCTGATCAACTCGTCGTGCAACGGCATCCGGCTCATCGGCCCCGCGCGCGGGCTGACCATTGCGAACAACCTCTTCCGCGGCCCTGGAGAGCGCCCGCACCTGACTTCGCGTGAGCGTCAGCGAACCAACATGCTTTCCGGAATCATTCTCCAACCCGGGGCGTGGGACAAAACCGAAGGTCCTCTCGATGACGTTTTGCTGGCCAACAACACCATGCAGAACGTCGCCTCAGCCGTAACGCTCTGGACCAAACCCGGCAATCCCGTTGGCCGCGTCACGGTACAGGGCCTCAATGCCACGGGCGTTTACCGCGCCGCGCTGTCCGTCGAGAGTTGGGCCGACGAGCCAATCCGCGAAGTGATATTCCGGGACGTGACGGTTGAGTTTGACGGCGGCGGCACAGCGGAAGACGCGCGCCGCGAAGTCAAAGGCCCGGGCGTGGACGCCCGGCCCCTGCCCGGCTGGGGTGTTTACGCGCGCAACGTCGCCGCGCTCACTTTGGAAGACGTGCGCTTGGCGCTGGCCAAGGATGATTTGCGCCCGGTGGTGTTTGCCGATTCCGTCGGCACGCTGCGGCTGGAAAACTTTCGCTTCCCCGCCGTGGCAGGCGTCGCTGAAAGCATTGTGACAACCAACGTGCTGAAGCTCGTGAAGTAAGTGCGGCGCGCAAACATTTTACAGACAGTCACGCGCGGTTTTGCCAGATTCGCCAACGGAAGTATGAGAACAAAAAATGAGATTCTGCGTCAGTTGGTTGATCCCGGAGTGATCGCCGTGGTGCGCGCCAGGAAAGCTTCGCAGGCGATGCCCATTGCCGAGGCGCTGCTGGCAGGCGGCGTGATCGCCGTCGAAATTACCATGACGACGCCCGACGCCATTGCCGCGATTCGCGAACTCAGCGCAAAACTTGGCGACCGCGCGTTGATCGGCGTGGGTACGGTGTTGGATGCCACCACATGCCGCACGGCCATCGCCGCGGGCGCGCAATTCGTGGTCAGCCCGATTTACCGCCCGGAACTGGCGCACATTGCCAATGCCGCACAACGGGCAGTGATGCTCGGCGCCTACACCCCCACCGAAGCGCAAATGGCCCATGAAGTCGGCGCGGACTTTGTGAAGATCTTCCCCGCCGACGGTCTCGGGCCGAATTATATCAAAGCCCTGCGGGCGCCGTTGCCGCACTTGAAGATTGTGCCGACAGGGGGCGTGGATTTGACCACCATCGCTGATTTCTTCAAAGCCGGCTGCGCGGCCGTGGGCGCTGGCTCCTCGCTCATCTCCAAGGAAATCCTGGAAAAGGATGATTGGGCAGAATTGACGCGTCGCGCGAAGGAATTTGTGAAAGCGGCCCGGGCCGCGCGCAGTGGGCTGAGGACCTGAAGCGCTCCGATCATATCCGTCGAGCAGCCCCGCCACCGTCCTTCAGACAACCCAACCGTTCAATCTGGCTTGGGATCATTTGCGGTATCGTCCAAGCCTCCGTTGTCGCCCAAACCAGCCTGCCACTGGAGGATCGCTGCCGGCGCGGCCAGCATTAGGCGAAGCATGAAAGGCGCGCTTGCGAATGGGTTTCCAGCCGGGACGTGCGCAGTTCAAGCGTTGACACCTTGGTGCTGGAATGGCTTCATGCGCTCCGTGCTTTGGCAACGTTGCCTCGAGCAAAACCATTGACCGCGAACTGGCAGAGACATCCACATGAGCAGAAGCAATGAAGTGATCCGTTTCGCGGACCTGAAACCCCATCTGCTGCTGCAAAACGGGAATTACCTCTACAAGATTCCGTTCCGGGCCGGCACGGCAGTCCTGAAAGTGTACTATGGCAGCCGCAGTTGGTTCTCCTGTCTGGTCAAGAGTCTCGAGAACGTTCTGCTGGCGGGCCAGACCTCTTATATGCCCAAGACCCGGCTGCGGACCGAGATGGAGTGCCTGGCCCTCTGGCGCAAACACGGTTTCCGGGTGTTCGACACTTATCCCGAAATCCGCGTCGAAGCCCCTGGCTGCCCCGAGGGCGGCTACCTGCTCTTCGAGTACGTGGAAGCCCCGAAGTTGATCAACTGGTTGAACGACCAGTCCAAATCTGCTGAGGACCGGTTTGCGCTTTATCGCAGATGGTTGCAGGAATGGAGCCGCCGGCATGACGTCGCCATCCGGGAACGCGAACCCCGTCTCGTGCATGAAAATGGCGATGGTAAACATGTCATGATCCTGAAAGACGGCAGCTTCTTGTGGTTCGATTTCGAGATGACCTTCCGCAGCCCCCGCCGGGTGGCGCAACACGTATCGCACGAGATCATTCAGTATCTTTGGTTTCTGCGGAAAAGCACCCCTCCGGAAATCCAGGAACGCTTGATCGAGGAAACCGTGCGTCATTATCCGGTCAAGGAACGCCTGCGCCAGGCGCACGACTATTTTTGGCGGCATCCCAACTTGCTGCATCGTTTTGGCCGGGCCTGTGACCGTGCCTTCAAGGCCAAGGCTCGAAAACCGTCCAGCAAATACAGCGTCGCCCGCATGATCCGTGAACAACTCGAGCGGATGGATGTCAACGGTATATGAGTTCTCATGCAACGTCTCGTTCCGGGGTCAAATTCCCCGCAACGCCCGGCATCACGCACGGTGTGTCGCCTACGCCGCCCGGGGGGGCCAAAATCCTCCAGTCTGGAGGCCGGGGCGGGACGGGCAACATTCTTTACGTGTTTCCCAATGAACAACCGCCCCTTGTGCTCAAGGTTTTTCGCCCGCGCCGTTCCCGCTTTCGTGAATTCCTGAAGAATTTCTCGGAACGCGTTTTGGAAGGCAAACGGGGCGCGACAGCGGCCATCCGATGCGCCACGGAGAAACTCAATCTGGAACTCTGGACGCGCGAGGGCTTTGAGGTTGTCAAACCCGTTGCGCGGGCGCTGCCCGCGGGTCTGATGCTGCCGGCCCTCTGGTTGTTGCATTGCGACGCGCCCCTGTTATGGGAGGTGCTAGCGGATTTTACCCGCTCGCTGGAAACCAGGCTGCCGCTGGTTGAGCTATTAGGCCTTTCGTTGAGCTCCCGCCACACCCGCGCTGTTGAACTGCAGGAACCCCTTCTCATCCACGAACACGGGCACATCAAACACTTCTTCATCCGGGAAGGCCGTCTCGTAGCCTTTGATTTGGAACATGGCTTCAAACCTGGGTATCCGGTCGTCAAGGCCGTGGCGCGGGAACTGGCGGGCATCACAACCTCACTCGCGCGCGCCGACGCGGCGGCGGCCGATGCCTTCCTGCGCGTCTTCGTAACCAGCTACGTGAATAAACCGCTCCTTAAACTCGCTGTGAGGGAGGCGTTGCACGGCGGCGGTTTGATCGGCCGGCTCCGTCGCTGGCACGAACGCCGTCACGCGTTAGCACGCAGCAAGACTTGCATCATGCAACAAGTTGCAGCCTTGCTGGAAGTCGGGTGAAGACGCAGCCAAACCGGGTGGCACAACGGGGACAGTTCTTTGGCTTCGCGACTTCCTGTAACGCTGGAGGCAGGCAGGGAGTCGCCAACGGCAAGGTGAGCGCTCAATCGAGTTCAAACTCCGGTTCGGAAGGCGAAAGCCTTGAGCTTTGCCAGCCTTTCACTAACATGTCCGCGCATGACAATACGAATCTCCTGTACCCTTTCCCGGCTGGGTTGCTTGCTCGGTTTGCTCGGTGCAAGCGCTGCCCACCAATCTTCCGCTAATGAAGCCCGGCTGCTCCGTTTCCCGGCAATTCATGGGGACAAGTTGGCTTTCGGTTACGCCGGCGATCTTTATACGGTTTCGGCGAAGGGCGGCATCGCCCGTCGCCTGACCAGCGACCAGCGGAGTTACGAGATGTTCCCGCGCTTTTCGCCAGATGGCAGGCACCTGGCCTTCACGGCCCAGTATGATGGCAACACCGAAGTCTATGTCATGCCTGCCGACGGCGGCACGCCCCGCCGGCTAACTTACACCGCCACGCTCGAACGCGATGATGTCTCCGACCGCATGGGCCCGAACAACATCGTAATGACCTGGCGCGACAACGAGACGGTCGTCTATCGCTCGCGGCGCGCGCAATGGAACGCCTTCAAAGGCGAACTGACGCTGGCAAAATTGAGCGGTGGTGTTCCGGAAATTCTGCCATTGCCGCGCGGCGGGTGGTGCAGCTTTTCACCCGACGGCAAGCACCTGGCCTACAATCGCGTCTTCCGCGAGTTCCGCACCTGGAAGCGGTATCGAGGTGGTCAGGCGGACGATATCTGGCTTTACAATTTCGAGACCAAGGAAACCACCCAACTGACCGACAATCCGGCGCAGGACATTTTCCCGATGTGGAAGGGCAACCGCATTTACTTTGTGTCCGAGCGCGACGAAAACCGGCAGGCCAATCTTTTCGTGCTCGACATGTCCACCCGCGAAACCCGGCAGCTTACGCGGTTCACCGAGTTCGCCGTGAAGTTTCCCTCCCTCGGCGACGACGCCATCGTGTTCGAGAACGGGGGCTTCATCTACCGCTTCGATCTGGCCACCGAGCAGGTGGCGAGAATTGCCATCGAGATCAAGGAAGACTTCGCCATCGGGCGGGGCGGGTTGCGCGATGTGTCCAAGGAAACCACCGCGTGGGACATCGCGCCGGACGGGGCGCGGGCGGTCATTGGGGCGCGCGGCGATGTCTTCACCGTGCCGGCCAAGCACGGCGCGACGCGCAACCTCACGCAGACACCCGGCATTCATGAGCGCAATGCAACGTGGTCGCCGGACGGACGCTGGATCGCCTATATCAGCGATCAATCCGGCGAGGACGAGATCTGGCTGCGCCCACAGGACGGCTCGGGCGAGACGCGACAACTCACCACGGACGCGGACACTTACAAATACGCGCCGGTCTGGTCGCCGGACTCGAAGCATCTGGCCTGGGGCGACAAGAAAAATCGGTTTCAATTCGTGACGGTGGAAACCAAAGCAGTCACCCTCGTCGCGCAGTCGGAGGCGTGGGAAATCCATGATTTCGCGTGGTCGCCGGACAGCAAGTGGCTCACGTTCACGAAACCGGAGTCGCGGCGATTTCCGAACATTTATCTCTTTGGCCTCGCAGCCACAAACACCGTGCAGGTGACCGACGGCTGGTTTGCTGTCGGCTCGCCGGAGTTCAGCAGCGACGGCAAGTATCTCTACTTCGTCTCCGCGCGCTCGTTCGATCCCACCTACGGCGCGACCGAGTGGAACCACATCTACTCAGACCAGCAGCGTCTCTATCTCGTTACGCTCGCGAGCGACACCAAATCGCCCATCGCGCCGAAGTCCGACGAGGTTAAGATCAAGGAGGAAAAACCGGAGACGAAGCCACAGGACACGCCGCCCGACGTTAAGGCGGACGAGCAGGAGGCCAAGAAGGACGACGCCAAACCGGAAGACAAGCCGGACGCAAAGAAGGAAGGCGAGAAGAAGGATGAGCCAAAGAAGGTCGTCGTGAAGGTGGACCCGGAAAACCTTCAACAACGCATCACCGTGCTTCCGCCGGGCGCATCCAGTTACCGCAATCTGACTTCCGTTGGCGACAAGCTTTACTACCAGAAGAAGGACAAGCTGTTCGTCTTTGAACTGGAAAAGGAAAAGGAAACCGAAGTGGGCGAGGTGGCCGGCTACCGCATCTCCGCCGACCGCAAGAAGATGATGGTCCGAACGGGCGGCGATTTTTCCATCGTGGATTTGCCCTCGGCCAAGCTCGATGTCGCCGACAAAAAGCTCAACCTCGGCGATCTCAAAGTGACGCTCGACCGCCAGGCCGAGTGGAATCAAATTTACGCCGAATGTTGGCGGCAGATGCGCGACTTCTTTTACGCGCCGAACCTGCACAACGTGGACTGGCCGGCGATGCGCAAGCGCTACGAGCCTTTGCTGGCGCACGTTCAGCATCGCGCCGACCTCACTTACCTTATCGGCGAGTTGGTGGGCGAACTCAACGCCGGTCACGCCTATGTGGGCGGCGGCGACATGCCCCGCCCGGAGCGCGTTTCGCTGGGCCTGCTGGGCGCCACGGTCAGCCGTGACGAGAGCGGGTTCTACCGTGTTGACCGCATCCTGCGCGGCCACAACTGGGACGCGAAGTATCGTTCGCCGCTTACCGAGATCGGCGTGAACGTGAAGGTCGGCGACTTCATTCTCGGCATTGACGGAAAGTCCACCAAGGAGATGACGGATCTCTATGCCGCGCTGGTCGGCAAGGCTGGCAAACAGGTCAAACTGCGCGTCAACGGCGAGCCAAAGGAAGACGGTGCGCGCGATGAAACGGTTATTCCCCTAGCGAATGAACAGCCGCTCTATTACCTGAACTGGGTGCTCGACAACATTGAGACTGTGGAAAAAGCCACCGACGGCAAGGTGGGTTATGTGCATGTGCCGGACATGCAGCAGTCGGGCTTGAATGAATTCACAAAGTTCTACACAGCGCAGCTTCACAAGGAAGCGCTGATCGTGGATTGCCGGGGCAACGGCGGCGGGAACGTTTCACCGATGATCATCGAACGGCTGCGCCGCGAGCCGGCCATGTGGACCATCGCGCGGAACAGCAGCGTGAACGTGGACCCCAGCGGTCAGGTGCTGGGCCCGAAGGTGCTGCTCATTGATCAACATTCGGCCAGCGACGGCGACATCGTGGCCTACCGTTTTCGCAAGCATCAACTCGGGAGCGTCATCGGCCAGCGATCCTGGGGCGGCGTGGTGGGTATTCGCGGCTCACTGCCGCTGCTCGACGGAGGCACGATGAATCGCCCGGAGTTCAGCCGCTTCGATCTGGAGGCGCAGGAATGGATCATGGAAGGCTATGGTGTGAATCCCGACATCGTGGTGGACAACGATCCAGCCCGTGAATTCGCCGGCATTGACGACCAGTTGCTCCGGGCCATCGAGGAAATTAAGAAGGCGCTTGCCGCGAATCCGGTGAAAATACCGGAAGTTCCCCCGTATCCGGACAAACAACGCTGAACCAAACGGCTTGCGGCCCGGGCCGCCAGTTGCTTCATCAGGAAACGGAGGGAAGGTCCGGGGTCAGGCAAACCGTCACTCAATCGAGTTCAAATTCCTTCAACCAGTTGATGTCCTTGTCGAGGGGCTTCTGGTCTTTCTTCTCCAGAAGAAAATTACCGAGCAACAGGTAATCCATGTTCGTCCGCATGAAGCAGAGGAAAGCATGCTCCGGCGTGCCGACAATGGGTTCGCCCCGCACGTTGAATGACGTGTTAATGATCACCGGGCAGCCGTATTTCTCATCGAACTTCTTCATCAAGCGGTAATACATCGGCGAGTGATCTTCGGTCACCGTTTGCACGCGCGCCGAATAATCCACGTGCGTCACCGCCGGAATCGTGGAGCGAATCGCGAGTAACTTCTCCAAACCAAACCTCCCCTGCTCTTCCGTCGTCATTGCACGCTGCCGTGACTTATTCACCGGAGCGACCAGTAGCATGTAGGGACTTTCCTCTTTCAACTCAAACCACTCCTCGGCTTTCTCGCGCAGCACGCTGGGCGCGAACGGACGGAAGCTTTCACGGAACTTGATCTTGAGGTTCATCACCTCCTGCATCATGGATGATTGCGCATCGCCAATGATCGAGCGCCCGCCCAGTGCGCGCGGCCCAAATTCCATCCGCCCGTAAAACCAGCCGATGACTTTCGCGGCTTTAATCAGGTCGGCGATTTTCTCCGGCAATTCGGCATCGCTGAGTTCCGTGAATGGAATGTTGCTCTTTGTGAGATAGGCGTGAATTTCGTCGCGGGAAAAATCCGGCCCCAGATACGAACCGCGTTGCGAATCATGCACGCCGTCCGCCTCCCGTTCGTTGCCCAGTATCTGATGCCAGGCAAACAATGCCGCGCCCAACGCTCCCCCCGCGTCGCCGGCGGCGGGTTGAATCCAAATGTTGTCGAAGATACCTTCCCGCAGAATCTTTCCGTTTGCCACGCAGTTCAACGCCACGCCGCCGGCCAGACAGAGATTCTTGAGGCCCGTTTCCTTTCGCACATGCTTCGCCATGCGGAACATGATTTCCTCCGTCACATCCTGAATCGAACGCGCGAGATCCATGTCATGTTGCGTGAGCTTAGATTCCGGCTTGCGCGGCAGACGGCCGAAGAGTTTCGCGAATGCGGCGTTCGTCATCGTGAGACCGACGCCGTAGTTGAAATACTTCATGTTGAGGCGGAACGACCCGTCCTCCTTGAGATCCATCAACTCCCGCAAAATGACATCCACATACTTCGGCTCGCCATAGGGCGCGAGGCCCATGAGCTTGTATTCGCCGGAATTGACGCGAAATCCCGTGAAGTAAGTGAACGCTGAATAGAGCAACCCGAGCGAGTGCGGAAAGTGCAATTCGCCGAGCATCTCGATTTTATTGCCCCGCCCGGCGCCGAAACTGGTGGTGGTCCATTCGCCCACGCCATCTACGGTGAGAAACGCCGCCTCGGGATACGGCGACGGAAAAAACGCCGAGGCCGCGTGCGATTCGTGATGTTCTGGAAATAGAATCTTGCCGGAGAAACCTCCACTTGTAGCAGCCGACGTCAGGAGGCTCTGACTGTTTCGGATTTCAGTTTGAGCCTCCTCACGCCGGCTGCTACTTGAGATTGAATGCAATTCCTCCTGAATGAGCGTTTTCATCCAGACCCGCTCGCGAATCCACAGCGGAATCGCCATCAGAAAGGTCTTCAACCCGCGCGGCGCATACGCGAGGTAGGTGTGCAGGATGCGGTCAAACTTGAGGAAGGGCTTTTCGTAAAACGCCACACAATCCACCTGCGCCAGCGTGATGCCACCCTCGCGCAAACAGTATTCGACCGCATCCCGGGGAAATGCCGCATCGTGCTTCTTCCGCGTGAAACGCTCCTCCTGTGCCGCGGCGATGATCTGTCCATCGCGCACGAGGCACGCCGCGCTGTCGTGATAAAACGCTGAGATGCCGAGGATGTTGATTGGGCGACTCATGTGTGTTTGGGGCGCAACCCGCCCGAAAGAGCCTTTTCCATTTCCATCGCAACGCCAAGCCTCCCTGCCCATTGCCCCAGGTAGGTTTCGTCCAATTTTCCTTTTTGCACGGCGACTACGCCCGCCACATCACCCAATTGCCGGTCAGAGGGAGTAAGTTTGTTCCAATAGAGCTTGTGCAGTATGACATCCTCGGCGGTGGCAATCCAGACCGGCTCGCCCAACCACGTATCTTTCAGTTTTCGGCGGAACATTTCGCGCTCAAACTCGTCAGCCCTCAGAATCCAAAAATCCACTTTCAACGCCGAGGGAATGTGGATGACGTTGAATTGATTCGGGGGTTGATACGCCGAGCGAACCATCGCCTCGTCCACGAAATAATCTTTCGATTCAAAAGCGCCAACGAACTTTGTTATTTGGGACGGCGGAAGTTGCACCACAAAATCCAGATCGTGAGTGGTGCGCGGAATGCCCCAGGCGTTGCTGGCCATCGAACCGGTCAGCATATAGGAAATGCTTTGGCGGTTTAGCCGCCGCAGACAATCAAGCAGTAGTTCCTGTTCGGTCACGCAACGCGGGCGAGTTCAAGTCGTTCGTGCAGCAGGCGCTCGACCTCTTCAGGTTTCGCGTCCGGGTGTTGGCGACGAATCCCAAGGCGAGCCATCTCGCAGGCCAATTCGTGCAAACGCAGAGCTGTCAACACCCGCTGCTCCGGCGTCATCGCGCGGTAGCGCGCAATTTGCGCATCCAGGGCAGCTTGCGGACTCATAATTTAACTCAGGTATTCCCGCGGATCGGTAACGTGCCCCGTGATCGCACTCGCCGCCACCGTCGCCGGGCTGGCGAGGAACACTTGCGATTCCTTGTCCCCCATGCGGCCGGGGAAATTGCGGTTCGTGGCGCTGATGCACTTGATGCCGGACTTGTTGATCCGACCAAACGTATCCACCGGCCCGCCGAGACACGCGGCACAACCGGCATTCTCCGTCATCTGCACGCCAGCATTAACCAGAATGTTCCAGATGGTTTCGCCGCCCCAACGGGTGCTTTGCAAATCGTGAACGATGTCCGGCGTTGCGGGAACGCCGAAGGTATCAATGACCACCTTCTTCCCACGCAACACGCGGGCGAATTCCACGAAGTCGCTCGTCTTGCCGCCGGTGCAGGAGCCAACATACGCGCGATCCAATTTCACATCACCCATGTCCTTGGCTTTCTTGCGCTGACCGGGATCAGGATGGCAGGCAACGGTCGGTTCGAGCTTGGACAAATCCACCGTGTGTTCGTAAACGAACTTCTGGTCTTTATCCAAATCCACCGGCTCGTATTGAGTCTTCGTACCATTCAAGCGGGTGCGAGCATCCACGTATTCCGCCGTGCGCGCATCGAATTCAAACATCGCGTTCTTGCCGCCCGCTTCGATCGCCATGTTGGCGATGGTCATACGGTCGTCCATCGAGAGATTGGAAGTACCCGGGCCGTCGAATTGCAGCGCGCGATACGTGGCGCCATCGAAACCAATTTCACCGATGCAGTGAAGAATGATGTCCTTCGCCATGACGCCCGGTTGCAGCTTGCCTTCGAGGCGGAAGTGCATCGTCTCGGGAACTTTGATGAGCAACTTGCCCGTGCCCATGACGAATCCCGCGTCCGTGTTGCCGATGCCGGTGGCGAACTGGTTGAACGCGCCCGCCATGCAGGTGTGCGAATCCGTGCCGAACAAAACTTCGCCGGGACGCGTGTGACCTTTGGCCGGCAATGCCGTGTGACAAACGCCCGCGTATTGCGAACCGTATTGGCGCTTGAGCATTCCCTTGCTCGGATCGAAATGCCATTGCCCGTTCGGATCGTCAATCACGTCGTAGAAATAGGGCAGGCCCTGTTCCTTCACGAATTCGCGGAGGATGTCCACGTTGCGATTCGACTTGGAATCCGCGGTGAAAATGTAGTGGTCGGGAATGATGACGACGCGATTTTTGTCCCAAACCTTGGCGTCCTTGCCGAATTCCCGTTTGAAGACCCCGATCGTTCCCGGGCCGCACACATCGTGCGTCATGAGCACATCGGCTTTTACCCAGACATTATCGCCGGCCGACGCGGAAGCTTTTCCGGCGGCGCGCGCGAGCAATTTCTCAGTCAACGTCATAAGCGGGTAAAACGTAACCGACCCCCATCTTGACTTCAATAAGTAAGGCGGCAGAAGTAAGGCGGCAGATGCATTCCCGCCAACGCGCCAGCCGCTGATGAACACCTTTGACTTGGCTCAAGGCGGCTTTGCGCTTGCGTGCGCACGGTGGTCGCTGAGAATTGGGTAACTGATGCGGCTTATGAAAATTGGCTTTCACACCGACGCGTTCAATTCCGCCTACTGGTCATTCGAGAAATGTCTCCAATGGGCGCAACGCAACAAGGTTCGCTACATCGAGTGCGGACTAATTGACGGCGTGAGTTGGATTCACGGCTTGGGCTACCAACCGCACGTGGCCCTCTATGAAGACCCCGCCCTGCTGCGCCGCAAAATGGACCACTATGGAGTCCAGTTCTCCCAGGTGGACGCAGCCTATCCGCTTTCGCAGGCGGATGGTCCGTTGCGCGGCGTACCTTACGTGATGAAGTCCATTGCTTGGGCGGCGCAAATCGGTTGTCCGTGCGTGGATACCACGGACGGCCTGCACGCGCCCGAAGGCCTGAAAGATGCGGACGCGATGGCGATGATGAAACGCAGTTACGAACAAATCCTGCGCGTGGCCGAAGCGCACAGAATCACCGTGAACATTGAGCCGCACGGTTATTTCACCACGAATCCTGATCGGATGGCCGAGATGCAGGCGTTCGGCCGTAGTCCCTACCTGCGGCTGAACATGGACACAGGCAACACGTTCATCGCGGGAAACGATCCCGTGAAATTCCTTAAGCGCTTTCTGAAGCGGGTCAGCCACGTCCACGTGAAGGATGTATCGCAATCGCTCGCGGCTGCATTGCGTGGCAAGGATACGGGCATCGCGGTCAGTGCCTGTTCGCTGGGCGACGGGGTGAACGCCGACAATATCCGCAAGTGCCTCGCAACGCTTCGCAATCACGGTTACGGCGGCGTGCTCAGCATTGAATGCGAAGGCGCTGGCGGACCGATGATTGAAGAATCGCTTCGCTGGTTACGCAACACACTCAAAGAACTCGGCATCAAAGAAACCCGCTGATTTCGGTTCAGCCACAAGCATGCAAGCACCATGAAAAACCAAACTGACTCCCCGGTAACCCGCCGCCATTTCCTGAAAACCTCCGCCACCGCCGCCGCAGCCACCACCCTCACCGGCCTGGATGTCTCGCGCTTCGCCCACGCCGCCGGCAGCGACCTCCTCAAAGTCGGCATGATCGGTTGCGGCGGACGCAATTCCGGCGCCATCGTCCAAGCTCTCAAGGCGGACAAAGGTGCGCGTCTCGTTGCCATGAACGACATCTTCATGGACCGCATTCAGGACAAGCTCGGCCACATCCGCGCCGCCAAACCCGATCAAGTTCAGGTGAGCCGCGATCATTGCTTCACTGGCTTCGACGGCTACAAGCGGGTCATTGAAGCCTCGGACGTGGTGCTCATTGCCAACGCGGCCAAGTTCCATCCGCTGCAAACGATGGCGGCCATTCAGGCGGGCAAACATGTGTTCGTCGAGAAACCGCACGGCATTGATCCCGCGGGGATCAAGTTGCTGCGCGCCGCCTGTGAGCTGGCGAAGCAAAAGAAACTCTCCGTTGTCTCCGGCCTGCAAAGCCGTTATCACGCCGGTTATGCCGAAACCGTCCAACGTATTCACGATGGCGCCATCGGCGAGGTGGTGGCCATTGAGGAGAACTTTCTGCGCGCACCTTACGGCGTCACCGAACGCAAACCGGGGTTGACGGAACTCGAATGGCAGTGCAGCACGCAATATCACTTCGTCTGGCTGTCCGGCGATGACGTGGTGCAGTCACTGGTCCACAATTTCGACCGCGCCAACTGGGTCATGCACGGTCAACAGCCCGTGAAATGCCACGGCTTGGGCGGCCGTTCCTCAATGGTCGAACCCGTTTACGGCAATGTGTTCGATCATCATTCCGTTGTTTATGAATTCGCCAACGGCGTGCGGATGTATGGTTTTTGCCGCACCACGACCGGTTGCTACGACGAAAGCTCCAGCATCGTGCTCGGCGCCAAAGGCCGCGCCTCAATAACCCGCTGCGAAATTCGTGGCGCTACCGACTGGCGCTGGCGCGGGCAATGCGATCCCTACCAGATCGAACATGACCGGTTGTTCGCCGCGATCCGCTCCGGCAAACCGCTCAACAACGGCGACTACATGGCCGACAGCACGATGATTGGAATCATGGGCCAGATTTCCTGTTACACCGGCAAGGAGGTGGCATGGGAGCAGATCAATCAATCCGACTTCGCCTATCCGCCCCGACCGGAGGACTGCCACGATGGCATGGACGCACCCGTGAAGCCCGGTCCGGACGGATCGTATCCCGTTTACATTCCCGGGCAGACGAAACTGATTTAGGACCACGATTCTTGCTGGCGCTCTCGGCCGCGGCTATTTGAGCGTCAGCAAATAGGTAAACAAATCGCTGACGTCAGTGGCCGTGAGGGCTTCGAGCAAACCTTCCGGCATCATGCTCATTTTGGTGAAGCTGGCCTTGCGGACGTCTTGCTGTGCGATGCGTGTGTCGGGCACGTTGGGCCGGCGCAGCACAATGGCTTCCGGATCCTCGGACACGCGGATGCCGTCCAGCACTTCGCCATCTGCGAGTTCCACCCGGAAGACACGGTAGCCTGCCTCGACCGCCACATTTGGCGTGAGCAGGTTGCGGAGCAACGCTTCGACGCCCAGCACGCCGGCGCCATCCAGCACTGGTCCAATCTGGCCGCCCTGACCACCGACCGCATGACAACTCGCGCAGGCCATCTGGAAAATACTCCGTCCGCGTTCAACGCCACCCGGCTTCGTGGCCAGCGCGCGAAACGTGTCGAATTTCTCCTGAAACGCCCTGGCTTCCGTGGCCGTCAGCAACGCGGGGAAATCCATTGTCCCGATCACTTGGGCGCCTTTCTGGAGCCGACCCCAGTCGTCGCCGGAATAGAGATGAACCAGGCCGGCGGGCGGCGGCTCGCCGGCATAGCTGCGGTCGAAGTCGGCGCGGATTTCCTCCGCAGTGCGAGCACGATCCCAGACGCGAAATTCATTCAGCCAGCCGTGCGTGCCCTGCGCCGGCGAAGTCCAGCCGAGGCGGCAGTGCTCAAACTTGTTTGTTACTGGCTTGCCTTGGCCGGTGTCCAGTTCGCCATTCAGATAAATGCGCAGACGACTATCGGCATCGCGGGAGACGGCAATATGTGTCCATACTTCTGGCGTGATTTTCTTCGTGGCGATGATGGCGTCGCCGAGTTGCGGCCCTGCCCACACGCGGAACTGGCCCGCGTGAAAATTCATATCGAGAACACCGGGTGCGCCAAGGATGCCGTCACGATTGTCAATGCCCCCATCCAGTTTGATCCAGGTTTCCACCGTGAACGGCCCATCGAGCGTGATGCCGGTGTCCGCCCAGGCCTCGCCGCTGCCGTTGAGGCGAAGCACGGGGCGGAAAAATCCAGCCAGGCTTTGCAGGAGGGCCGTGAGGTCGGGATCGTCACCAAGGATCGTGCGCAACTTGTCCAAAGTGGCGGCATCCAGTTCGTCGCGTTCAAGGGCGCCGCTGCGAAGGCCGTGAACGAAAGCAGTGGCACCGGGTTTCGTGCTGGCAAGTGCGGTGACGGCGACGCGGCGCGGGGCCGCCGGCAGTTTCGGCACGAGTTGGACCAGCAATTCCGGGCCGCGCCCTGAGCGTGAAGTGGCGAGCGCAGACACCGCAAGCTCCTGAACTGCCGGGGCGCTTCGCTCCGCCAGCCGGGCGAAGAGTCCCACCGCCTCGGACTTCAAATCACGCAACGCCCGCAAAGCGGCGAGGGATTCCGGCCCCAAGTTGGACTCACCGGTCGCAGTCTGGTTGAGCCGGCTCACGCCCCGGTCGAGGACTTGCGTCAATTCAGGTTCAACTGCGGCGAGTTGATACGCCCCGGCCAGCTTCGCGCCCAATTCGGCGGCGGCCGCGTCACCACTGGTCAGCAATTCGCGCGCAGTGTCGGCGAGCAACGGCGCCAGCGGCCCGGCCTCCAGCCGGGTGCGGACTTTCAACAGCGATTCAACCGCCGTCCGACTGGTGGCAGAGTGGCGCAGCACGTTGCGCAACACTTCACCGACGCCGGCTGCTTGTGGTTTGCGCGCCAGGCAAAGCATTTCCTCCTCGCCGGGCGCACGCTCCAGTTCCGGCAGCAGTTGGGCGACGCGACGCGCGGCCGCTTCTGGCTCAAGGGCCAGCGCAAAGAGCAGCCGGTGTTCAGCGGGAAATGACCGTGCCAATTCGGAATCGAGAAAGTCTTCAACAAAGAGTGGCTGGCGCTCCAGCAGAAACCGGATGAGGTAGCGCTCGAATTCGCGTTCGTAAGCTTCGCCAATTCTGATGAGCTTGCCGCTGTGCGTGCTCTTGGCCGTGGGCCCTGGTAACGAAGGCCGCGCCATGCGGAGGAGAAACGGCATGGCTCGATCTTCGAGCAGCCTGGCGGTGCGGTCGTCCGACGACGCCAACAAGAAGTTGCGGAGCTGGTTCACCGTCTTGATGACCTCAGCGCGCACCTGCGGATCAGCATCATCCGTGAGCGCATCAAGGGTGTCGAAGAGCCATTCCCAAGTTTGGGTTGCGCCGGCAACGGTCAACGGACGCGTTCCCAGAATGCGCAACGCCTCGCGTCGGACGTTGCGATTTGGATCGCGCAATAACGGAGCGAGCAACTCGAACCACGCGGCGCCGGTTTGAAAGCGCTGAGCTTCATCCAGTCCTTCCAACGCCCACATTGACGCGATGCGACGCCCGGCGGGTTGCGAAGCTTCCCGGACGAGGCCTTGCAACTGCGGCGTCAGTTCCCGCATCTGCCGATCCGTGATAGCCTGCCAGGCCAGATGGCTTTGCGGAGTGTTCGGGCCACCGAGCCGCGCGAGCAATTCCTCGCCGGACAGTTTCGTGAAGTCGGGCACGGCGAGTGGTTTCATTTCCCTGGGTTTCACGCGCCAGATGCGACCGCGCTGCTTGTCGCGCTCGGGATGATTTCGCGGCACCTCATTGTGCGAAATGATCTGGTTATACCAATCCACAAAATAGAGCCAGCCGTCAGGGCCGAGACGCAAGGCGACGGGGCGAAACCATTCATCGCCCGAGGCCACGAAGTCGGGCAGCCGTTGGAGCCGAAAACCGGCACCATCGCGATGAGGCTTGATGGCTTGGATTCTCCTGACGATGGGATTGGCCACGTACAACACGTCAGCGTAAGGGGCGGGCCACCCAGTCGGATCGCTCAAAGCGAGGCCACTTAAACCCGTGCCGCCCATGCGGAAGTCCGGCGCAGTGCCGGGAAACTCCGGCGCGTAACTCTTCCATTGCGCTTCCGAGCAGCCGGGATAATTCGCGTATTCGTGAAAGGGCATGGCCGGGTAGCCGAAGTCATTCGCCTCCTGAATCCACACTTCGCCCTCGGCGGTAAGCGCCAGGCCCCAGATGTTGCACGGACCTTGCGAAGTGATTTCAAGCGCTGAACCATCGTAGCTGAACTTCGCCATGCGTGTCTGATCGAATTGCACTTCCTCACCGCGCGCCGTGCGCACCTTGCCGTAATTGAACGCGCCTTGCGCCATCCAGATCCAGTTGCCCGGCGCGCGCGTGAATTGATGCGGAAAGAGGTGCGAATCCTGGATGCCGAAACCACTCAGGATCATTTCACGCCGGTCTGCCTTGCCATCACCATCCGTATCACTGAGAAAAACGATGTCGGCTCCGTGCTGCACATAGACGCCTTTCTTATAGGGCAAAATGCCAAGGGGAATCGCCAGACCCTCGGCGAATACTCGCGGTTGGCGAGCATAGCCGCTGGGCGACGCGGGGTCGCATTCATAGACCAGCACCTTGTCCTTGGCTCGGCTGGCGTAGAGTTCGCGCGCAACTTCGGGACTCTCGTTGGCGTCCACGGGATATTCCAACGCCGTCATGGTCCAAAGATTGCCGTGCAAATCCCAGTCCATGGCGACGAACTTGCCGAAGCCCGCCGCAATGTCTTCGCTGACGACCAGTTCGATTTCAAATCCCGGCGGCAGGGTGAACGTTGCCTGTTCCTCTTCGGGTGTGAGCGGCGATGATTTTTCCGGCTGGTTCGGAGTCGGCGCGCCGATGAATTGCTTATCCAGCGGCGTGGACGGAAGTTCCTGCACTACAAGATAGCGGACCTGCACCAGCGCCTTGCCACCGCCATGCACCTGAATGCCAAACTTGCCCCAATCGTAATTCGCCACCGTGGTGTCCGGTTCAAGAAAATCGGTGGCCATCACGCCATTGATCCACGTGGTGATGCGCGGACCGGCGGCACGGATGACGTATTCGTTCCAGTCATCGCGTTTGATGACCGGCCGGAGCGCGGCCATATCGGAAGCCGACATGACCTTGTTGCGGCGTGCCTCATCGTAGATCGCGCCGTACCAGTTCGGCTCGCCGAAATCGCACTGGTAGCCGGCCATCTCGTGGGAATCGGGAACGCGCTGCGAACGAATTTGAAAACCTGAATTGATGAATCCCTCCGTACCAGTGAGCTTGATCTCGAAGCGGAGCAGGAAGTTGGTGTAATCGCGCGTGCTGGCCAGGAACTCATTGCGCGCGACCCGTTCGGTAAGTGAACCACCCGTGATGACGCCATCCTGCACCCGCCAGATGCTTTCATTGCCTTCCCAACCCGCGAGGGTCTTACCGTCGAAGATTACCGTGCCCGTGACTACCGGCGCGGGAAGCGATTGCGCGCCGCTGGTTATCGAAGGACCGAAAAGGGGAAAGACTACGAGAATCGAAAGCCAGTGCCGCGTGTCGCTGAGTTGCATATCGAGTGAAATCTGCGCCTCTGATAGCCCATGGCCGGCAAATTGAAAAGCAATTGCCGCGGGTTAAGCAGCAAAGAAGCCAACCGAAAGAGCCGAAGGAAACGGTCCCGGTCACACCATGTTAGCGCGAAGCAACCGCAGGCAGCCGGTCAAAAAAACCGAGAAAGGAATGGAGCGCGAGGCAGGGGCAAAACCACGCTGGCTGCCGGGACCTTCTTGCACCCCGGCTTTGCACATCTCCCAATAAATTCAACGCTATACACACACTGCAACATTTCTACCACACCCTCGTCCAACTGGTGCGTCCGGACTTTCCCCAGGGGGTCATCGAGTTGAAGAAGACCGGCGTGCCCGCGCGCGGCGTTCGACGAGAACCTGACGCACTACAAGCCGCAAATCCCGGCGTTGTCTTGGTTCAACTATCTGCTCATCGCCTCGAACGGTACGGACAGCCGCGTCGGCTCGCTCACGGCGGATTGGGAGCGGTTGCTCAAGTGGAAACGTATCGAGCGCGAGGGTGAACCGCGCCGGCGGCCCGCGCCATCGCGAATAACTCTCTGCGTCCCCGTCCTTTTTCAACTCCCCCCTTTCCACCATTTTGAAGGAGAAGAGCATTCTGCTGAAGTCCGCTTTCTTTGAAACTTCCGTGGTGAGATTTGCCCCGACACCAAACCTGGTTGAACCCAATTGGATTCTGGTTACCGGGGCAACGGATTGCGGGTGCGGGTTATTGCTTTTCCCTCGCTTTCCCGGCTCGCTCCGCCTACACGAATGCGCGATATGGAATGGCCTTCGCTCTTGCTCGCGAGTTTTGCAGTGCTGTTTATCGGCGTCGCAAAGGCGGGCTTTGGCGGCGGACTGGGAATGCTGGTTACACCGCTGTGCGTGCTCGTGTTCGGGCCAAGGACGGCCATCGGCATCCTGCTGCCGCTGCTTTGTGCCGGCGATGTTTCTTCCCTCTACCACTACTGGCGTCGCTGGCGCGCGGACAACTTGAAGTTCCTTTTACCGGGCGTGGTCATTGGCGTCGTGATCGGGGTGCAACTCATCGGCCAATTTTCGCCGCGCCAGCTCAACCTTGCCATCGGCCTGATCGCCGTGCTGTTCGTGGCCTTCCAGATCACCCAGGAGCGCATCTTCCGGGCGGAAGGGGCATTCGCCCCGAATCATAAGATCGGTGTGCCTTGCGGCATTGGCATGGGCATCACCTCGACTTTTGCCCACGGCGCCGGGCCGGTGGCGGCAATGTTCCTGATGCCCCAACGTCTGCCCAAGGAGATCTTCGTGGGCACCAGCGTCCTGGTCTTCACATTCGTGAACTGGATCAAGCTCCCGTTTTTCTGTGTGGACCGTTCATTGGTGGATTTGCCGGTGTTCGCGGCGGAGGCTTTAATTACGCGGGACACGCTGCTGACGAGCGCGAAGTTCTTTCCGCTGGTACCGCTTGGCGTCTGGCTGGGGGTCTGGCTGAACCGCCGCTTTTCTGAAGCCGCTTTCGTGAACGTGATCTACGCGATCCTGTTTGTCACCGGCCTGCAACTCATCTTTAACTTCGATCTGGCCGCGCCATTCCGCTGAACCGTTGACCGCGCCGGCCCACTCACTCGATCACCGCCTGCACATACCTCCGCCTCTCAAACTCATTTGCCGGGTGCAGGTCCACGAGGCGGAAATTCTGTCGCGTGCCATCCGGAAGCAACAACACCTGCTCGAAGGCGTCCGGTTTGTTGTCAGCCGGGTAGATCGTTTCCACGACCTGGCCGACAATGCATGTCGGATCGTGGGCCATGATTTCTCCAGCGTCGAGGGTGGGTAACGTCAAGCTTTGCATAATGAGTCTCCTTTTGGTGGGCAACATCGCACCGCGGTCCGCGCAATCAAGCGGAACAATACCCGACAACCCCTCCGCAATCTCCGCCATGCCGTCGGGCAAAATGTGGCAGGCTTCATGTCAAAAATACGCCGCGTTACAGTTTCAAAGTGATACACAATGGCGGTTTCTGGGAGTTGCCCGTGCGATCGCAGGAGCTCGTTGCGTCCCCGTCCCACTTCAACTCCTTGTTGCGTTCAGCAGCTTGAGCATTCAAAGAGCGCATGCATCATTTCGTCGTGGAGCCGATGCTCCCGGGGATGGTGGTTCCTCCGTCGCGAAACAAGCGATCCAAGGAATACAAGTTTGTGCTGGTTAAAGTAAACCGCGCTTGGGACGATGGAAGTGACGAAGCATTGGGCCACCCAAGAAAGAAACGAAGTAGCGTCTATGCAACTCAAATTCGATTGGTTGATTGTGTTGGAGAACCTGCGCCGGGGAATCATGGTCACGGACGTGAGTCTGGATGGCCCTGCCGGCCCGCGCATCATTTATGTGAACCGCGCGTGGCTGAAGATGACGGGCTACGGTCGGGAGGACTTGAGCGGCAAAACCCCGCGCATCCTGCAAGGTAAGCACACTGACCGCACCGTTGTCGGCTCGCTGAAACAAAAGCTGCTGAACCGGGAATTGTTTCACGGACAAACCTGGAATTACCGCAAGAACGGCGCGCCATTCCTGATGAACTGGTACTGCTACGCCATCTACGGCGAGCGCGGCAAGCCGATCTACTACGTCGCCGAGCAGGAGGACGTGACGGAACTGGAAGCCCTGCGCTTGAAGCAAAGGCTCATCGCCAACCCGAATGACGCGGAGGCGCTGAATTTCTTTTCCGTGTTGGACGAGTGGAAATCCACGCGGAAACAGGTGCATTGACCCGTTGAATCCGCGCGGGGGTTCCCACCGGCCCGCGAATCCGGCATGGCTTCAGCCAAATTGATACTGGTGACCGGGGCCACGGGCTATGTGGGCGGGCGGCTCGTGCCGCGCCTGCTCGACGCTGGCTACCGGGTACGTTGCTTGGTGCGTGATCCCTCGCGGTTGCAGGGGCGCGCGTGGTTGAGCCGCGTGGAACTGGTGACAGGAGATGTCTTCCAACCACAATCCCTGGCCGACGCGATGCGCAATGTGGCTGTGGTCTATTATCTCATCCACAGTCTGGGAGGGGGCAGTAATTTCCCCGAACGCGATCTGGTGGTGGCGCGCAATGGTGCCGAAGCTGCACGAGCCGCCGGGGTGGAGCGCATCATTTACCTTGGCGGTCTGGGCAATCCGCAGGCCGAACTTTCACCCCATTTGCGTTCCCGGCAGGAAACGGGCACCGCCCTGCGCGAAGCCGGTGTGCCGGTGACGGAGTTTCGCGCCGCCGTCATCGTTGGCTCGGGCAGTCTGTCGTTTGAAATGGTCCGCTATTTGACCGAGCGACTGCCGGTCATGATTTGTCCGCGGTGGGTGTTCACCCGGATTCAGCCAATTGCCATTCGCAACGTGCTGGACTATTTAGTCGCTGCGCTCGAGTGCCCGGACAGCGTGGGACGAACGCTTGAAATTGGCGGGTGCGATGTCCTGACCTATGCCGGCATGATGACTGGTTACGCGCGGGTGCGGGGTTTGAAACGGCGCTTGATTGCCGTGCCGGTGCTGACCCCGCGGCTCTCCTCCTACTGGGTACATCTCGTCACGCCCATTCCCGCCAACATCGCCCAACCGTTGATCAAAGGACTGGGCAATGAAGTGATCGTGCGCGATGCGGCAGCCCGGGAGCTATTCCCCGACATTCAACCGCTCGACTACGAAAGCGCTGTCCGGCTGGCGCTGGAAAAAATGGACGCCCGGCGCGTTGAAACCGCGTGGAGCGATGCGCTGACTTCCAGCCAGGGGGAGCGGACGCCGGTGGCGCTCATCACCAGTGAGGGCATGATCATCGAGCGGCGGCAGCGGGTGGTATCGGCTTCAGCGGCGGCGGTCTATCGGAGTTTTGCGGTGCTCGGTGGCCGGCGGGGATGGTTGTACATGGACTGGGCGTGGCAATTGCGCGGGATGGTGGACCGGTTGTGCGGCGGGGTCGGCATGCGCCGGGGTCGGCGTGATCCGGAGGACTTGCGGGCGGGGGACACGCTGGACTTCTGGCGCGTGGAACGGGTGGAGACAGGCCGGCTGATTCGCTTGCGGGCGGAAATGCGAGTGCCCGGTCGGGCGTGGCTGGAATTTGAGGCCCGCGCTGAGTCCGAAAGGCGGACGCTGCTTGTTCAGACGGCGTTCTTCGAGCCGAAAGGATTGTCCGGGCTGCTCTACTGGTATGCGCTATATCCGGTTCATAGTCTGATCTTCAGCGGCCTCATCCGAAGAATTGCCCAAGAGGCCAAGCGTTAACCAGATCCTTCCGCGGAGAACTGGATTACCAGTGCTGCCGTCACCATGCCGGGTATGGGCTGGGCCAGTAGGGCCTTGTGAGAATCCATCCGCAGAACAAGGCTAAATCCGGCGTGCTCCGGATAGTGAGCAATTCGCCAACAAGGAGCTCCGCCGCCCCCGGCGGACAAAACAAAGCAAAAAAACTGGCTTTGCCGGACCGGTCGTCTTACGCTGTGACGTATGAAACGCGATAGCTCGGCCCGAGGGGCGTTCACCTTGATCGAGTTGCTGGTCGTGATTGCCATTATCGCCATTCTTGCGGCGATGCTGCTACCAGCCTTGTCCAAAGCCAAGACCAAGGCGCACGGCATCAGTTGCCTCAACAATCTCAAACAACTTCAACTTTGCTGGACCATGTACGCCCATGACAACAACGACCGGTTGGTGCCCAATGGCGACGGTGCCGCCTACACGGGCTGGATCGGCGGGCAGTTCCTGGTGAACGCGCGAGACGGCACGAATGTCAACCTGCTCAAAGCGCCGACGGGTTTTCTCTGGAATTACAATCAGTCCGTGGACATCTACAAGTGCCCGGCTGACCGCAGCGTCGCCAAAGCCGGCAACATAGTGCTGGGACCGCGGGTGCGCAGCATGTCCTTAAATGGAAACATGAACGGGAACAGTTGGTACACGGCGCAGACCCGCAACACTTATTTTACCTACCGGAAACTCGCGGAAATCCTCCGCCCGTCGCCCTCGCAGGCGTTTGTGTTTCTTGACGAAAGCCCCTCGACGCTGGACGACGGCTATTTTCTGGTGGTGTTCGATACCATCATCTGGGGCAACGACCCCGGTAATTTCCACAATGGCGCGTGCGGTCTTTCGTTCGCCGACGGACATAGCGAAATTCACAAGTGGTTGGATCCAGATACTCTGGCGGTCAACAAACCAACGAGTCCCAAAGGCCCCCGCGATGTGCCCTGGCTGCAACTCCGGACGTCGGCGCCCATTGACCCGACCAAACCTTTTCCGTAAGGCCAGAGACGCACTCAGCCTGACTCGTCAGTTCCTCCACCTTGCCGTCATGCGCAAACTGCCGCTCCTCTTTGCCGCGACCTTGTTCGCGACGTTTGCATTTACCGCGGAATTCTCTGGTCCGAACGCCGATGTGCTGAAGTTTGCTTATTCCTTCAAAGATGGCGGCCAGTACAACAAGGCGTGGAAAGGCTCGGGTGTGCCCAAGGAAATTATCTTCAAGAACGAGCGCATCCTCGCGGCGGGTGAAGGGGGGACGTATTGCTGCGGCTACACGTTTGCCGTGGTCATGCGGGCGGCTGAAGCGCGCGGACTCATGAAGGACAAAACAGTGGAGCAAATCCGCAAGTTTCAAAAGGAGTGGTACGGCGCGACCGACGCGGACAAGGAGAAACTCGTGACCTTCGCCGCGAAGAACCTCGACATCGGACGCGAGATTCCGTTCGACGAAGCGAAGCCCGGCGATTTCTGCCAGTTCTGGCGCGGCAAGTCGGGTCACAGCGTGATCTTCCTGTCGTGGATCGAGGAGAACGGCGGGAAGATCGGGATGCGCTACCGCAGTTCGCAAGGCGCGACTGATGGCATCGGGGATCGCACGGAATACTTCAAACCTGTCCATGGTCAGAAAGACCCGCTGAATCCAAAGCGAACCTATTTCTGCCGGCTCAACTAAGCGCACGCGATCCGCTACGGCACGAACCGGACATCCTGGACGTGTTGCCCCGTGCTCACACGGGTGGAGTCAGGCGATAATTGTTCGCCAAGAATTCTGACGTTCTCGAAACCGACGCCCTGAACGTTGTGTTCGGCATCTGCACCCTCCAATCGCACGCGATACTCCCCCGCCTGGCCGGTCACCTCGACATTCCTGAACTTCACGTTGCGAATGAAACCCGGAACTTTGTTCCGCATGTATTGATTGACCACCGGTTTCAGTTGGATCAGTTCCGTTTGCCCTTCTCCGTGGATGCGGACGTCTTGAATCGTGATGTTCTCCAGCCGCATGTCCTCGCCCGGTTCGAGGAGGAACGGCGTCATGGTGAAGTGAATGATGTCGAGATTGCGCAAAGTGACGTTGCGCATGAACGGCGCGCGGCTTTCGTGTCCAAGCAGGAAGATGCGCGCCCGGTCGCACCAGAGAATCGAGTTCTCCACCGTTATGTTTTCGACGTTGTCGTTGGCCCCTCTGAAATCAAGGCCCTTCAGCGCGACACAATCGTCGTCGCTGCGAATGAAACAATCCGTGATGAGCACGTCCTGCGAATTGCACGGGTTGATCCCGTCATCGTTTTGGACGCGCGAATTGCAGAGCTTCACATTCCGAATCGTGACGCCGCGGCTGTGGCGCGGGACAATGGTCCAATGCGATGAGCCGCGGATGGTGATGCCCTCGACGAGCACATTGGTCGCCTCGATACCGAGCATCACGTGATACGGCCCTTTGCGCCATTCGTAGTCGGAGCCGTCAAGAATCCCGCGGCCCATTATACGGACGTCGTTTCCGCGCACAACCACCGCGCCTTTGACTACCGCGCCGCCCGCGAGATAAAGAGTCTGTCCGTTGGTCACGTCAAGGCGGCCAACCTTGTGAATGCCCGGCCCGAAGTAAATCGTGCCAGGTGCGGCTGGAGTCGGCGGTGTGTGTTCCAGCGGATTGGCGAAAAGCAGCAGCGGCCCGCGTTTGCCGTCTGGTTCAATGCTCAACTTGCGCGGTTGATCGAGGGTCAGCACCAGCGTGTGATCGTCAACAGTTTCATGGCGAACGCCCGCCGTGCCTGGTCGGATAATGGTGTTGCGCAATGACCGTTTCGAGGTGATGCGCACCTTTACGCGGCCCGACATGTCGAAGTTGGCGAAGGAGTAGTTCCCGCCGAAATCCCACTCCTTTCCGGCAAATGGCGGATCCAGCACGCGCGCGGTGTAAACGTCCACGCGCTGCCCATCCGCCCAAACCTCGTAGTCGGTTGACAACGACTCTTCCGGCGGCGCGGGATAAGTCACGACATTCGCGCAGGCCGTCGCAATGGCGGCGAACGCCATTAGAATTGCCAACGATCGATGGCTCATCGCATTCTCCTTGGCGAGCCTCAGAGCACCTTCGCGCTGCCCGGCATCGCAATAGGATATTTGCCATCGGCATCCGGCATCACGGGCGGGTTTGATTCGTTCGTGAAATTCTCCAGGCCGGGCGCCAGTTCCAAGTTTGACGCGATGGCATCATCCCAGGAAATCATCTGTCCCGACTCGCAAGCCATTCGGCCCATGATCGCGGTCAGACACGCTTTGGCGCAGCGCTCCGTTTCGTTATACGGCTTGTCGTTGCGAATCGCGTCGAAGAGCAGATCGTGCTCGCGTTGATATTGGTCGTAAGGCTCGCCGGTGAATTGCCAGAGCAGATTTGCCGAGGCGGGTCTGTGGCCTTTGAACAGGCGCGGCCTGGGCTGGCCCTCGCCCAGAATGGCGCAGCCTTTCGCACCTTGAATCAGGTTGCCGAAGAAGTCGTAGCAATTCGTGATGTGCCGGCCCTGCGCGAGCATTTTCGTGCCGTCGGCAAAGGTGTATTCCGCCGTGTAGTGATCGAAAAGCTGATCCGGATCGGTGCGCACCTGCCGGCCGCCAATCCCTTGTACGGAGACCGGCCAGCCGTTTTTGATCCAGCAACAGATGTCAATGTTGTGGATGAGCCAGTCCACGATGAAGCTGCCATTGAGCCAGGTGAAACAACTGTAGTTGGCGATCTGATGCGCGAGTTCGGTCATGCCCGGGCCGCGCGGCTGGAATCCCACCGGGCCGTGCATACGATTGGCCCAGCAGGTAATCACGTCGCCAATCATTCCGTCGTGGATGTTGCGCACCGCTTCTTCCAGCGGCAGGGAATGGCGGCTCATCAATCCACCGGCGATCTTCAGGTTCTTGCGGGACGCCTCCTCGCCGGCCTTGAGTACGCGGCGGATTCCCGGCGCGTCCACGGCAAAAGATTTTTCCATGAAAACATGCAAGCCTTTGGCGACGGCATATTCCAGATGGCCTGGCCGAAAGGCCGGTGGCGTGCAGAGCAACACCATGTCGCCTCGGTCCAACGAATCAATGGCCTGTTTGAAACCGTCCAGGCCGGTGAACTGGCGATCCGGCGGCACGTCCAGTTGTTTCGCGAATTGTGGCTTCAGGTTGTTCAACGTGCTTTGGACGCGATGCCCGAAGAAATCCGCCAGCGCCCAGAGCTTCGTCGGGCCTTTTGTGGAAAGCGCCTGCGCCACCGCACCGCCGCCGCGGCCACCGCAGCCAACGAGCGCCACTTTGATGGTGTTGTTTTCGGCGGTGTATGCCGGTGTGGCGATGGTGCTGGCGAGTGCCGCGCCCGCCGCGGCTTTGCTGGAGGTCTTGAGGAATTCCCGCCGTGAGGTCAGTGCCGAGGATGAAGCGTTGAATGAATTCATAATCCGTTTCCCGAAGTGGTTTGCCCGATGCCAATGCCCTGTTCCATGGACCGCATCATTCGCCCGCGCCGCGCGCTTGGCAAGTCTGTTCTATCGCCTAAATTAAGGACGCATCATGCGATGGAAATCGCCAATTGCACGGCACCAACTCGTGGCGCTGGTGCTTTCGCTGACTGCTGCGGCCACCCTTACGGGCTGCCAGACGGCGGGCTTCTACATGCAGGCCGCGCGCGGTCAGGCACAGGTCATCCTGCGCAAACAATCCTGCGAGAAGCTGCTGGCCAATCCACACACGCCGGCGGAATTGAAGGCCAAGCTGCAGTTGGCCCGCGAAATCTGCGCCTTTGCCCGGGATGAACTCAAACTCCCGGCCAATGGCCATTACCGGCACTACGCCGACATGGGCCGCCGGTACGTGGTCTGGAGCGTCACCGCGAGTCCGGAGTTTTCGCTCGAAGCAAAAACCTGGTGGTATCCCATTGTCGGCGCGCTCGATTACCGCGGTTACTTTGTCGAAGCTCAGGCGCACGACCATGCCAACCGGCTTTGGGCGCGCGGCTTCGATGTGAGTGTCGAGGGCATCGAAGCCTACTCGACCCTCGGCTGGTTCAAGGATCCGCTGCTCAACACCTTCATTCATTATCCGGAAACGGCGCTGGCGGAAATCCTGTTCCACGAACTGGCGCATCAGCGGGTGTTTGCCCGTGGCGACACGGATTTCAACGAGGCCTTTGCCACCGCGGTGGCCGAAGCAGGCGTGCGGCGCTGGCTGCGCGCCCAAGGTGACGTCGAGGCACTGGCGCGTTACGAGCAGTCACGCGAACGCAACGTTCAGTTCGTGCAACTCGTCCAGATCGCGCGGCAAAAACTGGCGGTGCTCTACGGCGACGAGTACGGGGCGGATGGCGGGTTCAAAGCTACGCGGAGGCTGTCCGTGGCGTCGCCGGACCAACGGTTGCAGGAAAAGCAGCGCATCTTCGACGAATTGCGTCGCGACTATGAGCAACTCAAGTCGGTGTGGAATGGTTACGCCGGTTATGACGCCTGGTTTGATCAGGAATTAAACAACGCGCAACTCAACACGGTGGCCACATATTACGATCTCGTTCCGGCGTTCGTTCGGCTGCTGGAGGCGAACGAAGGCGAGTTGGAAACTTTCTACGCGGTCGTGAAGCGGCTGGCGAAGTTGCCCAAGGCGGAACGCCATCGGCAGTTGCATTTGCCGCAACACTGAAGCTTCGCTCTTGATCGAAAAGACACAGGCCGGGGAATTGAGTCCCCGGCCCGTTATGAAGCAGGTGATTGGATCAGGAACACCCGAGGCTCTCGCCGCAGTTCAAACACTTGTAGTTGGTTTTGGATGGCCCAGAGGCGAACGCCGGCGCGGAGGTAATCGGTGCGGAGTTGATGGAAGCGGCTCAGGCTGAGGCCCAGTCCGCGTGCGGCGGCTGCGGCCGAAAGCAAATTGGCGTGCGCCTCAGAGAGGAGATGGCGGATCAGCGGTGAGGGCACACGGTGAGCGAGTTGGAGTTTTTCAGGGCGGCCACGCATGCAAAGGCTGGAAGGTCTTCAATGAACAACCGGAAACCCGCAGCGATCCCGCCATTCGGATTGCCAGAATGAAAGACGGGCACACGCATCTGGCCTACAAGGTCGAACCCGCGGTGGATTCGGAAAGCGAGGCGATCGTGGCGGCGAAGGTCACCCTTGCGGACCCATCCGATCCGTAGAACGCGCCGGTAAAGTTAAGCCTGGCTGAATCGAATCGCGAGCAGGCCGGCAGGGAAACGGAGATTGCAGAAACGGTGATGTACAAAGCTGTCTGCATTCTGCGAAAACCGCCGCCACCGCGATGATTCCCATCACTCACAGCGTCCAACTCGGCGCCATCGCGTGAACCGCAACTGAACTCCGGAACGATCGAGGCCGTACCGCGCGCCTCACAATTCCTTTACAAACGTTTTACAGCCGCATGGCAACCCCCGCGCGCGGCGGTGTTAGACCTTTCCGCATGAGGCGCAACTTGAACATAGCGTTCTGCCGAACCAAACGTGGAGGTCTTATGAAATCGTTATCCTATTTGACGGTCATGCTCACTGCGGCGTTGATGGCGTTCCCTGAAGCCTTGCTCGCGAACAACACTGATGCAGCCGGTCCCACGGCCGTGCTGTCGTTGCGGGAAGTCCGTTACGACGCAGATCTGACCGACGACGAGGCTCGCTTTATCGTGGACCTTGAAGCCGAAGCCACCGGCAAAGGCGAAAGCTCGCTGCAACTGTTTGAGGGCGACGTGGCGTTGCTGCCGCCGAAATTGTCCGACCAGTTGAAGATCGTTCGTGAAGGCAATCGTTATCAGCTCATTGCCGCGCATCCGGGCAAATTCAAATTCAAACTCGAACTCGTCGCGCGGATTCACCGGGCCGAGCCGTGGAATCAGATTTCGTTCACCGGCCCGTCGGCGGCCATTGCGTCTGTCAATGCGCAGGCGAGCGGCGCCGGGATGGAAGTTCAACTTCTGAGTGGCACGGTGCTGGAGTCCATCCAGACCAACGGTGTGTCGCGGGTGAAGGGTTTTCTGGGTGCGTCACCGACCGTCGCGTTGCGCTGGCAGGGCAAGATCGCGGAAGTCACACGTAAGGCTTTGATCACGGCGGACACCACGGTGACCGCGCAAATCACGCCCACCGTGATCAAGTACACCACGCAAATCCGCTACGATCTGCTGCAAGGCAACGCGGCCCGGCTGACGCTCGCCCTGCCGGCGGCGCAGGCGTTGACCCGCCTCGTTGGCGAGCAAATCCGCGACTGGCAACTCAAAGTCGAGGGTGACCGGCAGATCCTTACCATTGAGTTTATAAAGCCGATCGAGAAGAGCTACGCCCTCACCTTGCACTCGGAGCAAACGGTCGAAAGCATGCCTGCCAGCGCGTCATTGCAGGTGCCTCAGCCGCTGGAAGTCGAACGTGAGTCCGGCGGCTTGACGGTAACCACCGAGGACACGCTGGTGGAGATAGAATCGCTCTCGAGTTTACGGCAGGTCAATGCGTCCGGTGGCGCGCTCGCGGCGTATCGTTTCAATGGTCGTCCGTTTGCGCTGAACCTGAAACTCAAGCGCATCGAGCCGGTCCTCAACGTTGCCGACCGGGTGAGCGCGCGGCTCGAGGAAACGCGACTGGTGGTGGCACACCGTCTCACGCTCAACGTCGAAAAAGCCGGCATCTATTCGGCAGAACTGCGGCCGCCTGCGGAATTCGTTGTGGCTGGCGTGCGCGGGGACGGCATCGAGGATTGGACGGTCAGTGATGGGAAACTGCGCGTGAATTTTTCCGCAAGGGTGTTGGGTGTCCGCCAGTTGGAGGTGCAACTGGAGCAACCGCACAAACAATTCCCGGACCAGATCGCGCTGGCAGCGTTGCGCGTGACAGGTGCGGCGAAGGAAACCGCGCAGATCGGTGTGGCTTCGGCCCCGGGCATCCAATTGAAAACCGCAGAACTGAACAGCCTGCGCGAGATTCCCGTGAACCGGTTGGCGAATCGCACAGATGAATTGCTCGCTTACAGCGCGGATCAGCCAGACTGGCGATTGTCACTTGCGAGTGAGCGTCTCGCCGCGCGGATCGTGGCCGATGTGTTCAACTTGGTAACAATTGGAAACGGCCTAGTCGGCGGCAGCGCCACGATTCGTTATGGCGTCCTCAACCAGGGCGTGCAGGAGTTTCGGGTCAGACTTCCGCTGCACTGCCGGAACGTGGAGTTCACCGGACCAAACATCCGGCGCAAGGAACAGGCGGGCGATGTCTGGACCATTGGTTTGCAGGACAACGCGTGGGGCGGTTACACGCTGGTGGTCACGTACGATTATCAATTCGATCCCAAAGGCGCGACGCTGCCCGTCGGCGGCATCCACGCGGTGGAGGTCGAACGCGAAACGGGTTCGGTCGCCATCACCGCGGCTGCCAGTCTCAAACTCGATGCCAGGCCCGCGGGGGATCCGCTGCGCGCGGTGGATGAATTCGATCTCGCCGCCGCCGACCGTGCGCTGATCACGCGTTCCGTGCTGCTGGCGTACCAATACAGCGGCGATGCTTACGATCTGAGCGTGGACGTGCAGCGGCATGAGGAGGAGCGCGTGGTCGAAGCCGTCGCCGACCGCACGCAGATCACCTCGGTGCTCACCGAGGCAGGCCAGTTGCTGACGCAGGCCTCCTTCATGGTGAAGAACAACGAGAAACAGTTTCAGAAATTCCAACTGCCGCCGGACGCGAAATTGTGGGGTTGTTACGTGAACGGACAAACGGCGAAACCCGAACGCGACGGCGAGTGGGTGCTCGTGCCCCTGCCACGCGACGCCAATCGCGATCAGGCGTTCGCCGTGGACGTCGTTTATGCCGAAACCACGACTGCGATGAAATCACGCTGGTCGCAGCCTCTGGAGCTGGTCGCGCCGAAGACGGACGTGCCCAACACCTACGCTGAATGGCAACTCTACGCTCCGGCGTCGCTGCGGCTCTCCGGCTTCGGCGGCAGCATGAGCGTGGCGCAGGGCACCACCTACGACGTGCTGGACGCGTGGCGCAAATTTCTCTCCTTCTACGGCCAGGTGCTGCGCGAAGCCGGTGGGGCAATCTTCGTCATCGGCACGCTGGCATTTCTGGTCATTGCGCTGGTGGTCTCCGCGGTGCGGCGCGGTTGGAGCGGTGTGATCACCGTGTTGGCGGTGGTCACCATTCTGGCCGTTCTCGCGGGCATGATGCTGCCCGCGCTCGCCAAGGCCAAGTCCCGCGCCCAACGCATCAGCAGTGCCAACAACCTGAAACAAATCGGCCTCGCAGCGCGGCAGTTCGCCTTGGACAACGACGACCGCTTTCCCGTTTCGTTCGAGGAGATGATAAATGAGCTCAACACGGAAAAGGTCACATACGATCCGCAAACCGGGCAGCGCTACATTTACCTGGGTTCCGGCCAGACGGTGTCCAGCCTCAGCCCTGAATCGGTGCTCGCCTATTCGCCGATCATCAACAATTCCTGCTCCGTGCTCTTCGCCGACGGCAGCGTGCAAACGATGAGCGCCGCCAAGTTCGGTGAACTGGCCCAACGCGGCCTGCTTCAGGTAATGAGTCCGCAGCAAGTCGCGCAGCAACTGCAGCAGACGGCGGTCATGAGCGCACAACTCCAGCCGCCGCCAGCCACACCCGCGCCCGCGGCTGGCCGCCGCTCCATTCGCATTGAAGTGCCGCGCACCGGCCAGCCGGTGGTGTTTACGAAAGTCCTGAACGTGCTCGATGAGCCGCTCGCTATCCGGGCGAAGCTGATGCCGCTGCACACCTTCCAGACTGTGCAGATGGCGTGGCAGGTGGCGGCGTTTGTCGCGGGACTCGCGGTCTGGTGGTGGCAATGGCGGCGCGCCCGGCGCAACACCTTTATCCTCACGGTGGCGCTGGCGTTGGTGCTGGTGTCCGTGTGCAGCCTGTTGATCGCCTGGCGCGCGTTACACGACGCGCTCATCGTCGGCTTTCCGGCCGCGCTCGTTGCGGTAATCGCGTTCCTGGTTTGGAAATACTGGCCGCTGGAAAAATCGGAGGATTCACTTCCGCCACTCGCGCAACCGAGTGCCGGCATGCCTCCGGTGACGGCGGCAATTGCGCTGTGGTTCACTTTGGGTCTGGGTAGTTCACTCGCGAGTAACGGCGTAAGCATCGCCCGTTCGGCACCACTCGACTCTGTTTCGGTGCTCGCCGCCAGTTACACCGGCACGGTGAACGACCGCGTCGCGTTGCTCGAAGCCACGCTGCAACTCTCCGCCGCACGGCCCCATCAAACCATCACACTATTCGGCGATGACGTGGCGGTGCAGCAGTTCACCGTCAAGAGCGGCGACGCCAAACTTGCGCGGGACGGGCGGAACATCGCCGTGCGGCTCGGGAAGCGGGCCAATGCCACCGTGCAATTCCGGCTGCTGGTCAAAACCGGTGGCGACGTGACCAAGCGGCATTTGACCTTTGCCATTCCCGAGGCGCTGTCCAGCCAGGTGTCGCTCGCGCTCGACCAACCCGAGGCGGATGTGGATTTTCCCACGGCCATTTCGTTCCAGCGCACGATGGACCAGGACCAGACGCGCGTCGAAGCCGTGATCGGTTCGGGCGAGAAAGTTGAACTGCGTTGGACGCCACGCGTGAAGCGCGCCGCGGAAGTGGCCGCTACGGTCTTTTGCCAGAACACGGGGCTGGTGTCATTCGGCGGCGGCGTGGTGAACGTTCAGGCCGCCCTGGATTACCAGATCACGCAGGGCGAGTTGCGCGAAGCACGCGTGCGACTGCCCAAAGGCCAGCGCCTGCTGCGCGTGGAAGCCAATGGCCTGCGCACTTGGGAAATCAAAGAAGACACCGCAGGCCAGGTACTCGTTGTGGAACTGCTCAAAGGCATTCCGCAAAACTGGCGGCTCACGGTGGAGACGGAGAAGCCGCTGGACGCGTTGCCGGCTTCGGTGGCCGTCGAACTGCCGCACGCGCTGGACGTGAAACGCGAAACCGGGTTGATCGCCTTGCGGGGAGCGGAGGAACTGGGACTTGTGGTGGAATCGGCTCAGGACCTACAGCGCGTGGACGTGGATGAGTTAGTGCGCGCCGGCGTGATCAAGGCCGATAACCTCGTCAGCGCATTTCGATTTTTGAAACCGGACTTTGCCCTGCGCACGCGAGCCGAAGCCATCCAGCCCCAGATTGAAGCCGTCGCGCGCCATAGCCTGCGTCTGGGCGCGGATCAAGCGAACCTGACCGCAATGATTGATTACACGATCAAGCGCGCGGGAGTATTCGCCCTCAAGGTGGCTTTGCCCGTGGATTACCGCGTCGAAAGTGTGACCGGCAGCAACGTGCTGCAATGGAGCCGGCCCAAGGAGAGCGCCAGTTTGCTCGAAGTCACTTTGACGGAGCGCACGATGGGGACCTACGCGTTGCGACTTGAACTGGCGCGCAACTTCGGAGAATTGCCGAAATCCTTCGCGGTCGCGGGCGTGCATCCGCTCGACACGGTTAAACTCGCCGGCTTCATCGCGGTCTCGGCCGAACCGGGCGTGGCGGTGAAGACGGAAGCGTTCGAAGGGCTGACGGAAATTCCGGCAACCGAACTGCCGGAATTCGCCCGGTCGGGCAGTGTTCCGCCCGGCGGTGTATTGGCTTACAAATTGACGGCTCCGGAACCGCCGTCGTTGCCCGATTGGAAATTGAGCATCGCCACCGAGCCGGTTGCCGCCTGGGTGCGCACCGAAATCGTCAACACCATCACCCTCACCGAATCGCTGGTTAGCGGACGCGCGTTGGTGCGCTACGACATTGCCAACGCACCGGTCAAGGAACTGCGGCTGCGGATTCCGGCGGCGTTCAAGAACGCGGAAATTTCCGGACCGAACATCCGTCGCCGGGATCAGGACGGCGAACTGTGGCGCGTGGAACTGCAAAGCGCGACCCGTGGCGCGTACACCCTCACGGTCACGTGGGAACAACCGCGCATGACCAGGACAAATCTGATCGAGCTGGCCGGCGTTGCGGCGGACGGCGTGGAGCGGGAGACAGGCTTGCTCGCCATCCTCGCGCAACCGCCGTTGCAAGTCACCGAAATCAACGCGCAGGACTTGACCCGGGTGGACACGCGGGAGTTTCCCGAATGGGCGGGTCAGGCCGATGAGTCCACGGTGCTCGCGTATCGTTACGTGCGGCCCGGTTATCAACTTGCGCTCGAGGCTCGACGCTTTGCCGAGGCGGGAGTCTTGCAGGCGCTCGTGGACAGCGCCCGGCTGACGACAGTGGTGGCCGAGGATGGTCAGATGATGACAGAGATGTCGCTGGCCGTACGCAACAACGGACGACAGTTCCTGGAAGTTGAACTCCCGCCCGGAGCATCGGTGTGGTCGGCCTTTGTGGTGGGACAGCCCGTGCGGCCCAGCCGGCGCGACGGCAAACTGCTGCTCCCGCTCGAACAGTCGGGATCGGACGACGCACCGGTGACCATTGAATTGACTTACGCAGGCACGAACACCTTCCCGCGCGTCCGCGGACAAGTGGGATTTGTTTCGCCGAAATTCGATGTTCCCTTGAAGAACGCGCAGTGGGAATTGTTCCTGCCACCGGAGTACGATTACCACGCCTTCAGCGGCACGATGCGGCGCGAAGTCGCGGCCAAGCCGTCCCTGTTGAGCTTCGGCCTGTCCGAATATCTCGCGAAGGAAAAATCGAGCAAGGCCTCGTCGAAAGCCGAGATGCTCAAGGATGTGAGCAAGGCGCAGAGCAATCTGTCGGTGGGCAACGTGCGCGAAGCGGTGGCCGGCTTCAACCGCGCCAAGGGGAACGTTTACGCCGGACTCGACGAGGGCGTTCAAGTGAAACAACTGGAGCAACAGTTGCGCAGCGCCCAGGCAGAGAATCTGATCAACGCGCAACAAGCCTTCAGCGTGGCCAATGCCGGAGCACCAATAAGTCCGTCGTCGCAAACGCTGGCCGGCGGAGTTGGACTGACCGCGCAGTACGACAACGCTGCCGCTGAAGCGCAGTGGACCAAGCTCGCGCAGGCGCAGGAAGTGGCGGTAGCCCGGGTGCAACCGTTGCACGTGAATCTGCCGTTGCGCGGCTTGCGCTATTCGTTCACGCAGGTGCTGCAAACCGAAATCAATAAACCGATGACCATTCAACTCTCCGCCGCAAACGCCAAGACCGGCAACTGGCTCACACCCATCGTGCTGGGTCTGGCGGGCTTCCTTGCGTTGTGGGCGGTGGTGGCGGTGGTTTCCGTGCGGAGACAACATTAGTCGGGGAGCGCACTGCGACACGTTCAGGCCAAAACACAGCTTGACGCCGCTCGCGGCAACGGGAATTAAACAGGGCATGAAGATCATCCGTTATCAAGATCGCCAGGGAAACATCGGCCACGCCGCGCTGCAGTCGGACGGCACGGCATTGCAGCTCGCCGGGGATATTTTCGATTCGCCAAAACTGACCGACGAAGCAGCCGACATCGCAAAGCTGCTCGCGCCCCTCCAGCCGACGATGATTCTGTGCATCGGCTTGAACTATCGCCAGCACGCCCAGGAGACGAATGCAAAGATCCCGCAATTCCCGGTTCTGTTCTTCAAGGGACTGAATACGGTGCAGCATCCCGGTGATCCGATTTCTCTTCCAACGCATCTAAAGAGCAACGCGGTGGATTACGAATGTGAACTGGCGGTAATCATCGGCAGACGCGGCAAGAATGTTCCGCGCACCGAGGCCCTCGATTATGTGTTGGGTTACACCTGCGCCAACGACGTCAGCGCCCGCGACTGGCAAAAAGAATACGGTGGCGGACAATGGTGCCGCGGCAAGACGTTCGACACCTTCTGTCCACTGGGACCTTGTCTGGTGACCACCGACGAGATTCTTAATCCGAACGCCCTGGCCATCCGCACAGTCGTAAGCGGGGAAGTCCTTCAGGAGGCGAACACCAACGACATGATTTTCGATGTGCCCGCGCTCATCGAGTTTCTGAGCGGGAGTACCACGCTGCTGCCCGGCACCGTGATTCTGACCGGCACACCCCAGGGGGTGGGCATGGCGCGCACGCCGCGCCGCTGGTTGCGCGTCGGCGACAGCGTCAGTGTTGAAATCGAGACGATTGGCACGCTGACCAATCCGGTGGTGGCTGAGCCGGCGTGAGCAGCGCACCCGAGCGGGCCAGCCTGATCTAATCGCCCGCCGTGAACAATCTCCTGCGCCGGACGATTCTCCCTAACCCGGCGTAGCCGGAACCAAGAGTTTCTGGTAAATCGGGTGGCATGTCTGAACCGACACCTGCTCCCGCCAACACCCCGCAAGTCGAACTGCTGACTCAACGCTACGCCGAGCAAATCGTCGGCACTCTGGGTT
>JACZKP010000064.1 GCA_014860005.1 Verrucomicrobiota bacterium | reverse complement strand
GCTGAAACCGGAGAAACGCAACTGAGTGCGCAACATGTGACGGAGGCGCTGGCCTATGCACAAAAGTCGTCGGCAGCCGGCATCACCAACCAAACTGGCTTGGCCGAGTTGATTGACAGGCTTGATCAGAAGGCGGCGAAGTGAGGAACTGATGACATGAAGCTGGAAAGGGGTCGGGGCTGACTAAAGACGTGTTTTGGAAAGGAATCAATTGGATTATCGCCGCACCAACATGGTGGATGCCGTGGGCATGACTAAATATGCTTACGCCGCTGGCGGGCAGTTGTGGGCCGAAGACCTGCCTGCGCCGAGGCTTCGGCAGGCAAGCGGCCCGTGGAGCAATGACACCTTGACGAACTGCGCAGCGGTTATCGTCCGCCTTTGCCGACGGCGATCAAACCCAGATGGGCCACCATCACAGCCAGCGCCAGCAGGCCAATGATCCAGACCACGGACCGTTCCTCGAAGCGTTGCTCCGCGTCCTCGCGCCATTCGCCCCATTGGCCGATGACGCTGGCGGATAAATCAGATTCCTCGGCAGCGAGCGGATTGACCGCGAAGGTATTGGTTAGTTGACCCATCGCTACCGTGTAAACACCCGGTAGTGGAGTTTCCAGCGCGAGCCGGTCGCTGGTTTGCGGGAATGATTTCACGGTGCCGTCGGGCCATCTGACCTTCACCGGTTCGCCGGTGGTTTTCAATATCACCTCTGCGCCCAAGCGCGCATGGTTTTCCAGCAGGCCTGGCGTCTCCGCCGCGCGCCATTGCAGCAAGTTGTAGAACAACACCGGCCAGTCGGGCGCGTTGGGCAGCGTGGAGAGTTCCGGATTCAAATTCAGGGTCAGATGGCGGCGGGCCAGGGCGTCTTCGCGCACGGAAAGCAACGGCACATTGCCGGCCAGAATCAAAGGCACGTTGCCGGGCGCATTGGTCAGGTCGCCGGCGGCCCAGATGGCGCCGGGCAGCGCGATGCCTTGCGCCAGCGGATGGGCGGTATCAATCACAAACGGGCCGGTGTAAGCCGTGGCTTCGGCGGGCGCGAGCCAGCGCAGACTCCAGGCGTTGCTGCCGGCGGGGGTGCTGTCCGATTGGTGAATCACCAGTTCCGGGCTTTCGGAAATTGCCGCGCGCAAGCCGGTGGCGTCGAGTGTGCGCGCGATCAACCGGCTCAAGGTTTCGTTGGTCAGAGACAACTGGACGCGGACGCGTTTGCGGATCGGCGGGAGCAATTGAACGGCATTGTCCTCGTTGAGGGCGTCGGATTCGAGGATGGCATGAACCACCGGGACACTGGCCGGGATGTTGAAGACGAGCCGCTGCCGTTCGCGGGGACCGAACGAGAGCGCTGTCCGCTGAACGGTGTTTGATCCAGCCATGACGAGCAGTTGACTCTGTCGGGCGGTGCCGGAGTAGTTGGCCAGTTCCAGCAGGCAACGATCCTGTTCGCCGTGCGCAGTCCGCGAGGCGTTGACCATCGCGAAGTTTGGCAACGGCGCGCCGAACGATTGCCAGCGCAGGCGGTCGCCTTCCACTTTTTCGTCCGGTGGCGCATGATCCGTGAGCACAAGGAGGTTGGCTTGTTGTTTGCCGATTTCCGACGCGAGCGTGATGGCTTCGTCCAGCGAAGCGACGGGCGACCAGCAGGTCCATTGGGCGAGCAGATCATGCACCTCCGTCCAGGTGTGAACCGGCGTGCCGAGCAAACGCGGCTGACTGCCCGCCAGAATCAGGCGTGTGGACGGCGGCGGCTGGCGGCGGAACATTGTTTCGAGGAAATCCCGGGCGCGCGCCTGGGCGGAAGTGTCTTCCCGGATTGCGCGCATGGAAAAGGAATCGTCGAGCACCACGATGAGCGGTCGTTTGGATTGGGGCAGATTCCAGTGCGGCCCCGTGGCCGCGGTGACGAGCAGCAAAAGGGCGAGCAGTTCGAGGAAGAACAGCAGCGGCAGTTGCAGGCGATGCACTTTGGCGCCGCCCTCCTTGGATTGAACCTGAAAGCGCCACAAGACGAGGCTCGAAACCTGCCGGCGCCGGAAACGATTGCGAAGAATGTAAATGGCGGCCAGCGCCGGGAGCGAGGCCAGCGCGAGCAGCGCCAGAGGATAGGCCAGCAGCGGAATCATGCCGGGGTGAGCAGTTGCACGGCTTCAAGTTCGGCCAGCGAACTTTCCAGATCCTCCGCGATGATTGTGGTCAAATGCGCGCCGCACTGACGGCAGGCGTCGTTCCACGCTTCCTGCAATTGCGCGAGATTGTCCTGGTATTGCCTCGCGATGGAGGCATCCACATAAACCTCGGTGAGTGCGTCCGTTTCGCTGTCCACAAGGCGGATGTTACCGTGCTCGGGCGGCGTCGCATCGTCGCGTCCCAGCAGTTGAATGACAAAAACGGCTGCCGCGCCGTCGCTCAAGCGGCGAATGGTGTGGAGCGGCTGGCCCGGCCAGAGCAGATCGCTGAGGAACACGCGCACCCCCAGGCGGCGCAGTTTCGGGCCGAGAATTTCCAACGCCTGATCCACCGTGCGGCGGCTGGTGAGTTCCAATTCATCCCAGGTCGAAGGCGGATGCGCGTCATTGGCCAGGCGATGAAATCCTTCCCCAGAAAGCCAGACGGCGCGGGTGCATTGGGCGTTGGCGGCGGCAGTGCTCAGCAAGGCCGCAAGCTGGGTGGCGGCGCGCGGTTTGGCCGAATCTTCGAGGCTCATGGAGCGCGAACCGTCAATGATCAGGTCCAGATGCGGCGTAACTTCCTCGCGGAACAATTTCACGGTGAGCCGGTCCGTGCGCGCATAGACGCCCCAGTCAATGAAGCGCAGATCGTCGCCCGGTTCGTATTCGCGATAGTCCTGGAAATCAATCGAACTGCCTGCGCGCCGGCCCAGGCGCGAGCCGGTCAAACCGGACGCGGCGGTCTGCGGAATCTGAAGGGCGTAGCGCGTCCCCAGTTGCTCGCCGTCGCGCAAAGCTTGTCGCAGTTCGGGGTCCATGGGGATTCTCAGGAGGGCAGGGGCGGTGGCGCGGGCGGCGGATTTGCCGTGCGGTCAAAAGGTTTGAAATTCTTCACCTGCCGGATAAACCATTTTGCGTTCAGGACCATCACCACCAGCAACCAAAAGCCGGCGCAAATCAAATGATACATGCGGTCGCCTTCGTCGCGCAGGGCGTACACGTTGAACATACTGCCGAGTTGCAGGCCCTCGATGGCTTTCCAGGAGAGGCGATTGAAAATGAAGAGCACAAGGTTCGGAATCAACGCCAGCGCCGCGGGCAACAAAATGGCGAACACGCCGGCCAGCTTCGGCGGGCGCCGGCGGCAAAATGTCCGATGCAACCACAGCGCGGTCAGGGCGTAGGCAAACGTGTAGAGCACGGTGGCCGTGGTCATCGTCCAGAACATGGTAAAGTCTTCGGGAGTGAGGGTGCGCAGCCTGGTAAACCACAAGGGCGACCATTGCAGCATGACGAGGGATATGCCCAGCGTGGCCGTGAGGAGCAGGGCCACCCAGACCAGGCCGCCCGCCACGCCGTTGTAGAAGAGAAACGCGAACGCGCGCTTCAAGGGGTTCTGCGGAATCCGCCGCCGCACCCGCAGGCTGAGCTCGTCGTGGCTGCTGATGATCACGATCACCGCGAGAATGAGCGCCAAGCCCATGATAATGGCCCATGGAAGCACTGCATGCACGACGGCTTCCTTCCATGCCCAGTAGAAACTGAGCAGACCGCTCAGCAGCCAAATCAACGTAAGATATACCCGCAAGGGCAGGGCGCGGTTGGCCGAGGCCGGAGAAATCAACGCCACCGAAAGCAGATACAATAGCCCCACGACTGCCAGACCGATGCCGACGGTCGTTGCAAAGCCCGTCCAAAAACCGCTTCCGCCGATCATCGCCCCCAATCCGGATCGCATCAGTTCCCAGGAGAGAAGTACAAGCGGGGCGACCATCCAGAACGCGCCCAGCACGCCAAACAACGCGAGCAGGATTTTGAAGGGTTTGCTCAAGGGCAGGCAGGCGAGGAAGATCGCCACCTGAATGGCGGCGCACACGGCCAGAAACAGGAACACCAGGAGCAGGAAAATGGTGGGCAAATCCACCCCCCGCAAGAGATTGGTGAACGCCATGAACGGCATGCAGGCGCTGAAGAACAGCAACGTGACGTAAATCCCGGAATACAGTTTCCCGCGAATGATGCGTCCCGGCGTGAGCGTGGAGGTGTAAAGTAAATCCAGGTTGGATTCCTGCCGTTCCGCCGCGAGCCGCACGCCCACATAGAGCGGAATGAACGCCATGCTGGCCCCGGTGAGGATGGCGATGAACGCCTGAAAAATGTCGCCGCCCAGCCTCGGATTGATGCTCGTGCCAAAGCTTTGCGAGACCAGGAAAACCAACGACGTGCCGAACAGCACCACCAGGAACAACATCAACATTCCCGTGACCGCCCAGCTGCGCACGGCTTGGCGCAGTTCCTTAACGACCACGGGATTGAGTTCCCACTCGCGCCAGTTGGCGAGGCGGTGTTTTAGGGCGGCCACGCTCACTGCACGCCCCCTTTCGTCACGTTCATGAAAATATCCTCCAGATCCGCCTTGGTCTGACGAAACTCCAGCACCTTGAAACCCTTGCCGATCAATTGCGCAAGAATTTCGCACGCATCGCCTTCATCGCCGCTCAACTCAAAATGAATTTCGTTGGCGACGTCGCGGGCGTTTTCCACCAGCGGCGTCTGGAGCAGTTCCTTGAGCAGTTCCGGATTGCGATGATGATCCTGCTCCAGCAACCGCACCGCCACCGTGCGGCGGTGCGCGCTCTTTTGCAGCACCTCTTCAATCGTGCCCGTCTCCAAAATCTTGCCGCGTTCGATGATGACCACGCCGTTGCAGATTTCGGTCAGCTCGGTGAGGATGTGCGAACTGATTAGAATGGCCTTCTTGCGTTCGGCCAGGAGCATCAGCAACTCGCGCAACTCGACGCGCGCCCGCGGGTCCAGGCCGGCGGCGGGTTCATCCAGAATTAATACATCGGGATCGTACACCAGCGCGCGACCCAGGCTAACGCGCTGCTTCATACCCTTGGAAAGCGCCTTGAGATGCTTGTCGCGGATGCCCGTGACGTTGGTGAATTCCTCGATGGCCTCGACGGCTTGTTTACGCGCCTTGCCCCGGAGTCCATAAGCGCGCCCGTAGAAATCGAGATACTCATGCACCGTGATGTCGGCATGAGACGGCAGGGAGTCGGGAACGTAACCCACGATCCGACGCGCCTGTTCTGGCTCCTCCCGGATGGACACGCCGTTGAGCAAGACATCCCCATCAGTGGGTTCTTCAATTGTGGCAATGATGCGCATCGTGGTGGTCTTGCCCGCGCCATTGGGTCCGACGAAGCCGAAGACGTGGCCTGAGTCGAACGCGAACGTGATGTCGTCCACCGCCACGGTTGGGCCAAATTCCTTGCGAAGATTTTTAACCTGGACCTTCATGGCGCCGGGGTGGATTCAAGAATGCCATAGACAAACGTGCGCGCTTTGACGCGGGCTTTTTTCACATTGGGTCCAAGGCCATTTTCCAGAAAAGGACTGCCTTCCACCTCGGCGATGTAGGTGCCGGGCAGGAGGAACGAAACTTCCTTTCCCGAAAGCTGACCGGCTTGCCCGCCGTAACTGACGCGGGCAAACAACGCCCGGGCGCCGGCTTGCGCGCGGAGATTTCGAGATTCAGTCGAGCGTGAGAGGTTAGCCTTTTGGCCGGCGCCGATCTGGCCAGCGGTGAATACTTTTCCATTGGCGTCGGCGAACCACAACGATTTGACCGGTGCGCCGAGGCCGTTGACCGCGGACCAGTTGTCGCCTTCGCGCTCCACTTGCAGGCGTTCGCGGCACGTCTCGGATTTGCGCAAATGAAAATGTGCCGGTACGCGCGCCGTTACCCAGCCGCGGCGCAAATGCTGGGATTGCGTCCAGTCAAGTTCACGTTGCGTGCCTCTGCGGTAATCAGTGCCGACCAGCGGAGTGACTTCCGTCTCGAACCCAAACTGCAAACCCTGATTCGGCGTGAGCGGACAGTAGAACGCCGTCGCTCCGATGGAGGTGGCCCGCCGGTTGGCTTGGTCCAGCAGCGTCACGCCTTCGAGCCGCACGTCGGGTGTCACGCCTTCGCGCGCCAGACTGTAGGCAAACACCATCAGGCAGGTGGCAACGGAGATTCCCGGGATGGTCCACAACATCCAGACGCGACGTTTCATGCGCGCGAGCACGATGAGATTGACCGGACCAATCAACAGCACAAAACCCAGCATGATCAACACGGTCCCCCGCACCGGGATTTGAAAATCCGCCACGACGGGGAAAATGTGATTGGCGCTTTCTTCATTGGGCAAGGATTGCCAGTACTGAGCCGACTCGGTGGCCGAGTCGAGCATGGCTTTGATGGCCTCGGTGGTCAGGCCCGCCGCCTTTTCGTGGTTCAAGAGGAAGCAACGGCCAAAGCCAATCTCCAGTTGCCGTACGCCTTCAACATTGACGGCTTTCAGCGAAGCCCACGGCTTTGGCACGGCGACGTTGCCGAACAGGAACAAATTGCCGCCGGCCTCGGCATAGCGCCACAACGCCGCGGCGATGGCGGGCGGCAGGTTGCCAAAATCCACCGCGCCGAGAGCGATTGCGTCATACGCCGTGTACGCCAGCCAGGACTCGCTCCATTCGGCGACCGGCATTTCGGCGCGCAGGAACTGCCGGGGTTCAAACCCCGGGCTGCCGGGCACGTGCCCCGACATGACGCTGCCCGCGTCGCTGCTGGCCCGCGCGGTAGCCGCCCAAGCACTGCCAGATGGCCCCACCAGTTCCACGGCATCTATGCCAACCGAGTTGTACGAAGCCGACGGATACTCGAGCCGCACGGTTTTGACCGGTTCGGGTGTCAAGGGACAGGTGAATTCACGGAAGGCCGTGCTCCCGGAACGCGAGGTCGTTGGAGTAATCGGCAGCCGCGCCAGATTGGTGCCGGAGCTGCCGGTCAAAATCAGTTCACCGTTGATGCGAGAAGACGTGGTGTCATAAACACGCACGCTCTGAACCGGTATTGGGGGATCGTACTCCAGTTCAAGCCAATGCGGCCCGGAGTGGGTGTAATCCGGCATCCAGACCGTGGGCGTGACCCCGCGGGATCGGGAGTCCGCCGCGCCCGTGGCCATTTCCGCCGCAAACGGCATCCGGCTGCCGCGCATCGCCCGGGTGAGTTCATCGAAATCGAGACTCCGGCTGACGAGGACCGTCACCGGCGCAACTGCCCCGCCGTAGCTGTGTCGACCGCGGTTGAGGTGCTGGTGACCGTTGGGCAAATTGACCGAACCGACAGTGCGCCCGTCCACCTCCACGCGAATCTGCGAATTACCGTTTGCCGGCAGCGGCGGCTGCCAGAGGGGCACGACGGACCGTGAATTGGGCGCCAGCGTCACCGTGCGCGAGATACTGCGGATGGAGTTGCCCCAGTTGTAGGAGTGTTCGGGAAAGACCAGCGTCACGCGATGAGTGTCCTGTGGGGACTGGTTCTCCAGAATGACGCGGAACTCGCAATAACCGTGATACGTTTGTCCCGCAGGCACCGCCTGCGGCGCAACGATGATGTCATCAAACCGATCCGCGGCGGCTGGCGTAACAAACCGGACGCCAAGAATGCCGCAAACGAGGAACAGGAGCGGACGGTTCATGCCGGTTGCAGTTCAACATCATTCGGCAACTTCAACCCGGTTTCGTCCAGTTGCGCCAGCAGTTCCGTCACCAGCTTTGAGGAATTCATGCGGTCGAAGCGGGCCTGGTAATTCAACAGCAGCCGGTGGTTCAACACCGGTTGCGCCACCGCTTTGACGTCTTCAAATCCGACACTGGGCCGGCCGGCCACCAGCGCGTGCGCCCGGGCCGCTTCGCCAATGGCAATGGCTGCGCGTGGCGAGGCGCCATAAGCGATGTAGCGATTCATGGACTCCGTGGCTTCCACACCGCCCGGATGGGTGGCCGCAACCAGCCGCGCCACGTAGCGGGACACCGGCCGCGGGAGATAAATCCGATCCATGATCTGGAAGATGATTTCCAGATCGCCGCGTTCCATTTGCCAGGTCGGCGCGGGGAGTTCGCCGCGGCGCCGCTCAGAAATGATGCGATCCAACACGTCGGCGTTGACTTGATCGAACAACAACCGGAACAGGAAGCGATCAATCTGCGCTTCCGGCAACGGATAGGTGCCTTCGAGTTCAATCGGGTTCTGGCTGGCGAGCACAAAGAACGGCTGGGGCAGGGGACGCGTGGTGCCCAGCAGGGTGACACAGTTTTCCTGCATGGTTTCCAACAAGGCGGATTGCGTCTTGGGCGAGGCGCGGTTGATTTCGTCAGCCAGCAGAATATTGGTGAAGACCGGGCCGGGCTGAAACACGAGGTCGCGTTTGCCGCTGCCCGTTTCCTGCAAGATGTGCGTGCCTAGAATGTCACCGGGCATCAGGTCGGGCGTGAATTGGATGCGCTTGAAGTCGAGGCGCAACACCTGGCCGATGGTCTTGACCAGCGCGGTCTTTCCCAAGCCGGGCACGCCTTCCAGCAACACGTGGCCCTTGCTGAGAATACCGATGAGCACCAGGCGATGGAGTTCGCTCCGGCCCAGAAGAATTCGGTCCAGTTGTTCGAGGGCTTTGCGCGCCAGTTCGGCGGCGGGCTCCAGTTCGGCGGGTTTCAGGATTGAGGTGGGTTCGCTCATGGATTTCACAAATGGTTCGCAGTCTCGAAGCCAGGCGTCATGGCACCCTGTGACTCCGCCTCCTCACGTCGGCGACTACTATGGGAGCGGGCGTTTTTCAAGGGGTCTCTATTCTTCACGTTTGAAGAAGCGCTGCACGGTCTGTTTGTGCCGCGGCAAAATCACTTGCGAGTGGGCGGCGCCGCCGCCGCTTCGCGCCCCAACCAGAGCGCCGCTGCCGGCAACCACATCTTCGCCACTCAAGTCCGGTGCCGCGCGGCTCACGCCGACAAACTGTGAATCCGACAACCGGCTCGAGGGCGGAAGCGTTTCCTCCTTGAACTTGGCGCCGTCTTCGGCAGAACCGTCGGTCCAAGTCATCGGCGCATCGCCCCGGCCACGATCAACGCCGCCGCGGCAATAGCTGGCGACCAGTTCGATCAGTCCCTCACATTCACCTTCGCACTCGGCCAGGAATGCCGCGAGGGCATCGGGATTCAAACACGCGCCGGCCTTGTCGCATTTGCCCAGCAACTCGGCGTCAATCAACTTGAGGTTGGCCAGCTTGGCGACTGCTTTGCCCAGACTCTCCTTGTTGAACTTCAGCGCGCTCAACAGTTTTTCCATGTCCTCCTTGCTGAGTCCGCTGAGATCAGACAGCAGTTCCGGCGGGATTTCGCCTTTTAACAAACCTTCCTCCAGCTTGGCTGACTTCACCATGGACGCGAGGTCTTGGGCCGCGCGCGTGGCGGTGTCCTCGCTCATGCCTGATTCCGCCGCGGATTGCAGCGCGCTCGCGAGCGTCTCGGCGCGCGTGAGACTGGTGAGTTTGGCCAGGGCTTCCTCGGCTGCCTGCCGGGCGAGGTCGCTGTTCGATTCTTTGAGATGATCCAGCGCCTCCCAGGTTTTGTTTGGGTCGAGTCCGGACGATTCCTCCTTGAGCTTGGACAACTGCTGCTGCAGTTCGTCGGCTTTGTTTTCCTCCAGGATTTTCTCCTCCTCCAGCACTTCGATCTCCGCCCGCAATTCCTCGACCAACTTTCCAATCTCCAACGTTGGTTTGGCGGACAATGTCGTCAAGCGATCGGGCAACAGCAATGTTACGGCCACAAAAACTGCCGAAAGGCTGAACAATCCCATTGCCCGCCCGCTGCGCCAGCGCAATCGTGGTGTGGCTGCCGAAGGCACGCGATCCTGCCACGCAGACATGTCCGCGACTTCCTCGGTCATGATCACGCCTCCGCAGCGGTTCAAATCGTCGTACACGGCACGGACCTTGGTAAACGCGGGTTGGCGTCGCCACTCGCGAAACGCAGCCACCAGCGCCAGCGGGAGGAAACCCAGCAGTCCGTAACCGAGCCAGGAATCTTCCAACGCGCCGGAAAAACGAATGGCCAGAACTACCACGCCCCAGAGGAAGAACCAGACGGTGGCCCATTGCACCGCGCCCCTAAACATCAGCAGGAGCGCCAGTCGGCGGAAAAGCGACTTCAGGGAACGGGAGTGAGCAGACGCGGAAGGCAACGTCCGACGGTCGGTTGTTTGTGGCTCGCGCATGATTGACGGTTATTAGACAGACATCCACGGTTGTCGTCACGTTTAATAATAAATCTCGCGACCGTGGAATTACACAATGGCGGCGAGATTGGAACGAAGCCATCGCCCGGTATCCTTGGGCAATCCCTGCTCAAGGTAGCGACCCTTGAGCCGTTCACTCGTTGCGCACGCCTTTCCGTCAACCTTTACGCCGCTGGTGAGGCGTTGCAGGTTTGGTGCGTTGGCGCGCTTTGCCTGCGGCTCTTCGCGCGTGCAGGGCCTGTGTAATGAGGAGGATGTGCAGTTGGTCCTTGTCACGCCCCGCCGCCCGTTTGCTTCGGCAAATCCGATCCAATGGCAGCACCGGGAGTTTGAGGCCGTGAAACGGCAGCCGGATCGCCCGGCGGTACTCACGCGCGAAACTGGCAAGGCCGGTCACCTCGTAAATGAAATCAACCGGAGTGTCATCGCTCAGGAAGACTTTGTTCGGACTCCGCAAGACCGCGCCAAGTTTGTGACATAGATTGATCACCCGCATGTATTGGCGCGACGGCAGGCCGATCCAGACTTCCACATCAACCGTGGTCGCCAGCACGCCCTGCAAGTTGGCGGCCGACATGCCCACCAGCATGAACTTTATGCCTTCCGCCTCGAGCGCGGTGAAGAGTTGAACAATCGGATATGATTTCGAACCAGCTTCCATCGTTCCTCCGGAGTGGCGGCCAGCCCCAGCGCGTGCAACGCCTTTTCGTCGTCGCTCATCCCGCGCAATGAGGTGAGACGCGCGAGCACTTTGGCGGTGCGCTGCGCCAGGGATTGCTTGGGCGAGGCTCGTTTCACGCCGCCAATCTATCAGGTCGTGGCGGCCAGTTCACGTTCTGTTTTCAACCGCAACTGCCCGCAGGCTGCCTCAATGTCGTGCCCCTTTTCGCGACGCAACGTGGCGATGACTCTTTGCTTTTCGAGCACCGCGAGAAATGCCTCGCAAACAGCCTCACTGGGCCGATCCCAAGCGAGGCCCTCCACGTGATTGTAGGGAATCAAATTCACCTTCGCGTGTAGTCGCCGCGCCAGGGCGGCCAGCGGGCGGGCTTGCTCCGGTGAATCGTTCACGCCGGCGATCAGGATGTATTCGAAGGTAATCATCCGTTCGCGTTTCGCGCGATAGTATTCCAGCGCTGCGGTCAATTCCTGAAGTGGAAACTTGCGGTTCACCGGCATGATGCGCGAACGCACTGCGTCCGTGGCGCCGTGCAGGGAAACGGCCAGTCGGAATTGTTCCGGCTCGTCGGCAAGTTTGCGGATTTGCGGTGCCAGTCCGCTCGTGGAAATCGTGATTTTGCGCGCCCCCATGCCGCCGCCCCACGGTGCGTTCAGAATGCGCAGCGCCTTCAGCAGGTTGTCGTAATTGGCCAGCGGTTCGCCCATGCCCATGATGACCAGGTTGTTGATGAGGCGAACCG
>JACZKP010000063.1 GCA_014860005.1 Verrucomicrobiota bacterium | reverse complement strand
GAGGGCACCGGGAGAGGATGGAGGATGGCGTCGAGAATGGCCCTCTCCCCCCACCGTCCTTCCCCCCTCTCCTCCCGTTGGCCCTGCGGGAGAGGGGGGTGTGGGGGGAGAGGGCGACACTTCTCTGGAGGATGGACGGGTGCCATCTTCGATCTGCCATCCTCTATTCTCCCCTGCCAGCGCAGAGCGGCCTCCGCCATCCGCCATCCTCGTCGGGATTTTGCCCACCAGGTCGCCGGGGTCGCGACGCAGCGTGCCGGTGGCGCGTTCAGCAATGAAGCCGAGCAATGATTCCGGGGCGGAAGGTTCGCCAGCTTTGACAATGATGATGCGGGTGCTGAGCACCGCGCGCGCGGGCCGGTCCCATAAAAGGGCGCACAGGTCCAGCACGGGCACGGGGCGACCGCGATAGTTGCAAAGACCGGCCACGCCCGGGGCCGCGCGCGGGATGGGGGGCAGGGCGAGGTAGGGCAACACTTCCACCACGTCCCGCGCCGGCAGCGCGTAGCGGTCGTGGCCGAGTTGGAAGAGCAGATACAACATTCAAAAAAAGCGCACAGCGGAATGCAGAAAGCAATTTTGATTATCGGTTATCGGTTTTTCGGTTGGGTTCATTTCGGCTCCAATTGGAAGCGGGCCACGCTGGTTTGCAGGCCGCGCGCGGCTTCATTGAGTTGCTCGATGGCGAGATTGGATTGCCGCAACGAGTCGGCCGTCTGATGCGCGGCTTCGCTGAGTTGCGACAGGGTTTCGCTGATTTGTTGGGCGCCGGTGGATTGGGCGTGCATGCCTTCGCTCACGGTTTGAAAGCGCGGGGTGAGGGTTTGCACTTGATGAATGATTTGCGCGAGTTGCGTGCTGACCTGGCGGATTTCTTCCACGCCGTGCCGGACTTCTTCGGAGAATTTGTCCAGGCTCATCACGCCGGCGGCGACGGCGGATTGCATTTCCTTGACCATCTTCTCGATGTCATAGGTGGCCACCGCGGTCTGGTCGGCGAGTCGGCGAATTTCCATGGCCACGACGGCAAAGCCCAGTCCGTATTCGCCGGCTTTCTCGGCTTCGATGGCGGCGTTGAGCGAAAGCAAGTTCGTCTGGTCGGCGACTTTGGTGATGGTGGTGACGACGGTGTTGATGTTGGCGGTTTTGTCGTTGAGGACGGCAAGCTTGGTGTTGATGGCGCGCGAGGCGTCCATGATCTGACGGAGGTTGGTTTCCATGCGAGCGATGGCGGTCTGACCCTGATTGGCGAGTTCGGTGGTGTGATCGGCCACCTGCCGGACTTCGGTCATGGTCTTGTCCAGTTCCTTGGAAGTCGCGGAAATCTCCCGGGACGTGGCGCCGATCTCGGCGGTGTTGGCGGCGATCTCCGTGGTGGTGCTTTGCTGCTCCCGCGCCGTCGCGGCGATCTCGGTCGCCGTCATGTTAACCTGAATGCCGGAGCGTTGCACCTGGCCGACCAGGACGGACAGATCATCGGCGAGCCGATTCAAGCCGTCGCCCAAAATGCCGAACTCGTCCTGCCGCGCGAGCGTGACGCGTTGCGTGAAATCGCCGAGGCGCATTCGTTCGATGGCGCCGACGAGATGGTTCAGCGGAATAGTGACGGCGGAGGATTGTAGGCGCGCCACAAAAAATGCGCCGATGGCTACCACAAAGATGAGCACGGAGCCAATGATTGAGGTCCGGGTGGCGCGGATGTCGCCGGCTTTGCGCACTTCATCTATCTGCGTTCGCAATTCGGCAAATAACTGGTCGCGTTGCTTCAGCAGCGGGTCGTAATCCTTTTGGTACTGTTCCCGCACGGTGGCCGGCTCGCTGGCCAGCAGCGTGAACGCGTTGGTATGGAATGGCACGAAGGTGCGCGTGGTGAAGTCGCGTAAGCTCCTGACGGTATCAGCCAGGACTGGCGAGGTGAGCGCCCCCGGCCTCATGGTCTGAAAGGTGGTTTGCAGGTCCAATTCCGCGTCGCGCATCTGTTTCCGCTCCGCCTCATTCCCCGAGGCGGCGGCTTTGAGCAGCGAACTGCGCAGGGCATCGCTCATTTGGACCATGTTGTAGCGGAGCCGGGTGTAGTCGCTGTCTAATCGTTTGCTGGTGCGTAAACTCTCCGACCGTGTGTATTCAATCCACCAAGCCAGCGCGAAGCCCGCCAGAAGCAGGACGATCATGAGCGCCAAGGTGGTGTTTAGCCGTTGCCAGATGGACATTTTCATTTCAAGAGAGTGTCCGCGAGGCCAGCAAAAGCCGCGGGCGACCGGTGACAACCAGCCACCGCCGGGTCACGGGTCGCCGTTGCAGCCGTGCAGCGGGCGAGGGGCATTGGGTTGGCTTGATGATCTAACATCGGACGTACTGACCTGCCAGCAGGATGCGGCTCTGGTGCGGGAAAAACAAGGATGTTTGTGCCGCTGGAGGGCACCAGAATCTGGCAGACCGTTGCCGTCGCTCGCCTCGCTTGTCCGAATCGTCGGCGCGGCGGCCCCACTCTGGAGATTTCGTACAAGAAAACTGACGGAAAATACGCCACCTTTGTTCGGCATTCTCATTCCTTAATTGTGTTCAAAAACCGTGTATGCTCCGCCGTCGTAACTTGCCACCCCGGTCTGTCCTCGCTCTTCAAATAATCGAGCGTCGCCTTCAATCTGGTTCTGAGCTGTTCCGTCGAGATAGCCTCGGCGCACTCACTCCATCCCCTTGCATCAACGTCATCCGGCGTCGACATGTGCGGATTCAGGACGACCCATCTCTTGTCTCTGCGAAACCAATGCGTATCACCGTGCCATGTTCTTCGAGACGGTTCTCTCACGTAGAACAAGATCAAACTCTCGGAATCATCAGAGTGTAGGCCTGGAACATACATGTAGTCCTGAAAGACGTTCGTATCACGTAAATCGACATAAGGAACCAAGACTGCAAGCGAGCGGCTACTGCTACCACCCACATTTGGATACGTCACCCCGTTCGTGGTTTCGAGCATCCACTGCGCAACTGCGCCATTCAGACTCCGATGACACACAAAGTTCGGGCCGGGAGGTCCCACAACCACCGCAGTGACCAGTAATCCTCCAAGTACCAGAACGAACATGCAGCCAATGATAACGGCGATTTTGCGGCAGCGCTTCATGTGTATGCCGAACGACCCAGAGGGCGTCTCTGTTGTCGGAACGACTCTTCTATATTGCCGTCGCTGGGTCAAGTCCGCGGACCGCCAAAAAAAACCTGAAGCCTCACTCAGGCGTGCAAAGAAATATTCGCAGGGGCTCAATCCAGGAGGCAGACCTCAAACCTCGGGGAGCTTGAACTTCGGGCACTGGCTCAGGAACGTTCTCGGATTCTGGAACACCACCCGCTCGATGGCGCGCGTGAGATGCCCGCGGCGTTTCATTTCCAACGCCGTCCGCGGCACCGCCAGCGGATCGCTCACGCCCCAATCGCAGGCGCTGTTCATCCAGAGCCGCTCGCTGCCGAAGGTCTCCAGTATGTCAATCGCGCGCGCCGGTGTGCATTTCGTCTCCGGATAAAGCGTCATGCCCGCCCACATGCCGGTATCGAGCACGAGCTTCACGGTGTGTTCCTCGACGTGATCAATGATCACTCGTCCGGGTTGGATGCGGCGGTCACTCTGGAGCACATCCAGAATCAATCGCGTGCCTTTGAGTTTGTCTTCGAGATGCGGTGTGTGCACCAGGATGAGTTGATCATGTTGCGCGGCGAGGTCCACGTGCCTTTCGAGTACCTTGAGTTCGTTGCGCGAATTCTTGTTCAACCCAATCTCCCCGATGCCCAGCACGTTTGGCCGGCTGAGAAACTGCGGAATCAATGCGATGACGTCTTCCGCAAGTTTTACGTCCTCGGATTCCTTGGGATTGATGCAGAGCCAGGAAAAATGCTTCAGCCCGAACTTCGCCGCGCGCTTCGGCTCGTGTTCGGTCAACTGGCAGAAATAGTCGTAAAAGCCGTCGGGCGAGCTGCGGTCAAAGCCCGCCCAGAAGGCTGGTTCGCAGACCGCCGCACAGCCCGCCGTGGTCATCCGCACGTAATCGTCCGTGACCCGGCTGACCATGTGAGCGTGGGGTTCAATGTAGCGCATTGGGTGGGCCGATTTTGATTAGAGCACCGGCTTTGGTAGCGTTTGTTGTGGCTGAAGAAATATCACACCTCTCATCTAACCGAACCACAGAAAAATCTCGGACCTGATTTCCCGGTAAAACTCGCGCATGTTTTCCTAACGCCTTGCTCATTTTGGCGCAGAGCCGCTTCGATCCAAACATCAACGGGTGAAGTGCCTCCAAGCGAGCACCAAGTTCGGGATAATAGGAGGGCCAAGTATTTGCCATTATACGGATACGCTGGGCCATCAGGACATCACTCTCAATCCTAACAACTAAATCCACTCCTCCCGCATCGCAGCAGCCAAAAAGCCCGACCTTTGAGTAAGATTTTGGCAACGCACTCGAAAGCCACTCAGCGCAAGCGTCCAAGACGCGGTCCTCAGAATGTGAAGTCTCAACGGTTGCCACTAATTCAAACACCGACGGTCTTGGGTGAGATGTCTCCTTGATTTTTGCCATCGTCCATCGATTTCCAGCCGTCCCATCCACGGCCATTGACCAATCTCTACATGGCAGCCACAACTCATTTTTTGGAGAAGGACTAAAAACACCATTGAGCGCAAGGACACCCTCGGTCATGGGAAACTGCAAAGCCTCAACATCAAAAATGACTTCGAGTTGGTTGAAACGTTGTTCCGACTTCGCCACAGTCAAAGCTTCAATTCGCAAAAACTTCGAGCCGCTGATTACACCTTCACTCGAAACCTTAACTCGGCCTCCCAGCGGTTTGTTCTGGGAAAACAGAGCGGGGATCTCGATCAATTTAATCGCTTCGGCAGTCGGATTCTGTGTCAGGAATTGAAAATATAGATTCATTTGATTCATCCTGATTACGAACCAGCCCACGCACCACACGCAGCCTTCGTTGTTGCGGCAGTAATTGGTTTTGCTGTCGTGTCACTGAACGCAAGTAGCACCCGTTGGGCGCGTTGTTTCTTCGCGCCTGAAAGCTCCTGCAAAGCTTTACGAAATGCTTTCAGGCGGAAATCATCTGGCCCTGAAGCACGCTCCACCCGGTCGAGAAACGCGGCCAGATCAATCAGACGGCTGCGGGCATCCAGGAAGTAAAGGTCCAGAATCTCTTGTCGCGTCTTGCGCTTCATTGGACGGGACTATAGCGCGTCATTTTGCCGGGACAATCTTTCAGTCGCGGACGCACGGATTGCGCTGTCCCACTCACTCACATCTGAAAGGCAGATTTTCAGTGCGCCACCCGCTGCCTTTGCGTATGAGTTTCGCGCATGAACTGGCGACACACATTTCAACTGGGCCTCCTTTTGGGCTGGATCGTTCATGCTGGCCCAGCGTGGGCGCAGGGAGAACTGGCAACACTCAATTTCACAGCGGCGGAGAAGATTCTCGAACAAGGGATCAAAGACCGTGCTTATCCCGGTTGCACGGTGACGGTCGGCACCGATGAGAAAGTCCTCTGGTCTGCGGCGTTTGGTAAGTTTGATTACGCAGACGGCGCTCCGGTGACCACAGCGACGATTTACGATCTGGCATCCGTGACCAAGGTGGCGGGCACCACCGCCGTTTACATGCGCCTGGCAGCATTGGGGAAGGTGCGAATGAATGAATCCGCCGGCAATCATCTGCCAGAGTTCATCGCCACCGCAGCCAACGCCGAGGAGAAGGAGCGGCGCGAAAAGGTCACCCTTGAACATCTGCTCACGCACACCGCCGGTCTGGTTTCATGGAAGCCCTTCTACAAATCCACTGCTTCCTATGCCGAACTGCTCGCGGCGATTTACGCCGCGCCGCTGGAGAGTGAGCCGGGACAAACCTATCGTTACAGTGATCCAGGCATGATTCTCGCCGGTGAAATCGCCGCGCGCATCGGCGGCAAACCGCTGGCGCAACTGGAACGCGAGCTGGTTTTCGGCCCGTTGCAGATGACCAATATGTTTCGCAATCCGCCGCCGAAGTTACATGCGCGAATTCCGCCCACCGAACGCTTGCCGGAAACCGGCGAATTCGTGTGCGGCGTGGTGCATGACGAGAATGCGCGGGCGGGGCAGGGGATCACGGGCCACGCCGGCTTGTTCGCCACGGCCGAAGACCTTGGAATGTTCGCCGCGGAAATGCTGCGTGGCCTGGATGGGCGCAGTCAGTTGTTTCCCAAGCCTGTGATGGAGGACTTTCTTCGCGAGCGGCAGTTCGACACCCGTTCGCACCGCACGCTTGGTTGGGGATTAACGAAGAATGATTCCGGCAGTTTTGGTCCAGCGGTTTCTCACACTGGTTTCACCGGTACTTCGATGTGGCTGGACCCACAGCGGAAGCTCTACCTCGTGCTGCTGACCAATCGCGTTCATCCCACGCGCGATAACAACCGGGTCAGCCGGGTGCGCGGAGATTTGATTGCTGCTGTAACCGCCGCGTTCGACGCTGCGAGTGGATCTCATCTGCAAAGGTAGTGCCGGCCATTCAACGCCCGCTGTGACTGGTCGGCGATATCTTTTAGGCTAACAGCCCGCCAAAAAACTCATTCCTTTGTAGTCTGCCATTCTTGCGATTCCGCGGAGGGCTGCGAGAGACTCCTGACGTCGTCTCCTACATTTTGCCGGGCTGCTAACCACGCCGCGGCGCTTACTTTATGTCCGGCACGGCGAACATAACTCCGCCAAACAGCAGCCACGCAAGAATGAACGTCCAGATGACGTTGAAGCCCTGCGCGCCGATGAACGCGAACGCCGGCCGGCCCCCTTCCATCCGCACCAGGTCCGTGAATTTCGTTTCCAACCCGATGGACACGAACGCGAGCGCGAACCAGAAATTTCTTAGCCCGGTGAGCAGGCCCTTGGTTTCCTTCACCAGCGCGGGGTCGAGCGCGAAGGAACACACCAGCGACGCCACGATGAACCCGAGCACGAACTTGGGAAAGCGTTCCCAGATCAACCGCACGCTGGGCCGCTGCCCGCCCGCCGCGCGCTGGCGCATTGTCCACCAGATGGACAGTCCGAACGCCGCCACGCCCAGCAGCACGTTTTGCGAGAACTTCACGATCACGCCGGTCTTCATGGCCGGTTCGCTGATCAACGCGCCCGCCGCCACCACGGAGCCACTGGTGTCCAGTGTTCCCCCCAGCCAGGCCCCGGCGACGATTTCAGGAATGTTAAAATGCTTCACCACCCACGGCATGAGAATCATCATCGGCAACGCAACGATGAGCACCAACGACGTGACGTAGGAGAGTTTCTTGCGATCCCCCTGAATGGCGCCGCACGCCGCGATGGCCGCCGACACCCCGCAAATCGAAACCGCCGTCGCGAGCATCACGGCAAACTCGTCGTCCACCCGCAACCGTTGCGCGAACCAGAAGCAGAAATACCACACCACCGTCACCACCAGGATGGATTGCGCGAGGCCGAGCAAGCCGGCCTGCAAAATTTCCTGAAACAAGATGCCCGCGCCGAGAATGACAAGGCCGCTCTTGATATAAAACTCCGTGCGTACCGCCTGCCGCAGCCAGTCGGGCAGCCGGACCGTGTGGTTCAGTACCAGCCCGAGGCCAAGAGCGAAGATTACGTACTCCAGGCCGAAATCGTTGATCCTGGCATTGCCCGCCAGCGCCTGCGCGCACCCAGCGAGCGCGAACAACACCGGAAAACCGGCAGCAAATCCCGCCACCCGGCCGCCCAGCAAGCGCACCGCCACCACCGCAATTCCCAGGTAGATCAACCCTAACACCGCCGCCCGTTGCAGATTGCCGGCGCTGACCACGGCGCCCAGAGTACCCGTACGCTTGCTTAGCAGTGGCGCGATGAATTTCTGCGCTGGCTTGGCGGTTTCTGCCAGTGTCGCCCTCGCTGCTGCCGTTTCAACCTGCTTGACGGCGGCGCGGATGGTCGAGTGTTCCTCACTCGCCAGCGCGCCGCTGAGTGCGGAGAGCGCTTCAGCCAACGCGCTCTCTCCTTGGTGCGTTGCTTCGACCTGCAATTGGTTCAATTCCGCCGTGCGTGCCGTCAAGGCGCGGGCTTCCGTCGCAAAATGTGCGGTAGTCATCCAGTTGAACGACGGCAGCGCGGGACGCCAGAATGTAAGCACCACGGCGATCAACACGCCGCCAACGAGTACCGCAAGCCAGTCTTCGTTTTGCCACCACCGAGGGCGGGCGGGAGGTTGCGATGCAGTTTCCATTTTCGGGCGCTGACAATGGACGGGACATTGTCGAGGGTAAACTCAAAACGCTACGGTCGGCGCGGGCGCGAGCATCTGGGTGAGAATTCCCCGAGCCAAGGTTCACGCATTGAACCTCTGAACCGTAGCCGACGACGTGAGGAGGCGGAATCTCTTGATTCGCAGCGGAGCGCCGGTCTCCGACCCGGCGCGAATCTGCGGTTGCCAACCAACACGCCGGGGCTGAAGACCGGCGCTCCGGTTCATGGCGAGGAGTGGCGGAAGGCGGGTTGGGCGGAAAGCGCGGAAAGGCAGTTGCGCCAGCGCAGGAAAGGTGACAAAAAGTAGGCCAGCATGGCGGCGCAGATGCGGATGGGCAGCAGCAAAGCAAATGAAGAAGCATGATACTACTGGCCAACCACTCTGCGACCGCTTTGCGCGCGGTCGCCAGGCCAACATTCCCGGGCGATGGGATGACGGAAACGCGTGCCTGAATTAGCGCGAGCGAATTGCAGCGTGAATCGTTTGGTACGTAGCGCGGTCACAACAATTGAACGAAAGGGATCATCATGACAAAAACATACCGCATCAGCATTACGGTCACGACACTGGCTTGTCTCCTGTTGGCCACTGGCTGCGCCACCCCTGCCAAGGTGGCTCCCGAACGAAAGTTTCTACGCGAGAATCCCGAGTATAAACTTACAGAATTTCCACTACCGGCATTGGAACGCGAAGTGTATTGGCGCCACAGGCATGGAGCCATGGCCATGGCATCTCTCATAAGAGACGCGGAGCAAATGACCAAGGAAGAGGTACTGGATAGGATGCGTCGAATCGAGTTGGTGCGTGAAGATGCTTACAAATCGGCGGTAGATGAAGTGCGGGAGATCGAAAAGCTTCTGGCCGATGGCGCGAAGGTTTATTGGTTCTCTTCTGCGAGAGAAGATGGGTTCATTATTCTGGGTTCAAGCGGAGAAGTGCTGATGCGCACAGGGCTATGATCACAAGGGCAACAAGGTATGAAATACACATTCGTTCTGTTCACCAACATTGCGCTCGTATCCAGCGCCGCAAGCGTCAACATCCATCTCGCGCCCACGGGCAGCGACGTCAATCCCGGCACGCAAGCCGAACCCTTTGCCACATTGGAGCGCGCGCGGGATGCCATCCGCGAACTCAAGAAATCCGGGCCGCTCAAAGAGCCGGTGACCGTGCGATTGCACGGAGGCACTTATCCGTTATCGCACGCGGTCGTGTTTGGACCGGAGGACTCCGGCACGGCGGCCAGTCCCATCAGCTACACCGCAGCCGGAGCCGAGCCGGCGGTGCTGGATGGCGGACGACAAATCACCGGATGGAAACAGCACAACGACAAACTCTGGGTGGCCAATCTGCCCGAGGTCGCCAGTGGTCAATGGCGTTTTCGCCAGTTGTTCGTCAACGACCAGCAGCGCGTTCGCGCCCGCACGCCGAACGAAGGTTTCCTCCGCGTGGCCGGCTGCCCGGAAGGCACGCCCAAGACGGTTCATTATCACAAGGATTGCCAGACGTTTGAGTTCAAGTCCGGCGACATCCGCGCGGACTGGACGAACCTCACTGATGTCGAGGTCATCGTTTATCACTTCTGGACCGATTCGCATCTGCCCATCAAGAGCGTGGATACGAAGTCCAACCTCGTCACCTTCGCGCACAAGGCGGGCAAGGTGTTCACGGATGATTTCAGCGAGGACGGCGCGCGATACATCGTGGAGAATGTTTTCGAGGGCTTGGACGCGCCGGGCGAATGGTATTTGAATCGCCGCACCGGCCAACTGTTCTACTACCCGATGCCCGGTGAGGATCTGACAAAAGCTGAAGTGGTCGCACCGTTCGCACCGGCTCATTTGAGCATCGAGGGTAATCCTGCTGAACGCCGCTACGTTGAGCACCTGCGCTTTCGGAATCTCTCCTTTACCTATTCCGCGTTTGAATTGCCGCCGGGCAATTCCAACGATCGTCAAGGTTCCGCCAGCGTTCCCGCCGCCATCAAGTTGCGCGGTGCGCGTTCCATTTCCTTTGAGCATTGCCGGCTCGCGAACCTCGGAACGTTTGCCTTCGATGTGATGGCGGGTTGTGCGGACAACGAGTTTGTCGGCAACGAAATCGCGAACGTCGCGGCGGGCGGATTCCGCGTCAATGGCGGCACGGATCGCGATCCGCCCTGGGAACGCACGCGCAACAATCGCATCACGGACAACCGGCTGCATCATTATGGTCAGGATTATCCGTCGGCGGTGGGCGTGTTGCTGATGAACACCGAGGGCAACACCGTCGCGCACAATCACATTCATCATGGCGGTTACACGGGCATTTCCATCGGCTGGGTGTGGGGCTACCAACGCAGCGTGAGCCAGAACAACCGGATTGAGTTCAATCACATTCATCACATCGGCGGCGTGTTGTCGGACATGGGCGGCATCTACACGCTGGGCGTTTCGCCGGGCACGGTCATCCGCAACAACCACATCCATGACGTGGACGCGAACCACTACGGCGGCTGGGGCATTTATCACGACGAAGGCTCGACGCATCTGCTCGTGGAAAACAACGTGGTGCATCACACCAAGTTTGCGCCATTCAACATTCACTTCGCCAAGGAAGTCACCGTGCGCAACAACATCTTCGCCCTCGGCAAGCTCGAACAAGTGAGTCGGAGCCGGAACGAGCCGCACAAAAGCGTGTTCTTCGAGAACAACATTGTTTATTGGCGCGAGGGAGAATTGTTCAGCAAGAATTGGAAGGATGTGCCTTACACGTTCTATTTCCATCCGAAAGACAAGAGCGGCACGGCGACTGTAACCAGCACGTTCGATTGCGACTGGAATCTGTACTTCAATCCGACAAAGAAACTGGACGAAGTGAAGTTTGGCGGTAATTCATGGGCCGACTGGCGCAAGCGCGGCAAAGACGTTCATTCGCAATTCGCCGATCCGCAGTTCGTCGCGCCAGAGTCAGGCGACTTCACGCTGAAGCTCGAGTCACCGGCCTTTGCCCTTGGCTTCCAGCCGATTGACCTCAGCCAAGTCGGACCTCGGGTGAAACCAGGGCCGCAACTTCAACTGCAACAATGAAACAATCGTCGAACTTCATAGCGGCGCACTTGAGCACCCTGCTTTCTGCGGCGCTGTTAGTGTCTTGCTTCAATGCGTACGCCGCCGGGAAACCATTTGCCTGGCAGCAGGACTATGCCCGTGTGACCGAGACGGGCGACATTCAGTGGACGCCCAAGGAGTTTCGCTTCGTGGTGGGTGCAAGCGTGCGGTTTATTGATCACGAGAACGGTGCTGACGACAACGCTGGCGACTCGAAACAACAGCCTTGGAAACACCATCCGTGGGACGCCAACGCCAAAGGCAAGTCCGCCGCTGCCACGGGCGTTGACACTTACGTGTTCAAAGGCGGCGTGACTTATCGCGGCCAGCTCACGGTGAAGGAATCAGGCCGGCCCGGCCAACCGATCCGTTTGACCCGCGATCCGAACTGGGGCGATGGCCCCGCCATCCTCGCCGGTTCGCAGCGCCTTACCAACTGGAGCCGCGGTGGCAATCACGCCAAGATTCCCGAGCCGGATGCGGTGTGGAAAGCCCGACTCGAATTCGCGCCGCGTACTTTGTGGATGATTCGGTCGGACGGTGCTGCCACGCGCATCCCGCTCTCGCGCCAACCGAATTGGAAAAGCCAGCCCGAAGATCACAAGGCGCAATGGTTCACCTGGTCAAACGAGCGTCATCCGTTTCAACCCAAGGACGGCTTCAGCGCCAACGACAGCAAGAATCTCAAAGAGCGTGACCCGGACTTTGTGCGGGGTGCGCTCATCTATTCCGAATTCGGCTGGGTGATGGGGACGCCGTATCCGGCCCGGGTGGAGAACTACGATCCTGCAGACGGTGCGGTGCGGTTTGGAGGTTGGACTGGCGGCGGCAACGCCTCGATCATCTTTCGCGGGATGCGTTACTACCTCGAAGACAAACCGCAATACCTCGACGATCCCAACGGCGAGTTCTGGTTCGACAAGCAGGGCAAGGGCGGTGTGCTCTATGCGCGGCTTCCTGGCGGCACGGATCCCAATTCAGTGCGCATTGAAGCCGGACAACATCCCGATCTGATTCTCGGTACCGAGGTCAAGCATCTTGAGATCAGCGGACTCGACTTTCGCTGGACCACGCAGCCTTGGGAACTGGACGTCGCGGCGTGGGACTTTCGCACCAAGCCGTGGGGCATCCGGCCCGAGGCTCAACCCGCGTGCATTCGCTTCTGGGGCCGGGGCGAAGGCATCCGCATCGCCAACTGTGTTTTTGAAGACGTGGTCATGGGCATCCGCCTGCGGGCCATCGGCGAAGGTTCGCCGATGCGCGACCTCGTCATTGAGGACAACATTTTCCGCAACACCGATGTTGGTGCCGCTCATCTCAACGCCGGTGCGGGTTGGGGCTTCTCGCATCCGATGGGTGTGCTGGACGACGTGCGACTCTATCGCAATTACGCCACGAACGTCGGCTTCCGCGCTCCGCGCTACGAACGCGGCTGCGCCTTCGATTTGAACAATCCTTTCCGTGCCCACATCGCCGGCAATGTGGTTGAACGTTCCGCGGCCCAGGCCATCAACGTTTATGCCGGCAAGGGCCAGACGCGCGGCGACGTGCCGTTGGTGCGCGTGTTGATCCACCAGAACAAGGCCTGGAAAACGATGCAGAACGCCAACGACTTTGGCGGCATCGAAAGCTGGCAGCACGGGCCGGTGTACATTTTCAACAACCTAAGCTTCGATCCGCGCGGGCAGCGGGAAGGCGAGCGCACCGTCAACAAGAGCAATCCCGGCTTCGGCCATGCGTACTATCTCGACGGCGGTTTTAAGAATTACCTTTTCAACAACATCGCGTGGGGACTTTCCAACGATCCCACCAGTCCACTGGTCAACTGCGCGGCCTTCCAGGAGATTCACAGTTACCAGAACATCTTTTTCAACAACACGGTGTACAACTTCACCGTCGGCTCGCGTCGTCAGGCGCCGCACGCCGGGCGCAATCAGTATCTCGGCAACGTCTGGCAGAGCCTGAGCGAACGCGTCTTCCGCCACGCCGATCCGGCCAAGACCCGCGCCGACGGCAATGCCGCTGACGCCGGCCCGCAGAAAGAAAAGTTCGCCCACGAAAGCAACGCTTATGGGCGCAATGTCTTTTACGACATCGGTCAGATGGGCGTCTTCGAGCCGTCCGGGCGCTGGCTGCAAACTCTGGATGATTTCCGAGGCGCTTTGCAGGCACGGCAAAGCTTGGCCACCGATCTGGGAGTGATGGACCACGCGGCGCCGTTGCGTGATCCCGCTCGGGGAGATTTCCGTCTTAATCAGAAATCCGTAGCGGTGGACCAAGGCGCCGTGGTCTTTGTGCCGTGGGCGTTGCATGGCGTGGTCGCTGAATGGAACTTTTATCCAGCCGGCAATGACCCGACGCAAATCCTCGACGAGCACTGGTACGCCAAGGACTACCTGAACGACCGCACCGAGTATCATTCGCGCCCGACGTATCCATTGACCGCCGTGAATGTTGAGCGCAGCAATTACATCGCTGGTCCGCTGGAAAACTTCACGACCGGCGCGCTCCGGCTCGACCCGGCCAGAAAAACCTACGCCACGATTCGCCACGCCGCGCTGAACCAACCGTTCACGGTCAAACTGGCCACGCGCGCCAATCACGGCCAGGACCCGCAGCTTCAGGAATTCACCTTCACGGGCGACGACCTCAAGACCGCCGCGCTTCACGCCAGCAATTTCCTGATCGAGGTCTATTTCAAAGCCAGCAGCGACGGATTGATCATCAGCAAGCAGCATGGGACGGGCTACACGCTCAAGCTGCAAAATGGCCGGGCCACATTCAGCGTGGCAGGCGAAGGGGGCGTCCGCGCGGAACTGACTTCGCAAGCCCGGCTCGCAGACGGCCAATGGCATCACCTCATCGCCGAAGCCGACCGTGTGGCCAACACGTTGACCCTCTACGTGAATGGCAAACGCGACAGTCACGGTCCCGGCATCGGCAAAGTTTCGCTGGCCAACGAGGGCGATCTGTATGTTGGTGGCCGGCCCGAAGGTGAGCACCTGAACGGCGCGCTGGAATTCATGCGCGTCGCCCACGGCACGCTCGCTGATGCGCATACCACCATTGAAGAACTCTACGCCTGGCAATTCGACGGCCCGGCCCGGCGTGACATGCGAGGCATCAAACCTCAAGGTCAGGGCCGCGACGCCGGAGCGTTGGAAAGCGGGGCGGGGGAGTGAAACCGGTCTTGCTGCGGGACTCGGCACGCCTTTTGCCAACCGGAATGCGATTTGAGTTCATATTCAATCCCAAGATGAATAGCCAATGCTTTTGGCGCGCAGTCAGGAAATGGGTCGCCCCACAGAATCAGTAGCTCAAGCCAGATTAACCGCGATCGTACGTTGGCAACGCGGGGTCTTGTTTTTTCTACTGGCATGGATGGTCATCGTGCCCGGGCTGGTTCTCGCCGCAGTCTGGTCCAAACCTCATCAACGCGCCGTGCTCGGAATGGCTTGGGGTTTGATCATTCTCTGGGTCGGTCTCGGCGGGGGAATTATGTGGCGCTGGCGGGGACTGTTGAACGACTGGGCCGCCAGGTTGCGCCTGCCTTGGGGACTCAAATTCGTACTGGGTTGCACGACGTTGGCCTGTGTGGAGGAAGCCATCACGACTTCAATGACCAACAGCGCACCCATTTTCGGAGTCGCAGTGGGAGAAGCCTACATCACCGCGTCGGCAAACTACTTCGACGTGGTGCTCTATCACAGCGTGGTGATGTTTGTGCCGATGTTCGTTGCCTGGGCGGTAATGCTGCGGTGGTGGCGGTTTCAACCATTCGCCGTGTTCCTGCTTTTTGGGATCACAGGCCTGCTGGCTGAAACCCTGACGTTTGGTCCGCAGAATCTCGGCAACGCCGGGATGTGGATTTTCGTTTATGGCCTGATGATTTGGCTGCCCGCGCATTGGGTGCCGGAGAACCGACCCGCGCGTTCTCCGCCTCGTTGGGCGTATCCGGTGGCGGTGCTGCTGCCTTTGACGTTTGCGCCGCTGGCCTTTCTGCTGGCTCCCTGGTTGTGGCTGACCGCCAAACATCCGTCTATTCATTTCCCACCCATAGCGCCGTAGTCGGGTGGGTCAGCGTTCTCCAGTCGCTTTCGTGGACCGGTCGCGCAGCGCCGCCCGGTGTTCGTACACCTTCTCGAATGCGCGGGCGATGTCGTTCATGTCGGCGCGCGTGCCGAGGAAAATACTTTGTTCGAGCCACACGCATTGTTCGCGGCAGATGAGGTCGCTGTTCGGACAATTGACCTTCCGATAGTTCAAGCTCTTGGCAGCCTTCGGCAGGTAAGGACCAAATGCTTTGTTGTGAAACATTGGTTGCTGATGGAGCGACCAGCCGTAGCCAGCGGAGCAGGGGATGCCTTCCGCTTGCAGCGCTTTGATTACGGCGGCACGTGGCACGCCGAACTGCTTGCTGTCAATCCGCAGCATGAAAAGGTGATAACTGTGCCGCGTGCAATCGGCGGGACGTTGTTGTGGGTAAAGGCCCGGCAGTTGGGCAATCCTCGCCGCGAGGTATTGTCCGTTGCGGTCGCGCGTTCTGGTTTGCTGTTCAAGACGATCAAACTGCGCGTTGAGCACGGCGCCCTGGAATTCGCCCAGACGGTAGTTACCCGAAATGACGTGATGCTCGTACCAAATGCCGGTGGGAATGCGCCCGCAGTTGTGGATGGAACGACACGCCGCCGCGAGCTTGTCATCGTTCGTCGTGATGATGCCGCCTTCGCCGGCAGTCATGTTCTTGCTGGCTTGAAACGAGAATGACGCAATGTGTCCCAGCGAGCCAGTCGGCTGGTTGCGATGGCTGGCGCCGTGCGCATGCGCTGCGTCCTCGATCACGAGCAGCTTGTGTTTCTTGGCAATCGCCTTGATGGCGCGCATATCGGCGGGCTGGCCGGCAAAATGGACTGGAATGATCGCTCGAGTGCGCGGCGTGATGGCCCGCTCAACGGCTTTTGGATCAAGGTTGAAAGTGTCGAGGTCAATGTCCGCGAAGACCGGAATCATGTTGGCCTCGATCACCGCCGACGCTGTGGAGAAAAAAGTGTAAGGCGGAATGATGACTTCCGCGTCGCCGGGAAGACCGGCCGCCATCAGCGCGATGCGCAGTGAAACCGTTCCGTTCACGACAGCGATGCCATGCTGGCAGCCGTGCATGGCGGCGAAGCGTTTTTCAAATTCAGTCACCTCCGACCCGTTCAGTCGTCCCCACTTGCCGCTGTGCAAGGTGCGGAGCAGGCGTCTCTCTTCCGGTTTTCCGAAGATCGGCCAGGAGGGAAATCGCCGCGAGCGGACTGGCTTTCCGCCGAGTAATGCAAGCTGATTGGACATTGTTAGTTTCAGTATTGTTGGAGTGGCTGACAATTGTCTCGCTTCAATTCCGCAAACTTTTTCCCATGTAGATGCAACCGTCTTTTCCTTCGCCCACGCGGAGCAATTCGCGAAAGCCGAGCTTTTGGTAAAATCCAAATGCCGGCAGATTCACCATGCTCACGCCCAGATGCGCGCCGGGCGAACCGCGTTGGCGGAGTTGGTCCATGACCATTTCCATCATGCGCCGGCCAAAGCCACGCCCCTGTGCGCGTTCCAACAGATCAATGTGCAAGTGCGATGGGAAATCCTCGTACGGCTCGGGCATGGTGTAATCGGGGTGGTGATACCAGGAATAAACGGTTTGCACGCGCGTCCACTGGCTTGGATCGCCTTTTGGCATGGGGAACTGGGCACACAACCTGGGCCGCCACTCCTTCTCATAGCGATCGTAGAATTGTTTTGAGTCCAGTGACCCGAAGGCATAGCCGCAGATGCCTTCCTTGTCCTCAAGGATCAAACTGTGCTCCGGCTCGAAGACAAGATACGGTCCCACGAAGATGCGCCCAAGTGCGTCCGGATCGTCGCGATAAAACGGTTCGCTGTCCTTGCCGAAGTCGCCAGTCTTGAGGCAGACGTGATAAGCACCCGTTTGATCTTCGGGTCGGGCGAGGCGGATCGTGAAGTTGTTCATGGTGTGGCTTCAGTCAGGTGACTGGCTTGATGGTCGTCTTGTGCGGGGACGAAGGAGCCATCCGGTTGCAAGAGCAGCAATCGCTGCAATCTTGCCACGAATCCGCCGCGGTACGTGCCGGGCAAATGGAAATCCGAAGTGAACGGCGCATCCGCGTTGCCGGGATCGGATTTGAAATCCACGTAACGCTCCAATAAATCCAACTCCTCCCGCAGTTCCCAGACGCGGCGGCTCAAGGCGTAAAACAACGAACGATCTTTCAATTCCGCCATACGCGCGCAGAAATTCCGAAGTCGCGCTGCATGGTTGCGAAAGTGGGTGGCGCGCTCGTCCCACTGCGACGGATGTGTGCGCAACAGGTCGCTGAACTGTGCAAACAGCCGTTCCGCATCCGCACCATCTTCATGCGGCAGGTAAAAGCAATCGCCGAAACTCTCCAGGTCTTCCAACCTGACCGGCTCGCCAATCGCCGCGAAACGCGGCAACCACTCGCGCATGGCGGATAGGTAGGCTCCGCGGGCATCCCAACTGCCGCGGCAATGAACAAACTCCGCCAGTGTGCGCAAGGGAACATAGTTCAATGGAAACTCGCAGTTCGGATTGGTGAGCAAGCCTGCGACCGCGCCGCGCAGTTCCGGTGGCCGGCCAGCGTAGGGCCCGCAGGAGAAGCGACGGCCATCGTAATCATTGGCGTGGAGGTTATCCCAAATAAGAGGCTTCCGACGCAGCACCGTCTGCAATTGCTCGACGTGTGCGACCGTTATTTCCTTCGAGATGATCTCCGGGCCGGTCCAGAAGACATCAACCTCCGGCAGCAATTCGCGACCGATGGTGGAGAGATAATCTGCCCCGCCGAGTTTGCGTTCCGCCATACGACCGCAATACGGAGTCGGGCAGAACAGGAAGCGGGCATCCGGACAGCGCTCGCGCACCCACTTGAACACGGCGTTGGTGACATAACACTGGGCCGACGCAAATGAACCCCAGCGCTCTTCGTCCTCAGCAACCATGCGATCGGGAATGTCGTCGAAGAGCAACGCGAAATGCTCGCAACCCAAAGAAAGCATCTGTTCGAGGCGATTTCTGAGATGATCCAACTCCACGTCGTCGCTGTAGCGGATGTCCAATCCCGGACTCAGCGCGTAGATGAATCGAATCTTGCGTTGCTGGCAGGCGCGGATGATCTCATCCAGAGTCTCAGCCTCAGCCGCTGAATAAAGCTCGCGCCAGATCGCGCGATGCTTCAAGTCATCTTTGGGCGCGTAAAGGTAGGTGTTCAAACCCCACGCAGCCATTTGGTCGAACAACTCCATGCGTTCCGCCTGCGACCAGGGCTGGCCATAGAAACCTTCGATCACGCCGGTCAGGAATTGAGTTGAATCAGGTGCAGCCATGAGTTCGTCGAGTTGTGCGCTTTGGTGGATCGTCGCCGAGTTGGTTGGGCGGCGGAAATTTCAAATCCCTCCGCTGAAAACTGTTCGTTGCACCTTGCCCAATGGCTCCAGCAATTCCGCCGCGCCGCGGGCCATGAGCTGGATGTCCGTGGCCGTCATCAGGAATTGAAAACCCTGATCCCGGAATCGCTGAATCTCCTCCGGCGTGGTGGTGGGCCGGCCCAGGAACTTGCCGTGCTTGCGGCCCGCGGCGGCAATGCGCGCGACCGCCCCCTCCAGCCGGGGTTCATCCTGCCGCCCCCGCAAACCGAGTGAAAATGACAAGTCGCTCGTGCCGATGAAAAGCACATCAATGCCCGGGGTCGCAGCGATTTCGTCAATGTGCGCGACGGCAGACGTGTCCTCCACCACCGCGACGACCAGAACATTGTCATCCGCGAAGTCGTAATAACCCTGCGGCGCGGGCCAGGAAAATTGGGCAAGGTCGGCGCCCGAACCGCGCAACCCAGCGGGTGGATACCGACACGCCGCCACCGCCTGCCGGGCCAATTCCGGCGTGCGCGTGAAGGGGAAGATCACTCCCAGCACGCCGGCATCGAGGACCTGTTTCGCCATCCACAGTTCGTTCACCGGGGGCCGGGCCAACGGCACCGCCGGCAGACCGCGCGTGGCGAGGACGATGTTGCGGACGGTTTCCAGCGTCAACGGTGTGTGCTCCATCTCCAGCCAGAGAAAATCAAAGCCCATGGTTGCCACTTGGGCCGCCACCTCCACGCTGTTGACGCTGATGACCACGCCCGCCACGGGCTGGCCATTTTTCAACCGCGCCTTGAGGGGATTTTCCCATCGGCAGTCACCGCTCGTTGGGTTTGGTTGGCGATTGTCGTTGGAATTAGTGCCCGGGTTCACCCGCGAAACATCCAGATTTCGGCAGATCGAAGCCAGTAAAAAATCGAAGGGCGAACTCCAGGGACGCTTTGGACGTAGCGCAGGCTGGCAGCCTGCGGTGTCGCCGATTGATAATCGGCGGGGGGTGAAAACAACGGAGCCACCGTAGGCTGCCAACTCGCGATACCGCAGATCAACAATCTGCGCTACGGCGGCGCGCAACTTGGTCCGCCAAGAACAGTTGCAGCGCGCAAAATACGCTGAGGTGTGGGAATGGTTTTGAAGGCGGGGACGTGACCTGGCGCTGCTACGACTGGTCTGAAACGGCGAAGATGAGCGAGCGAATGGGGCGGAACGACCGGCGAGCCAGCGGGCGAAGGCCGAGCGGGTGGTGGTTCAGGAAAAGAGCCGGCGGCGCGATTGAAAGCCAAGACAGTAATGACCTTGGATGGGATAGCGGAGCGATTGCAGTGGGCAGCCGGCACCCGGCGGCCAATTGGCTGAAACGATGAAACAACTTTTTCCAATAGCCCGTTTTGGGACTGGCGCGTTTTTGACGCCTTTTTGCCTCACGACTCCGCAGTTGCCTCGGTCTAATGTTTGGGTCATCGTGCCGCTCGTTATGAGCGGCACGACCACCGCGTTCCACCTAGGGGACTTGCACCCCATCAGTTCACGCCCATGTCAGGCGCACACCAGACGGTCCAGCCAACCGGAGCCAGCCGCTTGGCCCAGCGACAAATCAAACGTCACCGGCGGCTGCTCCGGTGGCTGACCTCGTTAGCCCAGAAAACGGGCTTGCGACCGCCCGGGGTTGCGGTACCGTTTGAGAAATCAGCACCGTGCAGGAAATCGAACGAGCGATTGAGAAACTCTCGGATGAGGAGTTGGCGGAGATCCGGGCATGGTTGTGGGACCGCGACATCGAACGTGATGCCGATTCCGGTCGGCTTGATAACCTGGCTGAGGAAGCCCTGCAGGAGTATCGAAGCGGAAAGACGACCCAGCTGTGATCCATTTCGCGTCCACTCGGTTCTGGGCGCGATACTACGAGTTATCGGAAGACATTCGCGCACTGGCGGACAAGCCGTTTGCATTGCTGAAGGAGAATCCGGCCCATCCGTCATTGCGCTTCAAGAAAGTCGGCAGGTTTAGGTCGGCACGAATCAGCACCGGTATCCGCGCACTGGCAGTTGAAAGTGGAAGCAACCTGGTTTGGTTCTGGATCGGGGATCATCAGGAGTATGAGCGAGTCATCAGAAAGGGCTAACAAATCGTGCCACCCAACGCCGGTCGATCGCGTTGTTAAATGCTGTCGCCCGTGGCCCGGCATGGCTGCACTCATCGTTGGGTAAAATAATTCGAGCATCATGAAAAATTCGCTTCGCATCTGGCGAGTCCTCACCATCGTCGCGGCTTTGATTGGAGTTGCGGCGGTCGCAGCTTGGCGGCAGGGCATCTTCCAGCCGTTCGGGCTTTATCGTCCTGCCAACTCGCTGATGGTCATTCTACCCTATCAATATGGTGGGGTGTGGGTATTCGATGATGCGGCAACCGGCTTGCAGCGCGAGCCATTCGTGGCCGGAATACCGGAGATGATGGATCACCTGGTCCGAGATGTTCCAGGAGCCACCAATGGATTCCGCCTGCTGTTTTCCACAGAGCCATTCCCCGGGTACCAGCAGAGGTTGAGTTGGGTTCGCCCGGAGGGTTCGGGTAATATCTACCGGATTGATGATCCACCGATGGAGGGTTGGCTGTGTCCTGCACTGTTCCGTTACTATCGAGAAGCGCCGAAGGAGCTGTACGTCAAGGCCGAGCCGAAAGGATGAGCAGACACCCCAACCAATCACGCGAGCCGGGAGCCGGAAGATGAAGCTGCCACGCGACATCGTAAACGAATGCGCTTCCGCTGTTCACCAGACGGTTTTCAAACCGATCGGATACCGGAAAACCGGGTTGAATTTCGTCTTGGCGAACGAGTGGACGAGAATCATCAATATTCAGCTTTCGCGTTGGAATTCTGCCGATGATGTTCAGTTCACTTTGAACTTCGGCGTATTCATCGAGCGGCTTCACCAGCTTGCTCAAAGGCCCGCACCGCCCGGAGCGCTCAGGGAGCCAGATTGTACCGTGCGCGCCCGGTATGGTTCACTGACACCAGCACGCCTCGATCATTGGTGGAAGGTCAACCCCCAAACCGATGTGCCAGAACTGATCAGAGATGTCACCGGCGCTCTCGTATCTTACGGGCTACCATGGCTTGCTTCACTTACGGATTACATGGCCGTGGGTGCTGAATGCGAGAAGCAGAAGGATATGTTCATGGCTGGCTTGGCATACCACCTCGCTGGACAGCCTGACCTCGCGCGTGCGCGAATGGAGGTCGCCTTGGCCACCGCAAACAGACACTTCAAGCCGAGAGCCGAAAGAATCGCAGCTTCACTTGAACTCAAAACAAACCAAGGCGAATCGGGTAGGCGGGGTGTCCAGGGGTCAGATCCGCTTATTGTATAATGCCGCCCCCCGGCCATGTCGCAGGCAATGGGTCGATCCATCGCTGGGCCGCAGCTAACAAAAAACGGAT
>JACZKP010000062.1 GCA_014860005.1 Verrucomicrobiota bacterium | reverse complement strand
CTCCCCTGCTCCGCCGCGCTCTGGCGGTGGCAGAAGAAGACCTCCAATTCCACGACCCTGGCCAGTTCACGAAACCACGGTGCTTGGTACTGGATCGGATGGCTGGTCAAAATGCCCACTCGCATGACAACAGGACCACGGACCACACACTATGCCACAGTTGGCACAGCTTTCGGCGGCAGCAGTGGATTCGCTGCGATACCGGCCGCCCACGGCTTGGCGATCAGCGTTTCGTCCAAGGTGGCCAGCTTCAAACCATGGCGTTTAGCCAACGTCACCAGATGTGCATCGGTTGTATCCCGCGAGAGAGTCTCGGGCGAAGCCGTGCCGTCCACATCATCGGCGAGAAACTGATAGCCCGGACGGGCGTGGAGTTTCTCCAAGGCTTCCCGCACTTCATCCCAAGTTGCCTGATAAGCTGTGCTCAAGCTGATGCGAACGAATCCCAGTTCACTGATCGAGCAGGTGTGAAATTCGACCACTGACTCGATCCAAGCCCTCGCGGCGGAATGCTGGGCATGGGTCGTCCAGCGGGACGCCAGAATCAGGTTCACATCCAGCAGCCAGCTCATGGCCAGTCTTCCAGCATTCGCTTTACATTTTCAGTCGTCATGGGTGGCGCGCCTGGAGGCGCTTCCAGGAATACGTCATTGCCCTGCCGCACCAGCCGGGCTTTTCGCGATGGACTGTCCACCTGACGCACGCGCGCGGACAGAAAGCGGATGAGTTCCGTTTTCTGCTCCGGCGGCAGGGCTTCGGCAGCCGCTGCAATCTCGGCGAGGGTGCTCATGGGTTTGAACCTAGCATATAACTACAAACTACAAAAAGCTGAAAGTTGAAAACTGAAAGCAGAAATTCAGGCAACTGCCCAAGCGGACGCAAAGATCGGCACTAGGTTTCCGAGGAAAAACTGACAGCAGAAAGTTGAAAGCTGAAACTCACAAACACAGACTACTGAAAGCGGTAAAGACGCCGGTTTCGAATTTCTGCTTTCTGCTTTCAACTTTACCGGTTTCGGCTTTCCCCATTTCAGCTTTTAGCTTTTCCGTTCACGGCGCTTGGTACTGGACCGGGTGACTGGCGAGAATTCCCAACTTCATGACGCGATACGGCCACTGAGTCTTCGGGTCATCGCCTCGTCCAGCGCCTGCGCAAGAATTCTGGCGGACTCGCGCGCCGAATGTTTGGCCAGTGCATCCCATTGCACCGCGTCCTCCGAGTATTTATTGTCGAAAATAAATCGCTCCAGTTCTGCCGAGAGCACAGCAGCGTCCGGCAAGGCGTTCTCGGTAAGCGTCACCAGTTGCCCGGCCTGCGCCGCGTGCAACACGCCGACCGCGGTGCTGTCTTTGTGCAGGAGCGCGAACACCGGCCGCCGCGACATCACCGATTGGAAAATCTTGGAAGGCGAGTAGTGCGGTTCGGTGGAGCCGAGCACCAGCACGCCCGACGCCGCATGCAAGTGAGTCAGCACGTCGAGATATGGCAAGCGCTGAGGATGCTCGGTGGCGCAATCAGAAAGGCCGTGGCGATCAAGGTGCGGCTTAATGTTGTAGCCCTGCGCGTCATCTGGCGATTTGCCGGTGCCGACAAATTGCAGATGAAATTGTTGCGGCAGGCCGGGGCGCTGCTTCTTTAGCAAGACCAGACTCGCCAACAGACGATCCAGCACCACGTAAGCGTTTGGCAACATTGCGCCAGCGTAGATAAGGTTGAACTTCCCCGCGTGCGCAGCAAACAACTCCGCGGGACGCAGATGCCGCCGGGCGTAATCGTGGTCGGCCTCGCTGCCGCCATAAGGCATCTCCGCAAGAACCGCCTGTTTTACAAGATGTGGATTGCGGTCCAGCACGCCTTGAAAGTAACGCCGGTTGATCCCCGTAATCAGCGATGCGTCGCGCACGGCCCACGGCTCCAACCAATCCGCCAGCCGAGCCGAGGCCCACGCTTTCGTGAACAGCTTCCTCGATCCCGGAAACTCGTGAACCCACGGATCTATGTAATCAATCCCGTAGGGCACCCCCGTCTTGCGGCGGACCAATCGGCCAAGCGGCGCGGAGAAATTCGAGGGAATTGTGATGTGAACAAAGTCCACGGCGTGGCTGTGCGCCAACTCAAGTAGCGACCGATAGTGTGCGCGAAACGCCCGCACGCCCAAGTCCCCCACGAGTCGGGTCGGGCGCGTGCCGAATGCCTGCGTGCGGATGATCTTCAAATCGGGCGGGATCAATTCGACCAGTGCGGTTTCGATCTGCTCCTCGTAATGATCCCAGTGCGTGGTAACGATGACCGGCTCCCAGCCGAATTCCCGGAGGTGTAAACTCCACAACCGCGACCGATGAACCCCGGCAAGATTGCTCGGAACAAAATGCGCAGCCACAATCGCCACGGCTCTCACTCGTTGAGTCGCCGCTTTCATCAGCCATGAATCGCAGAAAACAATTCCTTTGGAGTCGCAAAAAGATTTTGCGCATCGAGCGGCTCGGCAATCGGCTGACCCTGTCCACCGAGCTTGAACGTAATGTAACCCGCTTCACGGAGAACCTGCTCCACTTCCTCGTCCAGACGGCGGGCCAGAGATTCAAACATCACCAGCCGAGGCTTGGCCTGCCGCAGAAAGCATTTGGCCCCCAGGAACACTTCCCGCTCGAAACCTTCGACATCAATCTTCAACAGGCCGACGTTCCGGCCGGCCAGTTCGGGCACGAAAGAATCGAGCGGTAATAATCGCACGGAAACCGTTCGTACCCCAGGACTTGACCAGGCGGCAGAGTTGGTTGTGTCAGGTTTTGCCGAGTCCGGGAAATCGAGCGTCCCCTCGCATTGACCGACAGCCGCCTGGTAGAGCTTGGTGACTGGCCAGCCATTCAGTTCAAAGTTCTCACGCAACCGTGCCCAAGTCACAGGAGTTGGCTCAAAGCAATAAAGGTTTTTCGCCGAAACGATATCCGACAGCAGAAGCGACAAGTGCCCAACGTTCGCGCCCACGTCCAGGACCGTGTCACCCGGTTTCAGATGCCGCCGGCAGAAATGAAACTCCTCGTATTCCGGCCAATCGGCGTACTGCAAAGCGGAGGAAATCACGCAGTCCGGATAAGCACGAAAGCGCGCGCCGTTCGCCAGTGTGATAACCCTGGGTCGTTTGACAACCCGCTTGTAGATCTGCCACCACAAGGCGGCAAAAAGTTTTCGCACCCGCTTGTCTCGATTGCCAGGATTACTCCAGACCGACCGACTTATGATACGGATGCTCATCCTTCAATTCGGCAAATGCAGATTCCATAGCCGCGACAGCTGTGCCGACGCCTGATTGCCCGGCACAAAATCCACCAACACCAGTGCCACAAACCGTAGTGGAGTTCTCATGCAGGATATGCCACCATGGTTGGACTCCACGTCCCTGCCAGCGGCTCGACGCGGTAATGCAACGCCGCAAACTGATCCAGCAACTGCTTCGGTTCGTAACCGAATCGCCCCTGCAACTCTTCGTCGGCTTCGCAAACGATCAGCGGCCGTTCGGCACGCAGCATTCTTTCTGCGCCTTGCAACGCCAGCAACTCGGCACCCTCGATGTCCAGCTTCATCCCCTGAATTTTTTTCGCTCCTGACTCGTGCCACCAGGTGTCGAGCTTTCGCATCGCGATCTGTCTTTGCCCGCCCGTTTGCACCACCCCGCTGTTCCCGGAATCCGCGTGCATCGCCACGCCGATGTGTCCATCCCGATTTCCCACTGCGAACTCGTGTAACGAAAGGTTGGGGATCCGCTCGTGCGCAATCGTCTTGCGCAAACACCTCCGCGGACGTTCATCCATTTCAAATGCGTGAACCGCGCCGCCCAGGCCAACGGCATCCAGCGCGAGCATGCTGTAGAAGCCGACGTTTGCGCCCACATCGAGAAAAGTCCCACCGGGCTGAAGGACACCGCGAAGCGGTTCGAACACTTTGGGATCAAATTCGCCCTTCGCAAAAATTCCACGGCTCACCCCCGACCTCAAATCTACGTACATACGCCGCCCGTTGCTGATCCTCACGCCCACCGGCCACGGCCAATGCCGCGCCGCCGCCAGTCCGAATTTGCGAAAGGGCCGCATCAGGCCGGTGCGCACGCTTTGTTGAATTGTCTGCATTGTCGCCAGTGGACTCGGGTCGTCCGAAGTCTTCAACTCAGGATTGATGTATCCACCAGAATCGTTCCGCTTCCGGCCTGGCAACGGGCCGCAAGCCTTGCGGTGTCAATGCCTCCACTTGCATTCCGTAGCTTTCGAAGCAGTCTTTCAATTGCACGATTGATCCGCCGTAATCCGGCAAGCGCTCGGGATGAGTCTCCAGCAGGATGGCGATATTCATTCCATATTCGGCGAGCACACGCCTCATCCCTTTAGAAGCCAGCCATTCCGCCCCTTCGATATCCATCTTGATCAGGGTTGGCTGGATCGGCTGGCCGGCGAAAAACTCATCGAGCGTGGTGGACGAAACCTGGTAATCACCCCCTGCCACGGCGATAGAGCCGATACCTTGGTTGTGAGCGACGGGGCGTTTGAAGCCAACGCTGCCGATCCGATCTCCCACGCAAACCGCGTGAACTGCCACGTTGGCGCATTGGTTTAAGTCCAGATTTTTTTTCAAGCGCTCCAAGTTTGATGGATCGGGTTCAAATGCGTCAACGCGCTGGAAATGCGCGGCGAGGAAGACAGTGTAGATGCCGATGTTTGCGCCAACGTCGAGCGCCCGGCTGAAGCGTGAAGTCCGTGCCGCGATGAAATCAAAGATGTAATCGTCGTAAGCGTGCTCGTAGTAGAGATAGAACCCATGCATCTCGGAAGGGTCAACCAACAGTCGTTGGCCGAAATGTTCAACAAGCCTTTGGCGATGCGGCAGTGTGAAAACCAATCTCCGGAAGAAAGGATTCAAAATGGGAAACGCGTGGGACAGGCGGTAAATGCGATCGGTAATCATTTTGGAGTTCCAGCACGCCTGTCGGACAGGAGTCTTGTATAGAGTTCCTCGTAAGCGCTGACGATGACAGTCTGGCCGAAGCGCTTCTCGCAATCGTCGCGCACTTGCCGGCGGTTGAACTGCGACAGGCGGTGAACCCCCACGACCGCGCCCGCGACGTCCTTCGCGATAATTCCATTCACGCCCTCACGCACGACTTCCGGCACGCTGCCACGCGGGAAGGCGATCACCGGCGTTCCGCAGGCCATCGCTTCAACCATCACGATGCCGAACGGTTCTTCCCACTCGATGGGCATCAGCAAGGCGGCGCTGCGGCCCAGCAATTCATTCTTCTGGGCGTCGTCCACCGGGCCGATGTATTCGACGGCCTTGCCATCAAGGTGCGGCGCAATCTCCTGGTCAAAGTAATTTGCATCAGGCCCGGACTGCACCTTGTTGCCGGCGATGACGAGTTTTCGGCCCGCCCCGCGCGCGATGGCGATGGCGTGATGTACCCCCTTGATTCGTTCGATGCGCCCAAGAAACACCAGTGGCGCGTCCGGAGCCACCTCTGGCTGGAATTGGTATTTGGTCAAATCAACGCCGTTGAAGACCGTCCGCCAATCGCCACCAAGCGGGCCATGATGTGGCCGATGCCGGTAAACGCTCGAAGCACAACCGGTAAAACAAATTGATGGTCCCGCCAATCGCGTCGCCGTCCGCACACTGCGCCAAGGGACGCCATCCCGCTGGTAGCTCTGGATTTTCACGAGGCGCCGGCAGGGGAGGATCGGCAGCAGCGCCGCCAACCGTCCAAAGCTGTGGACCACGTCGAATTGGTTGCGCATCCGCCAGAGCCGGCTGCCTACCTGCCACAATTCTCCTGAGCGCGCACGCCAACCCCAATGCGGTGGGATGCCATAAGGGAAAAGTCGGCAAGGCACTCGGCTGTCGGGATGGGCGAGGAGCGAAACCTCGTGCCCGCGTTCCACGAGTCCGCGCGCCAAACAATCCACGATGCGCTCTATGCCGCCGTAAAGGGTCGGCGGTACAGGAATGATTGGGTCAACTGTCAGCAGCACTCTCAAGATTTTGGATTTCCCAGCTGGTTCCCGGCCGGAAGTGGTTCTTTGGTATTCTCAACAACGGTGAGATTTCGAGCGTCGGGCTTAAAAGCCTCAACGTAAATCGAGTAAGGAGCATGCACGGGGCGATCACAGGCCAGCGTGGCATTGCTACTTTTGCCGTAAGCCATTCGCACGGTCTGGACGAAACCGGCAGTCTCCAAACGGTGCCGCAGGTTTTCAAAGTCGTATCCGCAGCGATGTTCGTGATGTTGATGAAAAACGTGGTTTACCACATCCATCTTTGTCGGAAGCTCCTCCGGTAATGGCACGGTGAAACCCAGCGCCGCAAAACCGGTCAAATCGGGGTTTAAGTAAGCCTCGATATATTTTTGTGCATCAGGCACAATGATTCGAAGCACGCCGCCCGGCTTGAGCACGCGCAGACAGTCCGCCAGGAAGCTGGGCAGTTCTTCACAAACTTCCAAGTGTTCGAGGAAATGCTCCGCTCGAATACCCAGCGCGCTCGAGTTCCTTAGCGGGAGTCTCCGCCGGCAATCCCATCTTACGACCTCGGGTGAAGCGGCAAAAAGGTCGAGGTTGATGCACCCCGGTTCAATGTGCGGACCACAGGCCACGTTCACTCGAAGTCCATCACCATTCCGAATGCGCCGCAGGCGTGCGCGTTGCTTCGGAGAAAAGTGGTTCAGAAGCCACACCAGTAGCGCGTTCAGTTCAAGCCGGATTTGGTCGAACAGAAACCTCGTTATCGGCAGGTGGGCGAACAGCCACTTGCCGATCTGTTGCTTCAAAGTCATGAATTCGCGTGAAACAGTGATCGGTCTGCCAGAAAAGGCAGTACATGCTCGTTGCCGCTGTCCCGTGGAGGCAGCCCCGGAACCGGCGGGTCAACCGTGATGGCGATGCGCAAAATCAATTTCGTTTGATTGCGTTCTCAAAGGCCTGCAAAAGTGCGCCTCGTTCCGCCGGATGCTCCCAATGCCAGCGCCGTTGCGCCGCCTGCCATGCAGACTCGCGGGCAACCAACAATGCCGGCTTGTCATTCGCCCAACGCTCAAGCTTTGTGGCAAGCACCCGTTTGTCGCCGGGAGAATAGACGCAGGCACTCCCGCCGAGGTCAGCGATCAAGGGCCGGTGTCCGGCGGTGTCCGTCAACACGAGTGCCAGTCCAGCCGACATATAGGTGAATACCTTGTTGGAAAGAGCCAACCGGTTATTCTCGCTGAATCCGGGTTCAGTTGACAAACCGACCTCGTAATGTCCGGCAAGCTTTATCATCTCACCTGGCGAAGCGGGAGGATGTATCTGCAGCTTCAGAGAGGGTGCGCGTGCTGCAACCATGGTGTTCAGTTTTCCGATGTAACTGGCGGCCGCACGCCCGCGCAAATGTAACTCGCCGGAAACCCCGGCAACCCCCATCGCTTCCACCACGTCCTCCAGTCCACGATTCGCGCCAATGGTCTGACTGAACCAGTAAAGTTTGAGTTGACCGCGGGGTGCTGCCGCAAAAGTGGGCGGCGAGTCCGGCAAGGGAAACGTGTTGTTAACGACTTGCGGCCTGATCGAGTATTTCCGCTCGTACGCCTCCGCGATACCTTGGCTGCCCGCCGTGAGAAATGCGGCTTGTCGCAACGTCAGCGTTTCGATTCGCGTGATTAGCGCGTGAGCCAGCCGGGAGTCGGGATTGTCGTCCTGTTCCGCGCTGTGAAAATCCTCCAGATCAAGGGCGAACGGCACGCCGAGCTTTTGCGCTGCCGCGAACGCAACCGGCAGCCCGCCGGAAGTTCCGCCGCAAATGAAATCGACCGGTTCGCGAAGCACCAACCGCAACAACTCGGGGTAAGCCCGGCTGAAGGCGCGGGCGGCCAGCGCAAATGGCGACCACTCCGGGCCGCGCGTTCGCGCCCATTGCTGAACCAGTTTGAAGCGAACACCCGTCTTGAAATAATCCAAGCGCGCACGAGACTTTTCGTAATCGAACACACTCCACGCCCACCGTCTGCTCTCCCTCAAGCGCTGATCCGCTTCGCGCGCCCAGGCGATGTAATTCGCACTCACTACCCGCACGGCGTAACCGGCTTCGTGCAACGCATCCGCCGCCTTCACCATGCGCGGGCAGGTGGAGAGATGACCCGAAGTCACGATGCACACGCGTTTCATCAGGAAATCCGACACGCCTTCAGCCAAAACCGCAGGGTCAACCAGCAATCCATGCCCGACACCAAGGGTGCCCTCTCGATGGCTTCCGGCCGCGTGCCGAACACGGAGAGAATTTTCAGGGCCGAGGGTTTCATCAGATGGGAAGATCAGCAGTAATGCTTCACGCGCGAATACTTCGGCGAAAAGACCAGGCCCAACGTGCGGAATGCCTGGCAACAGGCGACATCATGCGGAATCTGGTTGCTCCGGAGCCTCCTGATAAATTCGGCGAACGATTGCAGGTCGCCCTGCCGATGCAGATCGTCCCACAGGACCACCCATTCGTCGGCGTGAAGCTCGGAGAATCGCTCGATGAACCCGGCCCGCGACCAGCGTTCAGCCCCGACTGGACCGTCAACGATGATCAAATCCGCCTTCTGGCTCGTGCAGTGCGGCCGGATCATCTCGAAGTCGTACCAGACATGGCCGGAGGCTGCCTGGCGCAACGGAGCGTGGACAATCTGGTGGTGGGGACTGGTGACCCCTCGTTGGCATTCCTTTACCCAGCCCTCGTCGTTTTCAACCGTGCAAATCGGGGCACCAGAAACTCTCGACCACGCGGAGAGGATTCGCGTTGTCTGGCCGGCACCAAACTCCAGGACCCGGCTGAAGCCACACTCCACCAAAGCCCGCACCAGAATGGCCAGGAACGCGTGGCTGGCGGCACCGCCCACGGGGAAAATGGGAAATTGCAGCCACGCATGATGCGCGCAAAGCCGCTGGAACAAGTCCACATACGCGAGTTCCATCGCGACTTTCTCGCCGGGAGCAAGGCGGTAGATCGGCAAACCGCTCCGCTTGACCAACAAATCATAACGAAACCGTCCCTGCCATGCTTTTAATGGAGCGAGTCCAAGTGCCAAGGCACTGCCGGTTAGCGAACGTTCATTCATGGCCAGGTCGTAAGCTGATCAACGCGCATGGAGAATCAGCGCGCGGTTTAGCCACCGGCGGCCGGGGCAGTAATAAACCAGTGCGGAGAGTTGCCGCACGAATCCCACGCGCAAGACTCCCAGATAAAGCACCAGAAAAATCATCCCCCAGCCCACGGCGAGCCAGAACGTGTCCGGGCCGGATGCCGACGCCATCCGCAGAATCATCGTCGCGATCAACCAGGCCAGCGAACCCGCCGCTGCCGCAGGCAACAACGCCTCGCTCAGACCGCGCCAGGTGATGGCGCGTGATTGCCGCAGCCAGAACAGCAGCAGCACCACCACGACGCCTTGCACGCCAACGAGGCACGCCAGATACGAGGTCATCCCCAGCGGCAACACCAGCCACAGGTTCAGGAGCGTGCCGACGAGAGTGACAAGGTCCGCCACCAGACACTTGCGGGGCAGATGCCGTGCCAGCAACAGCATGTAGCACACGTGAACGAGTGATGCGCCCGCCCCCCACGCCATGGCCCACGGCAACAGCGGAACGACCTCCATCCATTTCGTGCCATACACGGTCTGAACCACGGGCTGCGCCAGCGCGCCAAACAACACGGCTATGGGCAAAACCGTCCAGGCCACCGCGCGCAGCACGAGTCCGCCCACGCGCTCCGTGTTCGCCTCACCACCCTCGACGCGCGTCAACACCGGATAAATCGAGGAGATCAGTTGCGTCGCGACCTTGTAACAAAAAATCTGTGCCAGTCCAAGGGAGCGGTTCAACATGCCCAGCGCGGCAAATCCCAGCACCGCCGACAAGACACCTGATTCCAGAAGTTGCCGGCCATTCAAGGTCAACCCGCTGCCGATACGCGTGACGCCAAAGCGCCAGGCGGGAGCATAGTTCTTCAACGACCATGCCCACGTTGGCCGCCACCGTTGACGCACGAACAAATCCCAGATGAACGGCAGCGTCACGAGCAACCCGGGCAATAACAGCGCCAACGTGCCGGCACCGAGCACCGCCATGCTCACAGCCGCAATGCCAGTCAGAACCAGTCCGATTGCATGAAGCGTGCGCAGCCGGCCAAAGTTCATCGCCCGCTCCAGCATGCGGTAGCGAAGCTGGGTCGGCCAGTCGAGGATGAATGCGACGGACATAACATGGACTAAGGGCGCCACCGGAGCGTAAACGGGGAACCACCGCAGCGCGAACGCTACGAGGTTGGTCACCATAAACATGGCGATCTGCAAGACCGCACCCGCGGTAAAATGATCCTGAAAGTGGGCTTCTTCGTCGCTTTTTACCTGCAAGGTGTGAGCCAGGAAATTGTTGACCGCAAACACGCTGATGAATCCGGTGATGCTCGTGACCAAGCCGAACTCGCCATAAGCCTCCGGGGCCAGCAACCGCACCAGCACGAGCATCACCACGAACTGCATCAGGTCGCGAAAGATGTTGAACCCGGCATTCCAAATGACCGCCGAGCGGGCTTTTTGTCCGAGGCTGCTCAAGGTTCAGGTTCTAAAAGCAGACATTTTGAAAGCAGAAAGCAGAAACATCCTTAAACGCTGAAATGCGGAGATGCGGAAAGCGGAAATTGGAGCCGGGCGGATTATTTCTACGCTGGGAAAAGCAGAAAGCGGAAATCAGTGCTCGGCGTTCGCGGATCATTTCTACTTTCTGTTTTCTGCTTTCACCTTTCGCCCTTCGTCCGGTTGATCATCGTGGTCATGATGGCCATGAGTTCATCGGCTTCTTTTTCGCCGGATTTCAGCTCTCTGCTTTCCCAATTTCTGCTTTGCCTTTCGCTCAGTATTTTACCCGGTAATAAGCGTACTTGAGGACTTCGCTTTGGAGCGCGGCGACGCCCTGCTCGCGTTGCCACCAGTTCTCCGTGGTGTATTCGCGCACCGGCAGGGCGCGCACCAGCACGCGGACGCCGGTGTGCCGAAGCTGCTTGCGAAACACCCAGCGCACCCGCCGGGCGTGAAACACATCCGTGACCACGATGGCGGTCTGAATGTGATTGGTACCCACCCAATTCCGCACGGCCAGGGCTTCCTCGTAGGTGCTCGAAACCTCGTCCGCCGCGATCAGGATGTCTGGCTCTGGAACGTCCTGTTTGAGGAGGATCTGTTTGAGCAGTTCAGATTCCCGCTTCGTCAGGCCCAGTTCCGTCGTGGAATCCGCGCGGGGTTGCATCAGCAGGATCTGGGGCGCCAGGCGCTGGTGATAGAGCCGGGCGGCCTCAAACGGGCGCGTGGACGGACCGCCGCCCAGCACAATAATCACGTCCGCCTTGGTGAGCGGGTCATCCACGATCCAGGCCGTGGCCACGCCCCGCAGGATGGGCGCGCGCAACCAATAGAGGACCGAACCAAACACGCAGAGAAGCAGGAGGCCGAGAGCCAGGCGTTTCAGGAAACGTTTCATCTCACATTCCGTGCAGCCGTTGAGGACTCAACATCGCTCCGTGAGCCACCTGACGAATCCAGCAATCCGTCGCCCAGATTCATGCGCGGTTGGTAGTCCAACATTTTTCGACCGATTTACGATTCTGATGAAACCAAACCCAGAATGTGAATGACGGTTTCGCGGACATTCGGGAGTCTGACAAACAGTTGGCCGGCGGGTTTAATGGTCATGGGTCGTAACATGATGCAAAAAGTGCCGGTCGCGAGTCGCGAGTCGCGAAATCAAGGCCCGCCCGCCATGAAAGCTTGACCGCCACCGCATCCGGCAACGAGCGCGTCAAAGCCCGACGGCATCCTTCCGAAGCTATGCTGACTGAAGGTGCGGCTCAGGCAGGGGCGGATGAACGAGATATTCCATCGTTTCCGCCTGCATTCGCTCGATCTCGAGGCGGTACCCGCTGGCGACCGCATCAAATTCTTCCGGGCGGGCGGTTCGACGCAATCGGACCAACCACTGCTGAAGCTTGGCGATGCGTTCCTGGGTCGCTTTGAATTCTTGCTCGTTGATAATCATGACGTCACTTCCACGATACCGCGTTTTGCACCGCCACGCTTAACCTGCCAGTACGAGATGAATTCTTCAATACTTTCTCCGATTAACAGAGCCGGGCGTATCCAAAAGACGCTGGCCCCGTAACGCGCCTGGGCGATCGCATGGTCGAAGAGACCGCGCAATTCCAGCGGGCACTTTTCCAAGCGGAAGCTGTCATCCATGACCAGAATCACATCCACGTCCCCCGGCTCCGCTTTGGCGGTAACGTAGCTACCAAAGACAACGAATCGCTGCAAAGAATCCGTACGACGAGCGAGTTCGTAAATGTGAGCGAGTCTCCAAGTGCAGGCCTTGCGTTGATCGCCACCGGCACCGAAGCGCTCCAAAAGTTCACCCCACGAGGCTCGATGCACGCCCGGCGGCAGGTCGCCCGAGATGGTAAATTCCGGCAGTGACATGCTCTGACCCTGGGTTTCTGCGATATTCATCCGCCAATTTCGATTTCAAAATGGTGCTTCCTCCGATGCCATCGGCCAAAGTCTTTTCCACGCGCCAAAGGCGGGCGGCAGGGTAAAGCCCGTTTAACGCGCCCCCGAAACGCCCCGTACGGGCACGCGGCCTACAGACCCGTTGTGGATCTGACGGCGCGGTGGTCAGCCTTTTCCCTCCAGCCAGTTGATGAAGTCTCGCAGTCCCTCGCGGAGGTTCATTTTGGGCTGGTAGCCCAGGAGTTTTCCGGCTTTGCCCAAATCCGCCCAAGTGCGCGGCACGTCGCCGGGTTGCTCCGGTTGGCGGTCCAGGACCGCCGTCTGTTTCAAGACTTCTTCCAACCCGGCCAGCAAGTCAGCCAACGTCACCGGCTGGTCGCCCCCCAGATTGATGACTTCAAAGGGGCTGCCCTGAAAATCCATCGCCGCCCGGATGCCGGTCACAATGTCGCTGACGTGCGTGTAGTCGCGGCTGGTGTTGCCACCACCAAAGAACGGCAGGGCCTGACCGGAGCGGATTTGCCGCGCGAACTTGTGAATGGCCAGGTCCGGGCGTTGGCGCGGGCCATAGACGGTGAAAAAGCGCAGGGCAATAAAGCGGATGCCGAACAGATGGCTGTAAGCATGGCCCAACAGTTCCCCGGCCATCTTGGTGGCCGCATACGGGCTGATGGGCAGCAAACCCGCGTCGTCCTCGCGCCACGGCACGCGCGGGTTGACGCCATACACACTGGAGGAGGAGCCAAAGACGAACTGGCGAATCTCCCGCTCGCGGGCGAACTCCAGCAGGTTCTGCGTGCCGCCCACGTTCACCTGTTGATACGCCGTCGGATTCTCAATCGAAGGCCGCACCCCCGCCTTGGCCGCGAGATGCACGATCACGTCGTAACGTCCGTCCAATTGCGCGCGCAGGGCCGGCAGATCGCAAATATCCGCCCGCACCAGCCGGAACTTTGGCGCCTGCGAATGCGAAGCCACGTTGGCCTCCTTGACGGCGGGATCATAGAACGGATCAAAGTTGTCCACCGCGGTGACGGTGTGGCCTTCCGCCAACAACCGGTCCACCAGATGACTGCCAATGAACCCCGCGCCGCCAGTAGCGAGTACCTTCATGGATTAAATTTGAGCCAAGATGTGGTGACAACGTGAGACGAAGCGCGCGTGGGCAAAGTACTCCACGCCCGCAACCAATCCGGCACGATCCCATTGCAGCACCGCGCGTATGCCGGCCTGGAGTTCCTCGGGTTTTTTGGGGTCCACCAGCACTCCCAGTTCACCGTGCCGCACGGCCTCCTGGCTGGCGTCCAGTTTGCTTGCCAGCACCGGCACGCCGCACGCCATCGCCTCCAGATAAACGATGCCGAATCCTTCACCCCAGCCCGGCATCACGAATGCGTCCGCCAGCCGATAATGATCCACCTTCTCGGATTCGGGGATGTGACCGGCAAAGATCACGTGAGCAGCCGGATCAGGCGAAGTCGAGCCGGAAGGACGGCGGATGGAGATCGAATTCGACACCTCACCTTGACCTTCCCATGAACCGGAGCGCGACTGTGCTGAAAGCCAGTCGCAGCACCGGCCAAGCTGCTGCGGCTGGTCTGCGACACAGCCGCGCTCCGGTTCTGGGGTGCAAGGCGCGAATCTTGGATCGGCGAATTCTCTCCCAGTTCGAGGCGGAGAGGGTATCGCCTCGGTAGCGACGCTTACGCGGAGGCCCAGCGATCGGGCTTTCTCCATCAGGCGGAAGCGGTCGTCGCCATTGCCAACGATGAGATAGGCGAGGTTCGGAATTTCCTTCGCGAGCACGGGCAGGATTTCGAGCACTTGGTCAATGCCCTTGTAGCGTTCAGCGGCCGAAAGCCGGGCGACGGTGAGCAATACGGTTCTGCCGCGCAGCCCATAGCGATCCTGCAAGGCCGGATTCTTTGGGCCAGGCGTGAACCGCGCCAAATCCACACAATTGGGCAGAATGTAACTCCGGGCAGACTTTGGCGGGGCCCAGTTCCAGAATCGTTGTCGGGTGAATTCGCTCACCGCCACCACCACATCCACCTGCCGCGCCAGCCGATTCGTCAGCCAACTGCGGGTTGGCTGCCAGGCGTCAATGCCGTGGATGACGAGCACTAGCGCAGGGCGGAAGCTTGAAGACAACCGTTGCACCATCATCCGCGCCAGGAAGGCGAGCGGAAGCAAATTGATGTGGCCGCAGATAATAATAGAGGACCGAGAATGGCGGATGGCGGATCGCAGGACCGCAACGGCATAACGCAGCTTGCCGCCGACGCCGCGAGTGTTGAATTCCAGTTTCTCCGGCAAGGACTCCGGCGGCCCGGGCAGCAGCCGCGGCAGCGCCACGACGCGAGTCACGCCCGGCGCGGCGCAAAGTGCGGTGAGCAGGTCGCGGTTGAACTTGGCGATGCCGCCGTGCCCGCCAAAGGTGTCGGTGACCAGCGTGAAGATTTGCATCAGTTGACCGCAAACCGCGAATAGACATGGCGCGCCCAACCGCGCAAACCGCGCGCCGACGATTCTGAATTTCGAGTTCCCGATTTCCGATCCGATTCCAGCAGCCATTGCCGCACCGGCACGAAGAAACCGGTCTTGGGGCGATTCAGAACCGAAGCCGGCAAGGCGGAGGCAGGCGTGCGCGCCAGATCACGTTTCGTGGGCGGATGCGGCCCGGTGCATGCCGGCGCCAGCGCGCGGAGCAATCCGATATCCACCAGGGGCACGCGTATCTCCAGGGAGTGAGCCATGCCGGCCCAATCCGCGTCGCGCAACAACTGGTTGCGCATGTACCAGCAGCTTTCCAGCGCAGTTACGCGCGACCGCGGCCGGTGCAGGTCCCGCACGGTTTCCTCCAGGCGCGCCAGCGATTGAAGGTCCTCCCATCCCTGGCGGGCAAGCTCCGGCGCCAGCACTTCGGGCAATTCCCAGGGCATAAACAGGCCGCGCCGCAGCAAGTAAGCGCCGCCGTAGTTCCCGCCGTATTCGAGCAGACCGGCGTATTTGGGCGAGGTAAAACGCTTCACCAGCGGCGCCGTCAATACCCGCACGGCGCGACCCAATCGAGTGCCCGCTCCCAGCCAGCCGAACGCGGCGACGGTACGCGGAATCTGGGCGAAACTTGGATATCCCCCGAACAACTCGTCCCCTCCCAAACCGGACAATGCGACTTTTAACCCGGCGCGTTTCGCCGCCAGACTGACAAAAAAGGTGTTCACCCCGTCCAACGACGGCTGGTCCATGGCTGCGAAAAGGTTGTTTGCTGCCGCGGTGAAATCCCGCCGGGTCACGCGGATGGTCTGGTGCTGTGCTCCATATTGTCGCGCGACGATTTCCGCCAGCGGGGCTTCGTCGTCAGTCGTGCCGGCATATTCCGCGAAGGCCAGTGTCACCGTGCGAAGCGTTCCGCCCTGCTCGGCCGCCAGCGCGGCCAGCGTGGTGGAATCCAGTCCCGAGGAGAGAAAAACACCGACCGGCACGTCGGCAATGAGATGATGCGCCACGGTATCGCTAAGCACGTCGCGCAGGAAGCGGGCGTCCCAACTTGCGGCATGGGAGCTCCCATCTGCGCTTTTGGGGCTTTCATTCTCTGCCGCCGCCAGGACTTCGGCGACGGAGCAAAAGGATTGGGCGTGGCGGTGGCCATCATCACTGACCCAAAGCGTGGTGCCCGCCGGCAGCGCCCGGATGGCTTTATGGAACGTGAATGGTTCCGGCACGTGTCCCCAGAGCAGAAAGCCCGCGTGGCCGGCCGGTTCCGGCGTTGCGTCAATCCCTCCGCCCGCCAGCAAAGTTCTCACCTGCGAAGCCACCCGCAGCGTTTGGCCATCATCGGAATAGTACAGGGGTTTGATGCCATAAGGATCCCGGGCCAACAGCAAGCCGCGCCGCTCATTATCCCAAAGGGCAAAGGTAAACATGCCCCGCAGCCGGGGCAGCATGGCGGGGCCATGGATTCGGTAAAGTTGCAGCAGCACTTCAGTGTCGCTGTGAGAACGGAACTGCGCTCCGTCCGCCTCCAGTTCCGCCCGGAGTTGGCGGTAATTGTAGATTTCTCCGTTGAACACCACAACGAGGCGGCCATCCGCAGAAACCATCGGCTGCGCACCGGCCTCCGAGAGATCAATGATGGAAAGCCGCCGATGACCCAAGCCGAGTGCGTCCGCGAGCCCGTACCATTCGCCCTCGCCATCCGGACCGCGCCGCTGCATGTGCGTGAGCATGCGCCGCATCGCCTCGCGCGCCACCGGTGTCCCCGTCCGGTAATTAAAAATGGCGGCTATGCCACACATGCGGACGCCGCTGGCGCAGGGCTGAGGCGGGTGAAAAATAAATGTACACTCTTTTGGCCAACCAGACTTTGAAAGCCTGGCTGAATCGCAGCTACCAGTTTTGTTAGCGCGGGGGATGGAAACCTCGAAATCAATACCATGAAAAGTGGCTTCCGGCCTTTGACACGATCCGGACAAGCTGCCGCCCTTGGCCAGATCGCCGGCTTTGCGGCAATTGCCTGTCGCGTGTCTATATTGTTCCAGCCAGGCATCGGTCGCCTGTACTTACCGCCAGTTTCCCATCCGGGCTTGGCCGAGCTTATTGCCCGATTACCCGTTCAACAACCGTTCCACCAAGGGCAACACCCGGCGCACGTTGCGCTCCCAACTGCGCAACATTTCCACGCGCTGGCACACGTGCGCACGGTCGGATGCAGGAACGGATTCGGTCATTGCCTGCAACCGCTGAAGCTGCTGGTCGCCGCCGGCCAGCCGCGGACCAAGCTGGTCGCGCAGGAACTTTCCCGCGATCTGCCGCAGTTCGGCCACTGCTTCATAATGGGTGCGGCGATCCCCAGGCAGTTCCACGGGCCGCACCGCGCCCAATTCCCGCAAATAACGAAGCCCCTGGCTGACCGAGCCTTTGCTGATCTGCAGGCGTTCGATCAACTCATCCATGGCCAGGGGACGCGGTGAAATAAAAAGCAAACCGTAAATCTCTGCCAACGAACGCGGCTGGCCCAACGTGCGCGTAATATCCACAAAACGTTGAATGACCTCGCGTTCGAGGGCGGCACCCGCCTCCCCGGCCTTGGTCAGCGGGGATTTCTGATCCGGCGATGGAGCCGCGAGCTGCATGACGGGCTAGGGATTAGCAGTCCCTGCGCCAAAGTTCAATCCCAAATGAACCCTGGCAGGTTCAATCTGAAAACGCCGGCAGTTGAGAAACCACGAAGTGCATGAAACCCACGAAACCGAAAGGACCGGAGGCAAAGCGGCTTTGGGGTCAGCGGAGAGTTCACCTGCCAGGTAAGATTCCCCCCACAGTAGGCGCCAGTAGCCCCAGAACCGTAGCGGCCGACGTACGGAGGCGGAATCTCCTGCTCAAAACTCCTTCCGCCTCCTCACATCGTCCGCAACCAGCGGCAGGTTAATGGAGAACTCCACGAATTACGAAGCGCGCATGGCGATCAGAAAGCAACGGCTTCCCTGGGAGCGCCGTCTGTGACCGGGGGTCAGGTGGAACGGGAGGCGCGATGCCGTCGCCAGAGTCCAATGGCCGCGAACATCACGCCGAAGATGCCTAACGCCACATTGACCGGTTCGGGCACGGGCACGAGCTCGCCCGATCCACTGAGCCACGTGGCGCCGGGCGCGTAGCCGTCAAACTGGATGTTGCCCAGGATGCCGCTCAAGGTGGGATCATCGGTAATGAAGATGCGATCATCCGTGCCGACTCCGCCGGAAGTCCCAGTCCAGCCGGTAATCAAGAGGGTGCCGCTGGAATAGCTGGCCGAGGCGAATGTCAGTTGGCCCGCCGTGCCGTCGGGCGTAAGATTGAGCGAGGAATCCGCCGTGAGCGAAAGTTGGCCAATGCTGTCGGTCCGGTTATTGGCCGCCAGGATACCGCCGGCGAAGGTGAAGGTGCCGGTGTCGGGAACTACGTTGTCCGCGCCCAGGCGCAACGTGCCTTCGCTCAAGGTGGTGCCGCCCGTGTAAGTTTTTGCCGTTGTGTTGAAAGCCACAATGCCGCCTCCGCTGATCGTCACGCCGCCCCCACCGGTAATGTCGCCGGTGAAGGTTACGGTCGAAGGGTTTGGATTAACCCCGGCTTTCAAGATCGCCGCTCGATTGAGAGTCACCGTGCCGCTGTACGTGATGCTCACCTGACTAACGTCGGAGCCAATCGTGGCGGTGCCGGAGCCCTGGTTGGCCACGATGATATTGTTCGCCAACGTCCCTGCGGCATTACGGAACAAACCTGTATTGTTACCGCCGGTGCCAACGTCGTTGAGCGTAATCGTGCCGCTGCCAAGCGCGTTGTTGTTAACATTCCAAAACAAAGCTCCCTGTCTCACGCTTATGTCACCACTCAAGGAACTGTTATTACCGCTCACTGACAGCGTGCCGACACCTGTTTTGGTAAAACCCTGTGCCCCCGCCAACACAGCACTGATGCTCGCCGACTGGTTGACTATTTCGACGCTCGGAGCTGCGGCACCAACTTGAAGTGTGAGAACGCTACCGCCGCTGGCAGCGAGGGACCAATCATGCGTTGGAGTGGTGTCTCCGAACCTCAAGTGCCCGATAGTGCGCGAAGAATCCAGCGTCACGGTTCGTCCGCTGGTGATGTTAATGGTGCTGAAATCCGCCGTGCTGTCAGCGCCGTCAGCGATGTTGCTCCCTGACCAATTTGTCGCGGTGCTCCAAGCCCCGCTGTTATTGAAAATCCATGTGCCGTCGGCCGCCTGCGCGCGGTTGACGAACAGGGCCAAGGCAGCCACCGCCGTCAAGGCCCACGAAAACCTTGAGAGCAGGGAAGTCAGATTAGGCTCGAGTCTTGCCGCGTGGCCGTCACCGCAAGCAGAGCTATGGAATGAGGTCGGAGAGCAGATGGGTTGTTTCCAAGTAGTCATAAGCGACATCAGATTCTGGTTTGGATACCGACCGATTAAAGCCACTTACTGAATCAATGTCAAAGTGTTGTTATTCACAATCCAATGGCGGGCACGGCAGCGCGGCAGGACACTTCAATTACTCGCGCCTGGTGAGTTCGACCCGCGCGCCCGCTGCAGCAACTCGCGTTCTTCCGGCAATAGGCTGCCCTTCTCGGCGGCGGCAAAATACGGTCTGGCTTTGTCGCCCTCGCCCGCCGCTGCCAGCAGGAGGGCGTAATAAGCGGCGATGCTGGGTTGTTGCAATTTCTCCGCCGGCAGTGATTGCATCAACTTCAGGCCCTCGCCGGTTTTACCCTGGAGGTGTAGCGCGAAGGCATGGGTTGAAACGAACACCGCGTTGCTTTTGTCGGCCTCATAGACCTCCTGCGCCAACGGATAGGCCCGACTGAGATTCACCTTGAGCAGCAACGCGGTGGCGGCAAAATTATTTTTGAGCACGAGATCCGTGGGTCGCAAGGCGAGCATGGCGGCATACACCCTGTGCTGGCCGTGCGTGTCACCCCGCGCTGCATACCGGCGATTGAGTTCGCGCAGGGTCCATTGCTGAGCCGGGAATCGCTCGGCCATCCGCCAGAGTAATTCCTCCAGCTCCCGGGGGCGGTCCCAGCGATCAGCCAGTTGCAGCAACAAAGCCAGGGCACCGAGGCGATCGCCAGCCGATCGAATCGCATCGCGCCAGTGCGCCGTGGCCGCCAGACTTTGGCCCTGGTGACCGGCCGCCCGCGAACGCAAGGCGAGACGTAGAAAATCCTGGTCCTCCCATTGCTGGTTCTCCAGGAACGCTTCCATCGCCGTCCATTCCTCCAAGGCGACGTAACAATCCGTCATGGCCATGGCGACTGGCTGGCTGGAGCGGATTGGTTCGGGCAACTGCTGGAGCCACCCGAGTGCGTCCTCGGCCTGAGCATGGCCAATCATCCACGCGGTCAATTGGTGAATGGCCGGAGCGTTAGTGACTGCTTGTGCCTTCAGGGCGGTCAATGAGGCCCCCAGTCCGGGGCTTCCATCCTTATGCAACAAACTTAGGTGCTGCAAGCGATCCAGCAGGGTTGCGCGGGCATCCGCCAGCAGTTGCGTCGAGCATTCCATCGCGGCCGTCCGTTCGCCGCGCCGCGCATGGTCACTCACCAGTGAGCGCAAGGCGTCCGGGCCCACGGCCGGGTCAGTGCGAAGCCGGCCCAACACGGCACGAGCCTCAGTAGCAACCGCCAGATTGGTGGATTGGAGTCGCAGCACGGCCAGATTCAATTGATGCAGCGCATTATCGGGCGCCAAGGCGGAGGCCGCCAGGATGTGTCGCTCGGCGTCCCCGAATTGACTGAGTTTCAGCGCCAATTCCGCTGAGACCAGATGGAACGGCACGGCGTTGGTGGCAGCGGGCGGCAAGTCCGCAAGAAGCTGCCGGGCCAGTGCGTAAGGTGGCGGTTGATGACGCAAGGACGCGGCGGCCAACCTCAATGTGTTGGTTAGCGTGGGCTCGATCTCGGCAATGCGCCGTCGCCATTCCAGCACCACGGGCAAGCCAGCGGCCTCAGCCAGCGCGGCCATGACGCCACAGGCTTCCACGCTGTTGGGGTTATAGGCCAAAGCGCGCCGCGCACTGAGGGAAGCATTCGCGTAATCTTTCGCTTCAAGAAACGCGACCGCCTGCGAGGCGGTGTGAGCTTCACGAAAATGCCGATAAGCCCGCCGGCCAGGCCAGATCGCCGCTGCCAGCACGAGGGTCAGGCACGCGCCAACAATGATCCAACGCAACTTCGAATCCACACGTTCAGCTTGCCAGATTGAAGCCACGTTGAAAGCTGAAAGCATTTCAGCTTCCGGCAGAATCCAAGAAAAGGATGAAACCGCGAGGGGAGTCGGCTATTAACTACCGAGAAGGTTGATACTCTCCAAGCGTTGCAGAGCGTGTTCAATTTAACGATGGAGTGCGCTTGAATACCTCTGTCTCCCCTAGGAATGCAAAAATTCAAACAAAGTGGAACTACGCCGAGGATCCCCGCATGAATGCCGACCGTAGCCATCCAGATTTAAAAAGCCAACCGCAACTCCCCAATGAACCACACGGCTCAGAACCGATTTAGCGATTGACGGCGGCCTTGCGAGAATTGCGATACCGAAAACCGGCGACTGCCATACCCATGATGGCAAACGCGAGACCATAATAAGCGGGTTCTGGCACCGGAGTTACCCCTCCCGTGATGCTGATTGTGTAGGAACCCACGTTAGCTCCCCCCACCCCAAAGTAACCGTTGAAAATGTCGGTTGTTGACGGACCATCCGGCCCTTTCTGTACTTCCCAAGGCTCCTCTTCCAGCCAGATTGCCTGCGCATTCACGTCCACAAATTGCTGGCCGCCTCCCATAATGGCTAAGTAGTAATCGCCCGCCCCAGCATTGGAAACGAAGTTGACAGTAGAGTCTAATCGGGATTTCAAATTGACGGCATCAATGTTGTCATTATAGACGATTCCAATCCCGTTGGCGTTGAAAAGCGCCAAAATCGTGTCTGCGTTATTGCCATCATTTCCGGTGGCCGTGACGGTGAATGAGAAATCAAGGGGGTCAGTGATCCTGATCAGGAACACGTCACGATCCCCACCTCCATCAATGTTCCCATTAATCTCGGTTAAAGAGCCAGAACCCGTGACTTGCTGCGCGCTCCCTAATAGTTGACCGGCATCACCCGACTCATTCCAGATGGCCGCGTTTGACCGCAAGGCGATCAGACCAAGACACAGTGCCAACGGCGCCAACCTTGATGGATCATATTTTCTTTTCATAACACAACTTCGAGAACCCAACTTTCTAATAACATTCCCCCCGATTAAGCCCCACAATTGGAGGCAGAGGCCAGACTTTATCAAATCCCTAAGGATCTACAAGGCAGAATCATAACGGGCGCTTCAGAATTGTCAAGCCACGATAATAAAGGAAATCGCAATTCGAACCGTGACTTGGAGTCCCCCGCCGTGCGTACCGTTTATCCGAGACTTTACTCGCAAGCAATTGTTCGTAACTGCTAAAGTCGCGGCGTGGAAAACGGCCCAATTACCTTGCCCTGAACCATCCAAGGCCTTTCTCCAAAACGCTGATGAAGGGGCTGGCAACTGCCAGCGGAATCGTGAAGACTCTAAAACCGAGCTTCCGAGCGCTTGCCTTTACGGCTCAGAATCGAATCTGGAACGAGAACAGAATTGAGTGCGCGCGGACGCCTTCCAGGCCCAGCCTGAAGTCCGGACCGCCGGGAAAGCGTGAACCATACTTGAAGGATGCGTCGTCCGCCGCAAAGTACTTGTAGCTCACACCCAGCGAGATGTGTTCGTTCAATTCAAACCGCAGTCCGGCAAAAACCTGCCACGCGAAAACCACGTCCGAATCGTCTCCAAACAACATCACCGAACTGTCGCCGAAGCCATCCGTGTCGAAGACCGTCATGGTGCCCCCGGCCCCGACGCCGACATAAGGCACTACGAGCGTTTGCGGAATTGGAAAGGAAAACACCACGTTGGCGAGGAGCGGAAAATTGTAGAGATAGGTATCGTCCACGAACAACCCCGATACCGAGTCTATCTCCGCGCCCATGAATCCAAATTCCAGTTCGGTGGCCACATATTCATTGAAGGCATAGCCCAGAGCGCCAAACGCCGCAACGCCGACATCGTAATCAATGGAGTTGTCCGCCGAGCCGCCGAAATCAGTCAATTTGCCATCTTCGAGAATGCTTCCACCAAAGTGGGCGCGTAAGTAAAGCCCGGCGCCGTCGGGCGGGTTGTAATAATGTTGCGCGCGCAAGGCGGACCCGGTGAGAAGCAGCGTCGAGAAGCCGATGACAGCAAGAGCGATGGTTTTCATACTCGTTGACGCGACTTTTACACCAGCCAAGCTGCGGGTCAAGCGAAGGATTGCGCCAAAAGATTACTGCAAGCCAGCGGGCGGAAGACAACTTTCAGGCGAGGTCGGTAATTCCTTTGGCATCGTCACCGAACTCGCGCGGGTCAGAGATGGTGAGCGGGAAACTGACCAAGCCTCTGCCATTGGACGGAGCTGTGTTCGACCTGAGGTGCTCTGACGAAAAATGGAAACACTCACTGGCAGGGAGCGGTGGGATCACATATCGTTAGCCAGAATTGATTGGGGTTGATATGGGCAACATCCAGAATCCGAACCGGCCTGACGTTTCCAGATCCGCGCGGCCAAAATCCCTTGTCCTCCCTATCGGTTTCAAGGCGACCCTCGCTGCCACCGGCGCGGTCGTTCTCCTGGTGCTGTGTTTGTTCGGCGGCACGCCGATGGCCCGTGTGGCGCCCTGGTTCGGTCCCGTGACCGCGGAACTGGCTGCCGTGTTCCGCGACCCTGGCACACAGTGGATGGTGTTTGGGTGTCTGCTGATCTATCTGGCCACGTTCACCCTGCTGCAAAACCGCCGCTCGGGAACGCCTCTTTGCCGCTTGGGAAACCCCGACGCATGGCTCTGGTCCTTGGTCGTTCTGGCGACCGGGCAGTATCTGTTCAGTTACGGCAGCGCCTCCAGCAGTACGCACGCGCTGGTGTTGCTGGCGGGCGCGGCGCTCGGCAAAGGCATGGCAACCTGGGCTTCGTTCAATCACCGCAATCCGCGAGCGGAAAGCGTTACTCCACTGGGCGCCAAAAATGATTTCCAAAACACCCGCTCCCATGAACCGGTAGTGGCACGGGCGTCCCGCCCTCTCGAAGCGAGTCGCACGGGCGACTCGAAAGCCGCCCAACCCGGCGGACACGATCGTGCGCCCTACCCGGCGGAGGTACATGCAGAGGGCCGAAGGCCGGGCGAGGAGACTATTGTCTTCGTTCTGGTGTTCTTGCTGGCCGTGGGCGCGCTCTGGCCGATGGAAACAGGCTACACGTTCCAGTATCGCGGAGCGGAACGCTGGTCCGGCGTCTGGGACAATCCCAATATATTCGGGTTGCTGACGGGCGCCGGACTGGTCCTGGCCGTGGGCCAGTTGTTAAGGCTGATGACGGATCGCTGGCGGCCTGGGGCGCGTCCGCGAGACCAGCGAACAATGATGACGGCAATGCGCTGGTGGGGAAGAGTCGTGATCCTGTTGCCGGCGGCCGGCATCCTGGCGGTTGGCTTGGTCAAGAGCTACAGCCGCGGGGCCTGGCTGGCAACGGGTATTGCCCTGGGGTACTTGGGGTTTTGGGTTTTGAGATTTTCCAGTCTTCAAACTACCGGGACTGTGGGGCGTTGCCGGGGCCTCCTCAAGCGCCACTGGATTCCAGCCACGGCCATTGGGGTTGCACTCCTGGTACTCGCCTTTTGGAATTTTCGCGACACGGAACGCACGGCTCTGCGGCGGGCGTTTTCCGTGGCGAACGTGAACGACTTCTCCTGGCGCAACCGCGTGGCGGCGTGGGAAGGGACGCTGCAAATGATGGCGGACAAACCGTGGGTCGGGTTTGGCTGGAATCAACCGGAACGGATGTATGACCGATTCTATCGCGCGGCACAGGTGGACGAGGGCATGGCCATTCAGATGAACGATTATTTCATGCTCGGAACAACGCTCGGCATTCCCGCGCTGGTGTGTTTTGCGGCGTTCCTGGCATTCACGCTGGTCCGGGTTGCAAGCTGCGGAACGCCATCATCGGTGATGCGCCCAAAAGATACCCTCTCCGCTCCCGGAGGGAGGGGAGAGGTTCAGGGTGAGGTGAGGGCGATGGACGATACTGAATCTGGTGCTCGAACATTGGTGACCGGCTGGAAGCAAAGCCCGGCTTCAGCGTGGCTGGGAATCACCTGCCGCGCGGGCGCGATGGTGTTGCTCGTGGGATTCTGGTTTGACGGCGGACTGTTCAAGCTGGCAACGGCGACGGTGTTCTGGGTATTGCTGGAGTTGGGAAGGGACAAGGGACGATGAACGAACTGTTGCATGAGATCTGGAAGTGGCGGGAGCGCGCGGCGCAAGCCGGCTGGTGCGTGGCCACACTGGCGGCAAATTGCGGCGTTTCGTTGGCCACGCTGGAGCGCTACTTTCACGAACACCTCGGCCAATGCCCACGTGAATGGTTGAAAGTTGAGCGGATGCTCCAAGGTCGGCGGTTCTTGATCGCCGGATTCAATGTCCAAGAGACGGCTGATAAATTGGGCTACAACCACCAGGAGAATTTCAGTCTGGCTTTCAAGAAGCATTTCGGCTGCCCGCCGAGCCGTCTGCGGAAGACGGAAGACGGAAGACGGAAGACGACGCGGCGCGAAGAAGGAGGGCATCTAATTCTTGACGACAATTCATACACCTTTCCTTTTGCTTTCTGGCCGTGGGAAGTGGTTTGATAGGCGCGGGCAGAACTTGGAAATCAAATGAACCGATGCGCGAACTTCTTGGGAGCAGATTGTGGAGCATCGGATTTACGCATGTGCGGATACATCGCCATGCGAGAGGGCGTAGAAGTGCGTACAAGCCGTTCTCAAGCACCCGTTCCCAACAGCGGACCGGGAGGTAGGAGGAGGAATGGGGTGGAAGCGAGAGAGTCTGACGATTGGCTCGGCGTGGAATCAAAGGAAAACTCGATTGAACCGAGAATTGGAGGCGATGGGCTCAGGTGCTGGTTCGAGAAAGCATCGAACAAAATACGGAAGTGCAAGCGGTGGCTAACGCGGCGTTGTGAGATGCCACCCTTCAGATCGGCGGCTAATGTTCCAAACTCAAGAACCAACGCCTTTCTTGTGCTCTGTGCGGTGCCGCGGCGCTCGTTGTCGCGCCTGAAAACTGTGTTTGCATGGGCAACCCAAAGGCTCAAGCTGGCAACCTATGGCCCGAACCCTAAACCTGATTGCTTGGAGGCGTGTCAAAAGCCGGTGCCGCTCCCTCTGCATTCCCAACCCATGAGTAACCGAGCCTTGGTTTGGCTTTCGGTCCTAATTTGCCTTTTACCGCTTTTCGGGGAGGAGACTTCATCGGCTCAGGAATACACTGTAGAAGGGGTTGCGAGTTTCGAGTGCATCCGCGCGCCTGATGAGCCTGCAGTTTTTTTCCGTTTAACTGTGAGTGGATGTAAGTGGTACATCAGGATGACATGGCCAGACAACCTTTCTTGGGACTACGTTGATGCGTCGTTCGATGGGGAAAATCTTTATTATCTCTCATGCATGGAGACGTGGGTGAACAACCAACGATTGAAAGGGGAGAAGGTTGGAGATAATATCGCGGTCGCGAGAATATCCAAAACGGCGGTCTTGCACGATGCCCATGCCCATGCAATTGCACCCGTCTGCTTCGCCTACGCATCCGGCTGTTATCTCGATAACGTTAAGGACTCTCGCCTTGAACCCATAATCTTCTGGCCGCTCTCAACAGGGATATTCTCCATCCAGAACGTTGTGCTACAAGAGACGGAAATAACCCGGCACCCTGCTGTCCCACATCTACCGACCCGAGTCGTGTTTTTTGATGATGGCTTGGAGAGAAACGGAACTCGTGCGGCACCGCCTTTCAAACGTGCGCGACCTTATGACACCGGCTTTACGAATGCAATCCTTGTTGCCGATTCCTTTACCAATGTGAATGGATTCGCTTTGCCGACCGCGGCGTTCCTGGTGGTCTTTGCTCCGAAAGACCAGGAATTCTCACCGAGAGATCTCGGAAAGACATCAAATGATTTGCTACGCTTCAGCAAATATCAAATCATGGCCACGAATTTCCAAGCGGGCAGTTCGATGACCAGTTTTGTGCCCCGCTTTCCGGGGATTACCCTCGTGACTGACGAACGGTTTGTGGACAGAGCCCTATTCCAGAACTACAAATCGTCCTCCGGTTTTCTATCTGAGGCTGACATTACAAACTCGCATCAATTTGCAGCCATGAGTGCAGCCGTGGCAAGATTAGCGCCAATGCGCTACCAACAAAACGCAAATGTTTCCCCATGGCTCGTCAGGCTCGTCCTATTGGCGGTAGTCGCCAGCCCACTTCTCTACTTCTGTCTGCGCGCAAAAGGCTTAAGAAATGGCGAGGCAGAGACAACGAATACGAATCCAAACAAGAAGAAAGTGAGGACATGTAAATGAATAACACAAAGTTGTATTGCAATACTTGGTTCAGAACTCCATCGGCTATGGTGGCCATACTGCTAGCTATGGCAGCACAGGCCGTCGCCTGTATATGCACGAAGATGATGCCGTCGATGGATAACCGCAGTTGGGCTTGTTCAAGCTGTCGCTTTCTTAGCGATCCAAAGTACCCGCCATGCACGTTGGCTTGCTCTGTCGAAATCCCTTGCACATGGTATAGCGCGAACGCAGCTGTACTGCATGAATGCACTTCGTCATGGATTGACTCCCTCCGCACCGGTCCAAGCGTGAACGTCACTCTGACCGTTCATAATGGTGAGTGTCCCGCAGACCCTGGCCCTGGGAAACCGGTGATGGATTGTGTATGCTCGGTTGGCACTGCCGGAGTAAGTGCGCCAACGACTCTTGGTGGATTGGTAATAACACCCTGTCCTGGAACACCGCCGGGAGGTGCTTGAGTTGGATGTGTCTCCCCCGAAGCGAAGATCGCAAGACGCCATCAAATACGCTGGTCGCTGTTGCGGGCCAAAGCCTGTCGGCTGTGTGCAAAAGAAGTAATCAGGAATTGAGGACAATGAGAGCTGATAGCGCGGCTTCTTGGCTCGGCGGAGTGTTAGTGTTTTCCGTTTCAGCGTTAACTCTGTGCTCGTTGCCGCTTGCGGACGCCGTGTACTTTACTGGTGATGAAGGAATGGAGTTGATGAAAGGTCTGCTTTGGAGTCGCGGGTATGCTCTTTACGACGACGTATGGAGCGACCAACCGCCCTTGCTCACAGTTTTGTTAGGATGGCTCTTTGACCTAGTCGGTCCGTCCCTTTTGGCTGCCAGACTTATGGCCATGTGCTTCGCCCTATTGCTCTTCGGTGGTGTATTTGCGCTGGTGGGGCAGCAGCAGGGTGTATGGAGTGGAGGTGCGGCTGCGATACTCCTCCTTGGTTCTCCGGTCGTAATGAACTTGTCTGTGAGTGCCATGCAGGAAATCCCTGCCTTCGCCGTCGGAATGGGATCCGCGTACATTCTCTTCCGGTGGCGACGCAGGCAGACACTGAGCCTCCTAACTTTATCGGCGGTAATTATGGGTATTGCCTTGGCGATCAAATTTACTGTCTTCCTACTATGGCCGGCAGTTTTGTTGGAACTGGCGCTGATTACTGGTACATCGGATCGAAGTCAGACTACGTCAGGTCCCGTAACGCGATTGTCGGCTGTGGGGGTGTGGGTTGGGTCCTCGCTCCTAGTCGCTTTTGCTTTGTGTTGGTTGTTGGGGTGCCATAACCTAGGCTCACTGTATAAGTCGCATTTTGTGGCAACGAGTCAATCGGATCTGTCTCGGCCAGAGGACTATGGGTTCTTATGGTACATTCTGTGGCATCATGCTGAAACGGTAATAGCCGCTTCCATCGGAGTTGGATTGGTGATTAACCAGAAGCGGGTGCGGCAGATAGCATTTCCGTTGATGATCCTTATCACAGTGGTCTTGGTGCATCTGCTGCATCGTCCGATCTGGGATTTCTATTACCTGCACTTGGCGATTCCGCTTGCATGGTTGGCTGGGAGTGCTATCGGATCATTTGTCAGAGTTATGATGGCACAGCGGGTGGTCCAAGTTAATCCCCAGCTGTTGTCAATGTTCGTTTGCGCCGGATTGACGGTGGTGGCTTTTGGGCTTGTGTTTGTGCCTGTCGCCGTGCGCCTTGACTCGACCTTCAAGATCCTCAACGCGATGCCACGCGTTAAGGAAAGTACCGTCCTCACGATCATGAAAGCTAACTTTGCCGAAGATCAATGGATATTCACTTTTCCGCCTGCTTACGCTTTCCATGTTGGCGCACTTGTACCACCTGAACTTGCAGTGTTGTCTTTCAAGCGCTACTGGTCCGGTGAGATGACGAACGATCGTCTGATATATATCCTTGAGGCTTACCGACCCAAACAGATGCTCATACAAAAGTCAGACATGAACCAGCGTTGGAGTGCGTACCTCAATGAAAAGTACCGTTTGGCGTACAGCGATGCTTGCCAAGCACTCTATCTTCGTCGACCGGAGCTTGGCGACGAGTTGGGAAGGGACGAGGGACGATGAACGAACCGTTGCATGAAATCCGGCACTGGCCGGAGCGCGCGGCGCAAGCCGGCTGGTGCGTGGCCACACTGGCGGCAAATTGCGGCGTCTCGGTGGCAACGCTGGAGCGGTACTTTCACGAACACCTCGGCCAATGCCCGCATGAATGGCTGAACCATGACCGGATGCGCCGGGCTCAGGAATTGTTAGGGGCCGGCTCCAATGTCCAGGAGACGGCTGATCAATTGGGCTACAATAACCAGCAGAATTTCAGTCTGGCTTTCAAACGATATTTCGGCTACCCGCCGAGCCACCTCCGGAAGACGGAAGACGGAAGACGGAAGACGGAAGACGGAAGACGGAAGACGGAAGACGGAAGACGGAAGACGGAAGACGCAAGATGGAATAGGCGACGAGACGAAGGAGGTACTCTAATTCTTGAGGACAAATCATACAGATTTCCTTTTGCTTTCTGGCGCAGGAGTGGTTTGATAGGCGCGAGGTCAAGACGGTTAAATGGTAGCCTACCTCCATCAGCGCAGGCAAACGACGAAAAAGAAAGAAAACGGTATGATCAAATCAAATTCTCTGAAAACCAAGTTGGCGTTCTGCACCGCAGCAGCGGTGTCTATTCTCTGTCTGCACGCGCAGGAAAGCGGTTGTGACGGCCCCGTTTTCCGCCCTGGTTCGTCATCGGGTGGGCCCTGTGACTGTGAAGGAAGTTCAGGGCTTGCAGATTGTGGAGGGCCAATTACGGTTATTTATGATTACTACTCATGTGGAGGGAATACTGCCCAGGTTTGCCATAGCATGTCTCAGGTGATTGGGTACACAGCTTCGTGCCTATTGGACTGGGCAGAGAGCGGCTATTATCAATGGCAGCAACTCACCCAAGCTTGGGTGTTGTGTGAACAAGCGAACCCGGGACAATGCGGTGATCCGCCGAACCCCTGCAATTATGGTGCGAGTTGTTATGAAGGCACACGCGAGGACATTTCAAGCAGTGCTTACGCCGGCTCCGAGGGTGAGTGTAGTATGGCTGAGATAAGGCAATCTCCGCTGCACGAGAAAATTGCCTTTTTGATTTCTGTTTGTCCGCCTGCTTAACTTGGCTTCGGTATCTGGTCGGCACATGCGAGGTGAGTGTGAATCCGGGAGCAGTAGCGCTGAAGAATTCTGCCGTGAATACGAAGAGGTTGTTGTTTTCCGTTGTGGCCGCCTGTAGCGGGCTGGGTACACTGATGGGAGGCGAGGATAACGAGCCGGCACCCAGACTGGCTTCAAAAGAGGAGATCAAGCAGTTGTTCGATCTGGCTACGGCGCGTCCTCAACGAAGCCGGATCGTGGCGCACATAACAGTCATGGAACGATCCTCGACGCAGGAGGAAGTCGCGGCCAAGCTGAAGCGACAAAACAAACTCATGGAGGAAAACGAACGGCACCTGAATTGGAAACAGAGAATCGAGATTCAAACGGTCCGATCGAACACCATTCTGAGTCAATCATCGGGCACCCGGTATTTCAAAGTTCAGGAATGGCACTCAGGGAGCAAGTATCGGCTGGACCAAACTGAGGAGACCGCAATAAATGCTGTTTTTTTGAAATCTCACCCTGATAGCTACCGTGATTCCTATGCTAACATTCATGATTCAGCATTTTCTCCTTATCAGGCTTTCAGGGTAAACCACCAGCTACGCGATGCACAATTGAGCACAAACCCCAAGACGGGTTTTATGCGACACAAATTATGGCAGGCGTTGGGCATGCCGGAACGAGTGGGCGTGATCTTTGGACTGGCGTTAGTGGATGGCGCGTCGCTGACGAATGCTGCATACGATGCCAAGCGTGACATGAATATAATGAAGATTGACTCCGCCAAGGTGGAAAGCATCCACAATGGCTCAAATCCCCATTGGCGTCTTGATGCTTACGAGGAACAGATTGATAGCATGCAAACGACTCGGTTCAAGTTAAGCGGCCGGTATCTGGATCTATGGACACCACCTCCCGATCTGACTTCACTGAAGAACGTCACATTCTCTGAAATCGAGGTTTACTGCTGGATCGGACGCACATCAGGCCGCAGCGTTTGCGTGCAGACGTTTTTCACCAATTTCACTCAACAGACCTCTTTTTCTTCAAAGTGTGACGGCTTTGATCCAGATGGTTATCCACAGGTTTGGGAAACACGAGCTACAGAAAAAGGAATTCCCAAGGAAGGGCTCAAAGTGGTTTTCAAAGAAATTGACGCCAGTCCAAGATTTACGGATGAGGAAGCCTTTGCCCCCGTGTTTCCGGCGAATTACATTATATCGGACATTAGCTCCGGCAAGGCGGTCGTTCTGCAGAATCCACTTCCAGATATACCCACAATTCCGAGCAAGAGATGGACTGGCAAGCGTGCGGTCATTTTCAGCATGCTTGCATTTGTCGCTGTTGTTCCTATTTGCGTCATGTATTGGATGAGGCGAGGGTCGGCTACCCGTAATCCAAGCGAATGACAGAAGATGAACAACGAAACACGCCGCGTCGACGGAATCTGCAACTGTGCTTTCTTGAGTGCTGCCGTGATTCTGGCAATTACGGGCATCGCCAAAGTGTGGAGTGCGTTTGGTAGTGCCAAATCTCTGGCCGCAGTTGATCCGGTCATTGGCATCAGGTTTGGACAATTGATGCTGTTGGTTGGGCTTGTGGAAATTGGTATCGCTTTGGTTTGCTTTTTTGGCAAGCGGCGGAACGTGGCGCTCGGGTTAGTGGCGTGGATCTCCACCAACTTTGTAGTCTATCGTGTCGGCTTGTGGTGGATGGATTGGCATCATCCCTGTAATTGTATGGGCAACCTCACAGACGCACTTCACATAACGCCACATGTCGCCGACCACATCATGAAGGTTGTGCTGGCCTACCTCCTCATCAGTAGTTATGGGGTGCTGCTCTGGCAATGGCGCAAGGGCCGCAGGCGGTGCCGAAGCAATGAAAGGCCCGCGTACCGACCAGCGTCACGATTCTTTCTTCCAAGCGTGGTGCTATGCGTTGCTACCGCTGGCATGGTACGCGCAGCCGTGGTTGAAGACGGAATGGGCAAGAGCAAATTCATCGTGGTGGGCACCTACTTCTTCGAAACCTTCCAACTGTATTCCCACAGCCCGCCGGCCTGGAACAACGAAGGTACCTTCCGTGTGGTCATTCACGATTGCCGTTGGCGCATTTCGCTACAGCCCAAACCAGCCAGCCGGCTCCCGCATCCTCCGTTGGTGGTGAAGGAGCTTGTGGCCGTGTTCGACGGGACAACCATCTATGAGTTCTATTCGGTGAGTCCGCCGCCGGATTTCAAAGGGAAAAACGTGGACCGCGCCCAACTGGTAAATGGCCCGATTCCGCAGCGGCTTGACCAGCGGATACAACATGTGTGGCTTGGGCTGGCCGCCGGCTGTTTCTTCAGGTCCAATGCGCCGGGATACCATCCGCGGCTGGGACTTCCTCCTGAAGATTATGAGCGGCATGACAATTTCCGCCTGGTTTATACTGATTGGAGCGGGCCGGCGGACAATGCGTGGACTCCCAGTTGGGTTGCAGCCAGAGGCGGAGAGGCCGCGGACAAGTCGGCGAAACCGTCAGCCGATGGCGAAACGAATTTGTTCCTGTCTGTGCCATCATGGACAAACCTGGCGAACTTGAAGGTAGCGGGTGCCTTTCAGGTGACAGAATTCTTTTCCAAGAGGCCGTCCGTCCAGACGACTTGCCGGGTCACCTCCATCATCCCGGACACTGACGCCTCCATTTCGGTCCCGGCACTGAGTTCGGAGACTTACATCACGGATCGAAGATTGACCAGCCAGCCACCGCACGTTCCGGTTCAATTCGTGTTGAACCAATGGCCAAGTTTGGACTATTCGCGGAATGTGTTTGCGGGCCTCAAAGCGGCGGGCGTATTCGCCACGCCGACAAAGGGCGCTCGCAACTCCAAGCGCACAGCCTTGCTGACGGTCATGGCTGCCAGCGCCCTCGCGCTTTCATTGCTCGCTTGGCGGGCAAGGAAAAAACAACAAGCACAGTGAAAGTTCAACCGCTATGAAAACCAGAATCAAACTCTCATGTCTGATCACAATAGTCGCGCTCATTTCCGCATCGCCGTACCGCAGCGTTTTCGCGGACGATTCATGCGGAGCCAGCGGATGTGGCCGGCTTGGCTCGTTGGGGTGCGTGGTGGAGGCCAACTTCTGTAGCCCTCCCTATCCCAGTTGCTCGAAATTCACTTATGATCCTTGCATGGGCACCTGCCCGGAGGGGGGTCCCTCGAACTGGAGGTGTTCCACGTGGTTCAGCTTCAGCATCAAAACCATTTACTATCCCGGCACATGCCAGGGGTCCAGTTGCACGTACGGCCAAGGCCAGCAACAGCCGGACCAGGCTGGATGCGTGTATGTGAACAGTTATGGCTGCCCGGGTTGAGGCGCGGGCCTGTTAACGCCAGATGCCGGAGAACACAGAGTGAACGCCCGCGCTCCCGGCTCATTGCCAATTGCGGCCACATCCGTGATGCCGGCAGGTGCGGGCCATTCTGTTCTGCTGTGTCTTGGGCTCACCATCGGGCTTTGCACTGGATGCGGAAGAGTTGTTCAGCACCCCATTTCCGAGGAAACCTTTGAGCGGATTGCCGGCGAGATCACGGCGGCGCAGCCGCTGTTCCGCTTCCTGACGCCGGATCATTCAGGAAAGCATCTGGCCTACATCCGGGCCGTGGACGAGGGGCGCCGGCTGTTCGTGCTGAATCTCCAAACGCTGGAGGTCACGCGCATTAAGACGACGAATCAGGTCAGCCAAATTTTTGGCTGGTCGCCGGATGACCGGTATCTGGCGTTTGCGCAGGTTGCGCCCGGCCTGCTGGACGTCGCGCGCGAAAAGGGCGAGTTCGTGAACGAAACGTGGCTCACGATCCTGGATTGCGAGTCAGGCCGCTTCGACCGCATCACGACAAACATGGCGGTGGTGGAAGGTTCCTTTACGTGGCTGGCGCCGAACACCTATTTCTTCGCCAGCAAACCCATCGGCAAGAATTACGCGGAGAAGTTTGTGGGCGACTGGGAGCGGCGCACGCGCACCAAGGTTTACAATTACATCAGCGACTTCGTTTTGACCTCGGAAAGCACCGCGGCCTTTGTGCAGAAGGGAAACATTCAAACCTGCCAGCTTGATGCCCCGAAGTATCCGCCGATCCAACCGGTGAGCCGTTTTGCGACCAACGAGTTCGATGCCATCAAATGGCTTCGCTACAGCCGCCCGACGGGGCAGTATCTATTTTGCGCGCGCCGGACCAACAGCCACTGGCGGCATGTCTTTCAGTTCGAGCCGGCGGGCGGAGAGTTGACGCAATTGAACGATGAGGACACTTACAACGGGCAGTGGTTGGAGCAGGGCAAGGGCTTCGCGTACGTGGGCAATCGCGACAATCATTTTTATCTCGCCCTGCGTCCCGGCGACCCGTCCCGCCACACGAACCTGTTCGTGAATGGCGCGGTGGTGAATTACATGGTCGCGCCCGATGGAAACCGCGTTTACGCCACAGCCTCGCAAGGGGTCGAGCCGCAAGGCTTGTGGGAATATGATCTCAACCGCGGGGAATTGCGGTGTGTGGTGCGCGGAACGGACACACCCTATGCCGCCGCCCGGCTGGTCGAGCCGGTGGAAATGAAGATCGAATCCTTCGATGGCGTTGAAGTTCCTGTCTTTGTTTTCTTTCCCGCGAAATCGGAACCGACTCCGGCGATGCGGCCGGCGGGCGGAGCCGGCGGGAAGAAGTATCCGGCGGTCATTTATTTGCCGCCCTCAAGCTGGCAGTTTCAAAAAGCTTTCGATGCCCAGGCGCAACTGCTGGCGAATCTCGGGTTCTTTTTCGTCGCGATCAATTATCGCGGGTGCGACGGTTACGGGAAATCCTACGCGGAATTGAAGGACCTGCATGGAGTAATGGAAGATGTTTTGGCGGTCTGTCGCGAGCTTGCCGCGGCGTTGCCGATTGATGAACGGAACGTCTTCTTATCGAGCAACAGCGATGGTGGCGCGCTCGCTTTTCGGCTGGTGGCGGCGCATCCCGAAATGTGGCGCGGCGCCGTGCTGGATCATCCGCCGGGCTGGTCGGCAAGCCCGGAATGGCGAGGACGGCGAATCCCGCCGCTATTCTTTATCTCCGGCGATCAAGATCGGTTTCTGCCTTCCCTGCGCCGGTTTGAAACCTGGGCACGAACGAACGATTTGGAAGTGATTTCCCTCGTCCACACGAATTGCGGTCACATGAACTGGAAGATGGCCGAACTGCGGGAGCAGCATACGCGCGCGGGCCGTTTCTTTCTCGACCGGCTTAGATAGCCTGGAACACGCGGGAACGGACGATATGAAAACCAAGCCACCCCACCATCCGGCGTTTACGTTGATCGAATTACTGGTGGTCATCGCAGTGATTGCCATTCTCGCCGCGCTGCTGCTGCCGGCCTTGAACGCGGCGAAGGCCCGGGCCCTCAGCGCTGCCTGCTTGAACAATTTGAAGCAACTTCAACTCGCGTACCAGATGTATGCGGACAACAACAACGACCGGCTGGCGGACAATGCCGTGAACTACAACGAGGCCGGGCCAAATGCCTGGATCAAAGGCAATGTGCAGCGCCACACCCCCGCCTATGCCAAAGACATCACCGAAGGGGTTCTTTATGCGGAAACGCAGTCGCCGCTGACGTATCGTTGCCCTGGCAGCAAAGCCTTTGTGCAGGATCCGGCCGGCGCGCGGGTGCCGCACAACCGGAGTTACGCCATCTCAGTCTGGCTCAACTGCAATGCGAAGCCCGGCCCCAAGCGGTTGACGCAAGTCAAACAACCGTCCCAGGTGTTCGTCTTCATTGACGAGAACGCCGTCAGCATTGACAACGGGGCGTTCGGCGTCCATGAAGCGCCCATTGCCAATAATTACTGGAATTTGCCCGCCAGCCGGCATGGCCAGAGTTGCAACCTCTCGTTCATGGATGGCCATGCGGAGAACTGGAAGTGGACGGGACCTTATCTCAATGGCCACAACACGAAGTTCAGCGCCGATGACACGCGGACGGAGCGGCCCGATCCCGATGTGAACCCGACGAACCTCTCATATTCCAACACGCGGGATCCGGATTTGATTCGGTTGTCGCGCGCCGTGCCCCGGACGGAGTAACATTCGGTTGTGGTTCTGAACAGATTGTCCGCGCGGGCGCTGGCTCGCCTTCATTTCTCCGGTTTTATCACCGTTCTCATGGGTCTGTTGTTTCTCGGCGTGGCTTTCAAACGATATTCCGGCTACCCGACGAGCCGCGCACGGAAGACGGAAGACGGGATAGTGCGGTGCGAAGACGTCGTCATATTAGTTATTGACGACAAATCATACAGATTTTCCTTTGCCTTCTGGCTGTGGCAGATGGTTTGATGGGAGCGAGGTCAAACTAGGAAACTAATTGAACCGATTGTGTAAATTCTTGAAGAGCGTGCGGATGTTTTGGGAGAGCAGCAATGGCTTTTATTCAAGACAGGCGGCGGCTCATGCGGCCGATGTCAACGCGCCGACAAAAGATTTGTCAACACCACAATCTCATCCACTTTCAGCGGCTTTTGCCTTGGCGTTGCTCTATCCAGCCTCAGGACTCGCCTTTCCGCTTGAACAATTCAAAGGAATCGTCAATACGAAGCCCACGGTGGAGAAGTTCGAGTTCCGGGTTAAAGGTAAAAAAAGCACTATCGCAGGCGTTAATGAAAACACCTACAGGGCTTTTGATTTAAAGTATCAGAGCGAAACGGGGTTTAGGTTGATTGAGGACAGGCATGGATACGATAATTACCGTGTAAGATTTTTCACAGGCAGATACCAAGACAACTACTGGCACTTACTTAACTCGAACGACGTGATTACGACAGTCTCAAGTGGCTTCAGTATGCCGCTGCATAAGGTTAGTGGGCCGGCGGGAGTCGCAACTCGGGCCCTTGGGCTTGCACTAGATGCTCTCAACTTGGGAATCGTTGATTTGGGAAATAACGGAGTTCATTGGCAAGGTCTGAGATTCAATTGCCATTCCAACCTCATAGGAGCCACAATTGACGGTGAACTAGCACTGGATGCAGAAGGTCAACCCACGGGAGTGTTGATGAAATACACGTATGGGGGTGAGCTTTACCTATACCGTGTTAGTTATGAATTTAACAGGGACCGTGCGTTACCGGTGTTTTTTCCATCAAGAATCAAAGTCGAATTTGTTGGAAATCAAAACCCGACTCTCCTGTCCGAGTATGAGATAATCACCGCGTCGTTCAGTCAAAGGGAGTTAACTTTCGATGAACTTGATTATGCTAATTGGCTGGGAACAAATCCAAAGCGTTTTATATTTACTAACGCAACAATGTACGCTGAAGACAACCTGAAGGGGAATAAAGTCCTCCGCCTTGTGCGTAACGCGCCTTATCAGTCCGGCGAGAAGGGGCGTCGCGTTACGTTACTGTTGCTTTTGGCATCTATCTCAATTGCATTTCTATTTTACGCAGTTTGTCGCACCCAACTGCGCAGACGAAAAGTAACACAACACCAGAAGGAATAAGATGAAACATATGATGAAGAAAGTACTACGTATCACAGCAGTCAGCCTTTTTGTACTGTGGGTGGTGGCACCTCCAGAGATGCACGGACATGTATGTCTTAATTGTTACTCACTCGCCACCTATACTTGCGTGCCGTATGGACCTCATGTTGCAAGCTGTAACGGACAGTGGGTGTCAGCGACTGCGTCACCTATTGGTTATTATAGCCAAGCTATACCAGCTGCGGAATCTCTTGGAATGCTATGCTACTCCAGTTGGCTAGTGGGCTGCGGTTACGTTTTAACGTGGGTCTGCAATGGTGTAATTTACGAGATGGAGTATAAGGAGGATCTTTCGAGCGATTACATCTATGGCGACACTTGCGGACACGCATGATTGAAAGGGGGCCACTCAGGGCAACCGCCTAGCTGTGTGTTTTGTCAATTCTGTCTTGGAATGCGCATCATGGAGGAAGCAGATGAATGGTGAGACATCAAGCCAGCCTGTTACGTTTGCGGCGGACATTGAAAGCGGGAGCGCCCTGAAGTGGTTCGTCTCCAGTGCCGGAGTCATTCTCGGCCTGACGGGTGTGGCCAAGGTGTGGAGCGCGTTCGGCGACGTGAAGCTTTTGACGGTGGTGGACCCCATCGTCGGGCTGGAGTTCAAACACCTGATGCTGGGGGTGGGGATGGTGGAAATTGCCATTGCTCTGGTTTGTTTCTTCGGCAAACGGCAAACGTTGGCGATCGGATTGGTGGCGTGGCTCGCCACGAACTTTTTGGTGTATCGGCTTGGGTTATGGTGGCTGGACTGGAAGAAGCCGTGCGGGTGTCTCGGCAATATCACGGGCGTATTGCACATCTCACCACAGACGGCGGACAGTATGGTCAAAATGCTGCTGGCCTACCTTCTTATCGGCAGTTACGGCTTGCTGATTTGGGAATGGAAGCATCGGCAGAAACAAGCACGCGCGTTAAGCCGTGGGTCTACTTTTACTTTATCTGATGCAGTTGACTAAAGCATTTAAGTCAAGGACGAGAACAATGAAGCGGTTCTTGTGCAGCCTGTGCTCCGGGTGTACATGGCTCACGGTCGCATGTATGGCATCGTATCCATTGGTCGCCAAGTCAGAAAAAGCGGACGTTTTCGATGCCTTTCTGTCGGTTCCATACTTCGGCAGCTGTAATGGTTATGTGATTGTAAGGAGCACCGATCTGGATGTGGTGATTCCAACGCACGGGAGTCGAGCCATACAACTAGCCACTGTCTTTTCATGGACAGCCGATAGTTTTCTCGCCGAGACGGGACCGTTGGCTACATTAGATAACGGGCACCTCTCCAGAAGTCCCCCCTACATTGCCGTAGGTTCGATAAACCGCACAAACTGGGATTACCGAAACAATAAGTTAGTCATATACGGTAGACCTGGGAAAATGTACCAAGAACTGTTGGATAGCAGTGGTGGGCGGATATCGGCGCGTGCGTTGTTCGATCAGATTATGGGGCGGGGACTAGACCTAAAGAGCTTCAGCACTATAACCCTTAACGATGATAGGCGGCTTTCCGGTTCGTACGTAACACCCAGAGGAAACGTGCCTATCAGGGGAATAGCATGGCGCGGGGAAGAACCGCTAGAGGTTTTCTATTCGTATGAATTAGGTGGAATGGATATTCCAATCTCGTATTTACACCAAGTGTGGCTGCAACCTTTCTCCGCCGGTGGGTATGTGCCATTGCGCTTGAGGTCATGGTACGTGCATGGGCAAGTAACAAACAAGCCGTCCGAATTTGAGATTCTGGCGGCCGGAACAAATGTGTTATATCCGAGTCTATCTCCATTCGAGTTGTATGCGCAGGCGAGAGAAGGATTGCTGGACCAAGATAGATTATATATTCGCAAAGGAACCAATCTAATTGAGATTCCCCGCGCGGGAACGAGCGCTGCAGCTAGAGTGGTACAGCCCGCAAGCACAGGAAGGTGGCTCGCTACCGTCCTGTTCGTGATTATTTCAGTTGCTTTTGCGTTTCTTAGTCCCTTTATGAGAAAATGTCGTGCAAAGTGCGCAACATTTTCAGGCGGCAGCCAACGCCGGCAGCAGCAAATGTTCTTTGAGTTTCAAGCCCGCCAACAGTAGGCGTTGACCGAAACTCGTGGCGTAATATTTGTA
>JACZKP010000006.1 GCA_014860005.1 Verrucomicrobiota bacterium | reverse complement strand
CCGCGGCACATCCGACTTTGGCCCAACCGCCCTCGAACAGTCCCCAGCCAATCCGCGCGCCGAGTACGCCGCCCACCACCAACCCGCACCAGAAGTGCGTCCAGAAATGCCGCCCTCGCAAGTAGTCATCGCCTTTCATTTGCGAAGCAACTTCTCGACAGCCGCGACTCCGTTAGACCCAAAGTATCTGAAAAATTGTTCGTCAAACTCGTAGCAAGTCGAGCACGTAGTCGGGTGACTCCGGTTTCCACCCGAGTCCAAGTTGCGCGGCCCATCTGCTTGACCGCCGTTTGATTCCACGCCACCGCTGGGTTCCTTGTCCCCGCTCTTCCACTCCTCCAGAAGCCTGCCAAGGGCCAATACATACTGCGCCCCGTGCGCCACATTGGTCGCCCCGTTTCTAAAGTAAAAAGTGATTTCTGATTTGCCGGCCATCGCCTCGGAAATCGTGAGGATCACCCGCTTTTTGTCTGCGTGAGGCCGCGTGACAAGTTCTGCTGAAATGTCCTCGTTCAGGACCATAACAGAATCAAACGCATTGGTGAGACGCGCATCCGTGAAGCGATGGGGAATCAAAATCGAAATCTCGAGGGTGGGTTTCTCATAATGGTGGGCCATGCTGTCATCGAGAGAAAACTCAAAGCCTTTGCCTTTGAAAAACGCGATGCTTTTACCCTCTACGCGATCCCAAGCCGGCAGCGGGCTGAATCCATAGGCGAAGCATGTCATAAACAGACTGACCGAAATTGCACCGCTGGTTTTCATCACGCCCCGACGCTACGCCTGTGCCGGCAGGCGGTCAATTGGGGACATCTGCTGGCTCACAGTTTATTCGCCGACTTGGGTGAGAAGGAAAAGCTCCAATTCGGCGGTGACGAAGAAACCCGCGTCCTCACGCAGTCGCCGGATTTCGCTGCGGAGTTCAGGAATCCAACCTTGTTGTCTGGCGTGAATCAATTCGCCGAGCAACCCGCCGATGGGCAAGCCGAGTTGCCGGGCGGCGCTACGGCCCTGCTTCTCGTCAATCAGCAGTACATCCGCCTGAGTGGCTGCCGCCAAAGCCAGCGCCGCGGATTCACCCGCGTCGAGCGGAAGCGGCAGCGAAAACGGTGTGGGCGGTACGGCCTGCTCAACTTTCAACCAGCCTTCGGAGAGCGCGCTGGCGAGGCTCGCCCGCGCCTGAGGGTGGCTCAATGCGGAGAGTTCCTTTTCCACCTGTATATGGACCGACCCGTAACGACGCTTCAACAGTTCAAGCCGTCCGATCAACGTAAGGTTGCTCAACGGCGAGGTGTTACTGACGACGCGCATGGGCGAGGTCTTCCTGCGCTTCGGTCAGACCATACTGGCGAGGGATGCCGCGCTCACCAAGTTGCACACCGAAGGCGTAATGATCCAAGCCGGCCAACCGGGCCGCCTGCGCGAAAGAAAGCCAGCCGTTGGCGTAGTAACGACAGGCCAACTCAATCTGCATGTGACGTTCGCGTTCGCCCGGGCCCAAAGGCAGGCTTGCCAGCGCCGCTTCGTCAAAATCCAGCGTGATGCTCACGCCCAGACGCTACGCCCGCGCCGGCAGACGGTCAATTGCGGACATCGCACTCCGCACTTGTCGGGATGAATCCGCAATACCGTGGCGCAGAATTCCTGGGTAGCTCCGGGGTTTGCACTGGTAGCTGCAGAGCAGCGGCAGAAAATAGCCCACGGCGTAAGCCGCGGGAGAGTGGAAGGGAATCCCAAGCCCCGGAGGGGCGGCAGAACCTGACTTTCGAGCACACTCTTTCGCCCCTCCGGGTCTGCTGATTTGCGATGCCGCGATTACCCACGGCTCACGCCGTGGGCTATTTTTCTCGCGCACCTCCGGTGCTGGGGCTGGCCATGCAGCGCGGAGCCGACATCGAATGTCATGAGGTGCAACCCGGCCTCCGCCACTCGCGGTTGGGTTTCCAACCGCCGGGCGAAATCATGCAGGGGAACAACCAACCGCCCAGCACGAATTAGTTTCAAACGTTTTGCCAAATCTGGCATCTATACCGGCGTGAAACGTTTGCTCATTCTCCTGGCCGCCGCGTCGGTCTGGCTTGTCCCGGGCGCGCTGCCCGCAGCCCACACCCAAGCCCGGTTGGTGCTGTCCGCGGCCACGGCCAAACCCGGCGACACGATTACGGCGGGGGTGCATCTCAAGATGGACCCCGGCTGGCACACGTATTGGAAGAACCCCGGCGGACCGGGTCTGCCCACCACCGTCGCCTGGCAACTGCCCGAGGGCGTGTCCGCCGGCGAAATCGAATGGCCGTTGCCGGAGAAATACGTCACCCAGGAAATCACCACTTACGTTTATCACGATGAAGTGGTGCTGCTGGTGCCGTTGAAACTGTCGCCGGATTTGAAATCCGGCGCGTTGGAGTTCAAAGCCAAAGTCGAGTGGCTCGAATGTGAAGTCGCTTGCATTCCCGGTGACGCGGATGTTCAAGCCACCTTGACCATCGGCGCGGAAACCAAACCGTCCGCCAGCGCGGCGCTGATCGAAACCTGGCGTGGCAAACTGCCCAAGCCTGCGGAAGGGATGTCGCCCCGCGCGTTTTGGGAAAAGGCGGCCAGCGGCAGTTTGCGTCCGCTGATCATCGAGTGGTCCGCAACCGTTGGCGTGGCGGAACCGGATTTCTTTCCCGATCCGTACGACGCGTTTGAGGTTGAACCCGAAACCGTTGTCGTGTCCGCCGTCCCCGAGCGAATCCGCCTGCGCAAGGTGGTCAAGAAACTCGACGGTGATTGGCCGCAAGAAGTCGGCGGGGTGCTCGTTCAAAAGCTAAATGGCCAACTGCAAAGTTTTGCCGCGACCGTGCCGATTGCAGCCACGCGCGGTGCGGCTGGCTCAGACGCGACATCACCCGACGGAACCACACTGCCGGTTTCAACTTCGCTTTGGTTGATGCTGATCTATGCGTTTTTGGGCGGGATGATTCTGAACATCATGCCGTGCGTGTTGCCGGTGATCGCGCTCAAGATTCTCGGCTTCGTGAGTCAGGCGCGGGAAGCGCCGGCACGGGTGCGCAAGCTGGGATTGATTTATGCGTTGGGCGTCCTGTGCTCGTTTTTGCTGCTGGCCGGAATTGTCATCGGCGTGAAGGCCGCCGGGCAGAGCGCGGGCTGGGGCATGCAATTCAGCAACCCGCAATTCATTGTGCTCCTGGCGGTGCTCATCACCCTGGTCGCGCTGAATCTGTTTGGCGTTTTTGAAGTGAGTGTGAGCGGACGTTTGATGGGTTCGGCCAGTGATCTGGCCGCCAAGCAGGGCGCGTCCGGCGCGTTTTTCCACGGCGTGCTCGCCACGGTGCTCGCCACGCCTTGTACTGCGCCGTTTCTGGGCGTGGCGCTGGGCTTCGCCTTTGCGCAACCAACCCCACTCATCATCCTGATGTTTCTGATGGTCGGGCTCGGATTGGCCGCGCCGTACGTCGTGTTGAGTTGGAATCCGGGGTGGTTGAAATTTCTGCCCAAACCCGGCGCATGGATGGAGCATTTCAAAGTGGCGATGGGTTTCCCGCTGCTCGCCACGGCGGTGTGGCTTGTGAGCCTGACGACCACTTTCTACGGCGAGCGTTCGTGGTGGCTGGGAATGTTTCTGGTGCTGGTCGGGACTGCCGCCTGGGTGTTTGGAACATTTGTCCAACGCGGCCATCGCCGACGCGTGCTCGCCGGAGTGATTGCGCTGCTGCTGCTCGTCACGGGTTACACTTGGGCGCTCGACAGCAATCTTCAATGGCGCTCTCCGGTAACGGATTCGCGCGAAAGCAGCCCGCTGGCTCACGCGCCTGAAGGGTATCCGTGGGAACCTTGGAGTCGGGAAGCGGTCGCCGCCGCGCAAGCCGAAGGCCGTCCGGTGATTGTGGATTTCACCGCCAAATGGTGTGTGACCTGCAATGCCACCGTTAAGCCGGCTCTGGAACGCAAAGAAGTCATTGAGCGACTTAAAGCCGATAACGTCGCGGCCCTCCTGGCTGATTACACAAGGTTTCCACAGGAAATTTCCGAGGAATTGGAGCGTTTCAATCGCGCTGGCGTGCCGTTGGTTCTCGTTTATTCCAAAGCTGCCGACCGGGCGCCTTTGGTGCTACCTGAACCGCTGTCACCCCGCCCGTCCGATTACAGCAAGGTCATCCTCGACGCTTTGGACAAGGTCATGCAGTGACGCTGCTGCAATAGGCTGTCAATTCCGAAATTGCACCCCACAGTCAAGGCACGATCAGGATTTTGCCCAACACCAGCCAGTCGTTGAGCGCTGGCAAATCAGTGCCGATGCGAATGAATGGCTCGGAGTCCTTCTGCTTTCTTGTGATCGCCACTCCAAGCCGATACTCACCGGGGGCGGCATCAGGGAACTTCACGCGGGCTTTCTCAATGCGAGGATTGGCCGGCATCCATGCCTGGGGCTGAAATTCTTCCGGCCAGGCAATGGCAATACGACGGCCGCTTTCATCGAACAACGCCACGGCGACCGCGCAAGGAATGTAAATCGGCGCGACGCCTTGATTGGTCCAAGTGAGTTCCAGCTCGAATCCCTCGCGCGCGGCACGGCGCGGATACGCGGCGCGTTGCAGGTGAAAGTGGTAGCCGATGCGATTCGACAGGCGCTCGATGAGCGCGCGGTTTTCCTGAACCATCCGCAAGCCTGATTGTCCGCCGCGGCCAAGGTCCACCCACGTGGGTTTGCCATTCTCGACGCACTGCTCCAGCGTGAAACCCATGCCATTTTTGTCTTTCTGGCCATCCCACCAGCCTCGCCGCTTCACGCCGTCGTAATTGTCGAACAACTCGAACACGCCCGGCGCAATCCCGAAACCGATCGCCGTCTCGTGCCCGTCGCTGTTGCCGCAAATGCCGTCACGCCGCGGGGCGATGCGCTGCTCCAGCACGGCCCAATCAAAGATCGGCTTCAGCGGACCGAACCGGCCCAGGTGCGCGTTGCGTGAGAGGCAGAGTTGTGTGCGCTTGAACGCGTCGAGGTGCATCTGCACGTGTTGGCGGAATTTCTCCGGCGCAATGTCCGGCACGCCGAACGGATACATGTGCGCCTCGCCCCAGTTGCCGTAGGAGCGGATATCGAGCACGGCAATGCGCGGATCGCCGTCGTAACGCTGGGCGAAGGCGCGGAGGAAGTTGGCGAACTTCGCCAGAAAGATCGGGTCGTCAAACACCGGTGCGATCTTCCTGCCCGGCGTGCCGGTGGTGGATTGATCCGGATTCAAAGTGATTTCAATCTTCTTCGCACCAGCGTCGAAAACCCACCTGGGCGTGACGTAGCCTTCGGGATCGCGGCCATGCGTGTTGGCGCACATCACACCCACGTTGCAGACCTTGCCGAGCCGGCCCCAACTTTCGAGGAAACGATCCAGCGCGCTCCAGTTGAACTCGCCTTCGCGCGGTTCGACGCTGGCCCAGTCGAACCGCATCACCCCCATGCCGAGCAGTTCCAAAACCTCGGGCGGATGCCGCTCTGGCAAACCACTCCCTGACCAGCCCTTGCCGGGATTGAGCAGCAAACCGGCGCGCGGCTTTGGCTCGAGGATGACGAGTGACGTGTCATTGGGATTGGAAGCAAGCGACCCAGCGCCGGAGGCAGACTGCGCAATGGCAGCGAGGAGGGCGCAAATGAAGGGCAGTGTCCTGTTCATGAGACATTCCATAGTCGAAGCAAGGGCGTCAGGCAATCCGTTCCAAGGAAAGACTTCAAGCTCACGCTGCATTCCACGCTCGCGCCAACCGCGCTCATTGACAAAGTCGATCATTCGGTATTGGTGCGAGCAGCTACTGAAGTAGCGCAGGTTTCCCAACCTGCTGTATCGCCGATTTCCAATCGGCAGGCCACGAGCGTTGCGAGAACGAGTTTGAACCCGCGGCGTCCGCAGGCTGGAAGCACTGCGATACAGCAGGTTGGGAAACCTGCGCTACGACTTTGTCAACGGCCCGCTCTCCGGTCGCAATTCCTTGGGCAGCCACCAGCGCAGCAACGGTTCCGTCAGCGCCTGCTCCATCGCTCCGGTGGCTTGTCTTGGCCGGGGATGGCTGTGCGCTCGCCGCCCAGCACCAGCGCTGCAAAACAAAACTTGTCACGCCCCGACGACTCGCGGATCATTCGCGCCAATGAATTCAAGGGTAAACGCACTCCCGGGCGACGGCAGATCGTCGGACAGTAATCATCAATCAGTCGTCTTTTCGTCTTCGTCTCGGACAGTCTGAAGTCATCCGTGCAATTCAATTGGGGCACACGATGGGGGCGTCTTTCGCCGGGGTGTCTTTGGGTCACAATGTTCATCAACCAAACCTGATCATGAATAGTTACATTACCGAAGTTCTGGAAGTGGTGGCGCGGCGCAATGCCGGCGAACCCGAATTCCTGCAAGCCGCGCGGGAAGTACTCGAAAGTCTCGGCCCGGTCGTCGAACGGCATCGCAAATATCGCGACGCGCGCATCTTGGAGCGCATCGTTGAGCCGGAACGACAGATCGTGTTCCGCGTGGCCTGGCAGGATGACGCGGGCCGGATGCAGGTCAATCGCGGCTTCCGTGTGCAATTCAACAGCGCCATTGGCCCGTTCAAGGGCGGATTGCGTTTTCATCCCAGTGTCAACCTCGGCATCCTCAAGTTCCTGGGCTTCGAGCAGATTTTTAAGAATGCTCTCACCACGCTCCCGATGGGCGGCGGCAAGGGCGGTTCCGACTTCGACCCGAAAGGCAAGTCGGACAACGAAGTCATGCGGTTCTGCCAGAGTTTCATGACGGAATTGTTCCGCCACATCGGCGCGGATGCGGACGTTCCCGCAGGCGACATCGGTGTGGGCGGGCGTGAAATTGGTTATTTGTTCGGCCAATACAAGCGGCTCAAAGGTGAGTTCACCGGTGTGCTGACCGGCAAGGGACTCAATTGGGGCGGTTCACTTATCCGCCCGGAGGCCACCGGCTACGGCGCAGTTTATTTCGCGGAAGAAATGCTCAAGACGCGTGGCGATTCGCTCGCGGGCAAGGTCTGCACCGTATCGGGTTCGGGCAACGTCGCCCAATACACCATCGAGAAACTCCTGCAATGCGACGCCAAACCGGTCACGCTGTCGGATTCCGACGGCAGCATCCACGACCCTGCCGGGTTCAACGCTGAAAAGCTCGCCTGGGTGATGGACCTCAAGAACGTGCGCCGTGGTCGCATCAAGGAGTATGCGCAGAAGTTCGGCGCGAATTACATTCCGGGTGAACGGCCCTGGTCGGTCCCCTGCGATTGCGCCTTTCCCAGCGCCACACAAAACGAGATCACTGGCGAGGACGCCACGACCCTGCTCAAGAACGGCTGCAAGCTGGTTTCCGAAGGCGCGAACATGCCGTCGGCGCCCGAGGCGATTGAAGCATATCTGCAAGCCGGCATCCTTTACGGCCCCGGCAAGGCGGCGAACGCGGGTGGTGTGGCCACCTCTGGCCTCGAGATGACGCAGAATTCCATGCGGCTGAATTGGCACCGCGAAGAAGTGGATCAACGTCTGCACCGCATCATGGTGGACATTCACCGCAACTGCCAAACGACCGCCGAGGAATACGGCGTGCCGGGAAATTATGTTGTCGGTGCGAACATAGCCGGCTTCGTCAAGGTGGCCGACGCGATGCTGGACCAAGGGTTGGTCTGACCGAGCAACCCGCGTTTACGCGCGCGCCTCATGACTGCTGACCGCCAACCCTTCGCCACCACCGGCTTACCCGGTCTGGACGCGGTGTTGAGCGGGATCGAACCCGGCGACAACATCGTCTGGGAGGTGGATGCCATCGCTGATTACCAGGCGCTGGTAGTCCCCTATGCCGCCGCCGCAAAGGCGGCGCAACGGCATCTGGTGTACTTCCGCTTTGCCGACCATCCCGAATTGTTGTCAGCGGAGTCCGGCGCCGAGCGGCATGAATTGGACCCCGCCCGCGGTTTCGAGGCCTTCGTGCGCGGTATCCATTCGGTGATCGAAGAAGCGGGTCGCGGCACCCTTTACGTCTTTGACTGCCTTTCGCACCTGGCGGCGACCTGGTGCTCCGACCAGAGCCTGGGCAATTTCTTTCTCCTGACCTGCCCGCGCCTGTGGGATCTGGAAACGGTGACCTACTTCGGCCTCTACCGCGACCGCCACTCGGCTTACGCGCTGGAGCCCATTCGCAGCACCACGCAGTTCATGCTGGATGTGTTCCAGTTGGACAGCCGCCTCTACATCCGGCCGGTCAAGGTGCAGCATCGCTCCCGGGATGTGATGAACACGCTGCACGTGCGCCAGGACGAGGTCTTCCTCCCGGTGAAGGAAAGCGCCGTGCTCGCCCCCATCCTTTCGCACACCCAATGGCCGCGGCTGCAGAGCGACCGCCGGGTCGGTTACTGGCGGAGGCTGTTTCGCGATGCGGAGATCGTGGCCGAGGAGAGCCGCGAGGGTCAGTGCCCGCCGGAGCGACGCGATGAAATGCTGCACCGGGTGCGCTGGGCTTTGCGCGTGCAACGTTCGGGCATCGCGCCGCTGGTTGAGAAATTCCTCACGCTGGAGGATTTCCTCGCCATCCGCGACCGCATGATCGGGATTGGTTCCGTCGGCGGAAAAACGCTGGGAATGCTGGTGGCGCGCGCCATCTTGCGCGAGCGTGACCCCGAATTGTCTTCCCGCCTGGAAGTGCATGATTCCTTTTTCGTCGGCGCCGAAGTGTTCATTTCCTTTCTCGTGGAAAACCAGGTGTGGTGGCTGCGCGAGCAACAGAAAAAGCCGGGGTCCTTTCTCCAGGGACTGGAAGAGGGACGCAAACGGATTCTGGAGGGCCACTTCCCCGAGGTCATTCTGGACCAGTTTCAGGGCATGCTCGATTACTTTGGCGAGTCTCCATACATCGTGCGTTCAAGTTCAATTCTCGAAGACGCGCGGGGAAATGCGTTTTCCGGCAAGTATGAAAGCGTGTTCGTGGCCAATCGCGGCTCGCGGGAGAAACGCAAGCAAGCCCTGCTGGAAGCGGTCCGGCAGGTCTATGCCAGTGTTCTGGACGAAGAAGCGCTGCTCTATCGCAAGCGCCGCGGATTGCTCGAGAGCGAGGAACGGATGGCGTTGCTCATCATGCGCGTGTCAGGAGCGCCGCACGGCCAGTTCTATTATCCGCAGGCTGCGGGCGTGGGTCTCTCGTTCAATCCCTACGTCTGGCACAAGGACATAGATCCCCAGGCGGGCGTCGTGCGGCTGGTCTTCGGCCTCGGCACCCGTGCCGTGGACCGCAGCGATGACGATTACACCCGGCTCGTCGCCCTCAACGCACCGGAACGCCGGCCCGAGGCGGACTTTGACGATGTGTGCGAACACTCCCAGCGGCGCATGGATTGTCTTGATCTGCGGGAGGGCAAATTCGTTTCCCTGCCGTTTCAGGAAGTGATCGCCCACGGCGCCGAATTCCCGCTGGACCTCTACCTGACCCGCACCGCGGAAAACTTTCCCTTGATCACCTTCGATCGGCTGCTGACAGAAACTCCAGTGGCCGGTGACCTGCGCCGGATGCTGGAACTGCTCGAATCGGCTTACGATCACCCGGTGGACATCGAGTTCACCGTGAACTTTCTGCCCGATGGGTCCTACCGTATCCATCTGCTCCAGTGCCGGACTTTCCAGATTCGCCGCGAGATTGCTGGCATGTCGCCCGCCGTGCCAGCCTCCCAGGCCACGCTGCTCGACGCGCATGGCGCGGTCATTGGCGTGTCGCGCGAACAACCGCTCCGTCGCATCGTTTACATCGTCACGGAAAAATACGCCCAACTGCCCGAGCAGGGACGGCACGCCGTGGCGCGTTTGATTGGCCAGCTCAACCGCCTGCATCCCGCCGATGATCGCGGCCTCATGTTGATCGGTCCGGGCCGTTGGGGAACGCACAGCGCGTCGCTTGGCATTCCCGTGTCGTTCACCGAAATCAGCCGCGCTTCCGTGGTGTGCGAAGTGGTGGCCATGCATGATTCCCTGGTCCCGGATGTCTCGCTGGGCACCCATTTCTTCAACGACCTGGTCGAACACGACATGCTCTACGTGGCGTATTTTCCCAGGAAAACCGGCAACCAGATTGACGATGCCTGGTTCCGCAACGCCCCCAATCGCCTGCTTGAATTGGTGCCGGGCGCAACCGCATTGGCGGAGGTCGTGCGCGTCATAGACTGCGCTGACGCCGGCCAAACCGTCTGGCTGCGCGCCGACACCACCGAGCAACGGGCGCTGGTGTTCACGCGTTGAACTGAATCCGTGACTTCGCATTGGGTTTGGGAATCAGCGTGCCCAGCCGGCGTGCGGTTTTTCCTGGTTCGATATTCATGGGTCAAAAATCCATAGCCCCTTGTTGACACGCAAGGAAGCCTGGAATAGAAGGTGATTATGCTATTCGTGATAGATTGCAACTTGCTCCCGAGTAGCTGTTAGGTGCTCGCGATGATCAACCGTGTTACAGGAGAGGTATCGTTTCGCGATGATTTTCACATCTCGCCACATCGCGCTATTGAGTTATCCCACGCGACGCAAACACTCTCACTCAAAGGATGGAAACGACACATTCTTGGCTTTCACGCGTCTGAGCACGGGACTTTCGAGGTGGAGGCGCTTTCTACACAGCAGGATCGCGTTCAGGTCGTCCTGCTTTCGCATCAGCATCCGTTCTACGAGTCGGGCACACCGGCAGATGCGGATCGAAGGGTGTTTCACGAAGGCGTGATTAGTTCGGACCTTGCTGGGCAGAGGGAGTTTTCGTGGGGCGAGGCCGTCTGTCGTTTGGAAGCGACTTGCAATAAGGATTGGCTCGTGATTGCCTACAACCGAGATGCAGATGTTCCACTTCACGAGCCAGAAGTTTTGTTACGTTTGTTCGCGCACGAGAACACACCCGATGACAGCACCTAACCACCAAAGGATTGGAAAGGACCGAGGCGCGTGTGAGTCGTCCGCTTTGACCTGTGGGGTAATCGCGCCGAGCGTCCTTTCCATCCGGCTTACCCCGTGGGAAAGAGTGCGTTGCGCCAGCGGCGGGGGGTAAACCGGTGGTTCGCCGCCATCTGGCCATCATCTTCTTTCGAGGGTTTTCCCACGGGGTGAATTGAACCCGCCCGTCGCATTTGCGGCCAGGGTCCGCTCCGCCTGCGTCTCCTTTGCCTTTTGCTTTTGGTCTCCGGCGCCGCTCCACACCGTGCCGGCGCGCTCTGCGTCATCGCCGTTCGGTCACCGCGCACGGACTTTGCGCCCCCGGCGCCGTTTCGCGCTCGCGCCGCGCGCCAGGTCAAACCCCGCGCGGAAGTCGCCGCTTGCCGGAGGCTGATGGAAGCGTATGCTCGCGTCCGTGAAACGACGACGCTTTCTTCAGTCGCTGGCAGCGACTTCCGCGGGCCTGCCGCTGGTTGCCAGTTCCGCCGCCCGGGCCGATGAAACTGCGTCGGCTTCCAAGCTGCAAACGGTGCGCGGCGGTTTTGCCCTGGATGAGAACCGGGTGCGTTTCTTTTCCAAAGCGGTGAAGTCGCCGTTCAAGGTGATGGTGATCGCGGATACCCATCTCTTTCGTGATGACGAGCGGGGCGAACCCCATCGTCAATACAGCGCGCGAATGGCACGGGCCTATAATCAGACCCGCCATTTCAAGACTGGTGAACCCACCAATCCCGAAAAGGGTTTGGTGGAGGCACTGCACGTGGCGAAGGAGGCGAAAGTGGAACTCGTCGCGTTGGTCGGAGACATGTTGAGTTTTCCATCTGAAGCGGCGGTGGAGTGGTTGGGCGAGCGGATGGCGGAAGCCGCGTTGCCTTACTGTTACGTGGCCGGAAATCATGACTGGCACTACGAGGGGATGCAGGGGTCGCTGGAGGACTTGCGACGGACCTGGATCGAAAAGCGATTGCGCCCCCTGTATCAGGGCCAGAATCCGTTGATGGCGGTGCGCGAAGTCAACGGCGTGCGGTTCGTGGCGCTGGACAATTCGCACTACGAGATTCTCCCGGAACAACTGGAGTTTTTTCGGGCACAAGTGCGAACCGGACAGCCGCTGGTGTTGTTCGTTCATATCCCGCTTTACGCTCCGGGCAGATCGGTGGGGTACGGTTGCGGCCATCCGCAATGGAGCGCCGCGACCGATCGGAACTTTGAACTGGAGCGTCGTCCGCGCTGGCCGCAAGCGGGTCACACGGAAGTGACGATGGCTTTTCATCGGGAAGTGTTCAGCACGTCCAACCTGCTGGGCGTGTGCGCGGGTCACATTCATCGGGCTTCGCTGGACGTACTGAATGGCATCCCGCAGATTGTGACCGAGGCGAACGCAACGGGGGCGTATGTGCTCGCGGAATTTCTTCCAGCCGTCGGGTGAGTGTGTGACAACAAGTTTGGATCAAGCGGGGCAGGAGACTGTGTTGGCGGTGACCAGCACTGGTCGGTGGTCTGTTGTCCAAGTGCTCGTCTGCCTCCCGCCAACTGCTCATCGTGCGAGAGTCGCTCCAACCGCCCGTCAAGAATGTAGGAGACGACGTCAGGAGTCTCTGGCAGAACTCTGCGAAATCGCGAAAATTGCAGACTCGTCACCTCGTCTCCTACAAAGGAAGAGGTTCTTTGACGGACGGCTAAACTACAGCAAACCATGAAAATCAAACCATCCCCAACGTCTCTCAACCGTCGCGCCTTTCTCCGGAGGAGCGCCGCAACCGTGGCCACCTTTTCCCTTGTACCCGGTTCCGTGCTGGGCCTGCGCGGACAGACGCCACCGAGCCGAAAGCTCAATCTGGCAGCGCTCGGCATGGGTGGGCGGGGCGGACAGATCGCCGGCATGTTCCGCTCGCACAACATCCTGGCGGTGTGCGACGCGGACGCGCGGCAGGCGGAGAATGGCCCCAATCATTACGGTGCGGCGCCGTTCTATCAGGACTACCGGCGCCTGCTGGACGACCACGAGAAATCGCTCGACGGCGTGGTCATTGCCTCGGCGGACAATACCCACGCGATGCTCGCCACGGCGGCGATGGAGCGTGGCAAACACGTGTTCTGCGAAAAGCCGCTGACCCGCACCATCGGCGAGGCGCGGGCGTTGCGCGCTTTGGCGGAGAAGCAGAAAGTCGTCACGCAGATGGGCAACCAGGGACATTCGTCGGATCGCATCCGCGATGTCTGCGAATGGATCTGGGATGGCGCGATTGGCCAGGTTCAAACCGTTCACGCATGCTGCGGCAGCAACTACAGCCGCGTGGATCAACTCCCGCTGCTGGCGGAGCGCCCCCCCGTGCCGCCGGAACTGAACTGGGATCTCTGGGTCGGCCCGGCGCCATTCCAACCCTACGCACCGATGTATCTGCGGGGGAAATGGCGGGGTTGGTCGGCATTCGGCGGCGGCGTGATTGGCGATTGGGTGTGTCACGTCGTGGATCCGGCTTTCTGGGCTTTGGACCTTGGGTCACCCACATCGCTGAAAGCGGAGGTAACGGGTTTCGATCCGGCCAAACACGCCGCCACGTTTCCGTCCGGCACACGGATCACTTACGAGTTTCCCGCCAAAGGCGGGCGCGGCCCGGTGAAACTGATTTGGTACGACGGTTCGGAACGCCCGCCGCATTTGCCGGAGTTGGGGAAGGATAATGCCGTGCCGAGCACCGGCGCACTCATCGTCGGTGAACGTGGAGTGGTCATGCATGGCTCACATGGTGCCGGCAACGCACAGATTCTTCCCGAGGAGAAGATGGCCGCATACAAGCGACCGGCACAGAAACTCCGCCGGGTGCGCGGCTCACACGCCGACGATTGGTTCGACGCCATCCGCGAAGGCCGACCGGCGGGATCGAATTTTACCTACGGCGCCGCGCTGACCGAGATTGCGTTGCTCGGCGTCATCGCACTGCGTTTCCCGGGTCAGCGATTGGAATGGGACGCCGCCGCGATGCGTTTCCGGAATTCATCCGAAGCGAACCAGTTCGTGAACCCGCTGGCGCGGAAGCTGACGACGTGAGGGGAACTTGGTCCTGAGAATTTGCGGCCAAGCGTGCGCGGCGCAAGCAGCGCTGATTGAGGAACACTGAAGCAAGCGAGGTTTGGCGCGCGAGGGCAGAGCCTGAATCTCCGTTGTCGCAACGCTTGTCGGCGATTGCAGGGTCTGGTACGAATGGTCTATGAAGTGGTTACACTACTCTCGCCCGGTCACGTTCCTAACTGCAATCGGAGGCTGGTTTTTTGTGATGGCGTTCATCACCACCGCCGCCACTTACGCCGAGTTTCGCGTTCAAGCATTCTCACCCGCTGCCGCCGCCAGTGAATTGATCAGCGGCAAAACAGCCGATCCCGATGGTGATGGTCTGATCAACTTTGCGGAACATGCCCTCGGGTTGGATCCCACGCGCCCGGATGCCGAGCGCGGCCTCCAATGGTGGCGCGACGGTGAGGGTTTGCGCGTGGTATATCGAGCAGCCAATGCGCCGAGTGATGTGGATTTGCGTGTCGAATCTTCCCTGAGCTTGAGCGATGGCATCTGGCAACCCGTGGGCACGGAGATTGAGGACACGGGCGCTGCTTTCACGCTTCACAGTTCAGTGTTCACGCCCGGGCCAATGCAGCAACTGGCGTTTCTGCGCGTAAACGCCGCCGAAGTCACACCGCCCCCTGCGGAGCAACGCTGGGTGTGGTTCGAGGCTGAATCGAGTGGCGGCGAAACCGGGCCGGAACTTTCCGCCAACGCCATGACCTGGGTCAGCCCCGGCGGCAACGTGCAACGCAGCATCAATGTTCCGTCTGCCGGCACCTATCAACTCTGGGTGCGCAAGTTCTGGAATCCGCAGGCGTTCCGCTGGCGCGTCGGAACGACGGATGCCTGGAAGGAATCGCGCGAACAAACGCTTACGGACCTGTTGATCCTGGGCGGTAATGCAGGTCGCCGCGTGGGCTGGGCGAACGTGGGCAGCGTGACGCTGGAAGCCGGCCCGCGCACCTTCCGTCTCGAAGTGCTGGCGGGCGATTCAAACTCGACCGCTTATGATTGTTTCCTGCTGACACGCGACTCGTTTTCGCCGCGCGGCAAGCTCAAGCCGGACGAGCAGGCGCAGGTCAACCAGCCGGGCTGGTTTGCGTTTCAACCCGCTCCGGATCCGTTCGGCTTCAGTCCGATTGATTTGCGCCACTTGAACGAGCGCGAGGCTGGCGAAAAAGGCTTCATTCGCGTGAACGGCGAGGATTTTGTCCACGAGAAGACCGGCGATGCGGCAAGGTTTTGGGCGGTGAACGTGGGGATGGGATTCGTGGGGTCGGCGCGCAGCGAGTTGGACATCTACGCCCGCGCCATGGCCAAGCGGGGCGTGAACATGGTGCGCGTTCACGGCGCGATCTACACCAGCAGCGGTACAAACTTTGGGCGCGTGGACACGAACCGCGTCGCGCAGCTTCACTATTTCATCAAGGCCCTCAAGCGCGAGGGCATTTACACCAGCCTGAGCATTTACTTTCCGCTGTGGGTGCAGCTTGGGCCGGAGAACACCGCGTTTCCCGGTTACAGCGGCGGGAAGCATCCGTTCGCCTTGCTCTACTTCAATCCGGCGTTTCAGGAAATCTATCGCGAGTGGTGGCGTTACTTGCTGACCACGCCCAACCCGCACACCGGCCTCGCCATCAAGGACGATCCGGCCGTGGCCTTCGCGGAAATGTACAACGAGGACTCGACGTTGTTCTGGACGTTCAACCCGGACGCCGGCAACACGGGTAACATTCCCGAACCGCAACGCGCCTTGATCGAAAAGCAGTTCGGCGACTGGCTGCTTGCGAAGTATCCGGGACAATCACTCGCGCAAATCCGCAGTTCGCGATGGGGAAATCTCAGTTCACCGCAGGACGACTTCGCCAATGGCCGCGTCGGTTTCCGCGGGTTGTGGAGTGTGTTCAACGACCGCACCAATCGCGACAAGGACACCGCGCAGTTTTTGACCGAACTGATGCTCCAGTTTCACCGCGACACTTACGCCTATCTCAAGCAGAACCTCGGCTATCGCGGGTTGGTCTATTGCTCGAACTGGAAAACCGCCTCAGCCAAATACCTCGATCCGCTGGACAAGTACGCCAATATCGCGGATTTCTTCGATCGGCACGGTTACTTCGGCGGGGTGCATAACGGTCCGAACGCCGCTTGGAACCTCGAGGTCAGCCAGACATACGACGACCGCAGCGCGCTCAAGTTCCGCTCGGCGGATGGCACGGCGGACGACTTCAGCAATCCGCTGTTCGATCCCATCTACCAAGGGCAACCTTCGGTGATCACCGAGGTCAACTGGCCGTTGCCCAATCGCTATCGCGCCGACATGGTGTTGATGGGCGCCGCCTACGGCGCATTGCAGGGCAGCGACGCGATCTTTTGGTTCGCCGCCGGCTCGCCAATGTGGGACGGCCTGCCGGGAAAATTCTCGATTCAGACACCGGTAATTCAGGGCCAGTTCCCGGCGGCGGCGCTGATTTACCGGCAGGGTTTGGTGCGAACGGCGCCGCGCGTGGTGGACTTGCAACTCGCCGTCACCAACCTCTACGCGCTGCAAGGCACGCCGATGCCGGCTGCTCAGAACTTCGATCAATTGCGTGGCGACGATGTCCCGCCTGGCGGCACGATCACCAACGTCAGTGCGATTGATTCGCTGGCATTTCTGGTCGGGCGCGTGGGCGTGGACTTCGTAACCAACAGTGCGCCGCAGTCGCAGATTCTCGATTTGTCGCCGTTCATCAACCGGACGAACAAACTCGTGCGCAGTCACACCGGTGAAATTGAATGGAACTGGGGCGTGGGCAAACTTACGCTGAATGCACCCGCCGCCCAGGGCGTGAGCGGATTCCTGAGCACGCTGGGCACGGTGGAACTGGAGGGTGTGAGCATTGAGTCCACGGTGGAATACGGCACGGTCCTGCTCGTTGCTCTGGACGGAAAGTCCATTACCAACTCCGCGAAACTTTTACTTCAGGTCACCAGCGAGGAACAACCGTACGAATGGGCCACCAGCCAGCCTGCGGGCGTACGCACGATCAGTAATCGCGGCTCGGTGCCGTTGATGGTGAAAAACTTTACCGGCACCGTGCGCCTGAAACGTGCTGATGCGGCGGCGATGACGGTTGTGCCACTCGACTTCAACGGATATCGCCTGAGCGACACCCCGGGTCACGCGGATGCCATTCAACTCGCACCGGAAGCGGCTTACTATCTCATCGAGAAGTGAATTGAGGACTGAGGGGAGAAGATTGCAACCGAAGCCCGTGCGCCAGCTTACCAATGCCAGTCTGCGCCCATGCCGACTTCGGAGCGGAGCGACTTCACCCCGGAAACTCCTCCAGCGATGTCAGACACGGCTTCGGCGGCTTTGGTGGACCCCACATTGCCGGTGATGGTCACTTCTCCGTCCTTGGCCGTTACCTCCAGACTCGCGCTGCGCGTGAGTGGATTCTTCGCCATGGCCGCCCAGACCTTGGAACTCAGACTGGCATCCTCAAGTTGTTTGCGGCTGGCGTCGGTCAGTTGAAACTCCGGCAACTCAGCCATGCGCGCGATCATTTCACAGGCACTGCCGACGCTGATCCGTTCCAGGTTGAGAATGACATCGTACTGGCCGGGATCATTCCAGTTCACGCCGTAAAGCACCCGGGCCCATTTGCTTCGCTCATTGTCCACGCGCTGGATGTGCGCGATGGCCTGCTCGCGGTTCAACTTCGCCTGCGCCATGGCCGCCTCGATTCGTTGCTCCATGCCCGCGATCACCCGCACGCGCAGAACCGGCGGCACGCCGGACAGGAGCAGATGGCCAACGTTGCCATGATAGACCAGACTTCCCTGCCGGACATGATCGAACAGGACGGCGGTCACGCATTTCACGTAGGCCATGCGTTTGCCCAACACCTGCTGCCAGAAAGGCGGTGGGTGGTTGAGCGAGTCCGTCAGTTCCCGTTCAGAAATGCCGTAGTCCTCGGCGGCTTGTAGCAGCACTTGCTCGCGACTGAGCACGGGGCAATCAAGGCGCGCCGCCAATTGTTCGGCCACGGCTTTGCCTCCCGAATACGAACCCCGGCTGATGGTGATGATGGACATAAAATCTCTCAATTGAGCTGCGTCAGTTTTCAAACCCGTGACCTCAAACTGCATGGCTAAACTAACGGCCTCACCGGCAGCGTCAAGCGGGGAAACCGTCGCCGCGAATAACAAAGTTCGTGCAAAATTTGAACAATTCGTCTTTATCTGCTTTCTTATACCCGTTCACCGCAATTAAACCAAAAGAACATGCTATGAAAAGAACACTGACCGCCATTGCCTTGCTGGCCACCGCGACCACGGTGTTGACCGCCGCCGAGATTGGCAAGCCCGCGCCCGATTTCGCGGCCAAAGACATTGACGGCAACACGCACAAGTTAAGCGACTACAAGGGCAAGATCGTCGTCCTCGAAGCCTACAACCTCGACTGCCCGTTCTGCGCGAACCACTTCAAGACGGGCGCGATGCAGGAATTGCAGGCCGAACTCGCGGAGAAGAACGTGGTCTGGCTGCTCATCAATTCCACGGGTGCGAAGCATCCCAGCTATCGCACGCCCGAAAAGGCCCGGAAGGAATGGGCCGCGCAAAAAATCAAAGCGACGGCCTGGCTGGACGACAGTTCCGGCGACATTGGCCGCGCATACGGTATGAAGACCACGCCCCACATGTATGTCATCGCCAAGGATGGCACGCTCGCCTACCAGGGCGCGATAGATGACAAGGCCGCCGCGAGCGGGGACCCGCGTCAGGCCCGTAATTACGTGCGTGAAACCGTCAGTAAACTGCTCGCCGGGCAGAAGCCCGAAGTCACCCAAACCAAGCCCTACGGCTGCCCCGTCAAATACGGCGGGTAACACTCCGTTTCAATTCGTCTGTGCAAAGCCGCGCCCAACTGGGCGCGGCTTTCTGGTTGCCTGAACAATCTCCACACCGCCTCTCGCGATCTCACGAGCGCAGTATTGACCAGCAAGGCCAAAAGCGCATGATCCCTGCATGGTGACGCTGCCGAACCTGCTGAGTGGTGTTCGCCTTCTGCTGGTGCCGGTGTTGCTATGGCTGGCTTGGATCGGTCACGCCCGGATATTCTTCGGGTGCCTCATCGTTTCCATCCTCACAGATGCTTTCGATGGTTTGCTGGCGCGGAGACTTCATCAGATCACCGAACTTGGCGCCAAGCTCGATAGCTGGGCGGACTTCGCCACCTGGTGTTCCCTGCCCCTTTGCGGTTGGTGGCTGCGACCGCAGATTCTGCGCGACGAGGCGGTATTCTTATGTGCGGGCCTTTCGCTTTACTTCATTGCGGTCCTGGTCGGCTTTCTGAAATTCAAACGGTTGACCAATTATCATACTTGGGGCGGAAAACTTTCCGCCATTGCAGTCGCCGCAGCAGTGATTGTGTTCTTCGCGGGCGGACCCGGGTGGCCCTTCCGCATTGCCATGCCCATTGTCATGCTGGCGAGCCTCGAAGAAATTGTCATCACGCTCATCCTCCCGGCACGCCGCGCCAACATTCCTTCCGTGTGGCACGCATTACGGATCAGAAAAACCACACCCGCATCCGAGGTGGCGGATTAGCGTTTCCCGCCCGCGGTGCTGGACGTTGGCTTCGTGCTCCCCTTTCGAGACCCGCTCGGATGATTCGCATCCTGACAAACCGCCCTGCGCCGCCAAGGGGATCAAACGAATATCCAACTCACACGCCGGGTGAAGCCATCACTGATGTGGAAATCACCTTACGCCTTTGGCGTGGTCTCAGCCTGTGGTGAGCGAGTGAGCGTGCCACCAAACAAAAGCCGCAAGCTGTTCATGACGACGATCACCGTGCTGCCCTCGTGTCCCACAACGCCGACGGGCAGCGGAATTTTTCCGATTAGCGCAAAGACCACCAGCACGGCCACCGTGCCCATCGAGATCACCAGATTCTGCCGGATGATCCGGCGGGCGCGCTGGCTCAGGCGAAATGCGGCGAGGAAGTTTTCCAGCCGGTCGTGCATCAATACCACGTCGGCTTGTTCCAGTGCCGCGTCCGAACCGCGCGCTCCCATCGCCACGCCGACGTGCGCGGCGGCCAGGCTGGGCGCGTCATTCACGCCATCGCCAACCATGGCCACACGTCCCCCCGCGTCGCTCAAGGACTTGATCGCTGCGACCTTTTCGTCCGGTTTCAATTCCGCGCGCACTTCATCGAGATGCAAGGCGCGTTTCAAATGCTCCGCCGTCGTGCGCCGGTCGCCGGTGAGGATCACCGTGCGCAAACCGCACTTCTTCAGTTCGTCCACGACACCCTGCGCCTGTGGCCGGATGTCGTCCCGCAGCACCAGCCGGCCAATGAGTCCGTTTCGCGCCAGCCACACTTCGGAAAAACCCGCATCGGTTAAAGTCCTGGTGTCCGCATTGGGGTGGATTGCCGTCGGTCGCTCTGCCACAATCCATTCCCATCGGCCCAGCAAAACTGCTGTTCCTTCGTGGCGTCCCTTCAACCCCTGACCGGTGACGGACTCGAACTGGTCGAGCGGAAGCGGCTCAAGTCCTTGCTGCCGTCCGTATCGCGTGATCGCCCGGGCGAGCGGATGGGTGGAAAGCTTTTCCAGCGAGTACGCCAGTTGCGCCACTTCGGTTTCGCGGCCGGGCGGAAAGCTTTCAATCACCTCCACGCGCAATTCACCGGTGGTAAGCGTGCCGGTCTTGTCGAGCGCGACGATGTTCACTTCCGCGAGTTTTTCCACAGCCGCGCCGCCGCGAATGAGCACGCCGTGACGCGCGCCCCACGCAATGGCCGCCAGCACCGCCGAAGGAATCGAGAGCACCAATGCGCAAGGCGACGCAACCACCAGCAGCGTCATCGTGCGATAAAAAGCACTGCGCGCCGCCTCCGAGGATTTGAAGGCCGGCAAACCAATGCCCAGCCACCAGACAAAGAACATCGCAAAGGAGAGGCCCAGCACGAAGTACGTGTATCGCGTGCTGAATTTGTCAGTGAATTGCTGCGAAGGTGCCTTTTGCTGCTGCGCCTCCTTGATCAGATGAATGATCTTTTGCAGCGCACTCTCGGCGGCGGGGCGCAGCACGTTGGCCTCCACGACGCCCCAGAGATTGATCGTGCCCGCCAGAACGGTGTCGCCGACGTTTTTCTCGACGGGCGCGGATTCCCCGGTCAGGTTCGATTCATCGGCGGCGGTCTGCCCTTTGAGAATTTCCGCGTCCACGGGAAACTGGCTGCCGGGTTTGATCAACAGACACATTCCCGGCTTGAGCATTTCCACTTTGACTTCGCGCTCGCCCCCCTGCCCGTCCAGGACGGTGGCGACTTTGGGCGCTTCGCGAAACAGCGAACGGATTTCCTTCTGCGTGCGGCCCAGTGCGTAGTGTTCCAGCGCGCCGGAAAGCGAGAAGAGGAAAAGCAAAACCGCGCCTTCGCCCCACGCGCCGATGCTGGCGGCGCCCGCAGCCACCGCCAGCATAAGAAAGTGAACGTCAATGGCACGCTGGCGCAGCCGTTCCCACACTTCCTCCGCCGGAAACCAACCGCCCGCCAGATAAGCAACCACATAGCTCGCCAATGCCATCGCTTCGTGACCGGTTTTGTGCAGAATGTACCCGGCAAGTCCGCAGACGCCGCAGAGCACGGCGGCGGCCAGTTGCATCTGCCATTCGTCGGCATGCTCGTCAACGTGTTCAAGGAACTCGACGTCGCGCTGGACGACCTTGGGAAACGGCAGATCGCGCCAACGCCAGAATTTCGGTGCGGTGGGACAGGTGAGGCGCGCAATGGTGGTGGTGCCGTGACCATGTTTGATGGTCACCTGCCGCAGTTCGGCCTCGGAGAGCGGTGTTTCACACCTGGCACAATCGCCCTCACCGGTGAGCAACGAGCAGGTGTGCCGGAAATCTCCGGCCTGCGCGGCTTCAAATTCCCTGGTAATGCGTCCGGTCAAAGACGCCACGTTTGCACGCCCAAGGGTGGCCACCGAGATGGTTCGCTGTTGACGGTCAATGGTGATTGCTTCGAGCGTCGGCTCCTCGACCAGCGCCGTCACCACGGAGCGCGCAAAGCAGGCTTCCGCCTCGTGCTGACGGCGGCTGCCGGTTCTGGAAGTCTTGCTCATACTATCCACCGCGACTCTTTAGCACACGACGGCAGCAGCCGCGATGAGAATTCCCAGGGGGAATCTCCTTAGCCGTCCCGCTCGAAGCCCTGTTCCCCGGGCTGGCAAAAGCATCATCGCGCGGTACACCAGAGCGGATCAGGGTTTTGCCGTTGGCGTCTCCAATTGGGCGAGGTAGCGGAAGTACTCAATCTTTTCAAGCCGCCGCAAGTAGGGAGCAGGATCCTTCTCGAAGGTCTCGACACATAGTGGACAACACAGCTCGATCAGGTGGCCGGCGTGGTTTACCCGCGCAAAGCCGCCGTTGCCCTGCACATTCTTGCCACACACGGCGCAGGCGGGAATGTTTTGCCGGAAGCCAATTGTATCCTCAATACTCATCCATTTCCATCCGGCTTACTCACGCAAAGTGATCGCGCCGGTCCGCGCACACTCCGGCAGCCCCAACAGGCGATCCCGTGCGGTTCTTCGGAGATTCGTTTTTCAGCGGTGCAATCTCGCGTCAACTCCTCTTTGACGGCTTCCCTTTCGTTGGCGAAGTGTCACCGTATTTTGTCGCGCGGGAAGATTCACTTTGGGGCATTTTGGAACTACCCAAGGCGCGCACACTCTGGCATGCTCTGCCCTCGCAAGTGCCCGGGGAAAGCCGGTGACGCGCGAACTGCAACCCTTCAGCGCGCGCCAACAGGGCGTGATGATATTTGGAAATAATGAAAACCGAACTTGGACGTTGCAACACCACCAACAAGACCGTCCGCGCCTGGGTCGAAAAGAAAGCCCGCCTCTGCCAGCCTGATCGCATTTTCTGGTGTGATGGTTCCGAAGCGGAAAAACGACTGCTGACCGAACAAGCCGTCGCCGAGGGCATCCTCATTCGATTGAACCAGGAGAAACTGCCGGGCTGTTACTACCATCGCTCCAGCCCCAACGACGTCGCGCGCGTCGAGCAATGCACTTACATCTGCACTGAAACCGAAGAACAGGCCGGTCCGACAAATAACTGGATGCCGCCCAAAGCCATGTACGCGAAGCTGCGCGCCATTTACGAAGGCGGCATGCGTGGGCGCACCATGTATGTGGTCCCTTACCTCATGGGACCGCTTGGCTCGCCGCTGTCGAAGGTGGGCATTGAATTGACCGATTCCCTCTACGTTGTGCTCAGCATGCGGGTCATGACGCGCATGGGGGCAGTGGCTTATGAACACCTCGGAACGGGCGATGATTTCAACCGCGGTCTGCACTGCATGTTGGATGTGAATCCCGAGCGCCGTTACATCGCGCATTTTCCGCACGACAACGCCATCATTTCCATCGGCTCGAATTACGGCGGCAACGTGTTGCTGGGCAAGAAATGTCTCGCGCTGCGCATTGGTTCGTATCAGGGACGCCAGGAAGGCTGGATGGCTGAACACATGCTGGTGCTGGGCGTTGAATCCCCGGAAGGCGAGAAGACCTTCGTGGCTGCGGCCTTTCCCAGCGCGTGCGGCAAAACTAATTTCGCCATGATGGTGCCGCCGCCGCGCTTCAAGGGTTGGAAGGTCTGGACCGTCGGAGACGATATTGCGTGGATGAAGCCGGGGAAGGATGGACGTTTATACGCCATCAATCCCGAGGCCGGTTACTTCGGCGTCGTCCCCGGGACCAACGCGAAGACGAATCCCAATGCGATGGAGATCATGTCGCGCGACACCATCTACACCAACGTCGGGCTGACGCCCGATCTGGACGTGTGGTGGGAGGGGAAGGACGGCGATCCGCCCAAGGAATGTCTCGACTGGCGCGGCCAGAAGTGGACGCCGGATTCACGGGAAAAAGCGGCCCATCCCAACAGCCGTTTCGCCGCGCCCATGACGAACAACCCGATGCTGGCCCCCGAAATCAACGATCCCAATGGCGTGCCCATCAGCGCGATCATTTTTGGCGGACGCCGCGCGGACACCATGCCGCTGGTGTTTCAGGCGTTTAACTGGGTTCATGGCGTTTATATCGGCGCCACGATGGGTTCGGAGATGACGGCGGCAGCGGTTGGTGGCGCCGGTCAAGTGCGGCGGGATCCCATGGCCATGCTGCCGTTCTGCGGCTACAACATGGGGCGATACTTCCGGCACTGGTTGAACATGCGCAAACTTCTCCGCTATCCGCCACGCGTGTTCCACGTGAACTGGTTTCGCAAGGATGGGCTGGGACATTTCATCTGGCCGGGTTTCGGCGAGAATCTGCGCGTGCTCAAGTGGATTGTGGACCGTTGCCATGGTCGCGCGGACGCGGACGAGACTCCGCTTGGCTGGGTACCAGGGCCGCATTGTTTCGACATCAAGGGCATCCCAAATTTCTCCCATGGCCGCCTTGAGCAACTTCAGTACATAAACTTGGAGGATTGGCGACGGGAAATCCTCATGCATGATGAATTGTTCCTAAAACTGTATTCCCACCTGCCCAAAGAACTCATCTTCCAGCGCGAACTGCTGGTGGCAAGAATGTGACCCTGCTGCCAAGCGGCCACATGGTTACGCAAAAAGCCCCGTGCTGTCAGGCACGGGGCTTTTGCGTGAATATGGTGGCGATTACTTGCCAGCTTCGCCGGCTGCCTTGGGACTCTGCACAATCTTGCGAACGCCGTCCTTCTTGGCCAGACCCGACTTACCGGAGCAGGCGGTGGCCACCGGGCAACTGCCGTTGCCGTTGCCGTTGGCTTTGGCCGTCACGGCACAGGCCGTTGCGCTCTTGTCCACCGAGGCCGTCTTGACCGTGCATTCCGTCTTCTCAGAACAGGCGGCTTTGTCGGCACAGGCGGTCTTATCCGTGCAAGCTACCGTGCCGGCACAAGCCGCCTTATCGGCGGAAACCGTCTGCTTGGCGAGAGTCGTCTGCTTGACGGAAGCGGTTTTGGCTTTGTCCGCGCAGCACTTCTCGCCGGCGTAAGCGACCACGGCGAAGGCTGCGACTGTCAGGATTGCGATGTATTTTTTCATAGTTTTAATCTGCTGGTGTGTAAACGTATTACTGCATCAGACTCCTTTGTCAATTCCTTGTTCAAGAATTTTGTGCCGGCCATGCCAAATTATAGCCAGTCCGAGCGTCTGCGGAGGCCGCCGCTCAGCGTGCCACCAGGTCCTCAATCACCTTTGCGAGTCCGTCAACCACCCGTGCAAAACGGTCGTAATCAAGTTGCTCCGGCGTGTCGTGATCCGTGTGATAGTGCGCCGAACGGAACGGCGCCGTGTCGGTCGCCATCACGGCTGGGTAATCCACCTGCCAGAACGCCCAATGATCCGACCACCCAATGCCCGGAAGCGCGCCCGGCAAGGCACCGCCTTCGGACGGAAATTGCGTCTGGTCGCGGAAGAGTTTCACGCATCGCCGCACCAACGCCCGATCCTTGGTCCGCCCCACGAACGCGACAAAATCACCACGCGAGGGATAGAACACCCCGAGGGGGAACGGATACTTCTGACTGCCCTCCTCCGCTTGATAATACCCGAGACTCTCCAGGCTCATCATCGCCGTGATGCGTTCCCCGCGCTCACGGCAGCGCCGGGCGTAAACCAGACTCCCCATTTGTTCGGTTTGAAAGAAGGGCGGCTCTTCGTTGACGAACGCCACGAACCGCAGCGTGCGCGCCGGTTTCTGAAACTCGGTTCGGCGCGCCAGTGCCAGCAACGCCGCCACGCCGCTGGCATTGTCATCCGCGCCCGGGCTGCCAACCACCGAATCGTAATGCGCGCCAATCACCACGATTTCTTCCGGCCAGACGGAGCCTAAAACCTCCACTTCCAAGTTGTCGCATGATTCACCACCGGCCGGGTAACTCTGACGCGCCACTTTGTGACCGGCGGCCGACAGAGTGAATTCGATGTAATCCGCCGCTGCCGCGAGTTTCTTTGGCAGATAGACATTTCGCTCGCCAATCTCGCCCGCGAGCTTCTCCACATGCTGCCGGAGTTCCGCGCTGAGAGCCTCCTGCGTCGAACTCAGCACGGGCAGCGTTCCCTGAAAACTCTTTAACGGCATTCGTATCATGCTGCACTGACAGCCGACCACCGCCACACCCAGCAGGAGAAAGAACACGGCAATTCGCCCGAGTGCTGGTCGGCTGATGATTCGCATTGGCAATTAAGAAAGCAAAACCTGTGACTCGCTGTAAAGCACGCCATGTTGAAAAGCGCGAATGTCTGATCGCGCTCAAAGTCTTGACAGCGTCGTTACTTGCGGCGAACCGGCTTAACCCAAAGCTTCTGGGCGTGGAAATCAATCACCGCACCGCTGGCTGTCAGTTCGGGGCCACCCAGAATTCCCACCACATCCGCCAGGCTGGTGTCGGGTTTCGCGAGTCCCCAGTCGCGCAAATCCAGCAGCGCCAGATTCAGGTTTTTCCATTGGCAACCACCCACTTCAAGCAATTCCACTTTGGCCACCGCAAAACTGCGCGTACCAGTCGCGCCCACACCAAGGAGTTTGCGCGGCGTAGGCTGCGGTTTGAGATTGAAGCGCTCGATCAGTCCGGCGTCCAGACAGCTCCAGACCGCGGCGGTATCCACCAGCATTTCCAGTGGCTCGCCATTGACATGCACCAGACAGGTGATTCCGAGCGGATTTGTGCGCCTGAGTTCCACCGGCGTGTAACCGTCGTGGCGCAACCCCGCTTCAAGTTCAGTTTGCCCTTTCACGGACGGCGCCGAGCGGCGCGTGTAAAGCCGACGACGCTCGCAGTCAATGATCGCAAAGTTCCGGATGAAAAAATCGCAGCCCAGCACCAAATCAAACGACGCGGGACGCCCGTCCATGATCACGTTGCGGACCAGCGCCGGTTGGTTGGTGAAACTCACGCGGCCAAGCTCGAGACGTTCCACCAGTACCACTCGGGAGTGATCGTCGGGGTCGAACAGCGTCCCCTGCAAGTTCACGTCCGATTCCTGCGGTGTTTTCAAAGCACGGGCGGCGTTGGTGCTGATGCTGGTGAGCGACCAACCGGTATCCACCAGCACGCTCCGTTGGCGGCCATTCACTTTGCCGAAGATGAAGAGATGCTGCGCCTCGGTTCGCCGCAATTGAACCCGCTCACCGCCGGAGCGTTCAAGTTGATCGCGCCAGCCCGGCCCGGCCAGTGAGGCTGGTTTGCCGATGCAAAGCGTGAACAGGAGGATGACCGTCGCGAGATTTGCCACAGGACGATGACCCCTGAGCGGTAATCGCCCGGCACTTGCCTTGAGGATTTTGCAGGAACAAAACATCTTCAATCGCCCGATAAAGCCGTCTGCAGGGGCGATTCGTCAAGCCCTGACCGCTTGGCTGCGTCAATGCATGGCTCAACTGCGCAAAAACTGCTCGCCTTTTTCACCCCATCCAGTATTCATCCCGGCAACACGTTTGAACTCAAATCTCCAATCATGAAAAACAACATCTACGCACTGGCCGCAGTGATGCTCGGCGCCGGATTGCTTCCCGTTCACGCTCAATTTGGCCCTCGTGGCGGCATGGGCGCCATGTCCGGCCCGCAGTTGTCCGGCAGCATGGCACAGTTGTTCGGCGAACACTCCGCGTTCTCCGCCACTCTTGATATTCAAGTCACCGACAAGGCATCCGGTGATGCCGCCACGGTGCCGGGCAAGCTCGCTTACGCGGAAGGCAAATCGCGTTTCGACATGGAAATCAGCCAGATCAAAGGCAACCGTATGAGTCCCGAAATGGCGGCGCAAATGAAGCAGATGGGCATGGACAGCATGGTCATGATCACGCGCCCGGACAAAAAGGTTTCCTACATGATCTATTCCGGGTTGCAGGCTTATGTGGAGAATCCCCTCCAGAGTGCGGACACCGGCAAGCCGGCATCCGACTTCAAGGTCGAAACCACCGAAGTGGGCAAGGAAACCGTGGACGGCCATCCGTGTATCAAAAACAAGGTCGTGGTAACGGACAAGGACGGCAAGAAACTCGAGGCCACGGTCTGGAACGCGACGGATCTGAAGAAGTTCCCCGTCAAAATTGAAACCGTTGAAAGCGGCAACAACGTCGTGATGCTCTACAAGGAGGTTAAGTTTGCCAAACCCGCAGCCAGCCAGTTCGACCCTCCGTCCGGCTTCACCAAGTACGAGAATATGCAGACCATGATGCAGCAAATCATGATGAAACGCTTCGGCGAGGGTCAGGGTTTGCCTCCGCAACGTTGACCGGCGGGTCGGTTGCCCTTCGTTTTGCCCGGGCCGGCTTCAAGCCGGCCCGATTTCTTGGGCAGCTTGCACGTTTCCAGAATGACTGCGCGCGCGCGTTGTGCCAGATCAATACTTCGGCAACACGTTCACAATGCCTTCGTAAACCGGCATTTCGTCACGCCCGGCCTGGCGCGAAACGCGCGCAAGCTCACGTTCCATTTTCTTGCGCATGCCGACGGCGGCCGGGTCATTGATGAGATTGCGCATTTCAAGCGGATCGTTGCTCAGGTTGTAAAGCTCCGCCGTGAAGCGATCCAGCGTGCCGTCGCCGTTCGGGTAGGTGATGAGTTTCCATTCCGGGGTGCGCACGCCGCGGACGTTGGGCGTGTACGGGAACTGTTTTTCGTAGTTGTATTCGTAGAGGAATGAATTCCGCCACGCGACTCGCTTGCCCTGCAACAGCGGTTTCCATGACTTGCCCGTGATGCCGCGCAATGGCTTGACCCCGCAGATGTCGAGAATGCTCGGCGCCAGGTCGTGATTCAGAATCATGGGTTGGATCACCGTGCCGGGCTTGGCCAGCGGTGGATACCGCACCACCAAAGGCACGCGGATGCTGTCCTCATACATCGTCCGCTTGTCCACGCGTCCGTGCTCGCCGAGCACGAAGCCGTTGTCCGACGTGAACACGATGAGTGTGTTGTCCAACTGCCCCGTCTCGCGCAGTGCTTCGTAAATACGCCCCACGCTGACGTCCACGGAAAGAATCGTTGCCAGGTACGCGCGCACAAACTTGCCGTATTCCTTCTGGCCATAGAGCGGCCCGCCCGCACCGTGCCAGGTGGGCAGGCTTTCCTCCAGCCACGCCGGCTTGCCGTCGGCGGTGCGGTAACTCAGGTAGTTGGCGGGTTTCTTCACCGGAAACTCATCCAGCGCATGTTCGAAACGCGGTTCCGGCTCAATCGGCCCTCCGTGCGGCGCCTTCTGACCAACAATCAACAGCCAAGGCTTTTCGTACTTTGCTTTCAGCCAATCCACCGTGTAATCCGTGATGACGGTGGTGTAGTAACCGGGAATCTGTTTCCGCGTGCCGTTCAGGTTGAATTCGTTATCGAAGTAATTGCCCTGACCGCGGTGACTCATCCAGTAATCGAAGCCCGGCCGCTGTTCGTCGTTGTCCTCACCCATGTGCCACTTGCCGATGTAAGCGGTCTCGTAACCCGCCTCCTTCAATCGGCGCGGATAGCTCGGCAAATCATTCGGGTACTCCGTGAAATTGTTCAGCACTTTGTGGTGACGCGCATAACGCCCGCTGAGCATCGTCGCGCGACCGGGCGAACAGAGCGACGTGGTCACGAAGGTGTTGGCGAACCGCGCGCCCTCGTTGGCCAGACGATCAAGGTTCGGCGTCTTGAACCACGGGAACAAAGCCCGCTCGCCCAGTTCACGCTGCACGACACCCAACGCATCCCAGCGTTGATCATCGGTTATGATGACGAGCACGTTGGGGCGGGTCGCGGCCATCAGCGAGGCGGCAGCGAACAAGCTGAAAGCCAGAACGGAAGCGAAGTTGGTTTTCATGATTCGTACTTGGTTGGCGCGGTCATGAGCATGACTGAACTTTGCGCGCAAGCATCCAGCCGGGCAAGCTCTTTACCCGGCATCACGCACTCACCCGTGTGAATCTTGTACCCCGAAAACGCGCAAAATGCTTGAAGCCCGTTACGGCCATCCACAGCAGCAGCGCCACCAGCACCAGCCAAACCCGACTGCGACCATTCAGAACCTCCACCGCCAGATACCCGGCTAGCCAGAGGAACCAGAGCGAATCCACCAGGAACAGTCCCGGATGTGGCCGCCATTTGGCGAATACCCACGACACCACCAGCGTCAGGCCCAGCCCGAATCCAATCAGATCAAGCGGCTTGGCCTCTAGTTCCGCCGACGGACTGGCAGGCATCGGCAGCGAGCCGATCATCCAGATCACCGCCACAGGCAGCACCCAGCCATAACGACGTTTCAGATAAAACGCTGCCAGCGCCGGCTTCCCGATCCATTCAGCCAACGCTGCCGTGGCCTCGGGCGTGAGCTTGAACGTCACCTTGCGCGGCTTGCTCAACGCGAACGCCCCCATGCCTTCAATCAACATTGCCGACTTCATCACTTGGTCGCGCAGAATGACATAAGGCCGTTCATCCGGTGCTTCCGCCAGCGCCAGATGCGAGGGATGCAAAGTCAACGTCCACACACTGGGGTTCTTGCCCAGTTCCGTCAGAGAAAGCACCGTCGGCGAATCTGCGGTAGCGGCTTCGGCAGAGACTGCTGGAGTAACATTGTCCCCATTCACGAACGCAAGCATGTTGAGTCCATCCGCCGCAGGCAAGTGCCAACGATTCACTTCTCCGAGAAGTCTCGGATTGATCGCAAACCTGGCTGTGCTCCCGGCCTTTCGTCCTTCGCCGCCGATTCTTAACGCCACCTATCGGATGCGTGTCTCGGGTGGCAACGTCCAACCTTGTGGATGCTGCGTGAACCCGAGGCGCGGGTAGTAATCCACGGCCTTCGGCGCGGAAAGCAGGATGATGGTGGCCTGTCCGCCCTGCTCTTGCGTGCGCCGGATCAACTCCCGGCCAATGCCCTGCCGCTGATGCGACACGCGCACCGCGAGGTCGGACAAGTACGTCGCGTAACTGAAATCGCTCAAACTCCGCGCAGTACCCACCAGCAAATCGCCATCCCACGCCGTCACGACGAGATTGGCGTTTGCTAACATGAGCCGCATGCGCTCGCGGTCATCTACCGGTCGGCGCTCCCCCAACGTGGAAGCGCGATACAGTTCAATGACCGCATCCAAATCGAGATCGTTGCCGACGCGATAGGTAATCATCCTTGTACTCTTTCCCATTCCTCCTTCACCCCGCGACGTTGAATCCATTCCTGCAAGTCAGCCTGATTGATTTGGTCGCCGGAAATGTTGAGCATGCCGCGAATGTCCCGCAGATGCTTATCCGAGCCGCCTTCGCGGAAATACTCCAGCTTGCGGACGATGACATACTCCGGTGGCGCGAGGGAAACCTCCATGCCGCGCGCCGAGTAATGCTTCAGATTGCGAAAGGCCCAAGCGTGAAACTCATCCCGGTTCGCCGTAAAAAAATCGGCCTTCAACGACGAATCGGCGTGGATGATATTGAAACAGCCGTGGTGCCGGCGGGCCACTTCCACCGCGATCACCTCAGACGGCGGGACATAAAATTCCAGCGGCGGAAAAAGCTTTGGCAATTCTGCGAGGTCGGACGCACGAAGGAAGACAACGAGATCTATGTCGTGCGTGACGCGCGGTTCGCCGTAAAGCATCGCCGCCACGCTGCCGCGGATGAAATACCGGATGCCTGCGGATTGCAGTGGGCCGACAAACAACTCGATCAAGTCAGGTTCGAGCATGGGAGAAAATACGCCGCACTTCGTCGGCTACCTGTTGTTCCGTCCATTCCGGATGTTGGCTTTGCAGGAACGCTGCCTTGTGCCGCCGCATGGTCCAATATAGCCGGTGTGCGGCATCCCACCGTTGCCCCGGCGTCATGCGTCGCAGCATCGCGATTTGTTGCGGGCTGGATTCTTCCTGTGCTAACCGCCGAAATTTAGCCACGTCGCTGAGGGGAACATCACGCAACTCTGCCGCGTCCGATTGGACCTCGGGATACTCGACGCTGGAGTTTTCGGTGTTCACAAAACAACGCTAGCGGGAAGCGTTGACAACGTCAAATGCGCACCCGATGCCAGTCCACTCTGGGGCATGGTCAGAAAGGATCAGAACGGAATCCCTGCCGCCTTGCAAAGTGCGGGATAATTCCAGATCTGGAATCTCTGCGGCTCCGGCTTGCGAATGTGGATCTTCGTGGCTGTTCCGACCAGTGCCGTTCTATCGCGTGTCAACTCCAACCGCCAAAATGGCAGACGAATTGGAGGCACAAGCAAATCACCGATCAACCCCTCGGCCAATTCCAGAAAGCGCACCTTCCCTTCCAAACCGGCGAATAGCACCCTGTGGCGGGTTGAATCATGGATAACCGAGTAAATGAGTTTGTGCCCCGTCACCGATTCTTTGTCTTCCGATTCAGGCTCTTCCGCTTCAACGAATATTCTCGGCACCAGCGGTGACATATCTGGGCTGTCGAGGATTGCGCGCCAGTCGAATACACAAACGCCAGCGTTAGTGCCGCAGATGAGCAATTCACCATCGGAACTGAAGGTCATGGAAAACACATTCTGCTTCGGAATGAGATGACGCTGCATCTGAATCTGTTGCCGCTTCATTTCTGACGCAGGAATGTGTGGACTTAACACCTCAAGGAATCGGGCTGCAGCTTGCGGTCCCAAGCATTCCAAAATCGTCCGTTCAACCCCGGGACGAGCGTCAATCCATACTGTCTTTATCTCCGCCCGGGTCGGGACATGGACGATGGCCAGCATTCCTTGTGAATCCAGCACCATGCACTCGCCGTGGGGATGAATTGCCATAGCGCGACCATGTTCAGCCAAATGGATCATCTCCACCGACTTCAAATCCGAACCGCTTGCCACTGTTATCGTCTTTTCACTAAGGCTGAAAAGCGTTTTCCCATCCGGGCTGAAGCATAACCCGTCTGATGCACGGCTTTGCGGAATTTCCAATGCAAGCCGGGCTGCCGCCAAATCCCACACTTGCGTCTTCCATTCACCCGAAGCGCCGCCAACTGCCAGCCAACGACCAGTGGAATTGACGGCGATTTTGTGTGTGTGATCCGAAGGAATTACTCCCGTCGCTTCCTGTTTGCCCGTATGCACATCAAGACGAAACAATGGCGTCGGCTTTGGCGTCCCCATTGGATTGCCAGACCACATCAACAATACGTCATTCGTCTTGGGGTCAATGCTCCAAACCGGGGATTGATGGAACAACTTGTGACTGGTTTTGGCGCCGACCAGCTCGGTAATCAAGATGCCTTCCTTGGCCAGGCGCTTCATCTCGGCCCTGATTTCTGCTTTTGCGGCGCGTTTTGCCGCTCGTTCCGCGGTCAAATCCGGAACGTGAACAAACTCCTTCCAATGCTTGATCCCATCACGCTCGCCATCCTGTAGATATTCGTATGCGCTGACAGCATTGGGCAGACCGAGAATCGCGGCGAACTGATCGAATCGCTCCATTTCAAAATCAAAACGATCAGCGTCGAGAAGCTTCTGCAACTTGGGAACTTCGTCAGGCTTTGCCAGCAAATGACCCAATGTCCGCGCGTTTCCGCCACGCGGTTCGGGATTTTTGTCGCTGAAATAATCGGGGCAAGAGTTATACCGGTCTTTGAGAATTCCCTGCTCAAAGTACCAGTACGCGAAAATGTCGTCGTCGTGGACGAGGCAGTGAATTAGCTCCAGGGCTTGGAGTTGCCCCGCCAAGTCCTCCGAAATTTTGGCGTTCTGTCCATTGTGCTCCGGGAAAACACTTATCCAACCATTGATGGCGGGCGCAATTAGAAACCGCACCTTCTGTTCACGGGCAATCGCATTGACTGCTGCCAGCACTGAGTTCGCTGCTTCCGTCCGAACATGGATTGATCCGTAGTGTCCGCCCATAGCTGTTTGGTGTGGTATCTGTTCAGCCCAACAAACTCTTCGCCTTCCCCAACGCCTCGTCCAGTTTGCTCGCATCCTTGCCGCCGCCGCGGGCGTTGTCCGGTTTGCCGCCGCCTTTGCCGCCGACGATGGGTGCGATGGCTTGAATGATTTTGCCGGCCTGAACTTTCGCAATGTAGTCGGGCGAAACCGTGGCAACCAGCGCAACCGCGTTGTTGCCAAGGCCGCCGAGCACCACCACGCCCTTGAAGCGGCCCTTCAACGAATCGGCGATGGCTTGCAGAAAATCACCGTCGGCATCGCCCAGGTTGTGCGTGATAAGCGGGATGCCGTTGACGGTCTGAACGCGTTCGAGCAACTCGCTGGCGGCGTTCGACGCATTCCGCTGCCTGGCGATCTGGATTTCTTTCTCCAGCTTCTTCTGCTGCGCCATCAACGCTTCAATCTTTTTCTCCAGTTCGTGAATGGGCGAATTCACCTTGCCCGCAACGGCCTTGATCAACTCGCGGTCCAGCTTCATCACGTCGTAAGCGGTGAGGCCAGCCACTGCCTCGATGCGCCGCACGCCCGCGGCGATCGCGCTCTCACCCACGATGCGGAACAAACCGATCTCACCCGTCGCGCGGGTATGCGTGCCGCCGCACAATTCCATGGAATAGCCATTCAACTCCCCTGCCCCACCGCCAATCTGGACGACGCGGACGGTGTCGCCGTATTTGTCACCGAAGAATTGCATCACGTCCTTGCGCGACTTCACGTCGGCGTAGGGAATTTCGGTCCACGAGACGCCGGCGTTTTCGAGGATGCGTTCGTTGACGAGTTTCTCGATGTCGGCGACCTGCGCGGGCGTGAGCGGCGCGCTGTTGAAGTCGAACGTCAGCTTGTCCGGACCAACAAATGAACCTTTCTGCGACGCATCCCTGCTCACGACTTCATGCAAGGCCCAGTGGAGCAAATGCGTCACGGTGTGGTGGCGCTCGATCGCGCGACGGTGAGAACGGTTGACAATAAGCCGAGCAGGCTCAAAGGGTTTTTTTGCCCACGAAGCCGAATCTGTTTTCAGCATCAGGTAAAATGTCTGTCCTCTCTTCGTGGTGTTCGATACCTCAAAAGTTCCTCGCGCATCTGCTAATTTGAGAATGCCGCTGTCCCCCACTTGACCACCCATTTCTGCGTACAATGGTGATTTATCTACAACCGCAAAATGGATAAAGTTGCCACCGGATGTCTGCTGCGACTCAAAAGCGAGAACTCGACAATCCGATTCGTCAGCAGCGTAGCCGACGAATTCGGTGGCTGGATAGTTAGCGCTCAGTTCAATAACCTCCTTCTTCTGCGCGGCGCGGGCGCGGGCGCGCTGTTCTTCCATCAGCTTATTGAAGCCAGCGATATCAAAAGCAATTCCCCGCTCCTTCGCAAGGCGCTCAGTTTCCTCAACTGGAAAACCATAGGTGTCATAAAGCATGAAAGCAACGTGATCGGAAAACCGAGGAATATCGGTCGTACCCCATGTTGGCTTTTTCCGCTTTGCCCAGGCTACGACGTTGCTCCAATCGCTAGGATCACCACCCTCACTAAGGAAGTCCCATTCCTTGATTAAGCTAGACCTCTTATCCGATTCATTTTGCGCAGCCAAACCTCTGGACACCAGCGCCGCGCACTCCGAATTGAACATTTCAATGCCTTTGTCGTAAGTTTTCGCGAAAGTTTCCTCTTCAAAACGGATGACTTCTTCGACGTGTTTCTGCCTCTCGCGGATTTCAGGGAAAACATCGCCCATCGTTTCAGCGAGTACGCCAACGAGTTTGTACAAAAACGGCTGTTGGAATGTGAGGATGCGTCCAAACATCACAGCGCGGCGCAGGATGCGGCGCAGGACGTAGTTGCGGTCGTTGTTGCCGGGTTGGATGCCGTCGGCAATCGCGAAGGAGAGCGTGCGGATATGGTCGGCGATGACGCGGAAGGTGATGTCGAGGGCAATTTGATCCGACGTAGGACAGGCGTCGCGCCTGTCTCCTTCTATTATTTTTCCTGAATCGTTTTCCGAAGTTTGAGACAGGCGCGACGCCTGTCCTACGGTGGGCAGCGTGCTTCCATATTTCTTGCCGCTCAACTTTTCCAGTTCATCGAAGATGGGGCGGAAGATGTCGGTCTCGTAGTTGGAAATCTTCGCGTTGGCGAAATCCGTCAGGTTCTTTGTGCCTTGGATGATCGAAGTAACGCGCTCGAAACCCATGCCGGTGTCCACGTGCTGGGCAGGCAGCAGGGAGAATGTGCCGTCCGGGTTCGCGTTGAACTGGATGAAGACCAGATTCCAGATTTCAATGCACCGGGCGTCGCCTTGGTTGACAAGCGAACCGTGCGTGTCTCCGCCAGGGGTGAGATCCATGTGCAACTCCGAGCACGGACCGCAAGGGCCGGTTTCGCCCATCATCCAGAAATTGTCTTTCTTGTTGCCGTTGACGATGTGGACGGCGGGGTCAAGTCCGACGCTACGGAACTTCTCGGCCCAGAAGTTCCACGCCTCCTGGTCAAATTCACTTGGATCGTTCCGGGACTTGTCCGGGTTATAGACGGTGGCGTAGAGGCGCGACGGCGGGAATTTCCAGACACCGACGACGAGTTCCCACGCCCACTCAATCGCCTCCTTCTTGAAGTAGTCTCCAAAACTCCAGTTCCCCAGCATCTCGAAGAACGTGTGGTGATAGGTGTCGAGGCCGACATCTTCGAGGTCGTTGTGTTTGCCGCCGGCGCGGATGCACTTCTGGGTGTCGGCGGCGCGCCCGGGCGTGTAGGGGCACCGGGTCTGGCCAAGGAAGATGGGCACGAACTGGTTCATCCCGGCATTCGTGAACAGCAGGTTAGGGCTGTCCGGCATTAACGAAGCCGACGGAACAATGCTGTGTTGCTTCGACTTGAAGAAGTCGAGGAAGGACTGGCGAATCTGAGTGCTCGTCATCATAAGAACGGCTGAGGCTAGAAAAGCGCGACGCTCAAGGCGAGTTGGAAGTTTGGCGCGTGGTAATGCCTCAGCCGTTGCGTGGCGACAGCGCGTGGTGCCTGCTTCCTTTCCCCCAAAGGTTTTGCCGCGCATCTTCGCCGGCAGCGCAAACTCATCACCAGACCAAACTCGCCAATCAGTTCTGCCGCCGGGACGGACGGCAGCACGCTTCAACGTGCTGCCGCACCGCAAGCCTCAAATCTCGGCCAACGCATCCTGCGCCTGCAAGACCCCCGCGGAACAAATCCTCAAAACAAGGCTTGTCAGCCAAGCCGGTCAGGCGTAAACCCGTCCCATGAGTCGACCTGTCAGTTGACCCTTGGCCAACGGATCCCGGCCAATCAATACTGTTAGGCCACTGCACACGCGCTGACACATGAGCACCGCCATTGCACCAGCAGTTCCGGGCGCTTGGAATTACAAGCAGCTCTTTGCAGCATTGGGCATCGCCTTCATTCTTCAGTCACTCTTTCTGCCGTGCCTTTGCAGCATCGGGACAGCCAAGATGGTGTTCGCTTACTCGCTCGACGGCTTGGTTTTGTTGCGTATGGGTATCGCGTTTCTTCGTCGGGAGACCGGTGGCGGTTGGAAGTTCTACGCTTGGTTGCTTTGCACGTCGCCTCTCTGGATTGAGGGAGTGGCCTATTTGATTTTTGGAGATACTTGAGATGACGACTTTGTGGCCTGACCCCCAAAGGATTGGGGAAAGGATTGAGGCGCGGAGGAAGCGTCGCTTGCGGTGAGGGTGGGATCGCGCCGAACATCCTTTCCATCCGTGGTTGAACCCGCCCGGCGAGTTTTTCCAGGCCGTTCCCTCGCAGTCGGTCTCCTTGCCTTTTGCTTTTGCTCCCCGCTGCCGCTTGACGAAACCGGCACCCGCCGCCCCGTCGCCCGGCGCGCGCCGCACTCGAACTTTCCGCCTCCCGGCGCCATTCCGCGCGCGCGCCGCGATCCCCATCACGCTCACCGCCGCGCGGCGGAAACCTGCTTTCACCCGTTGCGCCCGCACCCCACCGGTGCGCGTGCCCGGACAGCTCGCGCCGGGCACCCGTTTCAGGCTTCAGGTTTCAGGTTTGCGCTTGCACGGGGGGTTCACGGCGGTTTGCGCGCCACACTGCCGAGCCAGCGCATCACCTGCCCGCACCCCGGACACTGCGGCGACGACACGGGCGCGGGCGGTTCGTGCGCCGGCGAATCCATGCGGCAAAGATTCGCGGGGAACACCGCCGGAACAAAGCGGTGTTTTTGCGTTCTGCTCTCAACAGGTATCGCAAGAATCCCAAATCCTTCGGTTCGCGCTTGACCGCGAGCCGGCTTCCCAGTGGAATCCCGGCATGGCTTCAAAATCATTTTATATCTCACGCCGGCACTTCCTCAAAACCACCGCCGCCACCGCGGCGGCCACGGGTTTGCCAGGTTGGTTCATTGAACGCGAAATGGCGCTTGCCGCGCCGGTCCCCAGACGTCCCGGCCCCAATGACCGGCCCGGCATTGCGCTGGTGGGTTGCGGCGGTCAAGGCCGCGGCGATACGCACAGTGCCCGCCGCTTTGGCGACGTGGTGGCCGTGTGCGACGTGGACACTCGTCAGGCCGAGCAGGCGGCGAAGGAATTCACGCGTGACGGGAGAAAGCCGGCGATCTTGAACGATTTCCGCAAGCTGCTGGAGCGTGAGGATGTGCAGGTGATCGTCAACGGCACGCCGGATCATTGGCACACACTGATCAACCTGCTGGCAACGCAGCGGGGCAAGGACATCTACAGTGAGAAACCGCTGACGCTCACGATTGACGAGGGCAAACGGCTGGTGAAGGACGTCCGGCAGCACAAGACAGTTTTCCAAGTCGGCAGCCAGCAGCGGAGCGACAACAATTTCCGGCTTGCCTGCGAACTGGTGCGCAACGGCCGACTCGGCAAACTTCAGGAAATGATCGTCGGTTTGCCCACCGGCCCGCGTGAGGGTCCGTTTCAAACGGTACCGCCGCCGGCCGGGATGAATTGGGATTATTATCTGGGCCAGGCGAAGATGGAGCACGTGGGCGTTCGCAAGGCTGGCGAATCGGGGGGCCAGGAAACCGTCACGTATGAGAGCAAATGCACGCACTGGCTGTTCCGCTGGTGGTATTGCTTTTCCGGCGGGCAGATGACGGATTGGGGCGCGCATCACAACGACATTGCACAGTGGGGCAACGGCACCGAGCGGAGTGGGCCGGTGGAAGTGCAGGGCAAATCGCTCGTGGACATGATTCCGGGCGGCTACGACGCGGCGGCGGAATATGACATCCAGTTCAAATACGCCAACGGCGTGACGATGCGGGTGACGGACGGCAAGCGTGCGCCGAATGGCGTGAAGTTTGTGGGGCCGGAAGGCTGGATTTTTGTGTCGCGCGGCAGGATCGAGGCGAGCGACCCGGAGTTGTTGAGTGACCCGCTGCCGTCGGGGGCGGTCCAGCTCTATCGCAGCAGCGATCACATGGGTAATTTCTTCGAGTGCCTCCGCACGCGCAAAGAACCGATCTGCGACGTTGAAATCGGTCACCGCTCGATCAGCATTGCGCATCTGGGAGCGATTTCCATTCGCATGGGGGGATTGCGGCTGGGCTGGAATCCGGAGCAGGAGCAGTTCACGGGTGAACACGCGCGCGCGGCGAACCAATGGGTGGCCCGCGAAATGCGAAAACCCTACGACTACTCATTCATCGCGTGAGGTTTGGGCGCCGGCAGTCCAGCGCGCAACGGCGAGTCGGCAATGGGGCAAGCCAGTTGCCGCAGTTGGGCCAGCCGCGAGAGAACGCGACGCGGGAAAGCCGCCACCAAAGGAGCGCGGACCGCCGAGTCCGCGCGTTGCAGGCGTGTGGATTGGAACCCGCGGACAAAGCTGTCCGTGCTCCGCGAGAATCTTCACCGGAAGCGACGATGGTGGAAGAAGGCGCTGGCAAGCGCGCAAAGAAAGATTGTCCGGTGAAGAGCCAGGCAGGTCCCGCCAACCGTTCAATTCTTTTGGCCCTGCGGACGTTGGACTGCTGTGGGTCAGAATCCCTATACGCCGCGAGGATTTTGGAGTGCGGTGACTTGTCCCCGCTTTCGCTGCTTGGCGGACTTGTCGGCCAAGCAGCGCCGCGTTCAGCGGCTCGGGGAGTAGTTTCGACGCTCGCTTGCATTTGGCGGCGTCGAGTCGCCTGCCGAAAGCGCGGACCAGTCCGCGCACTCCAAAGTGGTTGCGGCTTTGCCGCACTGAATTCGTTTGCGGACATGCCATCGCGGTCTTCAGGTTCAATCTTCGGTGTCTTGGCTCAAGCTGAAGCAGTCCGATGAGAAAGCGCGCGGTCATTTTCTTGAAGTTGTTTATCGTTGCGAGCGTGGTGCTGACAGTGGTGTTGCTCTGGAGCCGCTCAGAACGGCGCGTGACGGGAGCGCTTCAGCACGAAGTATATGTCTGGCAGCGCGCGTGGACACAGCCGGTGCGTAGCGCCATATCAGACCATGGAACGAACTTCACCGCCCTGACCGTCCTGAAGGCGGAGGTGTCGTGGCAGGACAAGCGGCCGCAGGTTGCCCGCGTGGCGTTGGATTATCCCAGCCTGGTGAAGACCCGCCGCCCGGTTGGCATTGCATTGCGCATCGGGCCTTATTCCGGTCCCTTCACCACGAACGATTCGATAACGACGTTTCTCGCCGACCTTGCCGCCTCGCTCGTGACCGAGGCGCAGTCCAACCATCTGCCGTTGGCGGAACTGCAAATTGATTTCGATAGCGCGGCCTCGAAGCTCGACGGCTATCGCGTGTGGGTGGAGGCAATACAACGGCGGGTCGCGCCGCTGCCAGTAACGATCACGGCCCTGCCCAGTTGGTTGAAGTCTCCGGCTTTCGAGCGGTTGGCGATTGTGGCGACCAATTATGTCCTGCAGGTTCATTCTCTCGAACGGCCGCGCAGTGCGGATGCACCGTTCACGCTCTGCGATCCCCGCGCGGCGAGCCGGGCGGTGGAACGCGCCGGGCGGATTGGCGTGCCGTTTCGTGTGGCGCTCCCAACTTACGGATACCTCCTTGCCTTCGACGTCGGCGGAAAATTTCTGGGTCTGGCCGCCGAGGGGCCGCGACCGAACTGGCCCGCGGATGCACAGTTGCGCGAGGTGCATTCCGATCCCATCGAACTGGCGGAACTGGTACGCGATTGGACCCAGAACCGCCCGGCGGCCTTGCGCGGAGTGATCTGGTATCGGCTGCCGGTGACAACCGACAAATTTAACTGGCGCTGGCCGACGCTCAGAGCCATTCTCGAATCGCGTTTGCCCCGTGAAATTTTGCGGGTCGAATCGCGCCGGGTCGAGGCGGGGCTGATGGAAATCAGCCTTGTGAATGATGGCGAACTCGACATTTCCTCACGGCTCGCTGTGGAAGTCCGTTGGTCGAACGCCCGCCTGGTGGCGGGAGACGGCCAGCAGGGCTTTGAACTGGTGGAGCAAGATGTTTCCGCCGCGAGATTCCAAACCCAACCTGCGTTCCGCCGCCTGCCCGCGGGTGAACGGTTGACAATGGGCTGGCTGCGATTTGATCGCGACTGTGAGGTGCAGTGTGAAGTTAAGAAGTTTTGAAGTGTGTTCGTTGGCCCTGCTCGTGTTGGCCGCCAATGCGGTGATGGCCTGCGGCCCTTTCTTTCCCAACAACCTGCTGGATGCCGGCGATCAAGCCCTGCTGGCCGCGCCGCTGGCCAATTTCGAGCGTGAGTTGCAGCGAATGAGACTGGTCGAGAGCCGGTTTCTCGCCGTGCCGTTGCCACAGGTTGGATCAATGGAGAGCCGCGGTTTTGCAGGTCCAGCGGGCTCGCGGCGCGGTGACTTTGCCACGCAGACGCTGGATGCAGAATTGAGCGACTTGACTGCGGCTTTGAAGCAAAAGGGCTTGCCAGAGGAAAAAATTGAGGAGATTCGTCGGGCGCATCAAACCGAGCGCGCGAAACTCAAGGATTACGTGGCGGCACACGAGCGTTGGGAGCGCAGTGGTGAATGGCACTGGGACGAGAACGGGCGGCGACGCGACGAACCCAAAGGCCCGGCACCAAGATTTCCAAAGATCGAGTTTGTCGAAAGTCTGCCCGCTGAGTTCTCTGATTATCTTGAAGGTGCTTCCGCATGGCATAACCCGGCGTTGGTGGACAAAGGCATGGCGCGTGAGGCGTGGGAACGGCTGCTTGCGCGACCGGCGGCGGAGCGCAAGTTCAAGTCCACGTGGGCAGCGTTCATGCTCGCCAAGTCATGGGAGAAGGAGGAACCGGAAAAGGCGCTCGCCTGCTATCAACAGGTGCGCGAGTTGGCGCGGCGGGGATTCGTGGACTCACTCGGGTTGGCGGCGGCGAGTTTGGGATGGGAGGCGCGGATTCATTACCAGCGCAAGGACCATGCACCGGCCATCAAGTTTTATCTCGAACATTTTGCCACGGGCGATGCGACGGCGATCGCCTCACTGCACCTGGTTGCCGCCGCGGCCCTGAGCGACCCTGAAAGTTTAGCTGCATTGGCGTCGGATGCCCGGGCGCGGCAGGTCATCACGGCGTTTCTGATTTCGTCGCAAGTTGTATCACGGCGCCATAGCCTAGACCTGAGTCGCCAAGACACGGGCATCACACTGGGCTGGCTGAACGCGGTGGAAGCACAAGGCGTGACCGATGTGGAATCCGCCGAGAAACTGGCGCTCGCGGCGTATCAGTCCGGGGCGTATGAGCTGGCGCAACGCTGGATCAAGCGCGCTCCGGGTTCTCCGCTCGCCCAGTGGTTGCAGGCCAAGATTTTCCTGCGGGCGGGCAAGGTGGATGACGCGGCCGCGTTGGTGGGCCGGGTGAGCCGCAGTTTTCCGACGGAGTTCCCGGGTACGAATGCTCCCACCAGTTTCGCGGAAAGTCTGTCCGTCGAGGTCGACCAAGTATATCACGAAAGAATTCCGGTGGGCCGTCAAGTGCTCGGTGAACTCGGTGTCTTGCGGCTGGCGCGGCGGGAATACATTCAGGCGCTCGATGCGTTGCTGCGTTCCGGTTACTGGATGGACGCGGCCTATGTGGCGGAACGCGTGCTGACGGTGGATGAACTCAAAGGGTACGTGGACCGTGCGTGGCCGGTGGCTCGTCGAGACAAGCAAGTCGAGACGGATGGGGACGGAGCAGGGGAATCAGTCGAGAGCGCAAAAGCGCGGGAACAGATCCGCTATTTGCTGGCCCGCCGCCTGACTCGACAGAGTCAAGGAGACGTGGCGCGCGATTACTTTCCGCAAGAGTTGCGGGCGGACATTGATACTCTGGTTCAGGCACTCAACACGGGTTGGAATGAAAGTGTACCCGCGGAGCAACGGGCGAAAGCGCTGGTGGAAGCAGCCATGCTCGCGCGTTTCAAAGGCATGGAATTACTGGGAACGGAACTTGAACCTGACTGGCATTATCACGAGGGGAGCTTTGAAGATGGCGTTACGGTGGCGCGGCGGGAGGAGCGTGGTGAGAAGCAGGCCATCGTTGCCAGCGAAGACGAGTTGCGGCGCGCCCGCGGACACAAACCTGATCCGGACGTGCGTTTTCATTACCGCTATCAAGCGGCGTTTCTGGCTTGGGAAGCGGCGAAGTTGATGCCGGACAATTCGGATGAAACGGCCAGAGTGCTGTGTCGCGCGGGGTCATGGATCAAATATGTGGATCCGCCGACTGCGGATATCTTCTACAAGGCGCTCGTGCGTCGCTGCCGCAAGACGGCCATCGGCGACCAGGCGGATCGGATGCGCTGGTTTCCCGTGTTGGACGAGCAAGGAAATCCAAAGCCCTACACGCCGCGCCGTGAGCGCGCCGAACCTCTGGCGCCAGAAGTCGGCGAAGCAGATGCGCCATTGTTTGAGAGGGCACACGATGCCACTGGGGGTCCGCTGCCGGGTGCGATTTATGTCATCCATCAAGGAGACACTGTTTCCAGAATTGTCAGTGCGGCGAGGCAGTCGGGGCATACCCTCACGGTTCCTGAGCTCATGGCGGCAAACCCTGAATTGGACGCTGGCCGGCTGCGTGTGGGGCAACGGATTTTGATCCCGCCGGCCAGGGATTGAGAAACGCAAAATGTCAGACGGCATCGCTCAGGCGGGAACGATTTCCTGCGCCTGTGCTTCACAATCCTCGGAGCAAACGGCAGGGACATCGTCCGACTCCGTTTCGGACTGCGTTGGATGGTCGAGGCACTCTCGGATCGTGCGGGCGAGTTTCGAGGGTTGATAAGGCTTTTCCAGCCACAAGCCGTCGTGGTTATCCTGATCCTTGGTGAAGACGTTGGCACTGTAACCACTGGTGTAAATGACCTTCAAGTCGGGCTTGCGGCTGCGGAGTTGCTCCGCTAAATCGCGTCCGTTCATGCCTTCGGGCATCACCATGTCGGTCAGGAGCAAATCCACCCGACCCTCATTGGCTTCCCATACTTTGATCGCCTCGTTACCGGAGCCGGCTTCAAGGATGCGGTATTCGTACTGGCTCAGGACCTCCCGGACCAGATCGCGCAGGATGGGTTCATCTTCGACATGCAACACGGTTTCGCGTCCGCCGCGAGCCAGCGGGGCGTCGTCGGCCTCGGCGGGCTGGTCCACGGCGGCGACCACGGAGGGCAGGAATATCTTGAAGGTGGTACCCACACCCACTTCACTGCTAACGTCCACCCAACCTTGGTGCTGTCGCACAATACCGTACACGGTGGACAAGCCCAATCCTGTGCCGTGCCCGATTTCCTTGGTGGAGAAGAACGGTTCAAAAATGCGCGTGAGCGTCTTACTGTCAATCCCGCAGCCGGTATCCGCGACGGACATGCAAACGAATCGCCCGGGCCGCGATTCAGCCCGCTGGCGCACGTACGCCGCGCCGATGTCCACTGCCTCCGTGGTGATGATCAAGCGGCCGCCTTTGGGCATGGCGTCCCGTGCGTTGACGGCCAGGTTCATCACGATCTGCTCCAGCATGCCGGAATCGGCCTCCACTTGGGGCAGGGCCGTGGCGTAGTGCGTTTCCATCACAATGTCCTCGCCCAGCAACCGCGGGAGCATGTTGGCAAAATTGCGCAAGACGTCGTTGAGATTGAGCGCACGGGCCACGATGGCCTGCTTGCGGCTGAACATGAGCAACTGGCGCGTGAGCGCGGCGGCCCGGCGGGAGGCCTCGGCAATCCGTTTCAGCGGGCCGACGGATGACTCGCTCACTTCAGGCCGCATCAAAAGGCAGTCCGCGTAACCCTGGATGACGGTCAGGATATTGTTGAAATCGTGGGCGATGCCGGCGGCCAGTTGACCGATGGATTCAAGCTTCTGCGCGTGGCGGAATTGCGCCTCCAGGTTCAGCATCTCAGTGATGTCCGCTCCATAGCAATGCACCACACGGCTGGCCGCCACCGGAAAGAATGACCACGTGAGCGTCCGGCTCTCGCAACTCACTTCCTCGTGCAGACGCGTCGTGCCCGTGGCCAGACATTCACTCACCAGGCGATCCAGTTGTGCGGGCAGCAGTTCGAGCACCCGGGTTTTACCCAGTGATTTTGCCAGGGCGAAGGCGGCTTCATTGGCGTAGTTGAGCTGACCGTCGGCGGCGAACTCCAGCACCGGATTGGGATTGGCGCGCGGAAACGCCGCCAGCTTTTGCACCTCCGCCTCGGCCAGCTTGCGTTCGGTAATGTCATTCAAGCTGCCGGAGACGCCGGCCACCCCGCCGGTGCGATCCGGGGTCAACTGCAGGTACAATTCGGCCCAACCCACTTTGCCATCCCGAGTGATCAACCGTGTTTCATGCCGGCCATGCCCGATTTCCCGATTCAGCAATTGCCGCAACAAAATCTGGGACGACTCACGATCTTCGGGTGGAAGAAAATCGAGAAACGACCTGCCGAGCGAATCTTCCACGGGAAAACCGGTGATGGTGGTCCAGGCCGGATTCAGGAACAACCAGCGTCCCTGCGGATCCATTTGGAATACGACTTCCTTGATGCTCTCGACCACGGTGCGGTAGCGGTTTTCGCTCGCGTCCAACGCTGCTTCCGCCTGTTTGCGCTGGATGCATAACGCGACGCCATGGGCCACGGAGTTGATTTCCTGCAACACGGTTTCGGCGAGTGTATTCCGGGTGAAGAGCGACATGCAGCCCACGAGCCGGTCTTCAAGTACGAGCGGATAGGCCGCAAAGGCGAGCAACTCCTCCTGGTCAGCCCAAGCTTGATCAGCGAATCCCTGGCACTTCGCCAGCGAGGGAATGAAGACCGGTTTGCCTTGCACCAATCCTTCAAAGCCCGGCATCTGTGTCGGCAGCTTGGCGTGGGATTTGGTGGCATCTGCAACCGGCCCGGCGTGAGCGCGGGGCACGAAAGTCTGCTGTTGCGCGTCATAGATCCAGATCTGGGCCAGATCAGCATTCAGGTATTGCGCCATGGCTCTGGCGCAGTTTTCCAGAATGGCATCCAGCGATGCCCGACATGCCAGTTCAAGGCCCACTTGCGCTCCGAAAGCTGCCAGGCGGGCTTGTTCAAAGGCTGCCAATGAAGCCGCCCGCTGACGTTCGATTGCGTAGCGGATGCTGCGCTCCAATTGACGCGAGTCCACCCTCCCTTTGATGAGGTAATCCGAAGCCCCGGCCTTCATGGCTGCCAGGTCCACTGCCTCCTGACCGGCCCCGGTCATCAATATCGCCGGGGCCAGCGCCCCCGCCGCTTTGGCGGCGCTGATTAACTCCACGCCGTCATGGGCGCCGAGCCGGTAGTCCACCAGGCAGACATCGTGCTTGTTCCGCGCCATGAATTGGAGGCCGGACTCGTAGGTGTTGGCCCAATCCATAAGGTAGCGGCGACCCTTGATCTCCTTCAGCAATTCTTGCGCGAGGAAACAATCGTCTTCATCGTCCTCGACCAACAGCACGCGAATGGTTTCCAAATCCATCATGGCCTTGTCCCCCGCGCGCCCGGAAGTTGTACGATGTAAAACCAATAACCCGTCAGCGCCTGCATCACTCGGACGAGCGCATCAAACGCCACCGGCTTGGAGATAAAGGAGTTCGCCCCCAGATCATAAATCGCGCCCACATCCGTATCTGCTTTGGACGTGGTGAACGCCACTACCGGAATCCGCCGCAACTCCGGGTGCGCACGAATTTCGCGGAGCGCCTCTCGTCCGTCTTTGCGCGGCATGTTCAGGTCCAGCAGAATCAAACCCGGTCGGGGCGCGGAGTCTGGTTCGGCGTACTTGGCTTGCCGCAGCAGGTAATTCATCAATTCCTCGCCGTCCTCGACAAACCGCAGCCGGTCGGCCAGTTGGCATTCAGCCAGCGCATCTTTCACGAGCAACTGGTCGTCCGCGTCGTCGTCCGCCATCAGAATAAAAGGTAGCGAATTCACGTTCATTCCGTTTTTGCCGTCGGACGGGGCGGTTGCATTGGCAGCGTGACGATGAACATGGCGCCCTGGCCGGGTTTGCTCTTTGCGGTCAACGTGCCGCCGTGCCGGTCCACAATCCGGCGGCAAACGGCCAGGCCGATGCCTGTCCCCTCGTACTCCTGCCGCCCGTGGAGGCGCTGGAACACGGCAAAGATGCGGTCCAGGTACTTCTCGTCAAAGCCGATGCCATTATCTTGAACTGTTACTTCGCAGAACTGCTGAACTCTCGGTGCCTCGCCCTTGGGACCGCGGCGGCGGAGCATGGCAGTTTCGGTGCTCTCGGCCGCTGCGGGGAGGATTTTGCCGGCGATATGCACCACCGGCTTTGCGCCTGGCTCGTGAAACTTTAACGCATTGCCGATAAGATTCTGAAGCAACTGACGCATTTGCATGGGGTCGGCGTCTATGGTCGGTAATTCTCCGACTTCCAGCTTCACCCCGTTTTTCTCGATGCGGACTTCCAGGTCGTTGAGGACTTCGCGCACCACGCGATTCAAATCCACCGGGGTGAAGGGCTCGGTGCGGCTGATTACGCGGGAGAAGGTTAACAGATCGTCAATGAGCGTCCGCATGCGGGCGGCGGCGTTCTGCATCCGCTCCAGGTATTCCTTCCCTTCGCCGAGGCTCAGGCTCTCGCACTTGACCTTGAGCCGATCCCCAAATGCCTGAATTTTCCGCAATGGCTCCTGCAAATCATGCGACGCGACGAAGGCAAACTGCTCCAGTTCGGCATTGGAGCGGGCCAGTTCCGCCGCCTTGTGCGCGAGTGCCGTTTCGGTCTGCTTGCGTTCCGTGATGTCTTTGAACAGCAACACATCGCCGACGGTGCGGCTGCCCTCGCAAATGGGCGACCGAAAATACTCCAGCACGATATTGCTGCCATCCATCCGGTTGACGCAAATTTCCGAAGGGGCGCCAGCACTCGCTGCGTCCACGACTTGGCTGCCATGGATGCCGGGGATCAGATCGGTGATCGGCCGGCCAATCATTCTTTCGACGGCCTCGCCCATGATGCGGGCGGCCGCCGGATTCGCGAAGCTGATCCGCCCCTCGACCCCCAAACCGCAAATGCCTTCCCCGGCCGACTCAAGGATCAATTCGTATCGCCGCTGAAACTTCTGCAATTCCTGAGTGCGCGCTTGCACGTGCAATTCCAATACATCGTTGGATCGCACCAGGTCCTGGCGCAGCATTGAGAATTTCCGTTCCGCCTGCCGACGGCGATCAAGCTCTTCCGTCAAACCCGCGTTGTCTCGCAATAACACCGTCACTTTCTCGGTCAGCCGGTTTTGTTCGGACCACAATTGTTGCTCGCGGCAGGTATGTTCGGTCAGTTGATTCCGCCAGCGGCTTTCGATTCCTTCCCGTTCCGCTGCGCGAGCCGCGAGGTGGCGCGTCCAGCTCCGCTGTGTCAGCCAATGCGTACCGAGGATCGCCAGGAGAATTGTGGCGCCGCTAACCAGGACCGCATTCACCGCCGAAAGCTGCAACTCGGTCGTCCTACCGTGAGTGTACCACCAGATCCCCCCGTAGAGAGCCAGCACCAGAATCGCGCCAAGGAGCAGGTAGCTCGTCCAAGGCACGCGCGTTCCCGTCTCGCCCATTGTCGGCGACGCGTTCTTGATCCGGGTCGTGGTGCCCAGTGGTGCCACCAATTGTTCGGTTTGTGTCATCGTAATTGATTTGTCCACCAGCAGTTCTGCCAGTGCCAAATCGCGCCCTCTGCGCCTTGCTTCCGTCGGTAATATCCGCTTGAACGACAAGCACCATGCAGACCAGTTCGCGTGCAATGGAGAAATTGTTGCCGACACCAAAACGAGCTTGTTGTTGGCGGTCTTTGCCAACATGGAGCGTTGCCGGGGATCCGGCTTGAACTCCGGGGTTGTCCCGTTTCAGTCCAGACTTGCTCTGGAAATGGACAGCGGAACATCCACGGCCGTGCGGTTCAACGCGGGCTGGCTTCCGCCGCGTGCTTCCTGTTAGCCTGCGACCCGCAATATCGCTGCATGAATACCGCGCTTGAATCCCTTGGCCTCATCGCCGGCAACCGTGCGTTGCCGCTGGAGTTTGCCCGCCAGGCCCGCCAACAAGGCGTCCGCCGCCTCGTCGCCGTGGCTTTCGAGGGTGAAACCGATCCCTCGTTGGCCGCGCTCGTGGACGACATCGTATGGCTGAAAGTCGGCCAGCTTTCAAAAATGATCGGGGCGTTCACAGAACGCGGCGTGACTCAGTGTGTCATGGCTGGCCAGATTGCCCCGAGGAACCTGTACGACGTGCGCCCGGATCCGCGCGCCATGGGCGTCCTGTTTCGCCTCAAGGAAAGGAACGCGCACACGATCTTTGGCGCCATCGCCGAAGAACTCAAGAAGGACGGCGTGGAACTGATCGAAGCCACGCCTTGGCTCGAACCGCTCATGCCGGGCGCGGGATTTTTGCTGGGACCAAAACTCTCGGCGGAACAACGCGCAGACGTGGACTTCGGATTTGGCATCGCCAAGGAAATTTCCCGGCTCGAAATCGGCCAGACGGTAGTGGTCAAGGAAGGCACAGTGCTGGCGGTGGAAGGATTCGAGGGCACGGATCGATGTCTCGCGCGCGGTGGCGAGCTCGCCGGCAAGGACGGCGGCGCGGTCGCCGTCAAAGTGGCCAAGACCCAGCACGACATGCGCTTCGACATTCCGTGCTTGGGCCCACAAACGCTGGAAACCTGTGCTGCCGCGCGCATTGCCGTGCTGGCGATTGAATCCGGCAAATCGCTGCTCCTCGAACAAGCGGCTTGTGCCGCCTTGGCCAAACGTCATGCCGTCACGGTGATCACGATTGCTTGAAGGCCCGACGGATTTTCTGCCGAAAAATCGGCCGCGTCCGCTGGACCAAATGCCAGATGTGACCCGACATCCTCGCCGAAAAAGAATGCCATGCTGCGGCTGGCCCGGATAACGGCCGACAACGTCAGCGCCAGCCGGAACAAACCCAAGCGTTACTCAGTTCCTCGTGCAAGTCAGTCGCCGTTGGTACCACAGCACCAGCCCGACGCCACCCATCAGGAGTAACATGAGCGATCCTGGTTCCGGCACGACGATGTCCTTCGGCGCATACTTTCCGCTGAGGAACAATTCCTCGGCGCCGTTGTTCAGGCTGCTCATGCTGAGGTTGAAAAGCAGCACATCGGAATCTTCCAGCGTGAAGGGATTGACTCCGGTGAAGATGGCATAGTCGGCAAAGCCCGCGCCCTGGCTGTTGAGCGGCAGGTTGGCGGCGGGTTGTGGGTTCAACGAGGCAATCGTGGTTCCGCCCGTGTAAAGCTGGTTGATCGCAGCCTGCTGGGCGCTCGAAACGTCGCCGAAGGGATTGGGATTGCCCTGAATACTGATGGGATTGAGGACGATATCGAGCCGGTCCAGCGAATTGACCAATGTCGCGGCGCCGGTTTCGTTCAGGTCAAGGAACAATACGATCTCGAAAATTGAGCCGGGCGCGGGAAAATTCAGATTGTAGAAGGCTTTGACCTCGCCCGCCGTGGTGACGTAAGACTCAACGAACCAGTCCACATCCGCCCCGCCGCCCTGGGGCAGGGAGTTGTTGCCATTGTCACCATTGAACGCTCCAGAACTGTTCGCAATCTCAGAACCGGAAAAGGTGAACATCCGCAAATCCAGTGTGCCACTGCCTGATGCCGTGACGCTTTGCGGTATTGCCACAATGTCGGTCGAGGTGATCTCGCCTGCCTGACCGCCAACGCAGGCCAAGGCCGCAATGGTCAAAGCCAGGGCCAGGCGGCCAAATGCGGAAGATGGCGCACCGCCCACGATTCGCTCAACCCATAACGGCGTCATATACTGCCAGTTCTTCGCATTGTTTACTCATCCCCGTTGACTATCCTTCCTCTGACTCGCTGATACAACCGATTGTTCATCCAAACTGCCTGACCGATCCGCAGTGGTGCTGCAATTCCTTTCACCGATAGCAAGAACTCCTCCAACAAACCTCAGCTAATCGCCATCTCGCTGGAGTCGCGTCGGGCGGTTTACCGGTTCGGTTACCTGAAACCGCTGGGGTAGCAACTCCTTCAGCAGAATCTGCCCGTCTTTGTATATGGACCAGATGTTGCCCTTTGCATGCCACAGTTTTTCAACTTTCGATTCGCCACCTGAGTAACTCTTCATGGCTTGACGCGAGCAGAGGGCGCGCGAATTGCGGTAATAAGAGACTTGCGCAAAGCCGGCCAAACGCCACAAGATTGCACCCACAACGGTCGCGTAAGACCGATGATGGCACACGGGTTGGGTTAATTTCGCAAAAGGATTCAACGCAATGCTCAAGTCGCACGAACTGCTCGGTTTCATGTCGCCGAGCCTCGCCCGCGCGATCATCACATCGAGTGCGCAAGCAGACAACCCGACAGTTGCACGACGGCCGAACCACTGTTCATCGCAGCAATGAACGCCTTGACCACGCCAGCCGGCGGGCAGTTCTCCGAATCACGGCCGGTATCGCGGCATCCGCGCCCAGTCGCCGGTGGAGCCCACATTGGGGTCGGCGCTGGAATCGTCCGTGCCGAGAATGTTTCCCTGCCGGTTCACCCAGTAGTATTGATACTTGGCGGGTAACTCAAGCGGGGGCCGGTTGTCGTGAGGATTGAGGTAGTTTTGCACGGCGCCAAGATTCTCCCGGAACTCGAAGTTGCGACGATCCAGGGCGGCGTTGCGCTCGTCAGTCACCTGTTGCCAGTTGCGCTGCGACCAATCCCGATCCTGCCGGGCGGCCTCGGCGTAGGCTGCGGAGTTCTGCAGGTTTTGCTGCATAATGCCCCGCATACCGAAGGCCGCCCCGTCCGTCGCCGCAATTTGGTCCGCCACCAACGGTAGCCAGGCAGCATACCCGGCCCATTGCGATGCGTCCGCGAGCGCGGCCGTCATGGCCAAGACGCTTGTGTCGTAGGAGGTGGCCACATGGCACTTCACCAGCCCGCGACAGGGTACGCCTTGGATCTGATAGGTGACTTCAAACTGGTACGCCTGACTGAATCCCGCGACCGGCGTGGTTTGGCGTGGCTGGCTGATCTGAAGATTCTGTGGACCGAGGGCCATGAGCTTCTCATAAACAAAGCGCACGGGGGCATAGTTTGCTGGGTAACCCGCATTACCGGCCATTACGGTGAGGGCTTTTTGGTCGGGCGCGACGAGGGTCAGGGCAAACTGGCCATCTTCACCCACCCGCCAACCTTGGGGCAGGGCATAGGAAAAAAAGCGTCCCTGTCCGACGCAAAGTTCCGCGGCGGCGGGCGGGTTTGTACGGGAGGTCACCGGTTTTACGGGGAACATATTCGGAGGAACCTTCGCCGGCGCAAGGTTCGTGCTTTGAACCCCAGCGACCTCCCGAAGCGAAAGTTGGGACTTTTCCGGGAGGTGATTCGGAGATTCAAGGGGTGTGGCGATGCCCGCTGGGCTTTCGCCGCAGCCGGCGACCCACTGAAACAGCGCACTCACGAGTGCCAAGGCCGACAAGGTCATGGGTTTCATAAGAAGATCAGGTTGGTGGTGGATAAGCGAGGTGGAAGTCGGTGAGCATCGACACACGTAATTGAGGAGGTACCACGCGCAGGTTCAACGCCTACGGAACACGAATTCGGTACACCGCGAATCGCTCGCCTGCGTTCGGTGTGATGGTTAACAACTGCGTGCTGTTCGTGGCCACGAGCGTCGCCAGCGGCGTCCATGTTGGAAGGGCGATGGAACGTTCGACCACAAACCCGCGACCGGGTGTCAGTTGGTCAATACGCAACTCCAGCCCATTCCCATCACGCCTGATCTGGAGCCCCGGACGCGCGGCGGACTGACTTGCAGCCCACGTCGGATAGGCTGCTGGGGCGGCGGCGAGCAAGTGCGGATTTGTTCCATTCTCATTCACCACATAGATCGCGGATTGCGTTGCGTCGCCTGAGAGTGAGTTCCAACCGTTCAACACCTGTTGCGGGGACAGATCGAAAGCAATCTGGGACCCCTCGGGCGACCAGGCAATCTTCGTGACCCACAATCCTTCGGCCATCCGCAGCACCTCCCGGTCGCCCGTGCCGTCGTAATTGATCACGCGAATGGAGCAAATGGCCGGCATCGGCGCGATTGCCACGCCATCGTACCGCGTGTCCTGGCGCAGAGTGTGCCGGACGTAGGTCACGCGCGTACCATTGGGGGAAATAGCCGGCGCGTAATCGTGGGGGGTGGCGATGGAGTAAATCAACGTGGATAGATCAAAGAAGGCGTTGGCCTCGCCCACCGGATTGGTGAGCTTGCGAAGGAAGGGCGAAATGCTGGTGGTGGAAAACACGGCCAGCACCGTGCCCCCCAGGCTGGTCCGCCCCGCCGTGCCGATGGCAGGGACATCGGAAGCCACTGTGGCGACGACTTCGTTGAGCGTCGGATGCCAATCCACGCCATCACCCCCTTGGTTGAACCCGTCCCGTTCCTGTGCGGACAGGAAAACATAAGGCCCGGCGGGCAATGCGTCCGCTAGGAATTTGTCGGACTTAGAAAACCGATTGAAGGAGTGGAAACTATTGCGGTCCCCGGTCGCTGCTAATACCGAGGGTCTGCGGCCCGCTCGCCGGGCCGCTGCTGGCATTCCCGGCCGCTCCGGTTGGCTTTTTG
>JACZKP010000005.1 GCA_014860005.1 Verrucomicrobiota bacterium | reverse complement strand
CCCGGGGGGCGCGCATTTCTCATTACGCCGCTTCAATGAATTGTTTTGTTATAGCCATTGGTCCCGGAACGAATTTGGTCTCGCAGTATGGAAGCGATTGGACAATTCTGAACACAGGGCTGACAAACATGCTCGGCACGGCAACGCTCCTGAACGGTGTGTTTTATGCCCGAGCGGGGGATTATCTGGCAACGTCGGCGGACGGCACGAACTGGTCGCTGCGGACCAGTTCTATTTTACCGGGCACGTCAGATATCGCCTCCGATGGGAGACGCCTTGTTACGGTTGGCGTCGAACCAGGCTCAACTCTGCTTACCTATAATGCCTTTATCTATGTTTCAGACCCGCTCACGAACATCAGCCTCACAAACGCTTCACCGGTTCAACTCGCCCTTTCAGGTTTGGTAGGCCGCTCCTATCGCGTCGAGTATCTGCCTTCCCTGCCCGCCAGCGCCGCGAATCCCTGGCAAACATTGACGAATCTGATTCTGCCCAGCAGTCCTTACTTCATAGCCGATCCCGAGTCGCCAAGCGCGGCGCAACGCTATTACCGCGCAGTGTTGTTGCCTTGAACTATCCAGTCGGAAGAAGGGATTGCTTGCCTTCTCCTCCGCCACGGTGGTCAATGGCCCGTGCCCGGACCTCTCAGCGGGGAGCGTGAGGATTCAGTCGCGCACTTTCTGTTTTGCCAACGCGGTGGGCGAAGGGGTTATTTCGAGAAGATCACGTCCAGGTCCAAAGTGAACTCCGGCAGAGTCACGCAGGAGAGGCGTCCACCGGGGCCAAGAGTTTCTTGCTCGGCAAATTTTCCGTCGGCCGGTTTGCGGTGAACCTCGATTTGCTTCTCCGGCGCGAGCACGAGCCAGACTTCCTTTACCCCGGCACTGGCGTAGGCGTGCAGTTTCGAACGGTCATACTCATGACTGGTCACGCAGATTTCGACGACCAACTCGGCGGTGCGCGGGTGTGCGTGGCGGAAATCCTCTTTGTCACCTTTGATCACCGCAAGGTCAGGTTCCGGCTCGGAATCGGCACAGGTAATCGGCTGTTCGGTTCGCACCAAGTGGCCGGCGGGCAGACTCCGCAACAGGATTTCGTGCAACAGTTGAACCAGAAAGCTGTGGAAGGGCGATTTTGGCATTTTCTGATAGACGAACCCGTAGAGGAGTTCGGTGTTTTTCGGAATCAAGTCCGCTTCGCCGAGCGCGTGGTACGCGGCGACCGTCAGAGGCCAGATGGTTGCCCCGCGCACAGGGATTCGGGGAAGCTCAACCGTTTTCATCACGGTGAGACACTAACTTGAACCGCGCTGGTTTCAAGGCCAAATCTCCCATGGTCAATCAATAGAAGGGATTGTTCGCCTGCGCTTCCGCCACGGTAGTCAATGGCTCGTGCCCGGGACAAATCCGCGTCTCGGCGGGGAGCGTGAGGATTTGATCCAGCACCTTCTGCTTCGCCAACGCTCCATGTTGGGTTGCGACGCCCCATCCTCGCATTATTCCCAAGGAATCGCCGGCGACCGCGATGGACGCCTGCGGCAAGTGGCAAGCAAGAATCGCAAACCAGCAGTCAACCCGCCGGCGGTGATCCGATCTCCGTCGCTGGCGCAGGAAAGTCTGGCGGCATCCAGTCTGGCAGATGCGCAATGTTTTCGCGCGCCGCCGTCGAAACGGGGATCTTCCAAGCGGCAAACAGCGGCCCAAGGTTTTTGCCGACTGCGTTGGAAAACCGCACCAAAAACTGGTCGCGTCGGTTCGCGTCGGTTCGCGGCCGTTCAGTGGCGGGCAAGGCCTGGTATTCGGCCAACACCTGGTAATAGCTTTCCCAACCGAATCCTTCAATGAGTTGGAGATAGACCAGCAGCGCCAGGAAGGGATCGCGTTGCCAGTCCTCGAAGGTGCTGTTTCGATTGAAGAACTGCCGCATCCGTCGCTCGCGGCTGGCCGGCTGCAAGGCTTCGTGCCCGGTTCTGGGCAGCTCGCAGACCTGCTCGAACGCATACATGGAAAACCAGTTACAAGTGACCTCGACCGTTCCCGCAAACGTCCAATCGCGGCTCTGGTGATTGTGCCCCAGTTCATGGAAAAATCCCCAGTTGCCCTGCTGCAACGCTTTCAGGTCTGCCACCTTGTCCCGTTGGTCCAGGTGGGCCATGATCGGATAACCGCTATGCATGTAGCCCGCCGATATCTGCCGATCGAGCACGAACCGGTCGCGGCGCGGTTGCGGCAACGCGGCCAACTTCGCGTTGGCCTCCTGCACCCGGTCCCAGAACCGGCATACTTCATCCGGGGCATCAAGCTGCCGGATGTTCTCCGAAGGCAGCGAAATGGTCAGATACCGGCCCTCCAATTCCGCCCACGGTGCGGGGTAATGCCGAACTGTTTCCCGCCACTCGGCAAGGTCGGTCACGCCCAGCTTAAAGTGTGGCACCGGCACCGCCGGACCAATGATCACCGCGATCTCACCCAAGTTCTGTGCTCGCGGCACTTCCACATAAACCAATCCGCCAAACGCATTGGCCGCCTGGGTTTCGACTGCGCGCAACTCGAATGTCCTCGTGATTTCCGGCACTCGACTCCACGAATCGCTCCCGGTCAGGTTGTCCGTGTGACAACCAATTCGCAGGCGCAGCCCGCGGCCAGCGGCGGCGGCCGGCAGCGTCACGGTGAGGACTTCGCCGGGTGCCGCATACAATCCCGTGCTGTGCCACTGCGTGACCCGGGTGTCCACCGGCACGGTGCGAGTTACCCGCGGCGCGCTGGTGGGGACGGCGCCTGGAAAATCATCCGCTGCTGGATGTGCGATCGTGGCTCCTGGCGGCGCGGTCATCAACTGATTGACGGCTTGGGCAAGTTTGAGACGTTCAATGGCTTGATCGGGCAGTTTCAACGGCTGCCGGCTGGTGGGCACAAGCTTCAGCCCGCCGGCCGCGAACGCTTCGAGAGCAGGACGCAAGGTTTGGTTATCAGGTGGCAGGGTGGCCCCAACGCCCTGAAGCGTGGCAGCGGCTTGGGCCAGTTCGGTTGCATTCAAAATCCGCGCGGCGGATTCGTGCTGTTGGAGTGCTGTCAATGCTGCCGGCGCACTCAACAGCACAGGCAACGCTGGTGCCGCGGCATAAGAACCAGGGCGGGTTTCAAACTGGCCGTCCAACCAAGCCAAACCCGCCGGCACCAACAAACGATTGCCCGGATGATCATCGCGCAGGGTATTACCCGGGTTCAGTTGCAGCCAGCCCCAGCCCAGGCTCGCGGCAATCAACCCGCCGCCGCGCTCGACGAAACCGCCCACCAACTCAATCTGCGCCGTGTTCGCCAGTCGGGCCACGTTCAGAATCAGCACATCGTATTCGGCCAGTTGAGCTCCGGTGAGCTCGCCGGAAGTCAACGTGACCGGCAAGCCGTGCTTTTGCAGGAACTCCACCACGGCCGGTTCGCGCAATACACCCACGCGGGGGGACTCCTTACCGCTGCTCCATCGGGCCGCGTTCAACATCAGGCGGCCTGCGCCGGGATGGGCAAGAGCCTCCTCGCCGAAGTAGCCGTCATGGCCGAGAGCCACCAGCCGGCCTTGATGCCACAGCGACGCTGCCACCACTGGTCCCTTTACCGCCCGCCCTAATGGCGCAGCCACGACCGGAAAGGCATTCGTCGTCAAGATTGCCAGCGGACCGGGCAGGCCGGGGATGGGCAGTTGGTTTACGCCATTCAACAAGGCGACGCGATGCGGCGCGGGCCAATCTTCGGAGTGCGGAGACTGATCCAGAGTTGCCGCGCTGCCCGCCATGCCAGCAACCAACCCCAAGAGGAGGAGAGATCCAATACGCATAAACATAAAGTCAGAGGCGAGGATTGAAGATATGAATTGCCAAGGCCATCAAAAAGCGCCCTAGCTTGACGATGATGCCTGACGCCGCGTAATACTTTCGTTGACGCGTCTCAATAGAAGGGATTGTTCGCCTTTTCTTCCGCCACGGTAGTCAATGGCCCGTGCCCGGGACAAATCAGCGTCTCGACGGGGAGCGTGAGGATTTGTTCGCGCACTTTCTGTTTCGCCAACGCACCGTGTTGCGGTGCGCCGCCCATGGAGCCGGCGAATATCGCGTCACCCACCACCGCCACATGGGGCGCGTCGTCGGGCCAATTGCCAATAAGATAGGTCACGCCGTCTTCCGCGTGGCCGGGTGTGTCGCGATTCGTGATGCGCAGACTGCCGATCTGGATGCAATCGTTGCGGCGATTCTTGTGTTGCGGCGGCGCGCTCTTCGCGTCCGTGTGCATTCGCACATTCGGGAATCGTGCCCGCACGGATTCCAGGTCCGCGATGTGATCGCGGTGCGTGTGTGTGATGAAAAGATGACGAAGTTGAAGCTGGTGCTCCTCGACGAGCTTGAGCGCCAGTGCAGCATCCCAACCTGTGTCGAACAACGCCGCCTCGCGCGTGACTTCGTCCCACACGAGATAGCAGTGGACCTCCATGCCGCCACCGTCCGTACTGAGTTGCCGCAGTTCACGCCAGTGGCTTAAATCTTTTGGCGCCGGCAGCCAGCCGTTCGCGACGCCTTCCAGTTTCCTGCCGTGCAAACCCAGTAACTCCGCGAGCGCTGCGTAGTTGGGATTCGTCGGCGACTGGCCTGATTCTTCGAGCTTAGCGTAATCGGCTTCACTCAGCCCGGCGGTTTGGGCGGCGACGGCAGCCGTGAGGCTCTTCATCAATCGCGCCTTGCGAACTACATCTCCTGCGTGGTCTTCCAGGTTCATGGCGGAACGGTAACAACGCGCGGCGGCTGGTTACAAGTTGAAGGTTGAAATCCACAGGCTGCGGCAACAAGCAAGGCGACCCGCCACGGGTTTCAATCCGCCGCCGACCAGCGATCCGCTGCCTCTTGCGCCAAACGCGCCAGCCAACGTGCCGGTTTGGCTTTCGCCTGCTCTACGTCTGTCAGATCGGTCAACGCCGCAACGCGCGTGAAGAGTTTGCTGCGTCGGCTCTCTGGCGCGAGCACACCGCCAAATCCGAGGCACGGAAGGTTCAATGCCCGACAGCGCTGCGCGACCTGGCCCACGCCCTTGCCCATAAGCGTGGAGTGATCAATCGCTCCCTCGGCGGTGATGACGAGGTTCGCCTTACGCAACCGTGCTTCCAGTTTGGCGAGCTTGGCGAACAACTCAAAGCCAGGTTCGGCCTTCGCACCGAGAAACGTCAGCAGGCCGAAGCCCAATCCGCCCGCCGCGCCCGCGCCGGGAACTGCCGCAAAATCTTCGCCGAACAGTTGCTTCACCACGCGCGCCAGTCGCCGAAGGCAGCGCTCGGCCAAATCGAAATCTGCCGGGCGAATTCCTTTCTGCGGGCCGTACACCCGCGTGGCTCCGCGTGCGCCCAGCAATCGGTTTTGCACGTCAACCGCCACCGTGACTCGGCCAAATGACGCACCACCAAATTTGCCCGGAACGCGGACAGCCATGTCCGCGCCAAGCGAACGATGGCGGCCCTCACCGGAATTGGATTGCGCGGACTCAGAGGCTCGTGCTCCACTTGACGGCGGACAAATGCTCGCCAGCTCCTTCAGGCCGGTCCATTCGTGAATCGGCTGGCCGTGGCGGTTCAGGAATTCCCATCCCAGCGCCCGCGCCAGACCGAAGCCGCCGTCGTTGGTGGCGCTGCCGCCAATACCAATGAGGATTTGTTTTGCCCCTTTTGACTGCGCCGCCCGCAGGACCGCCCCCAGCCCGAAGGTATCAAGCTTGAAAGGATGAAACTCACCCGGCGGAAGCATAGCGAGGCCCACAACTTTTGCGGATTCGATGATGGCGAACCGGCACTTGGGCTCCCACCACCACGCTGCTTTGCACGGACGGTGCGCCGCGTTGACGGTCCTGACGGACTGGAGCCGCGCGTCCAGCAGGGTGCTGACGACTTCACCGAAGCCGTCGCCGCCATCGCTCATTGGCAGCAGATCAAGCTGATCGTCAGGGCGCGACTTGCGCCAGCCGCGCGCGATGGCCTGCGTCGCCGCGGCGGCGGTGAGCGTTCCCTTGAACTTGTCCGGCACGATGAGCACGTTAAGTGGCATGGGAAAGTTATCTGTCGGCGATGGTCATTTGGCAACCCTGCGGTTCGGCAATCTCCCGCGCGCGCGGCTTTTGTTTTGACAAGTCCGGGCAAAGATTGTGGCATGACGCCGCAGCGCAGAGAAAACCGGTTCACCAGATTCCATGAAAAAATTCAACGTCGGCATCATCGGCTACGGTTGGGCGGCCACGGCGCACATTCCCGCCATCAATGCCACCACGCTCGGACAGGTCACCGCCGTGTGTTCTTCGCGCCCGCTCGACGCGGCGGAACTCAGCGCGCAATACGGCAGCGACATCACGGTTTACAGTGATCTCGACGCGATGCTCGCCGACCAGGGCCTTCACGCCGTTTCGATTTGCAGCTACCCGGCGCAGCACGCAGAGCAGGTCGTCAAAGCCGCCAAGGCGGGCAAACATCTCATCATCGAGAAACCGCTTTGCCTGTCGTTGAAGAATCTGCGCGCGATGCAGAAAGCCGTGAAGCAGGCGCGGGTGAAGACTTGTGTTTGTTTCGAGGTCCGCTTCTCCAGCCAGTTCCTGACCACGAAGGCAGTGATTGATTCCGGCATCCTCGGTAAAATCCATTACGGTGAAGTGGATTACTATCACGGCATCGGTCCGTGGTACGGCCAGTTCCGTTGGAACGTAAAGAAAGCGGCGGGCGGCAGTTCGCTGCTTTCCGCCGGCTGCCACGCTTTGGATGCGCTGTTGCTCTGCATGGAGGGCGAAGTGGAATGCGTGTCCAGTTATGCCACCGGCTCGGCGAATGTGGACCTGAAGAAATATGAGTATCCCACCACAAGCGTCACGATTTTGAAATTTAAGGATGGTCGCGTGGGAAAAGTGGCGTCCAGCATTGATTGTTTGCAGCCGTATTATTTCCACACCCACCTGCTTGGCAGCGAAGGCAGTCTGCTGGACAACAAATTTCATTCGACGAAGCTCGGTGTGAACAAACAGAAGTGGAGCGAACTATCGCTCAAGCTGACGGATTCGGGCGACGTGTCGGATCATCCCTATCAGAACCAGTTTGAAGCATTCTTCAATGCGCTGGCGGCGCGCCGGGAGATGCCGTTGACCACGCTGGATCACGCCGTGAAAACGCATGAAGTGGTTTTTGCCGCGGACAAGTCAGCCGCATTGGGTCGGCCCGTGAAGATTTCGGAGATGAAATGAGAACGGCCATTGCCATCGGCGCGCACCCGGACGACATCGAATTCTACATGGCCGGGACGCTGTTGTTGCTCAAGCGCGCCGGCTGGGAGATTCACTATTTGAACGTCGCCAACGGCTGTTGCGGCAGCCAGCAATACAACGCCCGCCAACTCAGCCGCATCCGTCTCGCCGAAGCAAAGCGCGCCGCCCGCGTCCTCGGCGCGCACTTCCATGCGCCGCTTTGCAACGACATGGAGATTGTTTACGACCTGAAACTGGCACGCCGCGTGGCCGCGATCATTCGGGATGTGAAACCCGCCGTGGTGTTGACCCATCCACCGCAGGATTACATGGAGGACCACACGAACACCTGCCGGCTGACAGTGACTGCGGCCTTCGCTCACGCGATGCCTAACTTCCGCTCGCTGCCGCCGCGACCCACCGCCGATTATGACCTCACGATTTATCATTGCATCCCGCACAGCATGCTCGATCCACTCCGCCGCCGTGTCGTGCCCGAGTTCTTTGTGAACACGACTTCGGTTCAACCGGTCAAGCGTGCGGCCCTGACCGAACACCAGAGCCAGCAGGCCTGGCTCGTCGCCACCCAGGGAGTGAATTCGTTCATCGCCAAGGCGGATGCGGACGCACGACTGGTGGGCCGCGCCTCCAAGCAATTCAAGTGCGCTGAAGGCTGGTGGCGACACCTGCATTACGGCTTCAGTGCGGCGGAGGTTGACCCGCTGCGCGAGGTGCTGGGAAATGATTATCTGCTCAACAAAGACTATAAACGCTTATTGGAGAAAGGACCGTAATCATGCCCCGCATACTCAGCGCCATTTCCCCCGATTGGTGGGATTACACCACGCTCGACGACGAAATCATCCGTGACGCCGCCGCGCTCACGCCGCAGAAGATGCAACGACTTTCCCGTCCCGGGTTCAAGGTTGTGATGTACGATACGCTGGAGGATTTCTACCTCGCCGAAGCGCTGGAATACATCGCGGCCTGGAAGCAGTCCACGCCGGACAATCCCGTCGGCCTCTGTGGTCCGATTGGACCGACGGAACAATTACCGTTGGTTGCGCGGTTGGTGAATGATCTCAACCTCAAGATCAAGTCCGCGCATTTCTGGGGCATGGACGAATGGTTTCTCGATGGCCAGGAAGCGCCCGTCACGCACCCGCTCTCATTTGAGAAGGCGGACCGCGAGCTGTGCTTCAATCGCATCCGCAAGGACCTTGTGATGCCGGACGCAAACCTGCATTTTCCGAAAGGCGATACGACTGCGTTTCGCCGGAGTTGGGACGCCGGTGTGCGTTGCGCCGTCATGCAAGGTGGCCAGGGCGACGTGAAGCATTGGGCGTTCAATGACCCGCCCAAGCGCGCGGGCAAATACAAACACGCGCCACCATCGCCCGCCGAATATCGCAAGCTCGCCACGCGCGTCGTGGAATTGCATCCGTTGACGATTGCGCAGAACGCGCGCACGTCCGGGGGCGGCAACATTTCGCTGGTGCCGACACAGGCGATCTCCGTCGGGCCGATCGAGACGTGGAAAGCGGAGAAGGTTTCGATCTGGCACGCCGGCAATCACGACAATCCCTTTGGCCAACGGCTGACGTGTTTGATGATTGCCAAGCGGATTCCCGACGCGGCGGTACCGATGTCACTGCTGGCCGATCATCCCAATGTGCAGTTCAATTATTACCGCAAGGGGCTGGGCACTTGCGAGGTGGAGATGCATTGAGCGTGACGCCAACGAACGGAATCTTGGAACGGTTCTCTCGAAATCCTGCCCAACTTAGGCAGTTGCGAGAATTACCACTGATTCATAGGTTAAAGTGACTCCGCTCTTAGACATGCCTGAATCGCTCAACATCAAGTTCGAGAACGAGAGTAGCGGCCTTGAGTTGCAGTTCACTCCTGGCGAGGGGCGGACATTTGATTCCGTTGTGAGAATCCACCAAGGCCCGCTTGAACTCTGCTTTGAGTTCTGTTGTTTCGGGTATGATTTGGCTGAGTTTGCCACGGACTTGTTGGCGTTTCATACGCGCTATGACGGCACAGCGAGACTTGATACGCAGCACGGAGACGCAGAGCTCGAGTTTTCACTGATTCATCCAGCACGTGGAGTCGTTGGTATCACAGCGACACTTCACCAGTGGATAACTTGGCCAGCCGATTGTCCTAGCGCGATGCAGGAGGCGAAGCAACGTTCGCTGGTTTTCACAGGATTCACAATTGAGCAGTCATATTTGCCTACGCTGGTTGGCCAAATTCGTGAGTTCTTGAGCGAGTCGGGTATCTCGACTACACATCCAATGATCCATGATTCGTCAGCCTAGCACATCGCTGGAACCCGCGGTCATTGCCGCTGGCCGTTCCGTGGTCGCGGGCACTTCGTCGTCTGCGACTCACTCCATGACTGCAAAGCTCCGCGACCGCCTCTCATTCGAGCGCGAATACTGGCAACAAGGCGTTCAGCGTGTTGCCGGTGTGGACGAGGCCGGGCGTGGACCACTCGCCGGGCCGGTGGTAGCGGCAGCAGTAATGTTTCCTCATACGTGGGGCAAGGCCGGTTTTGATGATCGTCTGCGCGACCTGAACGATTCCAAGCAACTCACGGAGCGGCAACGGGAAGAATTCTTCGCCTTGCTGACGGCCATGCCTGAAGTCCGCTACGGCGTAGCCATTGTGGATGCGGCAACGATTGACCGGATCAACATCCTCCACGCCACGCACCGCGCGATGAACGACGCGCTGACGCAATTGCAGCCGCCGCCGGAACACGTTCTGGTGGATGGAAGGCCCGTCAAATCCATGAGGTTACCCCAGGTCGCGATCGTAAAAGGTGATTCACTCAGTTACACGATTGCTGCCGCCAGCGTGTTGGCGAAGGTCACTCGCGACCGGATGATGCGGGAGTTCCACGAGCAGTTTCCCGCCTACGGCTTCGCGGAGCACAAAGGTTACGGCACGCCGCAACATCTCGCCGCTCTGACGAAGCACGGCCCATGTCCGGTTCACCGGCGCAGTTTTGCGCCCCTGAAACCGGTTGAACGCGAGTTGTTCTGACCGTTCGTGGCGTCAGTGGATAAGCAGTCGGAGATTCAGCCCGGCTGCCGCGCGGGCCAATCATCCTCAAGGCTGGGGTGCAGCCAGTTGAGCCGCGACCTGATCCGCACTAGCCGGCGTCGCGAGGAAATAAAGCTGGTTGAAGATCGCGCCGGGATCACCGCCGATGCCGGCTTGCTTCGCCGGATCAATTCCGGGTCGGGGTACAATAACGGAACGAATTCGACCCTGCTTGAGCGCGTTCAACCAGTTAACACTGCCTTCGGGGTCGAACACCAGAAGCGGGCGGCTTGGTTGCTCGCTTGGAAAAAGTCCCGCGATGTCCGCCGGCACGGAGGCGTAGGAGATATAAGCCAGCGCGTCGGGAAACTTGGCGACGGCCTGCTGGAATTCCGCGAGGGAAACCGCCTGCCCCTTCGCCGGAGGTTCGAGCGCGACAGTTTGCACCTGCCACTCGGGATGACCGCGCAGCAAGGGCGCGCTGAACGTGTTGACGTAATCTTCTGCGGTTTTGGCGTCCAGTTGCTTGACGGGCGGAAAGATCAGCACGACGACACCGGTACGCCCGGCAATTTCGCGTTGCGTCTGGTTGGCGAGATAGAAGCTGACCACAGCGTGGGCGCGGTTCGGCAGTTTCTCGCTCGGCGGGAAGAGGCTTTGCCGGGCCTGCCAACCCATCACAGCGAGGCAGCCCAGCCCGCCGATCACCATGAGCACCTGTCCCAACAACAAAAATCGGCGGCGTGCCAGCCAACCCAAACCTGCCACGGCCAGCGCCGGCAGGAGGAGGAGGTAATAAGTCATAATGCCACCGCAAGCCGGCCATTCCGGCCTACTGGTGCTTGGTCACCAGGAAAAGATTGTTGGACGCGCCGCGAAGCAGTTCAACGTGAGAATCAAGAAACACCACGTTAGCCCGGCCCTTCTTGGCGTTTTTCACCCCATACATGTCGTAGTAAACACTATGGTCGTTGCCGCCGCTGTGGCGATAGCACACATTGGCAATGGCGTGCGGATCGGGATAAAGCAGCGCGTCATAACCCTGGGTTTCTCCGAACATGATGGTATGCACCGGTTGTTGGATATGCCGCATCGCCATGTTCGCCCGCCCGGCGTTGATTAGATAGTTCTGGGCGTAGGTGAGGAATCCCCAGTAACCGCCCCGCGGACTGGAGGAGCAGATTAGAACCTGGTTGGTCTGGAGCGACGTGGTTGATTTCCTTCCCAAGTAAGGCGGCAACGTCCGATACCAGATGGATTCCCACGGCAGCGCGTCGGTGGGATAACCCACGGGCAACACCTTGTGGTCATCCTCGTACATGGTCGTCGCAATGATCAACTGCCGCAGATTGTTTGCGCAGAAAGTCGTTTTTCCCTTGTCCTTGGCCTTGCCCAGCGCGGGCAACAACATGCCCGCCAGAATGGCGATGATCGCAATGACCACCAGCAACTCGATCAAGGTGAAGGCCAGGATGGATCGGTTTCCACGCGGCATGTTTGCACGGCGTGCCCTCGTGCAATCACCGCTCCCGGAGTTTCGAGATCTGTGCATCATCATTGTTTCGACAGCCGCATGCGCAGCCGGATTATGCCCGCTTGGAATACGGTAGATTCCAGGGCTTCCGATACTTCACGCCCACGAGCTTGTCCGCGTCGGCATGATTGGTGATTTTTTCTTTGACCGGGTCCCACACGATATTGCGTCCGCTACGGAAGGCGATGTTGCCCAGGTGGGCCACGGTTGAAACGTGGTGGGCCAGTTCGAGGTTGAGCACGGGTTGCTGCCGCGACTTCACGCAATCGAGGAAATTGCGGACATGCGCGGGCCGCGGATCGCCACTGCTCTTGCTCTTCTGGGGATCGAGATTCGCTTTGCGTTTCTCGATGACCAGTTCCCAACCGGCGTCGTTCATGAGGATCGTTCCCTCCGTACCGCTCCAGGACACGCCCCATGACCGGCCATTTAAGCCCACGCCCACACCGCTCTTGTGCTCCCACACGAGCTGGTAATCCGGAAATTCATAAAGCGCGATCTGCGAATCGGGCGTTTCGCGCATGTCGTTTTGAACGAAGGTGCCGCCGCTGGAGCAAACCCGCTTCGGCGGGGCATCGCTCATGCCCATAAGCGCCATGTTAATCAGATGCACACCCCAGTCGGTCATCAAACCGCCCGCGTAATCCCAGAACCAGCGGAAGTTGTAATGGAAACGGTTCGGGTTGAACGGCCGTTTCGGCGCCGGCCCCAGCCAGAAGTCGTAATCCGCGCCCGCCGGCGGAACCCCATCCGCGGGACGCCCGATTTCCGGTTGCCAATCCAGCCACGCCCACGCGCGCACCATGCTGACCTTCCCAAGCTTGCCGGACTTCACGAACTCGGCGGCGTCAATCATGTGCTGGCAGCTTTTCCATTGGGAACCCATCTGCACGACACGACTGTGCTTCTGCGCCGCCGTCAGCATCGCGCGCCCTTCATCAATCGTGGTGGCCAGCGGTTTCTCAACGTAAACGTCCTTGCCCGCCTGACAGGCGAGCACCGTCGGCAACGCGTGCCAGTGATCCGGCGTGGCAATAACCACCACGTCCACGTCCTTGCGGTCCAGGACGCGACGGAAATCCTTCACCGTGTCGGGCTGCTTGCGTTCCCGCTTCGCGCAAATTTCGAGACCCTTGGCCAGCATCGCGTCGTCCACGTCGCAGATGACCGCGCATTCGACTTCAGGAAAACGGAAGAAACAGTCCAGGTCGCCGCAGCCCATGCCGCCGGAACCGATGAGGCCCACGCGGATTTTGTCGTTGGCACCCGGTTCAGCGGCGCGGGCGCCGCGCACAAAGGGCGACACCAAACTACTGGCGGCCAGGGGCGCCACGGCGGCGGCCAATGCCGATTGGCCAAGGAATTTGCGGCGGGAGAATTGTGTCATACGCGGGAACTGGATCATCGGATGGTAGTGCTTGAGTTTTGGAATTTTAGATGCGGGATCGTTTCACAATTATCTGACCGACTCCAGCGCGGGTCTGCTCCCCGCCCGCTTCCATGTTGCGAGCGGGGAGGCTTTTTGTTCACAACCCACTAACCCCTACAGACCCATCAATCTGAAGCTACACCCATGCGCCCTCCCGCAACAATGACGTGTTCGCGTCAGGGCGAAGCCGGCTCGTGGAGGTAGCCACTTTGCGTCAAGACCTCCCGCCAGCGCGCGGCGGTGCGGTCCAGCGCCGTGCGCGGCGTGCTCTGGCCGCGAATCGCCTTGATCAATTCGTTGTCCAGATAATCGGACAATTCCTGCGAAGGCGAAATGCGCAGGCGGGTTTGCGTGCCGGCGAATCCCTCGCGCAAGGGCGTCAGGTAAAAAACCTTTTGCTGACATTCCGGATCGGAGTAGGTCGAGAGGCGCGGCGAACCAATTCCATAATCAAGCAACAACCGCTTGGTGTTGGCCTGACTGACAAAGAATTTGATCCATTGATAAGCCGCGTCGAGGTCCTGGCAGGCCGGATTAACGCCCAGCGACCAGGAACTGAGTTGCGGCTGTCCGCCCGGGATGACGGCGGCGCCGATCTTGCCCGCAATCTTGCACCGGTTCGTGTCGTTCAACTGCGACCAGATCAGGCTGGGCCAGGCCAGATACATCGCGCCGCGGCCTTGCAGGAAGAGCGCGTCGGCTTCCCGGACGCCCCGGTCTTCGGAGCGTGGCGGTGCATACCGGTACATCTCCACAAACAGCGCGAGGCTCTCCACCCCTGCGTCGGAATTGAGCACCGGACGCAAATGCTCGTCCACCTGTCGCCCGCCCAAGCCATGCAGAATCCCGGACCAGAGGGTGTAAGTCTGTTCCTGGCCCATGAGAATGTTGCCGTAAAGCGATTCGGAATTCAGAAACTTCGCGATCTCGACGTATTCGGGCCAGGTCTGCGGCGGACGCAACGGCCGGCCGGTGAGTTGCTGGAACTCCGCCGAGCGAGCCTCAAACACATCCGTCCGGTACAAGAGCGTGGTGACGTCGCAGGCGATGGGCAGTCCATAAATGCGACCGTTCCACTGGCCGCAATTGCTCCGCACGGTGGGAATGAAATCCTCAAGGTCGGGCGCGATTTGCGCCACCACGTCGTCCAGCGGGCGCAAGTGCGGCAGAATCTCACCTTCCCATTGATACGCGACTTGAAAGACATCGTAGTTTCCGCCGCCGGTGAGCAAGTCCGTGAGGGTTTTCTCCCGCAAGCTGAAGAAGTTCGCACTGACAATCCGGACGTGAATCCCGGTTTGCTGCTCAAATTCCGTGGCAAGGCGGCGCGCGGCTTCCTGGTAAACGCCGGGCATGTGAAAGGACGTGATCGACCGGCCCGGCGGCGCAGATTCGCGCCCGCAGCCCGCGAACAGAACCCACAGGCAGCCAGCCGCGAGAATTCGCAGTAACGTTGACACAGCGCGCCTCATCGGGAGCGGACGAGATGTTCGGAGAGCGCCTTGGCGACCGCGCCGCCCCGCGTATGCACCTGGAGCTTGGTGTAGATGTTCCGCAGATGATTGTCCACCGTGTGATAACTGAGGTTCAACCGGTCGGCGATCTCCTTCTTCACCAGACCCTGAACCATCAATTCGAGCACTTCACGTTCGCGATCCGAAAGGCCGTAATCATGCGCCGGGCGTGCCGCCTGCGAGGCGAACTTCTCCAGCACCAACCGCGCAATGCGGGGATTGATGGGCGCACCGCCTTGTAGCACCTCGTGAATGGCCCCCGCAATTGCGTCTTCATCGTCGGTTTTCAAGAGATAGCCCGATGCACCGGCGCAGATCGCGTTGAAGACCTTTTCTTGATCGTCAAACACCGTGAGCATGATGACGTGCGTGGCCGGAGACAGGGCTTTGAGATGCGGGATGCCCTCAATGCCATTCATGCCGGGCAATCCCACGTCCAGCAGGATCACATCCGGCAATGGATTGGAACGTAACGCGTCCAACGCCTCCTCGCACGAGGCGAAAGTGCAGGGACATTGCGTGGTTGGAGCACGGTTGAGGACCCGCGCGAGCACACGACGGGAGTCGGCGTGATCTTCAATCAGCCAGACCACCGCCTTGGCGCCTGTAGTGCCGGTTCGCATGGCGCTATTGTTCTCCTTCTGCCGTCGGTGATCAAGTCCACGGATGGCCGTCGTGCCCACGGCGTCCACCATAGTGCTATCTCCCAACTTCGTCGCGGCCTGCGAACATTCTTGGGGCCGCAATCCAACCGCAGAGCCGCAACCAAACGCACGCCGCCCGACTTAACGCAGAGGGCGCAGAGATTCTCGCAAAGGTCGCAAAGAAAATCACCTCCGCGTTCCTCGGCGCCAACCTTGGCGTCCTCTGCGTCAAAAAGTCTTCTCAGAATTGCGCGATGGTGGGAGATGGCACTGCGATGGACGCGGAGAACAAACCGCTCCGACGAAGCTCTGCGTGGATCGCGTCTCTGCGGTTTTTTTAGGCCCGCGCTTTGGTTGCGGCTTCGCCGCGCTGTCGAGGTAAGGCGATTGAGCGCGTCGTAAGCAAAGCTCAATTGCACAAGTACGAGGGGTCCGCACACCTGGCCAGCCGGCTTGGCTGCTCAAGAAATGCGATACTCCCTTCGGGGCATTCGGTGTGCGGCAAAATACTCCCGTCAGACCAATCCACTTAAGGGGTCGCCCGTTAGCGTGAGAGGTTCTTGATCTTGTCTCCGTTACCGTTCGCCTTCCGCCTTCACCGCGGTAGCTTCCAATCCAGTCACGGCAGGTTGGTAGCAAGCACCAGGGCGGTGCCCTGTCCGGGCTGGCTTCGGATTTCCAACTCCGCGCCCATTTTCGCCGCCCGGGCGCGCAGGTTCCGGAGTCCGTTCCCGGAGGGGACCTTCGCGGGATCGAAGCCGGCACCATTATCCTGAATGGTGAGCCGCCACTGTTTGCCCGATTCTTCGATCTGGACATCCACCGCCGTGGCGTGCGCGTGCCGGGCAACGTTGGTGAGGGCTTCCTTGAAAAAGAGAAAGAGATTCTGCCGGAAATCGAAAGGCAGTTTTCGCGTCAGGGCCGCGCCTTCGCACTGAAGGCGATAATCCACTCCGCGCAGAAGCGTCGCGGCAAAATCCTTGGTCCGCAACACCAGGTCTTGCACGGTGTCGAAGGCGGGATTAATGAGCCAGATGATGTCGCGAATCGAGTTGGCGGTTTGATTGGCGATCCGATGGATTTCCTCCAGGTCTTGCCGCTCCTCGGCGCCGACCTTGCCGTGCTTGGCGAGCATCCGGCTCAACAGCGTGATGCTCCACAGGCTCGAGCCGATGTCATCGTGCAGATCGCCGGCAATTCTCACGCGCAACCGTTCGAGTTCGCGGCGGCGCGCCTGCCGCGACCGATACAGGCTAACGAAAATGACCGCTACGGCGGCGATTACCGCCAGCCGAAACCACACGGTTTCCCACCAGAAGGGAATGACTGTGATGGCCACACTTGCCCCAGTTTCGTTCCAAACGCCATCGTTGTTGCAAGCCATGACGCGAAACACGTAATCGCCGGGCGGCACTTTTGGGTAACGGGCCGCCCGGCTCGTGCTCGCCTCGCTCCAGTCACGGTCGAAGTTCTCCAATTGATACCGAAAACTGACCTTGCCCGGGGCCGTCAGGCTCAAGGCGGTGTATTCGAAACGAAGGCTGTCTTTCCCCGGCGCGACGCGCACTCCTTCGGTAAATGGCACAATCACATTTTCCACCAACACGTTCTCGAGGACGACCGGCGGTGGCAGTTGATTCCACGGCTGCCCGCCGCGGTCCACGACCACCATGCCCCGCGTGGTCGCGAACCAAACCCCGCCCGCGCCCGCGGGCCAGTTCCGCGATTGAATCTGGGGCAGGCATTGGATGCCCGGCAGTCCGTCTTCCCGGCCATACTGAACGACGGTTACATGCCGCGTGCGTCCTTCCGCATAAGCCGCGAGTTGTTGCTTGCTGGCCCGATAGATTCGGTTCGCGGAACCGACCCATAGGTTGCCCTCCGGATCGCTGCGCAACTGCAGGACCGCCTCCTGCGGCACCCCACTTTCGGCGGCGAACGCCGTCACGCGCTCGTTTTTGACCCGGCACAGTCCCCTCGCCGTGCCCACCCAAAGCGAGTCATCTGGATCGGCGTGAAGTGTGCGAATCTGCGCGCTCAACAATCCCGCCGCTTCGGTGTATGCGGTGAACCGGCCCTCCTTGAGTTGAAATAACCCGTCGCCGGTGGTGCCGGTCCAGAGATTCCCTCGCGCGTCCTGCTCCAGCGCACACGCGTAGTTTCCGTAGAATCCCCACGGCGTGTTGAAACGAGTTACCACGCCATCTTTGAAATGGTTCAACCCACCGTTGCGGGTGCCGATCCAAACCCCTCCGTCTTCCTCCGCGCGTAGCACCTCGATGGCACTGTCCGACAAGCCGTCCCGTTCGCTGAATTGCTTCAGTTGGCCATCCATCCACTGGAACAATCCGTCGCGTAGCGTGCCGATCCAGATCTCTCCCGTTTTGGCGGGTTGCACCGTTTGCACCACCACGCCGTTGGGCAGAGGCAAGGTTTCCATCTGAACTAAACTGCCGGTCGCGTGGCGATAAACTGCCCGGTCCGCCGCCAGCAACCGCAATCCACCATCCGGCATTTCAAAAAAACACGGAGACCATTTTGCCGTCGGCAACGGTGGCAGGGGAAACAAGCGCAATTGTCGGCGTTTGAGACGATGCAACCCGTCGCCGGCCGTGCCGACCCACAAATTGCCTTCGCGGTCCTCGCCCAGCGCGGTCACCGCGAGTTGCGCCTGCCAGACGAGTTCAGGGAGCATGGAATCTTTCCGATTGCCCAGACGCAGAATTTCACCCTGGCTGGTGCCAAACCAAATCTCGCCATCACTGCGTTCGACAAAGGCTGGCACGGCCTGCGGCCAAACACTTGCAGTTTGATCCGATGCCGCTCCGTCAATGGCTGGCCTTTGAAACAACCCCGCGTCGCCACCCATCCAAAGACGACCCTCACAATCCGTGCGCAGGAAACGGACCTGACGGTAAGCAGCCGCAGGCCAGGCCGTTTGGACCGTCGCCAGCAGGTCGCGGTTGAAAAGGCTCAAACCCTTTTCCGTGGCGAACAACAGCGGCTCTCCGCCCGGCTGGCAGATGGCGTTCACGCGATCATCCGGCAACCCGTCAGTTTTGTAGAAGGCCGTGAGATTCCCACCCTGCCGCCGGTTCAATCCCGAATCCGTCCCCACCCACAGCGCGCCCGCCTGATCCTCGCCCAGGCACAGAACGGTGTCTGAGGCGAGACCATCGGCACTGGTCAGCGAAATGAATTGCCCGTTCTGATGCCGCGCCAGCCCACCTCCTTCCGTCCCCACCCACAGCGCGCCGCCGGTGTCTTCATACAGGCAGAGAATGCGATTGCTCCGCAGGCCCAAGCTATCGCCCACGCGAAAAGTGGTGAACCGCACGCCGTCGAAACGGGCCAGTCCATTCGCGGTACCCACCCACAGGTAGCCGTCCCTGGTTTGCGCGATGCAAGTGACCGAGTTCTGAGGCAATCCTCCGTCCGTCTGCCAGGTGTCCACCACCCAGTCAGAGCTTGCCGCCGAATGCTGGGCCCGCATCGCCGGTTGCGCGGCGAACAGCGGAACACCAAGGAGGATTGCCAGCCCGACGGCGCGGCGACCAAAGGAACAACAAACCAAGCAATCGAGCATGGACTTCATTACGCGCGGCCAGCCCGGCCAAAGACAAGGCGAAACTGCCCGTGGCGTCTGGGGGGAGATTACACCAGAATTTCACTGACAGTCCGGCCTTCGCAGTTTATATGTTGGAACGGTTGCTGTTTTGTCCGGTGGTGTAATGGTAGCACAAGGGTTTTTGGAGCCCTTTGTCATGGTTCAAATCCATGCCGGACAGCCACGGCGTAGTTGAGTTTCAGGGTTGATGATTCACGCGTCGCAACTGCCAGCGACATCCTCGGCGTGGAGGTCGTGAATCGTGGGGTGAACAATAACCATTGCTGAACCGAGAAGATAATCATGAATCCACCACTTGCGCCCGTCGCCTCAACGTCACCCCGGCTCGGTCTGGCAGTCGCCAGCCTGGTGCTCGGGATCATTGCCCTTCTTTCGAGTGTCCTCGTCATCGGCGCCGTGTTTGGGCTGGTCGGTCTCATTCTCGGCATCGCGCATTTCATGCGTCGCCAGGGGCGCAATGGCATGGCTTGGGCCGGGGTGATCCTTTCCGTGCTCGGCATCGTGGTGAGCGTGGCACTGGTGGCGGCCTATGTGCCGATCGCAAAGAAAGTGATGGAAGAACTGGGCAGCGGGAATTGGGGCCCGGACCAGACCGAATTCGCCGAATGGCAGGGAGTTTTCGCTCCGGATTTCTCCGTGACCACGCTGGACGGTCAGACAATTCAACTTAGCGCGTTGAAGGGCAAACGGGTGGTGCTGGATTTCTGGGCCACATGGTGTCCGCCGTGCGTGATGGAGATTCCGCATTTCATCAAACTGCGCTCCGAGAATTCTGCCGACGAACTGGTCCTCGTGGGCATCAGTTCCGAGGATGAGAACACGCTCAAGTCGTTCGTGAAGAAGAAGGGCATCAATTATCCCATCGCCTCGGCAGACGATCTGCCCGCGCCCTACAATGCCGTGCGCTCGATTCCGACCACGTTTTTCATAGACCGAAACGGTGTGATCCAGAGCGTGCTGGTGGGTTACCATGATCTTGAGGTGTTGAAGTCGCATGCGCTGGCGGAAGATTTTGAGGGCGAGGCTTTGACCCTGCCGCAGCCTGTGGAGGAGACGTCTGAGGAAGACACCGAACGGTAACGGTCAGCCGGGAAACCATTCTGATCGTCATCGCTCTCACTGCTGGACAACCCGGCAGAGTTGCCGCACTCTGCGAGTCAGCCAACGCGGCAAACTTGTGCGTCAATAAAATGGATCAGCCTCCACCAATCTTGGAAACGCCACCGCCCCCGGAGACGCTCAAAGAGCCTACCATGTCGCTTGGGGCGCGCCTGCTGAACATCTTCGCCATTCCAGGCGATGTTTTTGAAGAGGTCAGAACCACGCGTCCGTCCGTCGGCAACTGGCTGGTGCCGGCTTTGATTGCCTGCGCGGTGGGAATCGTTTCGGTGGTGATCGTGCTGAGCCAGCCAGCCATCCAACAACAAATCCGCGAAAAGCAGGAACAGGCGATGGAGAAGAAGTTCGAGGAGTTGATTCAGGCGGGCAAGTTGACACGGGAGCAGGCGGACCAACAGATTGCGGCGATGGAAAAGCTTTTTGGGGCGAACCTCCAAAAGGTGTTCGGCTCGATGGGCGTGGTTTTCTACAGCTTTGCCCGCATCTTCTTCTGGGCACTGGTGCTGTGGTTGATTGGGCGTTGGCTGCTGCAGGCGCCTATCGGATACATGAAAGCCACGGAAGTGGCCGGTCTGGCTGGAATGATCAGTGTGCTGGGCGCCATCGTGGCACTGCTGCTGCGGGTGAATTTCAGCAATCCAGCCGCGTCGCCCAGCCTCGCGCTCACGGTGGGGGAGTTTGACGAAAAGAACGTTACTCACATGCTGCTCGCCATGGTGAACTTGTTTGACGTGTGGCAGGTGGGGGTGATGGCCTCGGGGCTGGCGCGGCTGGCGGGTGCGCCTTTCGTTCGCGCGCTCCTGCCGTTGATTGTCTTCTGGCTGCTGATGTCCTTTGCGCTGGGGACATTGTCCGTGTTCGCCACCAGACTCGGAGGTTAGCTGGCGGTGGGCCTGGGATGAAGCGCACTTTTGCTATACTCATTTCGGCAGCGTTACGAAAGTTAAACGAAACATTCGGGCGGCTGTCGTGTCTTAACTGAAGGTAGAACAATGCCAAATCCAAAGAAGCGCCGAAAAATCATCGTTTTCACGGTCATTGGCCTGACGTTGATCGGGTTGACATTGATGACCGTGTTTCGGAAGCGTGAGGTCGTCATCACGGTTCAGGCCGAGAAGGTCACGCGCCGCAACCTCACAGAAATCGTGGTCGCCAATGGCCGCATTCAACCGGTCCTCCAGGTCAAGATCAGCCCCGAGGTCAGCGGCGAAATCACTGCGTTGCCGGTGAAGGAAGGCCAGCCGGTGCAGAAGGGCGATCTGATTCTCAAGATCAAACCTGATTTTTACACGGCCAACCGCAACCAGGCCCGGGCCGCCTACAATTCCTCGCTCGCGGGCCAGGCGGTGGCGCAGGCCAATCTCGAACGCGCCGAAGCCGAGTTGAAGCGCCACGAGGAAATGTTTCGCAACCGGCTCATTTCGGAATCCGTGTTCACGGAAGCGCGCACGGCCTGCGAAGTGGCCCGGGCGCAGGCCACCAGTGCCAAGCATCAGGTCGAAATGTCCAGCGCCTCGCTGGCCCGCGCCGAGGAGGAACTGGCCAAGACCACCATCGTCTCGCCGCTCACCGGCACGATCAGCAAGCTCAACTCCCAGGTCGGGGAACGCGTCGTCGGCACCGCCACGATGGCCGGCACCGAGGTCATGATCATTGCGGACCTGAACGAGATGGAGGCGCGCGTGGACATTGGCGAGAGCGACGTGGTGTTGATTGCGCCGGGGCAGAAAGCGCGGCTGGAAGTGGATGCCTTCAAGGACCGGAAATTCACCGGCGTGGTCACGGAAATTGCGAACTCCTCGAAGGGCGCGGGCTTCGGCGGTGGCCAGAGCCAGGAAGCCACCAAGTTCGAGGTCAAGATTCGCGTGAATGAAAAGGAGCAATTCCGCCCCGGCATGTCCGTCAGCACGGAAATTGAAACCCGGTACCGCACCAACGTGCTCAGCGTGCCCTTCGCCAGCGTCACGGCGCGGCTACCCAAGGAAAAGGCAAAACCAAAACCGGCCGCCAACTCCGGCGACACGAATTCCGCGGCCGGTAATGGTCCCGCTGAAACAACCTCCACCAACTCTGATCGGGCGGATAGAAAGTCGAAGGAGACACCTCAGTCTGTGGAGGTGGTTTTCGTCGTTGAAGGCGATCAGGCGAAGATGGTGCCGGTCAAGATCGGCATCAGCGATGACAGTTACTGGGAAATCACCGAGGGACTGGCGGAAGGGCAGGAGGTTGTTTCCGGCGGCTACAAAGCCATCAGCCGCGAACTTGAGGATGGCAAACGGGTTCGGAAGGGCACGCCGGAAAGGGACAACCCGAAGGAGAAGAAATGATCCGTGACGAAGGCCGAGCATCCAATTCCGAAATCCTAAGGATGAGCGATTTCAGAACTCTGAATCTGCGGTTACGCATTGCTTGTCGCGAAGCGCGTCCTTTGGCTTTGGCATTGGGTTTTCGTGCGGCATTCGGATTCCGACCTTCGGATTTCCTTTCATGAGCCTCATCCGCCTCCAGAACATTTCGCGCCGCTATCAGATGGGGGCGGAAACGATCCACGCGTTGCGCGACGTCTCGCTCGAAATCCAGCGCGGCGAATACGTGGCCATCATGGGCCCGTCCGGTTCGGGCAAATCCACGCTCATGAATGTGGTCGGCTGCCTCGACACGGCCACTTCCGGCCGTTACGAACTCAACGGCACGGACGTGAGCGACATGGACGACAACCAACTCGCCGAGGTCCGCAACCGCGAAATCGGTTTCGTATTTCAGACCTTCAACCTGCTGCCGCGCTCCAACGCGCTGCACAACGTCGAACTGCCGCTTATCTACGCCGGCGCGCCCGCCACTGAACGCCGGCAGACGGCGCTGGAATCGCTCGCGCAAGTGGGTCTGGCCGACCGCGTGCATCACAAGCCCAACGAGCTTTCCGGCGGCCAGCGTCAGCGCGTAGCCGTGGCCCGCGCGCTGGTGAACAAACCTTCCATCTTGCTGGCCGATGAACCCACCGGGAATCTGGATTCCAAGACCGGCACGGAAATCATGGCGTTGTTCGAGGAGCTTTCGCGCCGGGGTCACACGATTATCGTCGTGACGCATGAGGAGGACGTAGCCCGGCACGCCCGGCGCATTATTCGCATTCGCGACGGGTTGATCGCGAGTGACGAGCAAGTGACGCCGAGCCTCCAACCCACAGCCGCCGCCACCGGCTTGAGCGCGTGAAAACTGTATTGGATTCTGCCCAGCCCATGCCGGTAGCCGCCGACGTGAGGAGGCGGATTCATTCCGGCGAGCAAGCACCCGCCTCCTCACGGCGGCGGCTACGGTTCGAGAAGCCGCAGTGCATCCCGAACGGGTCATTGGAAGTTTTCATGAACCATTCGCACCGCCGCAAGGTCCCGGAGTGCGGCAGCCCTCTGCCGCTTTGGACATCGTGGGCCATCGAGAGCGGCAGAGGGCTGCCGCACTCCAGGACGCTGACGCGCCAAAGCAGGCGGTTCTCAGTGCGGGGCCAACCAACTTCGCACCTGAAGGCGTCGCCATGAACTTCCTCACTGAAGTCCGCGAAAGTTTCGGCATCTCGTGGGACGCCATTCGCGCCAACAAGATGCGCTCGGTCCTGACCACGCTGGGCATCGTCATCGGCATCGTCACCGTCACGCTGATGGGCACGGCCATCGAGGGATTGAACCGCGCGTTTCTGCAGAGCATATCCACGCTGGGTGCGGACGTGTTCTATGTCCAGCGTTTCAACTGGATCAACCGCACCGAGGGTGACTGGATGAAAGCGCAGAAGCGCCGGCCCATCCGGTTGCCCGAAGCCGAAGCGCTGGCGCGTCAACTGACCCTCGCGGCGGCGGTCGCGCCCACCGCCGATGCCATGCTGCCCGTCAAATACCGCAACCGCAGTGCCAGCACGGTCTTCGTCGTCGGCACGACGGAGGATTTTCCCTACGCCGGCGGCATCGGGGTTCAGGAAGGTCGCTTTCTCTCCGCTGCGGATGCCGCAGGCGGCCGTCCGGTCTGCGTCATAGGCACCGACGTGGCCACCAATCTTTTCCAAAACGCTTCGCCTTTGGGCCACCGCATCAAGATCGGTCCGCAGCCTTTCGAGGTCATCGGGGTGCTGGAGAAACAAGGATCGTTCCTGGGCGTGTTCAGCCTGGACAATCGCGTGATGATTCCGTTGCAGCAATTCATCACGGCATTCCGTTACGATCCGGACCTGAACATCCAGGTCAAAGCCCGCGAACTGGTCCAACTTGAGGAGGCGCGCGAGGAATTGCGCCACGTCATGCGCCGGGTGCGCCGCCTCGCGCCGAACGAACCCGATGACTTCTCCATTAATCAGCAGGATCAATTCGTGGAAATGTTCAACAAGGTCGCTGGCACGATTGCGGGCATCGGCCTGTTCATCACCGGATTGTCGTTGTTCGTCGGCGGGATTGGCATCATGAACATCATGTTCGTATCCGTGGCGGAACGAACGCGTGAGATTGGCATTCGCAAGGCGATTGGCGCCAAGCGGCGGACAATTATGCTGCAATTCCTGACCGAGGCCGGCTGCATCTGCGTGCTGGGCGGCCTCATTGCCCTGGCCATTGCGTGGCCGTTGACGCTCGTCATGCAACGATTTCTGCCGGCGACGATGTCACTGACAATTGCCGGCCTCGCGTTATCGGTGGCGCTGGTCACGGGATTGGTGTCCGGCTTCCTGCCCGCCTGGCGCGCGGCGCGCATGAATCCGGTGGATGCGTTGCGGAGTGAATGATGAAATCACGCGGCTCAACCCTGTTCCTGGCCGAAGCCCGCGAGAGCTTCGCCATGGCGATGAACGCGCTGGCGGCGCACAAACTGCGCTCCGCGCTCACGTTGCTGGGCGTGTTGATTGGCGTGTTCTCGATCATTGTCGTGATGACCGCGATGCGCGTGTTGAAACGCAACATCGAGACGGAGATGAGCCAGTTGGGCAGCCACACGTTCGCGATTCAGAAGTGGCCCGCAGTGCAGTTTGGCGGACCCAAGGACTGGGAGAAATACTGGCGGCGCAAGAACATCTCGCTCGCACACGGCCAGCAGGTGGTGCAGAAAGCCACGCTGGCCGGTGCCGTGGGCCTCGAAGGCAATTTCTGGGGCGGCCAGGTGGAAACGCGCTTTCAAAAAACCGCGCCGGACGTGCGGATGCTCGGGGAAACGCCCGGCAGCTTCCCCGCGCGCAACTGGACGGTCGCCGAGGGCCGCGGTTTGATAGAAACCGATGTCGAGAACGCGCGTGATGTTTGCGTGCTCGGCGCCACGCTGGCAAAGACAGTTTTCCCCTTCGGCTCGGCAGTCGGGGAACGGCTCAAGCTCAACGGCATCAATTACACTGTGATTGGTGTGCTCGAACCCAAGGGCGCTTCACTCGGCGGCGAACAGGACAACTTCGCCATTGTGCCCATCACCACCGCGCTGGACCGCTTTGGCCGTTGGTGGGTAAGCCTGAGCATTCTGGTGCAGGCGCGCGACGCAGCCAGCTACGAAGATTGCGTGGAGGAAGTGCGCGGCATCCTGCGCGTGGCGCGCAAAGTGCCGCCCGGCGCGGAGGATGATTTCGAGTTATTCTCCAACGACTCGCTAATCGAGCAGTTCAACACCTTCACCATTGCGGTGCGGATCGGTGTGGTGGTGGTCAGTTCGATTTCGTTGCTGGCGGCAGGCATCGGCATCATGAACATCATGCTCGTTTCAGTTTCCGAGCGGACACGTGAAATCGGCATCCGTAAGGCTATCGGCGCAACAAGAAAAACCATACTTACGCAGTTCCTCATCGAGGCTGTCGTGATCTGCCAGATAGGAGGCGTGATTGGAATCATCATGGGGCTGGGAGGCGGCAATATTCTTGCCCTCATGCTTGATATCCCGCCCGTACTGCCTATCGGCTGGGCGCTGCTCGGCGTCGTTGTGACAACCATCATCGGAATCGTCTTTGGAGTATATCCGGCGTGGAAGGCTTCGAACCTCGATCCAATCGAGGCGCTGAGATACGAGTAAAATCGTAGTGGCACCCTCACCGCCACTTGTCCCGACGTGAAAATTCCAGGGCAGCGCCTGATATCGAGATCGGACGAGATCGGAAATTGCAGCGGCAAGAATACAGGATATAATCGTCATATATTTATTTTTAGCCTCCTTCTAAAAATTCATATCTTTCCTGATTGATCTTGCCACAACGCCGAAGTACGGGCCTTGGCGGTGACGTACTCCAACAGAGCAGTGCATAAGCATTCTCTCCAGATACCGAGTAATTGAATTTCCTTCTCCAATACCTGAGGCAGCCATCATGATTCCTTCCGATTATCAGTACACCTGCGTCGAGCGCTTCCTGAAATACGTCACCTACGACACGCAGTCCGACGAAACCTCCGAAACTTTCCCCAGCACCGCGAAGCAAAAAATCCTCGGTGCGGATCTCGTTGAGGAACTGAAAGCAATGGGTCTCGCCGACGCAGCCATGGATGAGTACGGTTATGTCATGGCCACTATTCCCTCAAATTCTGACAAAGCCGATGCGCCGGTCATCGGGTTTATAGCACACATGGACACCTCGCCCGACGTGAGCGGTGCCAACGTCCGGCCGGTACTCCACGAAGGCTACAACGGCGGCGATATCACCCTGCCTGCAGATCCTTCGATAGTGATCACAGTGGCGGACAACCCGCATCTTGCCGGAAAGCTTGGCGAGACCATCATTAC